>JBIQKC010000014.1:0-70956 GCA_044506885.1 Sphingomonadales bacterium
TGCTGCTCAACCGCGCGCCGACGCTCCACCGCCTCGGCATCCAGGCGTTCGAGCCGGTGCTGATCGAGGGCAAGGCGATCCAGCTTCACCCGCTGGTCTGCGCCGCGTTCAACGCCGACTTCGACGGCGACCAGATGGCCGTGCACGTCCCGCTGAGCCTCGAGGCCCAGCTCGAAGCGCGCGTGCTGATGATGTCGACCAACAACATCCTCTCGCCCGCCAACGGCAAGCCAATCATCGTGCCGTCGCAGGACATGGTGCTGGGTCTCTACTACCTGTCGATGGACCGCGAGGGCGAACCCGGCGAGGGCAAGGTCCTGGCCGACATCAACGAGGTTCACCAGGCGCTGCATGTGGGCGCGGTGACGCTGCACTCGAAGATCACCACGCGCGTTCCGCAGACCGACGAGAAGGGCGCCGAGTTCATGCTCCGCGTCGATACCACGCCGGGCCGCATGCTGATCGGCGAGTGCCTGCCCAAGAGCCACACGGTGCCGTTCGAGACCGTCAACAAGCTCCTCACCAAGAAGGAGATCGGCGAGGTCATCGACACCGTCTATCGCCACACCGGGCAGAAGGACACGGTGCTGTTCGCCGACGCGATCATGGCGCTCGGCTTCCGTCACGCGTTCAAGGCCGGCATCTCGTTCGGCAAGGACGACATGATCATCCCGGACAGCAAGGCCGAGCTGGTCGAGCAGACCAAGGCGCTGGTCGCCGACTACGAGCAGCAGTACCAGGACGGCTTCATCACCCAGCAGGAAAAGTACAACAAGGTGATCGACGCTTGGAGCCGCTGCGGCGACCAGGTGGCGAACGCCATGATGGACGAAATCCGCGCGGCGCCGAAGGATGACGACGGCCGGCAGAAGCCGATCAACTCGATCTACATGATGAGCCACTCGGGCGCCCGCGGTTCGCCGGCGCAGATGAAGCAGCTCGCCGGCATGCGCGGCCTGATGGCCAAGCCGTCGGGCGAGATCATCGAGACGCCGATCATCTCGAACTTCAAGGAAGGCCTGACCGTTCTCGAGTACTTCAACTCGACCCACGGCGCCCGCAAGGGCCTGGCCGACACGGCGCTCAAGACGGCGAACTCGGGCTACCTGACCCGCCGCCTGGTCGACGTGTCGCAGGACTGCGTGGTGATCGAGGAGGATTGCGGCACCGAGCGCGCGCTCGAGATGCGCGCGATCATCCAGGGCGGCTCGGTCATCGCCTCGCTCGGCGAGCGCATCCTCGGCCGCACCACAGCGGAAGACCTCGTCAACGCCAAGACCGGCGAGGTCATCGTCAAGGCCGGCACGCTGCTCGACGAACCGATGGTCAAGGCGATCGAGGAAGCCGAGGTCCAGTCGGCCAAGATTCGCAGCCCGCTGGTCTGCGAGGCCGAACAGGGCGTCTGCGCCAAGTGCTACGGGCGCGATCTCGCGCGCGGCACGCCGGTCAACATCGGCGAGGCCGTCGGCGTCATCGCGGCGCAGTCGATCGGCGAGCCGGGCACCCAGCTGACGATGCGGACCTTCCACATCGGCGGCGCAGCCCAGGTCAACGAGACCAGCCACCTCGAATCGATCTCCGACGGCACGGTGCAGTACCGCGACATGCCGACGATCACCGACAAGCGCGGCCGCCGCCTGTCGCTCGCCCGCAACGGCGAGCTGGCGGTGATCGACGCCGAAGGCCGCGAGCGCGCGATCCATCGCGTGCCCTACGGCACCGTGCTGATGTTCGAGGACGGCGCGGAGGTGAAGGAAGGCCAGCGGCTCGCCGAATGGGACCCGTTCACCCTGCCGATCATCACCGAGCAATCGGGCGTGGTCCGTTACCAGGACCTGGCCGAAGGCAAGACGATGGAAGAGCGCGTGGACGAGGCCACCGGCATCGCCCAGCGCGTGGTCACCGAGTATCGCGCCACCGGCCGGTCGAAGAAGGAAGACCTTCGTCCGCGCCTGACGCTGCTCGGCGAATCCTCGGGCAAGAAGGGCGAGGAGACCGAGGCGGCGCGCTACATGCTCGCTCCGGGCACCGCGCTGTCGGTCGAGGACGGCCAGCAGGTCGAGGCCGGCGACATCCTCGCCCGCGCTTCGCGCGAAGCGGCCAAGACCCGCGACATCACCGGCGGTCTGCCGCGGGTGGCGGAGCTGTTCGAGGCGCGCATGCCGAAGGACAACGCGATCATCGCCAAGATCAGCGGCCGGATCGAGTTCGTCCGCGACTACAAGGCCAAGCGCAAGATCGCGATCGTTCCGGAAGAGGGCGATCCGGTGGAATACCTGATCCCCAAGACCAAGGTGATCGACGTCCAGGAAGGCGACCACGTCAAGAAGGGCGACACGCTCATCTCCGGTTCGCCGAACCCGCACGACATCCTGGAAGTGCTGGGGATCGAGGCGCTCGCCGAGTACCTCGTGAACGAGATCCAGGAAGTCTATCGACTCCAGGGCGTGAAGATCAACGACAAGCACATCGAGGTGATCGTTCGCCAGATGCTGCAAAAGGTCGAGATCACCGACGGCGGCGACACCACGCTGCTGCCGGGCGAACAGGTCGACTACGAGGAGATGAACGAGATCAACGCCAGGTTGACCAAGGGCCAGCAGCCGGCCTCGGGCAACCCGATCCTGCTCGGCATCACCAAGGCTTCGCTCCAGACCCGCTCGTTCATTTCGGCCGCTTCGTTCCAGGAGACCACCCGCGTGCTGACGCAGGCGGCGGTCGAAGGGAAGAAGGACACGCTGATCGGGCTGAAGGAGAACGTGATCGTCGGCCGCCTGATCCCCGCCGGCACCGGCGCGGGCATGAACCGGATGCGCGTCACCGCCACCAGCCGCGACGCCGCGATCCGGGCGCAGTGGAAGAAGGCGCAGGAAGCCCTCGTCATGGCCAATACCGCGGCCGAGGAGCATGCGGCGGAGCTGGCGCAGGGGCCGGAAGCGGCGATCGGCAACGATCCGCTGGCGCGCGTCGAGGGCGAAACCCACGGCGCCGATGCGGACGCGGGCGAGTACCTGAACCAGGCCGAGGAAACGATCGAAGCGCCCGAGGCGACCACGGAAGAGGGCGCTCCCGAAGAGGAGTGATCGTTCGATCCGACTTGAAAAGGCCCCGCCGGAGCGATCCGGCGGGGCTTTTTCTTTGAGCGCGGGCGGCACTGCTGTATCGTAAGCCAATGTTTCGCGCCGCGTTCGTCTCGCTATCGCTGTGCGCGCTGGCCGCCTGCCAGCCCGCGGCCGAAGGACCTCGGGAAGCGCCCGAAGCGCCCGACACCACGGCCGAAACCACGTCGATCGTCTCCTCGGCCGAAGCGCTGGCGGGCGAGTACCGCGTGGCCGGGATCGACGGGGCGGACGTGAACCTGCCGCACGGGATCAGCGCCGCGATCACGGACGAGCGGATCGACATCCAGTCGGACTGCATCCGTTTTGCCTGGACCTATCGCTTCGAGAACCAGTTGCTGGTGACCGAGCAGGCGCCGGTGGCGAGCTGCCGGCGCGCGTTCCTGCCCCAGGAACAGGCGTTGCAGCAGGCGGTCGAGGCAGCCGACGTGGTCCGCCGCACGCCCTCGAACGGTATCGAGCTGAGCGGCGGCGGGCGTTCGGTGACCTTGTTCAGCCAATAGGCCGGTTCGCCCAGCGACTGGCGAATCGGGCATTTTGCGCTAACCTGCGCGCCAGATACGAGGGGAGACCAGTCCATGAAACCGATCGCAAGCCTGTTCGCCATCGCCAGCATCGTTGCTCCCGCCATGGCCCTTGCCGCAGCGCCTTCCGCCGACATCAGCGGCACCTGGACCACCACGTTCGACAGTCAGGTGGGCGAGCAGACCTATACCTACGACTTCAAGCTCGAAGGCGAGACGCTCACCGGGCACGCCAAGTCGAACGTCGGCGAGGGCGACCTCAAGGGCAGTGTCGACGGCGACAAGGTCACGTTCGTCGAAAACCTCGATTATCAGGGGCAGGCGCTGGCGATCACCTACACCGGGCAGATCGTCTCGGCCGATGAGATCGAGTTCTCGCGCGACGTGGCCGGCCAGGGCGGCGAGAGCTTCACCGCGACACGGCAGAAGTAGCTTCGAGTCCGGATCGCGCGCTTTCGCGAGCCGCGAAATCGCCTATGGGGGCGGCATGACTGTCGTTACCCGCTTTGCCCCCTCGCCCACCGGGCGGCTGCATGTCGGCAATATCCGCACGGCGCTGCATAACTGGCTGCTGGCGCGGAAAAGCGGCGGGCGGTTCCTGTTGCGGATCGACGATACCGATGCCGCGCGCAGCGAAGAACGGTTCGTAGAGGCGCTCCGGGCGGACCTGGCCTGGCTGGGGCTGGAGCCGGACGGGGAGGAGCGGCAGTCGGCGCGGCTGGCGCTCTATAAGGCCGCCGCGGACCGGCTCGTCGATGCAGGCCGGCTCTATCCCTGCTGGGAGACTCCGCAGGAGCTCGACCTGAAGCGCAAGGTGCAACTTGGGCGCGGGTTGCCGCCGATCTACGACCGGGCGGCTCTTCAGCTCACGGAAGCGGAGAAAAACGAGAAACTCCTTGCGGGCGACATGCCGCACTGGCGTTTCAAGCTCGATCACGCCGAGCCGATCGAATGGCTCGACGGGATTCGCGGCCCGCAGCATTTCGATCCCGCGCAACTGAGCGATCCGGTCGTGCTGCGCGCGGACCGTTCGTGGCTCTACATGCTGCCGAGCGCAGTGGACGACATCGACATGGGCGTGACCGACGTGCTGCGCGGCGAGGATCACGTGTCCAACACCGCGACGCAGATTCAGATGTTCACCGCTCTCGGCGCGGAACCGCCGCGCTTCGCGCACGAGGCGCTGCTGGTGGGCGTCGAAGGCAAGCTGTCGAAGCGGCTCGGCTCGCTCGGGATCGAGGCTTTTCGGGAGCAGGGCATCGAGCCCGAGGCGCTGGCGGCGCTGCTGGCGCGGCTCGGCACTTCGCAGCCGGTCGAGCCGATCGCCGACCGGGACGTGCTGGTGGAGACGTTCGACCTCGGCGCGTTCGGGCGTGCGCCGGCGAAGTTCGACGAAGCCGAGCTGGCGCGACTCAACGCCGCCATCGTCCACCAGATGGCTTATGCGCAAGTGGCCGAACGGTTGCCCGAAGGAATGGACGCGCGGGGATGGGAAGCCATCCGGCCGAACCTCGAGCGCGTGGCCGATGCCGCCGACTGGTGGCGTGTCGTCACCGGCCCCGTCGCGCCGCCGCAGTTCGATGACGAGACGCGGGCCTATCTCGGCGAGGCGGCGCGCGTGCAGGCCTGGGGCGACGATCCGTGGAGCGCGCTCACCGGCGCGCTGAAGGCGGCGACCGGGCGCAAGGGCAAGGCGCTGTTCCTGCCGCTGCGGCAGGCGCTCACCGGCCGTGACCACGGGCCGGACATGCACGCGCTGCTGCCGCTGATCGGCGAGGAAGAAGCGCGCAAGCGACTGCTCGCCGCTGCGGGCTGACGCCACTTTCCAACCGAAGTACGTTGCGAGGCGAGAAAGCGCTTGCTTCGACAAGCAGGTTTTATGTTATATTGTCACACAAGTTCCCCGGTCAGCAACAAGACGAACCTTTCATGCACACCTTGCGGGCATCGCTGCTCCTTTCCGTTTCGCTCGCCGCCACACCGGCGCTGGCGCAATCTGCCGACGATGCCGCCCCAGCTCCGGCGCGGGAGGAGCGCGTCGAGCCGACCGGAGACGACTTTCACACGCCGATCGTGGTCACCGCCGCCGGGCTCAACCGGCTGGACGTGCTGGCGGGGACATCGGTCCTCTCGGGCACCGAGTTGCAGCGCAATCTCGACGGGCAGCTCGGCGACGTGCTGGACAAGCTGCCCGGCGTTTCCGCTTCGGGCTTCGCGCCGGGCGTTTCGCGGCCCGTGCTGCGCGGCTTCGGCGGCGAGCGGGTGCGGGTGCTGACCGACGGCGTGGGCGCGATCGACGCGTCGAGCACGTCCGACGACCATGCGGTGACGGTCGATCCGCTGATCGCCGAGCGGATCGAGGTGCTGCGGGGGCCGGCGGTGCTGCTCTATGGCAGCTCGGCCATCGGCGGCGCGGTCAACGTGGTGACCAAGCGCATTCCGCCGCGCGTGCCGGACGAACCGATCCATATCGACGCCATCGTCAGCGGCGACACGGCCGCGAACCGGCGCGAGGGCGGGTTGTCGCTCGATGTGCCGCTCGGCGCAAATTTCGCCTTCCACGTCGACGGGTCCTATCGCAACACCGACAACCTCTCGATCTCCGGCTACGTCGCCACGCCCGCGCTGCGCGCCGAGCTGCTGGAGCATGCCGCCGAGGAAGAGGATGAAGGCCACCTGGAGGAAGCGGAGGAGTTCCGCGAGGGGGCCGAAGCGAGGGACGAACTGCCCGATAGCTGGACCGAAACCTACTCGCTCGGCGCCGGCATCGCGTTCGTGACCGACAAGGTCAATCTCGGCGTGTCCTACGACTACTACGACACCCGCTACGGCATTCCAGGGCTGCCCGGAGTGGGCCATGTCCATGCCGACGAGGATCATGACCACGATCACGAGGAGGATGAGGACCACGATCACGATCATGAGGACGACCACGCGCACGAAGGCCCGGTCTCGATCGGCATGAAGCGTCACCGGGTGGACTTGCGGGGCGAAGTGGAGCTTGGCGGGTTCTTCCAGCGCGCGCAGACCCGCTGGGGCTACAGCAATTACACCCATACCGAATTCGAAGGCGACGAGATCGGCACCGTGTTCGATGTCGAGGGCATCGAGGGACGGGTGGAACTGGTGCAGGCGCGCAGAAACGGCTGGGGCGGCTCGATCGGCGGGCAGTTCTCGCACGTCGATTTCGCGGCGACCGGAGAGGAAGCCTTCGTGCCGTCGAACAAGACCGACAGCCTGGCGCTGTTCACGGTGCAGGAGTTCGATTTCGATCCGTTCGAGCTGGAAGCGGGCGGGCGCTACGAGCACACGACCGTCGATTCGGCGGCGGGGGCGAAGCGCTCTTTCGATACCGTGTCCGGCGCGGTCGGCCTGTCTTACGGCCTGCTGGAGGAATTCCGCGCAGGTGTGAACCTGTCGCGCGCCGAGCGCGCTCCTTCGGCGCAGGAACTGCTCGCCGACGGGCCGCATATCGCCACCCAGCAGTACGAGATCGGCAACCTGGCGCTGGGGAAGGAAGGGTCGTGGGGCGTCGAAGGCTACCTGCGCGGTTCGATCGGCGAGGCGCGCATTTCCGCCAGCGTCTATCGCAACTGGTTCGACGGGTTCATCTTTCTGTCCGAGACCGGCGCCGAGGAAGACGGGATGCCGGTTTACCGCTTCCTGCAACAGGATGCGGACCAGTTCGGGATCGAGGGCGAAGTGAGCGTCCCGGTCTACGAGGACGACGGCTTCCGGCTGCTCGCGGACCTGCGCGGCGATTATGTCCGGGCGACGCTGGCGGACGGCTCGCCGGTCCCGCGCATCCCGCCGCTGAGCCTGCTCGGCGCGCTCGAAGGGCAGTTCGGCCACTTCGACGCGCGGGCCGAAGTGCAATGGTTCGACAAGCAGGGGCGCACCGCCGCGCTGGAAACACCGACCGACGGCTTCACGTTCGTCAACCTGTCGCTCGCCTGGCATCCGCTGGAAGGGGCGAACAACGTGACCGTCATCGCCGGGGTGGACAACCTGTTCGACGTGGAAGGCCGCCGCCACTCCAGCTTCACCAAGGAGTTCGTGCCGCTGGCCGGACGCAACGCGAAGCTGAGCGTCAAGGCGAGCTTTTGACCACGCCGGTTATACCTCGTCGTAGTGGAACGGGGCTATCACGGGTTCGGGATAGGCTTCGTAGTCGATGCTCGGCGGGCGATCCGGGGCAAGGCCCTCGATCGAGCGCAGCAGCTTTACCCCTCCGCGATGCCAGCCTTCGTCGTACTCGGCGTAGAAGTTGACCACGCCGTGGAGGCTGGCGATGCGCCAGCGGCCATTCTCTCGCACATAGCCGTTCTCGTAAGTCGCTTCGCCCCAGCGTCCCTCGTGGCCCAGCCGCCCGACCATCATCAGCGTGCGCCAGCGGCCCTTCGCCGTACCGGCTTCGCTGTCCACATGCAGCACCGGCTGGAGCTGCATGTGGTTGTAAAGCGTGCCGCGGCCGTAGGGCGGGAGGTGGTTGAGGTAGGCGCGCACCCGTTCGCGCCCGACATAGACCCCGCGCCCGGCGATCTCGAGCGTGCCGTTTTCGGCGAAGAGGTCCGCCGCCTTGTCCCACAGGCCCTTGTCCACGTAGTAGCCGTAGGCGCCCTGGAGGTTCACGAGATCGCGGTAATCCTCCGTCGCCCGCGCGCGTTTTTCCAGTTCCTCGATACGCGCGGTCAGCGCGGCGATTGCGTCGGTCACCCGTTTCTCCCGCCGGTTACAGCCTGGGCAGAGTCACGCCCTGCTGGCCCATGTATTTGCCCGCGCGGTCGGCATAGCTCGTCTCGCACGGTTCGTTCCCTTGCAGGAACAGGAACTGGCACGCGCCTTCGTTGGCGTAGATCCGGGCCGGGAGCGGGGTGGTGTTGGAGAATTCCAGCGTCACGTGGCCTTCCCATTCCGGCTCCAGCGGGGTGACGTTCACGATGATGCCGCAGCGCGCATACGTGCTCTTGCCGAGGCAGATCACCAGCACGTCGCGCGGGATGCGGAAATATTCGACCGTGCGGGCAAGGACGAAGCTGTTGGGCGGGATCACGCAGACGTCGGTCTTGCGATCGACGAAGCTGTTGGAGGCGAAGTCCTTCGGGTCGACGATGGCGTTGTCGACATTGGTGAAGATCTTGAATTCGTCCGCCACGCGCGCGTCGTAGCCGTAGGAGGACAGGCCGTAGGAAATGCACCCTTCGCGCCGCTGCGCCTCCACGAACGGTTCGATCATGCCCGAACGGCGGGCTTCGCTGCGTATCCAGCGGTCGCTGAGAATCGTCATCAGTGGAATTTTCGCGTTGTTTCGCTTGCCTGGCCAGATTGAGTGGCAGCATCCAGGACTGCTTGCAATTGCTTCTGAAGATAGCGTTCCAGCAACGCGATCATCGCCCCAACATCGGTATCCTCGCCATCTGCTGCCCCGTCCAGCGCTTCCAGCGCTTCGTAGTAAGGCGCCTTGTCGGATGCAATCTGCTCCGGAATTGTCGGAGAGCCGGGTAGCCGCGCGCCCGAGCGCACGCAGAGCACAAGATACGCCACCGCGCGAGTGGTGCGCCCGTTGCCGTCCGCAAAGGGGTGAATCCAGTTGAGGCGCCACATGATGTACGCGCACAGCTCGATCGCGGACTTCTCTTCCCAATGACGCATGACCCATTCGCAAAGGTCTTCCGTCTTTGAAGCTACCAGGCTTTCGTGCGGCGGATTGTGCTTGCTGCCGCCAATTTCGACCGGCGCATTTCGGAACGTACCGGCTTGCGGGTGCACACCGTTCATGGCGGTTCGATGCAGGCCTACGATCGTCGAGGGCTTTAATCTGAAAGGACGGCCATCCCGCACCGCGAGATCGATAAGGTCCAGGACCTCATCGAACTGAAGAAGCGCGTTCTCCGCCTCCAGGGCTGCCCTTTCGTCGGCGTCTTCGACAACGTGCGCGGAAGCCGACCGGGTTTCGCGATCAGCCATTCCTGGGATGCTTTTCGGCCGCCCTGTCCACCATGGCCCTGGTCACCCTGTCGTTTTCTGTCTTGGCATTGCCATAGGCAAAGCTCCGGCGTTGCCGTTCAAGATCGGCCGCCGATTGGGGGATGCGCTTTGCGCGTTCGATCATTTCGTCGGTTTTGGACATCTGGGACCTCTTTATATCGCTATATGTAGCCACAAACTACGAAACTGCACGAGCTATCCGACTTCCCGGTAGTGGGTCGGTTTCAATTCCATCCCCTCGTCATCGCGAGCCCGGCTCAAGGCCGGGGTCCTCGCAATGACAAACGAGAATTGAAACTGGCCCACTATCGACTTCCCCCGTCGATCATCCCCCGGCCAGCAGGCTGGCGTTGCCGCCAGCGGCGGTGGTGTCGATGGTGGTTACGCGTTCGGTGGCGAAGCGGATGACGTAGTGGGGGCCGCCGGCCTTGGGGCCGGTGCCCGAAAGGCCCTCGCCGCCGAACGGCTGGCTGCCGACGACCGCGCCGATCTGGTTGCGGTTGACGTAGAGGTTGCCGACGCGGGCGCGGCTTTCGACCAGCCGCCGGACGGCGTCGATCCGGCTGTGCAGGCCGAGCGTGAGGCCGTAGCCGGTGGCGTTGATGTCCGCGATCACCTGTTCCAGCCCGTCGGCGGCGAAGCGGGCGACGTGGAGCACGGGGCCGAAGTTCTCGCGCCGCAGGTCGCGGATCGAGCCGATCTCGACGATGGCGGGGGCGACGAAGGTTCCGCCGCCGCACACGGGCGGCAACTCGCGCGCCCATACCGGGCGCATCTCGCCGCGCATCTTGGCGACGTGTCCGTCGAGCGCCGTTTTGGCCTCGGCGTCGATCACCGGGCCGACATCGACCGGCAGGCCGGCCGGATCGCCGATCACCAGCGCTTCGAACGCGCCGCGGATCATTTCCAGCATCGCGTCGGCGATGTCGTCTTGCAGGTAGAGCACGCGCAGCGCCGAGCAGCGCTGGCCGGCGCTCTGGAACGCGCTCGACATCACATCGCGGGCGACCTGTTCGGGCAGGGCCGAGCTGTCGACGATCAGCGCGTTCTGGCCGCCGGTCTCGGCGATCAGCGTGGCGATCGGCGCGTCGCGCGCGGCGAGGGCGCGGTTGATCGCGCGCGCCGTCTCGGTCGAGCCGGTGAAAGCGACCCCGGCGATGCGCGGGTCTGCGGTGAGCGCGGCCCCGACCTTGCCGTCGCCCGGAGCAAGCTGGAGCGCGTCGGTGGGGATGCCCGCCTCATGGCACAGCCGCACGGCCAGAGCGGCGATCAGCGGGGTCTGTTCCGCCGGCTTGGCGATCACCGTGTTGCCGGCCGCCAGCGCCGCCGAGGCCATGCCGGTGAAGATCGCCAGCGGGAAGTTCCACGGGCTGATGGTGGCGAACACGCCCTTGCCGTGGAGCCGCAGCAGGTTCTGCTCGCCGGTCGGGCCGGGCAGCGGCTGTGGTGCCGAGAACAGCATCCGCGCCTCGCAAGCGTAGTAGCGCAGGAAATCGACCGCCTCGCGCACTTCGAGCACCGCGTCGACCAGGGTCTTGCCCGCCTCGCGCCGGCACAGAGAGATGAACTCGGCGGTGTGCGCCTCGAACAGGTCCGACGCCTTGACCAGCAGTTCGGCCCGCGCGCCGCCGCCCAGCGCATCCCACGCCGGTTGCGCCGCCTCCGCGCGGGCGAGCATGAGGTCGATGTCGGCGGGCGTGGCGTCGAGCGACTGGCCGACGACGACCGCGTTGTCTTGTGGCGAGCGGATGTCGTGCGTTTCACCTTCCTCCTCAGGGGAAGGGGCCGGGGGGTGAGGGCTGTCCTTGAACAGCGTGACATTCCCCTCTCCCAACCCTCTCCCCTGAAGGGGAGAGGGCTCAGAGCCGGCCAACACCGTGGGAACGGCGGCCCATTCGCGCGTCTCCAGCGTGTCCAGTTCCGCCAGCAGCGGCTCGCGCACCAGCGGATCGGCGAGGTCCACGCCGGCGCTGTTGCGGCGGTTGGGGAAGATCGCTTCGGGCAGCGGGATCGACGGATTGCGCTTCGGCTCCAGCGCCGCGAGGTCGACGACCGGGTCCGTGGTCAGTTCCGCCACCGGCACGTCGGCATCGGCCATGCGGTTGACGAACGAGGAGTTGGCCCCGTTCTCCAGCAGGCGGCGGACGAGATAGGCGAGCAGGTCCTTGTGCCCGCCGACGGGCGCGTAGATGCGCACGCGCGTTTGGCTGTCTCCCTCCTCCTCGGCGAGCACGTCGTAAACATCCTCGCCCATTCCGTGGAGGCGCTGGAATTCGAACTGGCGCCCGGCGGCGAGAACCTTGATCGCTGCGATGGTATAGGCGTTGTGCGTGGCGAAGGCGGGATAGATTGCGTCCTCCGCCGCCAGCAACTTCGTCGCACAGGCGAGATAGGACACGTCGGTCGCCACCTTGCGGGTGAACACCGGGTAGTCGGCATAGCCGCCGACCTGGCTCAGCTTGATCTCGCTGTCCCAGTAGGCGCCCTTGACCAGCCGCACCATCAGCCGCCGGTCGCGCCGCCGGGCCAGCTCGATCGCCCAGTCGCACAGCGGTACGGCGCGCTTCTGGTACGCCTGGATGGCGAGGCCGAAGCCTTGCCAGCCATTGTCGAACAGCGCGTCGTCGGCCGCCAGCGCTTCGACGATGTCGAGCGAGAGTTCGAGCCGTTCGGCTTCCTCGGCGTCGATGGTGAAATGGATGTCGGCCCGGCTTGCCGCCAGCGCGAGGTCGCGAACGATGGGGATCAGGGCCGCTTTCGCCGCCTCCGCGTGGAGGAAGTCGTAGCGCGGATAGAGCGCCGAGAGCTTGACCGAGATGCCGGGGCTGGCGCGCACGCCTTCGCCCCCCTCGCGCGCCAGCCGCTCTATCGCCGCGGCATAGGAGCGGCGGTAGCGTTCGGCGTCGGCGAAAGTCATCGCCGCTTCGCCGAGCATGTCGAAGCTGTGCGTGAGGCCGCGCCGGCGCTCCGGCGCGGCGCGCTTGAGCGCTTCGTCGATGGTGCGGCCGAATACGAACTGGCCGCCGAGGATGCGCATGGCCTGCAAGGTCGCCTGGCGGATCACCGGCTCGCCCAGCCGGCCCACCGCGCGGCCGAGGGCGCTGGCGAAGCCCGCATCGTTACGGTTGCCGCCGCGCAGCACCTGCCCGGTCAGCATCAGCGAGAACGTGGCGGCGTTGACGAACGTCGAACCCGATTCGCCCAGCCGCTCCGACCAGTCGATGCCCGAAAGCTTGTCGTGGATCAGCGCGTCCGCCGTTTCCGCGTCGGGCACCCGCAGCAGCGCTTCGGCAAGGCACATCAGCGCGATGCCTTCCTCCGTGCCGAGGCCGTAGCTTTGCAGGAAGGCGTCGAGCCCGCTGGCCTTGCGCCCGCGCGCGCCCTCTATCAGCCGCGCGGCGAGAGCGGCCGCTTCGGCGTGGACTTCGGACGCGGGGGCGGCCTGGCGCAGGCGTTCGGCGATGCAGGCGTGCTCGTCCAGCCGATAGGCGGCGCGCAGGGCCGACCGGTCAATGCGATTCGCGCCGACGCTCATTTCGGCGCTTCCAGGGTGACACAAGCGACAGCCGTCACCCTTACCGTCACGCATGCTTTTCCGTGCTGTTTCAGCAAGCTGGACCGGTCAGGGCGACACGCCGGCCGCCGCCGGAAAACAAAATCGCCTTGCGGGCGCGCGACAGAAGGTTTCGCGCAGGACGCGGGCGGAAGGGAAGCGGCATCCATGCCCTTTGGATGCGCCAGTTCGAGGCCTGTAGGAAAGGTGTTTTTTCGGGGCGGGGGTATCGGTGAGAGAGCGGGGGGCGAGGGAGCGGAGGGCGAGGGAGCGAGCATGGGCGCGCCCTGCACCCTGCACCCGGTTTCAATTGCAATCAAGAATGCTGTTTCATCCCCTCTTTCGTCATTGCGAGGAGCATAGCGACGAAGCAATCCAGGGCATTGCGCGACACGCCGTGGATTGCTTCGCTCCGCTCGCAATGACGAAACGAGGGGATAGCTATTCCGCAATCCATTCGTACCGGAACGCATCGCCGTCGCGCTTCACGTGGCCGGCCGAGGTGCGCCGGAAGTGGGCCGGGAAGCACATCGTGTCGGTGTCGGCGAGCCGCTCCATCGTCGCCTTGCGGACCTTGCAGGCGGCTTCCCCGTCGGTGTCGAAGGCGAACGGCAGGTCGTGGCGGATCAGTTGCACCGGATGGTGGATGACGTCGCCCCAGAATATCCCCGCGGGGCCGCCCGCCTGGGCGTTGACCGTGCAGCAGCCGGGCGAATGGCCGAAGGCCGGTTCGAGCCAGACGCCGTCGCCGATCTCGCGGTGGGCGACCGCATCCTCGTCCACCACCTCGCCCTGCCCGGCTTCCATCACCGGCACGATCGAATCGACGAAGGCCGCGTTGTGCAGCGCCTCCCCTTGCGGATCGTTCCTGAAATATTCGAAATCGCGCCTGCCGAAGACGTAGCGCGCGTTGGGGAAGGTCGGCGTCCACCTGCCGTTTTCGAGCCGGGTGTTCCAGCCGACGTGATCGAAGTGCAGGTGGGTGCACATGACCATGTCGATGTCTTCGGGCGCGAAGCCCGCGCGGCGCAGGTTGCCGAGATAGTCGGTGTCGAGCTGGTGAACCTCGGGCAGATCGCGATTCTTGTGGTTGCCGCAGCAGGTGTCGATCAGGATGCGCCGGCCGTCGATCTCGATCACCCACGAATGGACCGAGAAGGTCATGAAGCTGGTTTCGGGATCGGCGGTGATTTCGTCGGGCTGGTCGTACCAGGCGAGCAGGCGGCGCATGTCGTCCGCCGTCGTGCCGGGGAGCTGGCTGAGCAGCGGCACCGGGCTGTCCATTTCGTGGACCTTGTGGACCCGCATCCGGCCCAGCTCGATCGGCTTCATTGCTCTCTCCCGTCCCGTGTTCTAGCCGGTTGGCGGCATTGTGGGAGAAAGCATGAGACAGGGCAACGGACATCGCGACTTTCCGGTCCACGCCAACGGCACGGTCGCGGACGCCATCGCCGCGGTGCTGAAGCGCGAGGGGGTGGAGATCGTCTTCGGCTATCCGCGCAACCAGGTCCTCGAAGCGGCGGCGCGGATCGATATTCGCACAGTGATCGTCCGGCAGGAACGCACCGGGCTGCACATGGCCGACGCCGTCAGCCGCATGTCCAAGGGCGAGACAATGGGCGTGTTCGTGATGCAGCAAGGGCCGGGCGCGGAAAACGCCATGGGCGGCGTGGCGCAGGCCTTTGCCGACAGCGTGCCGGTGCTGGTGATGCCGCAGGGCTATGCGCTGAGCCAGATGTACGTGCCCTACAACTTCAATTCGACCCGCAGCATGGCGACCTACGCCAAGCATGCGGAGCCGCTGACCAGCCCGGATCAGGTCGTGCCGGTGCTGCGCCGCGCCTTCGCCATGCTGCGCAACGGCCGCCCGCAGCCGGTGGTGATCGAACTGCCCTACGACGTGCTCGACAAGCCGTACGAGGCCGCGTTCGACTATGCGCCGGGCAAGGTGGCGCTGTCGCAGCCGGGGCAGGCGGACATCGAAGCGGCGACGGAGCTGCTGGCGGCGGCGGAGAACCCGGCGATCTATGCCGGGCAGGGCGTCCACTGGTCCGAAGCCTATGCCGAACTGCGCGCGCTGGCCGAGCATCTGGCGATCCCGGTGATGACCAGCCTGCCGGGCAAGAGCGCGTTCGACGAGACGCATCCGCTGGCGCTCGGCTCCGGCGGCAACGGCATCAACGGCTGCGTGCGCAAGTGGCTGGACGAATGCGACCTGCTGCTGGGCGTCGGGTGCAGCTTCACCGCCACCGCCTTCGGCCTCGCCATTCCACCGGGCAAGCGGGTGATCCACGCGACGCTCGACCCGCTCGACATCGACAAGTCGGTGCCGAGCGAGGTGGCGCTGGTCGGCGATGCGAAGTTGACGCTCGCGGCGCTGCTGGAGGCGGTGAAGCGGCGCGTTCCGGAACCGCGCGATGCTGCGCCTGTTGCACAGCAAATCGTTGAAACCGAAAGAAAATGGTTGGAGGCATGGGAGCCGAAGCGTTCGCAGGAGACGAGCCCGCTGTCACCTTACCGCGTGCTGCGCGATCTCTACGATACGGTGGACGTCGATAACACGATCGTGACCCACGACGCGGGCAGTCCGCGCGACCAGCTGGTGCCGTTCTGGAAATCGACGACGCCGCACAGCTACATCGGCTGGGGCAAGTCGACCCAGCTCGGCTATGGCCTCGGCCTGGCGATGGGGGCGAAGCTGGTCCATCCGGACAAGCTGTGCATCAACGTCTGGGGCGATGCCGCGATCGGGTTCACCGGCACCGATCTGGAGACGGCGGCGCGCGACAATATCCCGATCCTCTCGATCCTGCTCAACAACGAGGCGATGGCGATCGAGCTGCCGATCATGCCGGTGGCGACCGACAAGTACCGCGCGACCGACATCACCGGCGACTATGCCGCCTTTGCCCGCGCGCTCGGCTGCCATGGCGAGCGGGTGACCGAAGCGGCTCAGATCGTCGCGGCGCTGAGGCGCGCCATCGCCGCGACGGAGGCGGGCCAGCCGGCGCTGGTCGAATTCATCACCGAGCAGGAGACGCAGATCTCGCGCGGGTAGCCGGGTCGCTAACCGCCCCTTAACCACATTGCGCAATACCGGCCCGCTCGACTGGGGACGGATGCGATATGGACGATCTGCTGGCCGAATTCGTTGCCGAGACGCGCGAGATGCTCGCCGCGCTCGCCGGCGAGATCGTGGCCTGGGAGGCCGATCCCGCCGACCGCCACCGGCTCGATACGATTTTCCGCTTCGTCCATACGGTGAAGGGCAACTGCGGCTTCTTCGACTTTCCCCGGCTGGAGGCGCTGAGCCACGCGGCCGAGGACGCGCTGGCGGACGTGCGCGCGGGACGCCGGACGGCGGATCGCAAGCTGGTCGACATGGTGCTGGCGACGATCGACCGGATCGGCGCGATGATCGAGGAGATCGAGCGCGGCGAGCCGTTGTCCGAAGCCGGCGACGACGCGCTGATCGCGGCGCTTTCGGGATCGGCCGGGGACGCCGAGATCGCGCTGGAGCAGGTGGGAGGAGCGGCGCACGCCGTCTCGCACGCATCCGAGCAGCGCACCATCCGCCTGCCGGTGGAACTGATCGACCAGGTGATGAGCGGCGTTTCCGAAATGGTGCTGGCGCGCAACGACATCGCGCGGCGGCTGCAACTGGCGGGTGGCGATACGGGGTTGGAAGCGCCGTTCTCGCGTCTCTCGGCGCTGATCGCCGAAGTGCGCGACGCGATCACCCGCACGCGGATGCGGCGGATCGAGGGCCTGTTAACGACCTTCCCGCGCCTGGTGCGCGACCTGTCCGCCGAACTGGGCAAGCAGGTTTTCGTCGAACTGGAGAACGGCGAGGTCGAGCTGGACCGCGAGATGATCGAGCTGATCCGCGATCCGCTGCTGCACATCATCCGCAACGCGGTGGACCACGGCATCGAGCCGCCGGCCGATCGCCGCGCGGCGGGCAAGCGCGAAGCCGGAATGCTGACCATTTCCGCGCGCCAGACCGGCAACACGATCCACATCGGCATCATGGACGACGGCCGCGGGATCGATTGCGACAGGCTGGCCGCGAAAGCCGTGGCGGCGGGCCTGCGCACCGACGAGCAGATCGCCGCGATGAGCCGCGAGGAGAAGATCGAGCTGATCTTCGAGGCCGGGCTGTCCACCGCCGAGAGCGTCACCGCGATTTCGGGGCGCGGCGTGGGCATGGACGTGGTGCGGGCCAACATCGAGAAGTTCGGCGGCACGCTGGAGATCGAATCGGTGGCCGGGGAAGGCACCCGGTTCCTGATCTGCGTTCCCCTGACGCTGAGCATCCTGCCGAGCCTGACGGTTGAGGCCGGGGGCCAGACTTTCGCCATTCCGCGCTCCTACGTCGAGGAAATCGTCAGCACGGCGGGCGGCACGCTGGAGTTCGCGCAAGTGGGCGAGCGGCGGTTCGTGACGTTCCGCGAGCGGCGGCTGGCCTGCATCCAGCTCGGCGATGCACTGGGGCTGGACGAGGCGGACGAGGGGGCGGCGCTGTTCGTGATCCTGCGGCTGGGCTGGGGCGATCTCTATGCGCTGGCGGTGGACCGGATCTTCGACCACCAGGAACTGGTCATCAAGCCGCTGGCCCCTGGGATCATGCGCAGCGGCCTGTTCGTCGGCTGCACGCAGATGGACGATGGAACGCCCGTGCTGGTGCTCGACGTCGCCGCCATCGGCTATGGCGCGGGGATCCCGCGCGAGCTGCACCGGCCGAGCGGGACGACGGCGGCCACCGGAAAGGCGGTCCATATGGAGGACGACAGCTTGCGCGTGGTGCTGTTCCGCGCGCTCGACGGCGTCCGCCGGGCGATCGCGATGAGCGCGGTGGAGCAGGTCGAACGCGTCGAGGCGGCGGCCATCACCAGGCCGGGGGCGAATGCGCAGATCGTGCTGGGCGAGGACATCCTGCCGCTGGCGGGCGTGCCCGACGGAGCGGAGCTGCCCGCCAGCCTGACCATCCTTCGCCTGGCGTCCGGGAACGAGCGGCTGGCCTATGCCGCGCGCGAAGTGCTCGAGATCGCGAACGTGAACGGCGCGCTCGAACCTGTCGAGGGCGAGGCGGCGCTGGCCGGGGTGGCGCTGATAGAGGGCGAACCGGCCGAGCTTGTCGACTGCCATGCCTTGTTCGCGCGCCGCTGCGCCCATAGCGCGGTCAGCCGCGGGCTGACCTGCCGGCTGGACGGCGAGGACGACTGGATGCGCAATTTCCTCGGACCGATCATCGAGGCCGCCGGATACCGCATCGTCGCCGGCAACGAGGAGGCGGACATCGCCTTCGTCGATCGCCCGGCGGCTGCGGCGGCGGAGGACGAGCCGGGCGCCGCCGCGCGCCGGGCGATCCGCCTGCGCGACAGGCCGGAGGCGGCCGGCGACGCGGGCGACAGCATCTACCGCTACGACCGCGCGGCGCTGATGTCGGCGCTGCTGCGCGCAGGCGAGGAGTTGGCCGCATGACCGATATGCTGCTGGTGGTGCAACTGGGCGGACGACGGGCGGCGATCCCCGCGGAGCGGGTCAATTCGGTGATCGAGCTGACCGGGCTTACGCCGGTGCCGCGCGCGCCGGCGCATGTCGCCGGCCTCGCCGCGCTGCGCAGCCGGCCGCTGACGGTGATAGATTGCGGCGCCTCGCTCGAACTGGAGGAGCGCGGCGAGGACGACCGCACGCGCCGCGCCGTGGTCGTCGAGCACGAAGGCCATCTCTACGGGCTGCTGGTGGACGGCGCGGACGACATCGTCGCCGCCGCGGCCGAGCCGACGCCGCTGGGGGCGGATCCCGGTCCGGGCTGGAGCCGCATCGCCACCGGGCGCGTGGAATCGGAACACGGCGCGCTGCTGCTGATCGACATCGCCGCGCTGATCGACGGGCCGGGCGAACGTCCCGAACGTCAGGCCGCTTAAGCCAAAAATTACGTTCTCGGAATATTGCAGCCACAAGGATGAGGACAGGGCTGATGAAACACTGCTTGATCGTGGACGACTCCCGGGTGATCCGGAAAGTCTCCCGACACATCGTGGAGAGCTTCGAGTTCGAAGTCACCGAGGCCGAAAACGGCCAGGACGCGCTCGACAAGTGTCAGGGCGAAATGCCCGATCTGATCCTGCTGGACTGGAACATGCCGGTCATGAACGGCATCGAATTCATTTCCCAGCTGCGCCGGCTGAACGGTGGCGGGGAGCCGAAAGTGGTGTTCTGCACCACCGAAAACGACGTCGCGCATATCCGCGAGGCCATCGAGGCCGGCGCGGACGAATACGTGATGAAGCCGTTCGATCACGACACCTTGCAGATGAAACTGCAACTCATCGGCGTCGCCTGAGGCGAAGAGCGATGGGCGCCGCGCCTGAATTCGCGGTACGGGAACATGCCCGGTTGCGGGCAGCCGATCCCGTGCGCGTGCTGATCGTGGACGATTCGCCCACGGTGCGCGCCGTGCTGTCGCGCATCGTCGAGGCCGAGGCGGACCTGGCGCTCGCGGCCGTTGCCGGCAATGCCGAAGAAGCGCTGGCGATTCTGGTGCAGGCCGCGCCCGACGTCATCCTGCTCGACCTGGAAATGCCCGGCATGGGCGGGCTCGATGCGATCCCGCAGCTCATCGAGCTGTCTTCTCCCGCGCGCGTGCTGGTGGTGTCCTCGCTCACCGTGCGCGGCGCCGAACAGACGCTCGCCGCGCTGTCGTTGGGCGCGGCCGATACGATGGCCAAGCCGCGGCCGGGCAAGTTCGACCAGGAATACCGCGCCACGCTGCTGCGCAAGATTCGCCTGCTCGGGCGCGTGGCCAAGCGCTCTCGCGGCGCGCCGGGCAAGCCGCCGCAGGCGACGCTGCGGCCGCTGGGCAAGCAGCCGCCGCAAGTGCTGGCGATCGGCGCATCGACCGGCGGCATCCATGCGCTGGGGCAGCTGTTCGGCGCGCTCGCGCCGCGCGTGGACATCCCGATCCTGGTCACCCAGCATCTTCCCGGTTCGTTCATCGAGGCTTTCGTGCGCCAGTTGCGCGCCGCCTCGCGCCGGCATGCCGAAGTGGCGAGCGAGGGTTCGCCGCTGATTCCGGGCCAGATCCTCGTCGCACCGGGCGATGCCCACCTCGCGCTCGGCGTTCGCGCCTCCGGCCAGGCGGTCGTGCGGCTGGAGGCCGGGGACGCCGCCAGCGGCTGCCGTCCGTCGGTCGACCCGATGTTCGCCAGTTGCGCCGCGCTCTACGGCAGCCATGCGATGGGCGTGGTGCTGTCGGGCATGGGGCGCGACGGCGCGGAAGGCGCGGCGAGAATCGTGTCGGCGGGGGGGACGATCATCGCCCAGGACGCCGCCAGTTCGGCGGTGTGGGGCATGCCGGGGGCGGTCGCGACCGCGGGGCTCGCCTCCGCGCTCCTCCCGCCGGAACAGATCGCGGACCGCATCGCGCTGGCGGTGGGCGCGGCATGATCGACCAGAGCCAGATCGCGCTCGGGATCGTCGCCGGGCTGCTCGAAACGCGCACCGGGCAGAAGCTCACCGCCGATCGCGCGTGGCGCGTGGGCACCGCGCTTTCGGGGGTGATGCGCGCCTACGGAATCGAGACGATGGAAGGGCTCGCGGCGCGGCTCGGCCAGCCGGGGCAGGGCGAGCTGGCGCAGCATGTCGTCGAGGCGCTGCTCAACAACGAGACCTACTTCTTTCGCGACCGGGCGATGTTCGACCTTCTCGGACGCTCGGTGCTGCCGGCGCTGGCCCAGCGGCGCGGGGACGCACGGCGGCTGACGATCTGGTCGGTCGGCTGTTCGACCGGGCAGGAAGCCTATTCGCTGGCGATGCTGTTCGCCGAACAGCGCACGCGCTGGCGCGACTGGACGATCGACATCCTGGGCACCGACGTCGCGCGTTCGGTGGTCGCTGCCGCGCGAGCGGGCAATTTCTCGCAATTCCAGATCCAGCGCGGCCTCGGCGTGGCGCAGATGGTCAGCTTCTTCCAGGAGGAGCGCACCGGCTGGCGCGCCAGCGACGCGCTGAAGGGCATGGTCCGCTTCGAGGCGCACAACCTGCTCGACACGCCGCCCGATCCGGGCCGGTTCGACCTGATCCTGTGCCGCAACGTGCTGCTCTATTTCGATCGCCCGACACGCGCCCGCGCGTTCGAGCGGCTGGCGGCGGCGCTGGCGCCCGACGGACGGATGATGATGGGGGCCGGCGAAACGACCATCGGACAGACCGAACTGCTGGCCCCGGAAAAGGGCGCGACGGGCTTCTATCAGCTCGCCTGCGCAAGCCCTGTGGCGGCCTGTGCGCCTCGCGCCGGCTACGCCGCATCAAGGTAAATCGCGGGTTACCGAAACTTAAGCAGTTGGGCCCTATCCAAGGGCGCGGAAGGCGATCCGGGGGAGGGATCCCAAGTTGTTGCAAACCATCGGTCTCAATCAGGTGCGGCCCGCGGTGCTCGTCTTCGCCCCGGTGGCGGTGCTGACGCTGATCTCGGTGAGCGTGCTGGCCATGGTGCTGAAGGACGGACGCCCCGAATATGCGTCGACCGGCACCGTCCTGCTTGTCGGCGGCGTCGCCTATGCGATCGCCGCGCTGCTGCTGGTCCGGTTCGGCCTGTCCAGCATCGGCAAGCTCGAAGTGCTGAGCCTCACCGACAGCCTTGCGGCGATGGCCAACCGGCGCGCGCTGCATCTCGATTACTCGCGCGTCCCGCCGGGCGAGGAGAAAGCGCTGGCGCTGCTCGACCTCGACGGGTTCAAGTCGGTCAACGACCAGTACGGCCACTTCGTCGGCGACCGGCTGATCAAGGAATGCGCGAAGATCCTCGACGAGGTATGCGGCGCCGAGGCGCGCTCGTACCGCCTGGGGGGCGACGAGTTCGCCATCCTGGTGACCGGGCCGATCGCCGGGAACATCCTCGAAGGCATCTGCCACACGCTGCTCGGGCGCCTGGCGCAGTCTATCGTCATCGACGACCGCAAGCTGACCATCGGGGCCAGCGTTGGCCTGTCCCGCAGCGCCAAGCGCGACGAGCTGACCTCGTCCGAGCTGCTGCGCCGCTCGGACATGGCGATGTACGTGTCCAAGGAAGGCGGGAAGAACCGCTGCACCTGGTTCAGCGACGATTTCGACCGCAACCGCGACGTGACGCAGCAGGTCGAGGCGGAGCTGCGCGAAGCGATCAGGAACGAGGAATTCGAGCTGGCCTACCAGCCGCTGGTCGATGCGCAGACCGGGCGCATCGTCGCGGTCGAGGCGCTGCTGCGCTGGTGCAGCAAGGGCAAGATGGTCAGCCCCGGCATATTCATCCCGATCGCGGAGAAGTGCGGGCTGATCTATCCGATCGGCCTGTGGGTGCTGCGCACCGCCTGCCGCGACGCGCTGCACTGGGACGGGATCAAGCTGTCGATCAACGTGTCGCCGGCGCAGCTGCGCAATCCGGAATTCCCCATCGAACTGGGCCATATCCTGGAGGAAACCGGCTTTCCGGCATCGCGGCTCGAGCTGGAAGTGACCGAGACCTACCTCGTCACCGACCCGGTGGTGGCCAACCGCAACCTCGACGTGATCCGCAAGTTCGGCGTCGGCATCGCGCTCGACGATTTCGGCACCGGCTACGCCTCGATCGGGTTCCTGCGCAACTTCCGCTTCGAGAAGCTCAAGATCGACCGCTCGATGGTGGTCGATGCGGCCAAGGACAACGGCTCGCTGGCGATGATGGCGTCGAGCATCGCCGTCGCCCGTGCGATGGACATGGCGGTCACCGCCGAAGGGGTGGAAACCGAAGCGCAGGCCGACCTGGTCCGCACCGCCGGCTGCGACCAGATCCAGGGCTGGTATTACTACAAGGCGATCAGCGCGGGCGAAATCCGCGACCGCCTCGACGAAAACGCCTGTCTCAACGAGGTCAAACATGGACATGTCGGATAACATCGCCGCCGCGCCGGCGGACGAGCTCGAACGCGACCGCGAGCGCCTGAAGGCCGACGGCCTGCATCCGCACGCAGGACGCCACGGATTGGGCGACTTCACCAGCGCCTCGGTCGGACGCAAGCTGAAGCTGATGTTCGGCGCGGCGGCGGCCGCCGCCGTGGTCCTGGGCGGGATTGCGCTGGTCGGCCTGTCGCAGTCCGGCGGTGAGGCCGCCGGCAACGGCGTGTTGATGACGCTGGGAATGCTCGCGCTGGTGGTCGTCGGCATCGCGGTGGTTTCGATCCGTTTCGTCCAGAACGAGCTGGTCCATCCGATCGAGGAAGTCTGCGCGGCGATGCGCGAGCTGGCGGGCGGCAACCGCGACGTGTTCGTCCCGCACGAAGACCGTCAGGACGAGATCGGCGCGATGGCGCGCTATCTGATCGTCATCAAGAAGGCCGCCAACAAGTTCGATCGCATCCGCAAGGAGCGCGAGGAAGCGCAGGCCGAGGAACTGCGCCGCCTGACCGAGCTCGAAAGCGAGCGCGAGGAGCTGCGCGGCAAGCAGGACCGCACCTTGCTCGACCTTGCCGACAAGTTCGAACGCACGGTGGGCGAGATCGTCGGCGGCGTGGCCGCGGCGTCGAGCCAGTTGCAGGCGACCGCAAGCTCGATGGCCTCCGCCGCCGAGCAGTCGGCGATGCAGACCGGCGAGGTTTCCTCCGGCCTCAACGAAGCGTCGGCCGGCGTTACCGCCGCGGCCGCGGCGAGCGACGAGTTCGCGATGTCGATCGGCGAGATCAGCCGTCAGGCCTCGACCTCGGCCGAACTGGCGCGCAAGGCCTCCACCGCGGCCGAGGAAGCGGATACGACCATTTCGGCGCTGACCCTGTCGGCGAGCCAGGTGGGCGACATAGTCGAGATGATTTCCACCATCGCCCAGCGCACCAACCTGCTGGCGCTCAACGCCTCGATCGAGGCGGCGCGCGGCGGCGAGGCGGGGCGCGGATTCGCGGTCGTCGCGGCCGAGGTCAAGGAACTGGCGACGCAGACCGGCAAGGCGACCGAAGAAGTCGCCGGGCAGATCCGCGCAATCCAGGAAACCACGTCGGCCAGCGTCGAGGCGCTGCGTTCGATCGCGGCGCAGATCCAGCAGCTCGAGGCGACGTCGATTTCGATCGCCGCGGCGGTCGATCAGCAATCGGTGGCGGGGCAGGATCTCGCCCGCAGCATCGACCTTGCCGCGCGCAATACCGAGGACGTGACCAGCAGCATCGGCCAGCTTCGCGAAACCTCGCTGTCCACCGGCGCGGCGGCCTCGCAATTGCTGACCAGCTCGACCGAGCTGGAGCAGCAGGCTTCGGTGCTGAAAGGCCAGGTCGACGAATTCCTGAGCCATGTCCGCGCCGCCTGAGCCAATTTTCGGGGATGACGTAGCGGGCGGCAAGTGCCAGACTTTGCTCCAGGGCCAGAAAGATAACAGGCCAAGGAGAAGGATATGCGATCTGGACTCGCCTGGGCGGGGGCCCTGGCCCTGTCGCTGGTGGGAGGCGCGGCATCGGCGCACCACAGCTTTGCGATGTTCGATACGGCCAAAGAGGTCACCGTCAGCGGCACCGTCAAGCAGTTCCAGTGGACCAATCCGCACGCCTACATCCAGCTCGTGGCCCAGGATGCGCAAGGGCGCGACGTCGAATGGAGCATGGAGATGGGATCGCCCATGTATCTCTACGCTCGCGGCTGGCGCCCGACATCGCTCAAGGCGGGAATGCGCGTCACGATCACGATCAATCCGCTGCGCAACGGCAGGCCGGGGGGAGTCGTTCGCGAGGTGACCACGGCCGATGGCCGGTCGATCGGGAAGAACACGTGAGGGCGCTCGCAGCGGCGATCGCCGCCGTCGGCCTCGCCGTCGCGAACCCCGCTGTAGCGCAGGAGCAGGCGGCGTCCGCGCTGTCGCCCGCCGAGCGCGCCGAGGCGTTCGCGGCGCTGCCTTACTGGCCGGGCTTCTGGGTCAGCGAGCAATATGCCGACACCACCATCGGCGGCTTCGCCGGCGCGCGTGCAGCGGGCAGCGCGCCCTTGCAGCGGCTCAACGGCTTCGACGCGCCGTGGAACGAGGAAGGCAAGCGGCGGCAGGCCGAGGCGGCGCAAACGCGGCCTGGACGCAAGGCGATGGGCTGGGGCTATCCGATGATGATGGACGCGGCGACCCCGCTCCAGTTCATGATCACGCCCGAGGAGACGATGATCGTCAACGCCTATGGCGAAGTGCGCCATATCTACACCGACGGCCGGCCGATGCCGCCGGCGGAGGACATGTGGCCGACCGTATGGGGCACTTCTATCGGCCATTGGGAAGGCGAGACGCTGGTGATCGAAACGGTGCAGGTGCAGATGCCCTATACCTATTTCCACGGCGCGCCGACATTTTCCGAGGAAGCGCGCTATCTCGAACGCATCCATCTCGACGGCGACCGCCTGGTGGTGGAATTCACGGTCGAGGACCCGCTGACCCTGACCCGGCCCTGGCAGGCGACGATCACGCAGGTCCGCGAGGAGGCCTTCGACCGCATGGTGCAGATGGATTTCTCGAACGACCGCACCGGCTCCGAGGATGGAGTGAACACCATCGAGCCGCCGAAGGAGGAGCAATGAGCATGGGCAAGCGAGTCTTCGCCGCCGGCGTCGCGTCCATCGCGCTCGCGCTGGCCGCGCCGGCCGCCGCGCAGGGCCAGCCGGAGCCCGAAGCGCCGGCCGACATCGCCGCCATCCCCGGCGTCGTTTCCGGCGATGCGGAATGGGAAACGGTCTGGGCCGGGCCGATGATCGTCGATGGCATGGCGGCCGGCGCGGACGGCGCGCTGTTGTTCGCGCAGGAACAGAGCAATGCGATCGTCAAGGTGTGGCCCGATGGCAGGTCGTGGGTCCAGTGGCCCTATGTCCACGGCGCGGGCGCAGTCTCGATCGACGCCGAAGGCCGCGTGTTCGCCGCCGACCGTTCCTGCACCGATCCCGGCCTCGGTCAGGGGGCGGATTGCACCGTCCTTCCGCGCATCGTGCAACTGCTTCCCGAGCGCAAGACGATCGCCGACAGGTTCCCGGACGGGACGACGCTCGGCCGGATCAACGACCTCGCCGCCGACGGCCACGGCGGGGCCTATTACACGCAAGGGGGCCTGTTCCACGCCAGGGCCGACGGCACGGTCGACACGATCGTCGAGGCCGGCAATCCGCAGCAGGGCGGCGTGTTCACCAACGGCCTCGCGCTGAGCCCGGACGGCGGGACGCTCTACGTCACCAATCGCCTCACGATCATGGCGTTCGACGTGGCGGCGGATGGCGCGCTGTCGAACCGCCGCGACTTCGCCACGTTGGCCGGCGAGCCGCAGGGCAGCTTCGGCGGCGACGGCCTGACGGTCGATGCCGAGGGGCGGCTCTACGTGACCGGCGGGGCGGGGATTTACGTGTTCGACAAGGCCGGCGAGGAACTGGGCGTCATCCCGGCGCCGCGCCGCGCGATCACCGTGGCGTTCGCGGGGCCCGACGGCAGGACGCTCTACGCCGGCACGCTGGGCGCGGTGACGCCCGACGGAGAGAACTGGACCACGCCCGAGGGCGTGCGCAACGTCGCCGCGACGATCTATGGCGTGCGGACGCTGGCGCGGGGGCGGTAGGGACGGGCGACGACGCTGTCTTTCGACTCCGACAAGCGTGAGCGATCTTCGCCACGCTACGCCATTGCGTCCTTCAATCCCAGGTGCTCGACGAACGGGTCGAAATCCCTGTCGCTGTAAAGCAGCGGCAGGCCGTCGTGGAGGCAGCGGGTGGCGATCAGGGTGTCGATGGTCTTGCGCACTGTGACGCCTTTTGCGCGCAGGGTGCGGAAGTGGCGGGCGGCTTCGACGGCGATTGCATGGCCGGCGATGTCGATGTGGTCGAGAGCGTCGAGCAGGTCGAGCGCGAGATCGAAATCGCGGTCGTCGGTGAAGCCTTGCAGGACTTCGGCGAGCATCAGGTCGCCGATGGCGACGGGCTCCGCGCCGAGCGCGGCGTCGAGCCGTTCGACTTGCGGCGTGTCCAGCCCGCGGAAGTAGTCTATCCAGACGCTGCTATCGACGAGGATCAAGAATCGCGCCGCATCGCGTCGAGATCGCCGCGCCAGTCGAGCTTGCCGCGGAACTTGCGGATTGCGCCTTGGCGCGAGAGGCGGAGCAAGGTCCTGAGGCCGAGTTCAACCGCCTCGCGCTTGGTGCGCGAGCCGCTGGCTTTCATGGCGTCGGCGATAAGCCGGTCATCGATGACGATATTGGTGCGCATGTGTATAATCGGCGAAGAATATACACATCACGGCATCCGTTGTCGAGCCTTCACGCCCCCACTGCTTCCGCTTTCGCCTCCGCGAACTCCCGCTCCGCCAGGAACCGTTCGGCGTCGAGCGCGGCCATGCAGCCCGTTCCCGCCGCCGTCACCGCCTGGCGATAGGTGTGATCCATCACGTCGCCGCAGGCGAACACGCCGGGGACCGATGTCTTGGGCGTGCCGGGCTCGACCAGCAGGTAGCCGTTTTCGTCCATTGGCAGCTTGCCCCTGAACAGCTCGGTCGCGGGGGAGTGGCCGATGGCGACGAATGCCCCTTCGGTGGCGAATTCGCTCGTCTCGCCGGTGAGGGTGTCGGTGAGCCTGAGGGCGGTGAGGCCGCCGGCCAGCGGGTCGCCGAGGAAGGCGTCGACGCGCTTGTTCCACAGCACCTTGATCTTCGGGTTGGCGAACAGGCGATCCTGCAAGATCTTCTCGCTGCGCAGTTCGTCGCGGCGGTGGATCAGCGTGACGTCGTCGGAATGATTGGTGAGGTAGAGCGCCTCTTCCACGGCGGTGTTGCCGCCGCCGATCACCACGACCTTCTTGCCGCGATAGAAGAACCCGTCGCAGGTGGCGCAGGCGGATACGCCCTTGCCGCCGAGCGCTTCCTCGCCCGGCGCGCCGAGCCATTTGGCCTGCGCGCCGGTGGCGATGACCAGCACGTCGCCGACGTATTCGTCGCCGCTGTCGCCCTTCGCGCGGAACGGGCTGCCCCCGGCAATGTCGACATCGACGATGGTGTCCCACATCATCCGCGTGCCGACATGCTCGGCCTGGGCCTGCATTTCCTGCATCAGCCACGGGCCCTGGATCACGTCGCGGAAGCCGGGGTAGTTCTCGACATCGGTGGTGATGGTGAGCTGCCCGCCGGGCTGGAGGCCCTGCACTACGATCGGCTCCATCCCCGCGCGCGCGCCATAGATCGCCGCGCTGAGACCCGCCGGGCCGGAGCCGATGATGAGCATTTTCGTGGTGTGCGTAGCCATTGTGCGTGCGTTCCCGTCCGTCGTGTGGTTGCTAGGTAGGCGGTGGGCTTGCCGAGTCAACGCGGGGTGGGGGCGGGGTCTGTCGAGAACCTTTCGAGATTTCTCCCGGCACTGCCATTCATCGCTTCGTCATTCCCGCGAAAGCGGGAACCCAGTCTGCTCCTGTAGCGCAACAGAGCCCACTGGATCCCCGCTTTCGCGGGGATGACGAGGAAGGGGCGTGCGCTGTCCCCTCATCCTCCCCGGATCAGGTCCGCCGCCTTTTCCCCGATCATGATGCTCGCCGCATTGGTGTTGCCGCCGACGATGCGGGGCATGACGCTGGCGTCGGCGACGCGCAGGCCTTCGATGCCGCGCACCCGGAGCCGGGCGTCGCACACCGCGTCCGTCCCCGCGCCCATCGCGCAGGCGCCGACCGGGTGCATTGCGGTGCCGACCATCGAGCGGACCCAGGCGTCGATCTCGTCGGCCGTCTTAACGTGGGGACCGGGCATGACCTCGCCGTGGACCACATCGGCCAGCGGTGAGGTGGCGAAGATCTCGCGGATCTGCGGGATGACGCGGCGGAAGAAGGCGCGGTCGTTCTCGGTCGCCAGCACGTTGGAGAGGATGCGCGGCTTGGCCGCCGGATCGGCGCTGGCGAGGCGCACCCGGCCGCGGCTCTCGGGACGGAGCTGGACGCAGGCCATCGCCACCACGTCGGCGGAGGGCTTGCGCACGCCGGGAAACCACGGGCGCGCGAGGATCGTGGTCGGCTGGAACAGGCACTGTGCGTCGGGCCGCTCCAGATCGGGCAGGGTCTTGATGAAGCCGTTGGCGGTGACCGGCATGTTGGCGATGCGGCCCTTGCCGGCGACAACCCATTCCAGCATCGAAAGCGTCAGCCGGTCGAGGCGCAGTTCGTCGGTCAGCGTCACCGAGCGGTCGGCGGCGGCGACCATCGCGATCGAGGGGTGGTCCTGCAAGTTGCGGCCGACGCCGGGCAGGTCGTGGACCACGTCGATGCCCAGGTCGCGCAGCTCGTCCGCCGGGCCGATGCCCGAAAGCAGCAGCAGTTGCGGCGAATTGAACGTGCCGCCGGAGACGACGATCTCCGCATTCGCGGCCAGCCGATGGTCCTGCCCGCCCGCGCGATAGTGCAGCGCGACCGCGCGGCCCCGGTCGACCTCGATCCGCGTCGCCAGCGCGCCGGTAACGACGGTGAGGTTGGGGCGCTTCATCGCCGGGTAGAGGAACCGCGCTGCGGTGCTGCCCCGGCGGCCGTTGTGGATGTTGATGTCGGGGCTGCCCCAGCCCTCCTGATCGGGGCCGTGGTGATCGAGCTGGGTCTTGTAGCCGAGCCTGTTCACCGCCTCCATGAAGCGCGGGAACAGGCGCGTATCGGGCACGTGCTTGGCGACCGACAGCGGGCCGCCCCTGCCGTGGTAATGGTCCGCCGCGCCCCAGTGGTTTTCGGAGCGTCTGAAGTACGGCAGCACGTCCTCGTAGCCCCAGCCCTCGAGGCCGAGCTGGCGCCATTCGTCGTAGTCGCGCGGATGGCCGCGCGCGTAGAGCATGCCGTTGATGAGGCTGGAGCCGCCCAGTCCCTTGCCGCGCGGCTGGCGCAACCGGCGGCCCTCGGCGTGCGGTTCGGGCTCGCCTTCGTAGGACCAGTTGAAGCGCTTGTCCCCCATGACCAGCGGGAAGGCGATCGGCATGGCGAGCAGCGGATGGCGCTGGCGCGGGCCGGCCTCGACCAGGGTGACGGTGACGGACGGGTCCTCGCTGAGGCGAGCCGCCACGACCGCCCCGGCGGAGCCCGCGCCGACGACGATGTAGTCTGTGGTGCCGGGCGAGGTCGTCATTCGGCGAAGCTTCGCTTCAGGTGCGGGTGCGACACGTCCGCCTCACCTTCGTCACCCTGAACTTGTTTCAGGGTCCATTTTGCACCCCGCGCAGAGTTTGCCGTTCGAGCGCCGCACTTGCCGGAAGGTCGCGCCGGAGCGGGGCTGGCCTCGCTCGAGGCCGCGAAGTTTCGGGGATGCGGCCCGATGGACCCTGAAACAAGTTCAGGGTGACGGGGAAGATAGGGATTTGACGAAGAGAGACCTGTCACACGCATCCTACTCATTTGCTCGAAAACCGCCCTGAGAGGATCTTCACGATCCGTCCCCCTGCCGTCAGGTACATGTTGATGCTCTCGACGATCCGCACGTCGCCCTTCATTGTCGGCCACAGCTCGAAGTCGGGCCAGTCCTTGATGGTGGTGAACGTCGTGCGGCTGTGCAGCGCCGCGCCGTTCGGGGCGACGACGAGGTCGAGAATCTCCAGCTCCTCGGCGATGTGCTCGAACACGCCGGTGTAGAAATCGACGATGCCCTGCGCGCCGACGATCTGCTTGCGGTCGCCGAGGTTGAACTCGACGTCCGGCGCGTAGAACCGGCTGAACCCGGCGAAATCGCGCGCGTTGAAGGCGGCGATGTAGGTGCGGAAGTCGTCTTCGGTCATGCTGCGTCCTTTTCGATGGCGGGGAGAGAACGGCCGCGGATCAGGTCGCTGGCCTTTTCCGCGATCATGATGGTCGGGCCGTTGGTGTTGCCGCCGGGCACGTCGGGCATGACCGAGGCATCGACCACGCGCAGTCCGGCTATGCCATGCACGCGCAGTTCGGGATCGACCACGGCATTGGGGCCGGCGCCCATCGCACAGGTGCCGACCGGGTGCTGGGTCGTCCCGGCGGTGGCGCGGATATGGGCGTCGATCTCCGCGTCCGATTGCACATCGGCGCCGGGCAGGTTCTCGCGCGCGATCAGCCCGGCCATCGGTTCTGTGGCGTAGATCCTGCGGGCGAGGCGCAGGCCGGCGCGGGCGGTGGCGAAATCGGCTTCGTTGTCGAACAGGTTGAGGCGGATCCCCGGATGCTCGCGCGGATCGGCGGATTTGAGACGCACATGCCCGCGCGCCTGCGGGTGGAGCAGGATCGCGTCGGCGGAGAACGAATGCTCCGGGCTCTTGACGAAGCCGGGGAACCACAGGTGCGCGGTCAGCTTCACCGGGTTGGAGAACAGCTGGATGTCCGGTTGGGCGAGGCGCGGGTCGGTGCGCAGCATCGGGTTGGCGCTGTTGAGCTGGCGCGCGAAGGGGCCTTTGCCGAAAAGATACCACTGCGCCACCGCCCGCACCGCGCGGTCGAAGCGGAGCTGGTTGACGAACGTGACCGGGCCCTTCGCGGCGAATTCCAGCGGCACGCGCGGGTGTTCCTGAAGGTTGCCGCCGACGCCCGGCAGGTCGTGGATCACCGGCACGCCCATTTCCGCCAGGTGCGCGGCGGGCCCTATGCCGGACAGCATCAGCAGTTGCGGCGAATTGTAGCTGCCGCCCGACAGGATCGCCTCGCGCGCGGCGCGGGCGATGCGGACCTGGCCTTCCACTTCGTATTCGACGCCGGTGGCGCGGCCGTTCTCGATTACCACCCTGCGGGTCAGCGCCCCGGTCTGCACCGCCAGATTGGGGCGCTGCATCGCCGGTTTGAGATAGGCTTCGTAAGTGGACGCGCGGCGGCCCTTCTCGTCGATGGTCAGCTCGACCAGGCTGGCCCCTTCCTCGTCGCCCGTGTGGATGTCTTCGGTGACCGGATAGCCGGCGTTGGCGATGGCCTGCATCAGCTCGTCGTGCAGCAGGTATTCGGTGTTGTTCTTCGTCACCGGCAGCGGGCCGCTGTGCCCGTAGTTTGCGTTGCCGGTGCGCCAGCTGCGCTCCATCCGGCGGAAATAGGGCAGCACTTCGGCATGGCTCCACCCGCGCGCGCCCTTCTGCGCCCAGCGGTCGAAATCGGCCGAATGGCCGCGCATGTAGACCATGCCGTTGATCGAACTCGATCCGCCCAGCAGCCGCCCGCGCGGCAGGAACAGGCGGCGGCCGCCCAGGTGCGGTTCCGGCTCGGTCATCAGCCGCCAGGTCAGCTCGGGCTTGAGCATGGCCTTCATCATGCCCAGCGGCATGCGGATCAGGAACTTGTCCGCCCCGCCGCCCGCCTCCAGCAGCAGCACGCGCACGGCCGGGTCCTCGGTCAGCCGCGCGGCCAGCACGCAGCCGGCCGAACCCGCGCCGACGATCACATAGTCGAATTCGCCTTGCAGCTTTCCTCTCCCGTGCGACACTCGAACTAGTAAGTGGCACTTACAATCTTTATGCGCCGGACGAACGCAGCCGACAAGACGTGGCCCGAGAAACGCGGAGAGACATCCCATGAACGCCCAGACCCCGATCGAAAACCGCATGGAACAGTTCCGCCGGCGCTGGAGCGGCAAGGCGGGCCGGATGCTGATCGGCGGCGAATGGCGCGAGGCGGCGAGCGGGGAGACGTTCGAGACGCACGACCCCTCCACCGGCGAGAAGCTGGCCGACGTGGCGAGCGCGGGCGAAGCCGATGTCGATGCGGCAGTGGCGGCCGCGCGCGCGGCCTTCGAAGGCGCATGGAGCAAGGTGAAGCCGGACGAGCGGGCGCGGCTCATCAATCGCCTCGCCGACCTGATCGAGGCCAACGGCGACGAACTGGCGCTGACCGAGACGCTCGATGTCGGCCGCCCGATCCAGTTCAGCCGCATGGCCGATGTCGGCGGCGCGGTGGGGCAGCTGCGCTATCAGGCGGGCTGGGCGACCAAGCTGCAAGGCGAGACCAACGAGATTTCCGCGCCCGGCGAATGGCTGAACTATGTGCTGCGCGAGCCGGTGGGCGTGGTCGCGCAGATCGTGCCGTGGAACTTCCCGCTGGCGATGGCGGCGGCCAAGATCGGCCCGGCGCTGGCGGCCGGATGCGCAGTGGTGGTCAAACCCGCCGAGCAGACCCCGCTGTCGACCATCCGGCTGGGCGAACTGGCGCTGGAGGCGGGCTTCCCCGAAGGCGTGGTCAATGTGGTCACCGGCTTCGGCCGCACGGCGGGGGCGGCGCTGGCCGCGCACATGGACGTGGACAAGGTCGCCTTTACCGGCTCGACGATGACCGGCCGCGCGATTATCGACGCCAGCAAGACCAATTTCAAACGCGTCAGCCTGGAACTGGGCGGCAAGTCGCCGACCTTCATCTTCGCCGATGCCGACCTGAAGAAGGCGATCCCCGCCGCGGCGATGGGCATCTTCTTCAACGCCGGGCAGGTCTGCGCCGCCGGCAGCAGGCTGTTCGTGGCGGAGGAAGTCGCCGATCAGGTGCTGGAAGGCATCGCCGGGATGGCGAAGATGCTGCGCGTCGGCCAGACGCTCGACCCGGAAACGGTGATCGGCCCGCTGGTGAGCGAGCAGCAGCTCGACCGCGTGACCGGCTATATCGAAAGCGGCCGGCAGGAAGGCGCCAGCGTGCTGGTCGGCGGCGGGCGCAAGGACGGGCCGGGCTGGTTCGTCGAGCCGACGGTGCTGGTCGATACCGAAGCGAGCATGAAAGTGCGCAGGGAGGAAATCTTCGGACCCGTCCTGTGCGCCACGCGCTTTGCCTCTGCCGACGACGCCGACCGGCTGGCGCGGCTGGGCAACGAGACCGAGTACGGCCTCGCCGCCAGCATCTGGACCCGCGACATCGGCATGGCGCACAAGCTCGCCCGGCGGCTCCGGGCCGGGACGATCCGCGTCAACGGCTCGGGCGGCGTGGACCCGGCGCTGCCGCTGGGCGGCTACAAGGCCAGCGGCTGGGGGCGCGAGAACGGCAAGACCGGCGTCGAAGCCTATACCGAGCTGAAGAGCGTCTCGGTGGCGCTGGACTAGGACTCGGACCTGGCGAACGGTCGCTTTCGTCCGGATCGATTGCCGGCTACCGCTGCTTGTTGCCATCATGCCATCATGCGCCTATCTTGATGGCATGACTGCTCCGCAACTCTCCGTCCGCAGCAAGCGCGCGCGCGATCTCGCGCATGCGCTGTCGCGCCGCGAGGGGCGACCGATTCACGCCATCGTCGAAGAGGCGCTGAGCGACTATGCCAGCCGTCATCCGGCGGAAAGCGCCGCGGCGTTCCTCAAGCGGATGCGCAAGGCGGCGGCGGTGGACGATGCGGCCATCGCCGAGGTGGAGGCCGCGATCGAAGACCACCGTACGCCGCATCGGGGCATCGATCTTTGATCCTGCTCGACACGAACGTCGTGTCGGAGCTGATGAAGGACGCGCCCGATCCGGCCGTCGAGCGCTGGTACCTGCTCAACGAAGACGATTGCGCGCTTCCGTCGATCGCGCTGGCGGAGCTGGCGTACGGCATCGCCAGGTTGGCCGACGGCATCCGCCGACGCGGCCTCGAAGCGCGGCTGACCGAATGGCGGCTGCGCTATGCCACGCGCACCGTGGCGTTCGGCGCTTCGGCGGCGATGCGCTATGGCCCGATGCTTGCCGCAGCCACCGCCGCAGGACGGCCTATGTCGCTGCCCGATGCGCAGATCTCGGCGATCGCGCTGGACGAGCAGGCCGCCGTTGCGACGAGGAACGTTGCCGATTTCGAGCCGTCGGGCGCTTCATTGATCAATCCGTGGGAGGATTGATTGCCGCGCTTCAAGGCGCCCGCCCCGTCGCATCGAAGGCGAAGCTGAGCGCCACCGAACTGGCCAGCCCTCCCGCCGACTCTCCCGTTCCAACCCCGAACGCCGTGCGATCGATGCTGGCGCTGCCCTCGACCTTGCGGTTGAGCCCGCTGCCCGAAAGCGTGAAGGTCACCGCCTGCGGCTTGCTGGCGCCCTTGAGCGATAACGTGCCGTTGGCGCTGTAGCTGCTCGCGCCGGTCCTGCGCACCGAGGTGCTGCGCCAGGTGGCGACGGGGTTGGCGGCGCTGGCGAAGAAATCCGCGCCTTGCAGCATGCCGTCCATCGTCGCATCGCCCACGGAGGCGCTGGTGAGGCGGATGGTCATGCGGATGTCGGCGGTTTCGGGATTGTCGGGATCGAAGCGGATCGCGCCGTCCCAGTCGGAAAAGCTGCCGTTGTAGCTGTCGGACCCGCTGGAGACGGTGAAGGCGAGCCGGCCGCCGGGCTGGATGGTCCAGACGGGCGGGGCGGCGGGTTCGGCGGGCTGCGGCGCATCGTCCTGCGCCTCCTCCGCGTCTTCGGCGACGGGCGATTCCTCGACCGCTTCGGTTTCGGCCGGGACGGCTTGCGGATCCGCGGCGGCGAGCGGGGCGGGATCCTGCGCGGCTGACTGCGGCGGGCCATAGCCGCCGGCCGCGACGACATCGCTGGAAACCTTCATGCCGGTGGCGAAGTACGCCACGACCACCGCCAGCGCGAGCAGGCCGGCGGCCCATGCCTTGCCCCCCGGCCCGATGCGCGAAAGCAGGCCGTCCCTGAGCAGGAACTGGTGCCGCAGCGCGCCCGCCACGTGGAGCAGGAACAGCAGCACGCCGAGCCACGCCAGCAATCCGTGCGCGCCCTCCATCGCCTCGGCGATGCCGGCCGGCAAGGGCAGGTGCGGCCAGGGAATCGCGCCGAACAGGACCGTGGGAATATTGAGCGGATCGGTCGAAACCAGCGCCCAGCCGGTCAGCGGCGCGCCGATCATGAACACGTAGAGCCCGACGTGGACCGCCTTGGCCAGGAACCCGGAAAAGCCGCCTTCCACCGCCGGCGGCGGACGATGCGTCAGCCGCCAGCCGAGGCGGACCAGCGTCAGCAGCAGGATCGCGATGCCGACCGACTTGTGGAACTGGTAGAGCGCGAAGCCGCTCTCGTTCTTCGGCATCGCGAAGCCGAGCGCGAGCTGGAAAGCGATCGCCAGCGCGATGATCCAGTGCAGCCAGACGGCGACGGTGCTGTAGCGTTGCTGGACGGCGGGGGAGGCGGGGGCGGCGGGGGCTTCTTCTGTCATGGGGCGCGGGTTTGCCGTGCTTGGCGCGCCGTGGCCAGACCCTATGAACCGATCGCCCCTTTATCCGTGATGGTAGAGCCGTTTGCAGGCGGCCTGGAGGCCGATCGTCTGACCTCGAAGCGTCATTGCGAGGAGCGCAGCGACGAAGCAATCCAGGGCGGCGCGACCGGCCCTGGATTGCTTCGCTCCGCTCGCAATGACGAAGCTTTCAGGAAAAGGCGAACAACCTAGCTCTCGCCGTTGTGCTTGCGGCCGAAGTCGGCGCGCGGATCGTCCTGGCCGATGGCGACGATCGAGCGGCGGATCTCGCGCGTGCGGCTGAACGCTTCGAACATCGTCTCGCCGTCGCTGGCGCGGATCGCCTCGCGCATCAGGGCGAGATCGGTCAGGAAGCGGTCGAGCATGTCGAGCACCGCGTCGCGATTGTGCAGGAACACGTCGCGCCACATCGTCGGGTCGGACGCGGCGATGCGGGTGAAGTCGCGGAAGCCGCCGGCCGAATACTTGATGACCTCGCCCCGCGTCACTTCTTCCAGATCGGACGCGGTGCCGACGATGGTGTAGGCGATGAGGTGGGGGATGTGGCTGGTCACCGCCAGCACCCGGTCGTGATGCGCGGGGTCCATCGTGTCGATCGTCGCGCCGAGATCCTGCCAGAACCTGACCAGCGCCGCGACTTGCGCCGGGTCCGCGCCGGAAGGCGGGGTGACGATGCACCAGCGGCGGTGGAACAGCGTGGCGAACCCGGCGTCCGGGCCGCTGTGCTCGGTCCCGGCCACCGGATGCGCCGGAATTACCGCGCGGCCGGGCAGCGCTTCGGCCAGCATTTCGCTTATCGCGTGCTTGGACGATCCGACATCGCTGACCAGCGCGCCGGGCTTCAGCGCCGGGGCCACTGCCCGCGCGGCCTCGCCCATCGCGCCTACGGGCACGCACAGGATGACGAGATCGGCGTCGGCGGCGGCCTCTTCGGCGGATTCGCAGATCGTGTCGGCAAGGCCCCGTTCGGCGGCGCGCCGGCGGACGGCGGGATCGCTGTCGTAGCCGCGCGTGGCCACGCCGGGCAGGTGTTCGCGCACGGCAAGGCCGATCGAGCCGCCGATCAGCCCCAGCCCGATGATCGCCACCCGATCGAAGCTCATCGCGCGCCCTCCGCCAGATGCCGCAGCACCCCCGCCACGGCATCCATCTGCTCGCGCGTGCCGATGGTGATGCGCAGCGCCTGCGGCAGCCCCTGGCCCGGCAGGTGGCGCACGGCATATCCGGCTTCCATCAGGGCGTCGAGCGCGGCTTCGGCGCCCAGCGCGCCTTCGAACAGCACCAGCACGAAGTTCGCCTCGCTCGGCACCGCGCGCAGTCCGTGGTTGCCCAGCGCTTCGATAGCGGCGACGAAACGCGCGCGTTCGGCGCGGTTGTGTTCGCGCGAACGGCGGACGAAATCCTGATCGCCCAGCGCTGCGGTTACGACAGCCTGCGCGGTGTTGTTTACGTTGAACGGCCCGCGAATCCGGTTGAGCGCCGCGATCAGGTCTGGCGCGCCGGTGGCCCAGCCCACCCGCTCGCCAGCCAGGCCATAGGCCTTGGAAAAGGTTCGGGTGACGAGCACATTTCCGTGCCGCGCCGCCAGCTCCAGCCCGCCATCGTCGTCTTCCGGCGCGAGATATTCGGCATAAGCCTGGTCCAGAACCAGCAGGACGTTACCCGGCAGGCCGGCGTGCAGCCGCGCCAGTTCCGCGCGCGGCAGAAACGTGCCGGTCGGATTGTTCGGGTTGGCGAGGAAGACCACCCGTGTCCGTTCGTTCACGGCCGCCAGCAGCGCGTCGGCATCCGTGCCGTATTCCCTGTCCGCCACGGCCACGGGCGTGGCTCCGCAACGATGGGCGACGATTTCGTAGAGCGAAAATCCATAGCGGACGTAGATTGCTTCATCCCCCGGCCCGGCGAAAGCGCTCGCCGCCAGCGCCAGCAATTCGCCGGAGCCCGTGCCGCAGAGGATACGCGCCGGATCGATGCCGTGCAGGCTGCCCAGCGCCTCGCGCAGCGCGGTGCTGTCGGGGTCCGGATAGAGCGACGGCTTTACCGCCTCGGCTCGCGCCGCCAGCGCCGCTTCGCTGGTGCCCAGCGGGTTCTCGTTGGCGGAAAGCTTGACCAGCTCTCGCCCGCCGGCGCCCTTGCTCCTGCCCGGCACATAGGCGTGGATCGCCGCGATCCAGGGCTTCATTTCGGGCTTCATCGGGGGAGGCTTTCCGTCACCGGCGCGCGCATAGCGCCCGTCGGCGGCAATTGACAGCCCGCGCGGCCTATCCCAAGTCCCGCGCGACTTCATGGCAACAGTTCTCGCCTCGACCAGCAAGACGCTCACGCTCGCCGATCCGCTGCCGCTCGACAGCGGCCAGGCGCTGGGCGGCGTGACGCTGGCCTACGAGACGTACGGCGAACTGGCCGGGGACAAGTCCAACGCCGTGCTGATCTTCCATGCCCTGACCATGGACCAGTACGTCGCCAGCCAGCACCCGATAACCGGCAAGCCGGGCTGGTGGGCCAATTCGGTCGGCCCCGGCAAGCCGATCGATACCGCCCGACACTTCGTCATCTGCGCCAACGTGATCGGCGGCTGCATGGGTTCGACCGGCCCCGCCAGCCCGGCGGCGGACGGCAAGCCCTACGGGATGCGCTTCCCGGTCATCACCATCCGCGACATGGTCCGCGCGCAGGTCGCCCTGCTCGACGCGCTCGGCATCGAGCGGCTGCATGCGGTGGTCGGCGGATCGATGGGCGGAATGCAGGCCCTGAGCTTCGCCGCCAACTGGCCCGGCCGCACCGCGCGGGTGCTGGCGATCGCCACCACCGCGCGTCATTCGGCGCAGAACATCGCCTTTCACGAAGTGGGGCGGCAGGCGATCATGGCCGATCCGAACTGGCGGCAGGGCGGCTATTACGATACCGGCAAGACGCCCGACGCGGGCCTCGCCGTGGCGCGCATGGCCGCGCACATCACCTACCTTTCGGAAGCGGGGCTGACCGACAAGTTCGGCCGCCGCTTGCAGGACCGGGACGCCAAGAGCTTCGGCTTCGACGCCGATTTCCAGATCGAAAGCTACCTGCGCCACCAGGGGCTCAGCTTCACCGGCCGGTTCGACGCCAACTCCTATCTCTACATCACCAGGGCGATGGACTATTTCGACCTGGCGGAAGAGCACGGCGGGCGGCTGGCCGACGCTTTCGCCAACTGCACCGCGCGCTTCTGCGTCGTCAGCTTCGATACCGACTGGCTCTATCCCACGGCCGAATCGCGGCTCATCGCCCATGCGCTGAACGCCACCGGCGCGGCGGTGAGCTTCGTCGAGCTGTCGGCCCCTTACGGGCACGACAGCTTCCTGCTCGACGTGCCCGCGCTCGACGGGGTGGTGAAGGGCTTCCTCGCATGAACGCGGCTGCGGCCAGCCTGCGGCCCGACCTTGCGGTGATCGCCCGCCACGTGCCCGCCGGCGCGCGGGTGCTCGACATCGGCTGCGGCGACGGCTCCCTGATGGCCGCCCTGCGCGACGAGCGCGGGGTGGACGCGCGCGGGCTGGAGCTGAACCCGGAAAAGGTCGCGCTCTCCGTCAGCCGCGGCCTGTCGGTGATCCAGGGCGACGCCAACCGCGACCTTGCCGAATACCCCGACGATTCGTTCGATTTCGCCATCCTCAGCCAGACCTTGCAGACCGCCGAGCGGCCCGACCTCGTGCTCGACCAGTTGTTGCGCGTCGGGCGGCGGGCCTTCGTCAGCTTCCCCAACTTCGCCTATTGGCGCATGCGCCTGTCGCTGCTGGTGGGCGGCCGCATGCCGGTGACGCGCCACTTGCCCGGCACCTGGTACGCGACCGAGAACATCCACCACCTGACGGTCAAGGATTTCGAGGCGTTGCTGGCGGAAAAGCGCGTCAGGACCGAACGCCGCTGGTTCTTCGCCCACGGCGCGGAACTGGGCGCGGCAGGGGCCAACTGGCGCGCCGAGCACGCGGTGTTCGAGCTGAGCAGGTAGGCGGCGAACCCTTGCAAACGGCAGTCCGCTGCCTTATCTTACTTCTGTCTTACCAAAGGAGGCGGCCGGCATGGGCGTCGTGGAAAAGCTCACGACCAGGGTTTCCACCAAAGGGCAGGTCATCCTGCCCAAGGCCGTGCGCGACCAGCGGCGCTGGGGCGCGGGGACGAAGCTTGTCGTGGAGGACACCGAAGAAGGCGTTCTGCTGCGCAAGGCGCCGCTGTTCGCCGCCATGACAGTGGAACAGGTGTTCGGCATGCTCGATTACAAGGGCAAGCCGAAGTCGCTGGCGGAGATGGACGAAGCCGTGAAGGCGGAGGCGCGCCGCCGTGCGCGCGATTGATACCAACATCCTCGTCCGTTTCCTGGCGAAGGACGATCCCCGGCAATCCACCCGCGCGCGGGAGATCGTCGATGCCGGCGACATCTTCGTCGCGACCACGGTGTTCCTGGAAGCCGAATGGGTGCTGCGCAGCGGCTACGAGTTCGATTCGGCCGGGATTTGCGCGTCCTTCGCCGCCTTCGCCGGCCTGCCCGGCGTGACGGTCGAGGATCCAGACCTGCTGGCGCAAGCCATCGCGCTGGCCGGCGGCGGCCTCGATTTCGCCGACGCCCTGCACCTCGCTAGGGCGCGAGACTGCGAAGCGTTCGTCACCTTCGATCGCAAGCTGGTGAAAGCGGCGAAAGGTCTCTGTCCGGTTGAGGCGGAACTGGCCTGACCGCTATGCGCCACGCCCCGCGTTCACCCGCAAGACGCTGTCGTCGCGCGCCAGGCTCCACAGGCTGAGCCCCGCCGCTTCCGCCCGCGCCACCGCCATGCTCGTCGGCAGCGACACCGTGACCAGCCGCGTGGCCCCGGCGCGCACGGCCTTTTCCACGATCTCGTAGGAACAGCGCGCGGTGGAGAGGATGAAGCCATCCGCTGCGTTCTGCCCGGCCGCCGCCAGCGCGCCGACCAGCTTGTCCAGCGCGTTGTGCCGGCCGACGTCCTCGCGGACGTGCAGGATTGCGCCTGCGGGCGAGGCGAAAGCGGCGGCGTGGGCTGCGCCCGTCGCGCGGCCGAGCGGCTGGCGATCGCGCAACGCGGCGAGGGCGGCGAAGATAGCGGCTTCGTCCAGCGGTTCGTGCGCGGCGACCGGCGGCAGCGGACGGGCGACCGCATCGAGGTTCTCGATCCCGCACAGCCCGCAAGAACTTTCCGCCACCCGCGCCCGCACGCGGTCGGTCAGTTGTTCGATGCCGAGGCCCGACAGCGCCGCGCGCACGATCCAGCCGTTCTCGACTTCGGCCACCGCGATGTCGGCGAGGTCGCCGGGCGTCTTCGCCAGCCCTTCGGTCAGTGCGAAGCCGAGCGCGAAGTCTTCAAGGTCGGCCGGCGTCGCCATCATCACGGCATAGGACAGACCGTTGAATTCCAGCGCTACGGGAGCTTCGGGCACCCATTCGCGCGACACAGGACGGCGCGCGCCGTCGGGGCGGATTTCGGCGATCACGTCCCCCTCCCGCTTGCGGGAGGGGCCAGGGGTGGGCCCGTCAACGTCCAGCCCGGCTCGCACCCACCCCCGGCCCCTCCCGCACGCGGGAGGGGAGCTGGAAGATCAGCCCGCGTCGGAATGGCCGACCTCGTCGACCGCGTTGAACTCGGTCGCGCGGGTCTGGTGTCCCGGAGTCTTGCCGCGCGCCAGGAACTCGACCGCCTCGCGCGCGATAGGGGAAAGCGTGGCGAGGTCGTCTGCGAAGATCGCGGACTTCATCCGCGGATCCCAGAACATCTCGATATGGTCGGCCGTCGCCAGCACCGCGCCTTCGTGGCCCATCGCCGCGAGGTTGCGGGCGATGTCGTTGGCCATGCGCCGCAGCGTCTCGATCGTCGAGCTCATTCGGCGGGCTCCACCTCGGCGATGCGGCGGCTGCGCTCGCTCAGCTCAGCATAGTCGCGCTGCCATTCGCTCGGCCCGTTGGACGGCGTGACCTGCACCGCGGTGACCTTGTATTCGGGGCAGTTGGTCGCCCAGTCGGAAAAGTCCGTGGTGACCACGTTGGCCTGCGTCGCCGGGTGGTGGAAGGTGGTATAGACCACTCCCGGCGCGACCCGGTCGGTTACCAGCACGCGCAGCGTCGTTTCGCCGGTGCGGCTGGCGAGACGGACCATGTCCCCGGTCTCGATGCCGCGGTTCTCGGCATCGGTCGGGTGCATCTCCAGCAGATCCTGATCGTGCCAGACGACGTTGCCGGTGCGGCGGGTCTGCGCGCCCACGTTGTACTGGCTCAGGATGCGCCCGGTGGTCAGCAGCAGCGGGAAGCGCGGGCCGGCCTTCTCGTCGGTCGGGATGTATTCGGTGACGACGAACTTGCCCTTGCCGCTGGCGAAGCCGTCGATGTGCATCACCGGCGATCCCTCGGGATGCTGTTCGTTGATCGGCCACTGGACCGAACCGCGTTGCAGCAGGTCGTTCCATTCGAGCCCGGCGAAGCTCGGCGTCAGGCGCGCGATCTCGTCGATGATCTGGCTCGGATGGGTGTAGTTCCAGTCCGCGCCCAGGGCATTGGCGAGGAGCTGGGTCACTTCCCAGTCGGCATAGCCGTTGGCCGGTTCCATCACCTTGCGCACCGGCTGGATGCGCCGCTCGGCATTGGTGAACGTGCCGTCCTTCTCCAGGAAGGTGCTGCCGGGCAGGAACACGTGCGCGTAGTTCGCGGTCTCGTTGAGGAACAGGTCGTGGACGATGACCAGCTCCATCGCCGAAAGCCCCGCGGCGACGTGCTGCGTGTTGGGATCGGACTGCATGATGTCCTCGCCCTGCACGTAGAGGACCCGGAACGAGCCGTCGACGGCGGCGTCGAACATGTTGTTGATCCTGAGGCCCGGCTCGGGATCGAGCGCGACGCCCCATTCGTTCTCGAACAGTTCGCGCACCGCGACGTCGGAGATGTGGCGGTATCCGGGCAGTTCGTGCGGGAACGAGCCCATGTCGCACGAACCCTGCACGTTGTTCTGCCCGCGCAGCGGGTTCACGCCCACGCCGGGGCGGCCGATATTGCCCGTCGCCATGGCCAGGTTGGCGATCGCCATGACGGTGGAGCTGCCCTGGCTGTGCTCGGTCACGCCAAGGCCGTAGTAGATCGCGCCGTTGCCGCCCGTGGCGTAGAGCCGCGCGGCCTCGCGCACGGTCTGCGCCGGAACGCCGGTGACAGCTTCGAGGAACTCGGGGCTGTGCCGCTCGTCCGAAACGAAGCGCGCCCAGTCCTGGTATTCGTCCCAGTCGCAGCGCTCGCGGATGAACGCCTCGTTCGCGAGGCCTTCGGTGACGATGACATGCGCGAGGCTGGTCATCACCGCGACATTGGTGCCGGGGCGCAGCGGCAGGTGGTGCGCCGCCTCGATGTGCGGGCTGCGGACGAGGTCGATCCGCCGCGGATCGATCACGATCAGCTTCGCGCCCTGCCGCAGCCGGCGCTTCATGCGGCTGCCGAACACCGGGTGCGCGTCGGTCGGATTGGCGCCGATCACCAGGATCACGTCGGCATCCATCACCGAATCGAAATCCTGCGTCCCGGCGCTGGTGCCGAACGTGGTCTTGAGACCATAGCCGGTCGGCGAGTGGCACACGCGGGCGCAGGTATCGGTGTTGTTGGAGCCGAAGGTGGCGCGGATCAGCTTCTGCACCAGGAAGGTCTCTTCGTTGGTGCAGCGGCTGGAGGTGATCCCGCCCAGCGCGCGCGCGCCGTGCTTCGCCTTGATGGCGTTGATCCTGCTGGCGGTATAGCTCAGCGCTTCGTCCCAGCTCACCTCGCGCCACGGCTGGTCGATGGACTCGCGGATCATCGGGCTGAGGATGCGGTCCTTGTGGTTGGCGTAGCCATAGGCGAAGCGGCCCTTGACGCAGCTATGCCCGCGGTTGGCCTTGCCGTCCTTCCACGGCACCATCCGCACCAGTTGCTCGCCGCGCATTTCGGCGCGGAACGTGCAGCCGACGCCGCAATAGGCGCAGGTGGTGACCTCGGCCCGTTCCGGCAGGCCGATCGCCTTGACGCTCTTTTCCTGCAACGTGGCGGTCGGGCAGGCCTGCACGCAGGCGCCGCAGCTGACGCATTCGGAGCTGAGGAAGTTGTCCGGCGTCTGCCCGGCGCTGACCATGGAGGCGAACCCGCGCCCGTCGATGGTCAGCGCGAACGTGCCCTGCACCTCGTCGCAGGCGCGCACGCAGCGCGAACAGACGATGCACTTGCTCGGATCGAAATCGAAATAGGGGTTCGAGGTGTCGGTCGCCTCGCCCAGGTGGTTCTTGCCTTCGTAGCCGTAGCGCACGTCGCGCAGGCCCACGGCGGCCGCCTGTTCCTGCAACTCGCAGTCGTTGTTGGCGCTGCACGTCAGGCAGTCGAGCGGGTGGTCGGAGATGTACAGCTCCATCACCCCCTTGCGCAGCTTTTCCAGCCGCGGGGTCTGGGTGTGGACGGTCATTCCCGCCGCAACCGGCGTGGTGCAGCTGGCCGGCGTGCCGCGCGCGCCGTCGATCTCGACCAGGCACAGGCGGCAGGATCCGAACGACTTCATGTTGTCGGTGGCGCAGAGCTTGGGGATCGAACCGCCGATTTCCGCCGCTGCGCGCATCACGCTGGTGCCCGCGGGCACGGTGACCTCGCGGCCGTCGATGGTCAGCGTGACCATCTCGTCCGACTTGACTTCGGGTGTGCCGAAATCTGCCTGGCGTTCAAATCCCATCGTTCTTCTCCGCGGCGGCCAGATCCGCCGGTGTATTGATATTAGCAGGTTTTGCCGCCGTTTTCACGGGTGTTGCGCCGATGGCCTCGGCGAAGGCCAGCATCGAATGCCGTCCTTCTGCCAGAAGCAGCGTTTCGAGACCGTCAACGGCGCTCACCGGCCAGTGGCCCACGACCGGCTGGCTGGCGAGATAGGCGGGGGCCGGCGAGAGCAGCGCGGGCAGGTCTTCGGGCAGCCCGACCGAATCCACGCCGCAGGCCAGCACGCTGCCGTAACCCTCGTCGCGCGCCAGCCGCAGCCCGGCGGCGATTCCGGCGAGCGGGCCCATGTCCGGGTGCGGCCAGTCGGGAATGGTCGGGGCGGGGGCCGTCTCGCGCCCGGCGACGACCACGTATTCGCACCAGCCCGACATCGCATCCACGGCGCGCGCCAGCAGCGTATGCCCGCCCAGCTCGGCCAGCGCCTTGTCGCTGCCGAACCGGCGCGATTGCCCGCCCGCAAGAACCACGCCGAGGATCACCTGAAGCCCCTTCCCGTCAGGGGAGGGGTTGGGCTGGGAGTTGTCGGCGCCGTCACGCCTCGCTCCGCTCCGGCGCTTTTGCCGCCGCATCCCGATCACTGGGCCGATCACCGGGCCGATCGCCGGGCATGAAATCCTCCGGCCAGTGCTTCAGCGCGCTCATCACCGGGTAGGGCGTGAAGCCGCCGAGCGCGCACAGCGAGCCGAACTTCATCGTCTCGCACAGGTCGGTCAGCAGGCCGATGTCCTGTTCGGGCAGGCGGCCGGTCTTCGGCGCATTGTGCATCACCGGCAGCACTTCGACCGCGTCGGCCTTGCGCCCGCCGGCGCGGATGCGGTCGATCAGCTCGACCCCGCGCACCGCGCCGATCCGGCACGGGGTGCACTTGCCGCAGCTTTCGGCGGCGCAGAACTCCATCGCGAAGCGCGCCATCGAACCCATGTCGGCGCTGTCGTCGAACACCGTGATCCCGCCATGGCCGATCAGCGCGTCGGCGGCGGTATAGGCTTCGTAGTCGAAGCGGATGTCGAACTGGTCGGGGTGGAGATAGGCGCCCAGCGGCCCGCCCACCTGCGCCGCCTTCACCGGGCGGCCGGACTCGGTCCCGCCGCCGATGTCGTGGATCAGCTCGCGCAGCGTGATTCCGAACGCGGTCTCGAACAGGCCGCCGTGGCGGATGTTGCCGGCAAGCTGGATCGGCATCGTGCCCTTGGAACGGTCGATGCCCAGCGCGCCGTATTGCGCGGCCCCGCCTTCGTCGAGAATGTGCGGCACGGCGGCGAGGGTCAGCACGTTGTTGACCACTGTCGGCCGCCCGAACAGGCCCTCGATCGCCGGCAGTGGCGGCTTGGCGCGCACTTCGCCGCGCTTGCCCTCCAGGCTGTTGAGCAGCGAGGTTTCCTCGCCGCAGACATAGGCCCCCGCGCCCACGCGCACCTCGCAGCGGAACGGGGCGATGATCTGCGCGCACAGGCGCAGCGCCTCGTTCAGCTTGCGGATCGCGTCGGGGTATTCGCTGCGGACGTAGATATAGCCCTGGCGAGCGCCCACCGCCTCGCCGGCGATCGCCATGCCCTCGATCAGCGCATAGGGATCGCCCTCCATCACCATCCGGTCGGCGAAGGTGCCGCTGTCGCCTTCGTCGGCGTTGCAGACGATGTACTTCCGCTCGCCCGGCGTATTGGCCACGGTCTTCCACTTGATGCCGGCGGGGAAGCCCGCGCCGCCGCGTCCGCGCAGCCCGGATTCGAGCACTTCCTCGACGATCCGCTCGCTGCCGATGCGGCGCGCACGCTCCAGGCCGGCCCAGCCGCCGGTCGCCGCGTAGTCTTCCAGGCTCGTCGGCCGCGTGCGCCCGGCGCGGGCGAACGTCAGCCGCTGCTGGCGGGCGATGAACGGATGCTCGACGATCTCGCCGATCGACTTGTCGCTCGATCCGTTCAGAATCGCATCGACGTCGGCCATCGTCGCCGGGCCGAAGCCGGCGCCGTCGATCTCGACCAGCGGTTCGAGCCAGTGCATGCCCCAGCTCGAGGTGCGGTGAACCTCGCAACCCTTGCGGGCGAAGGCCTCGGCCAGCGCGTCGGCGCCGAGGGCGCGGGCCAGCGCATCGTCGGAAATGCGCACGATCGGGGTTCCGGTCACGATGCGTCTCCGATCACTTCGGCGAGCCTTGCGGCATCGAGCCGGGCGTGGAGCGTATCGCCGACACGCGCCGCCGGGCCGGCGCTGCACAGGCCCAGGCAATAGACGGTGGTCAGCCTGACGCGCTCGCCGGCGGCGCTCTCGGCATCCGCGATCAGCGCCTCGACGCCGCGCGCCTTGCACGCTTCGGCGCGGCAGATCTGCACTTCCGGGCGCGGATCCCGCTGTCCGCGGAAATCGTGATAGAAGCTGACCACGCCGTGGACGTCGGCCCGGCTGAGATTGAGCCCCTTGGCGATCAGCGCTTCGGCTTCGGTATCGACACAGCCGAACGCGTGCTGCACGTCGTGCAGGATGGGGATGAGCGGGCCTTCCCTCTCGCCATGTTCGGCCAGGATCTCGCCGATCCGCTGTTCCTTGGTACTCACGAACTAGAGCCTTTCCGCGTGCCAGGCGATGTGCTCGGCCATGAAGGTCGAGATGAAGAAATAGGAGTGGTCGTAGCCTTCCTGCATCCGGATCGTCGCCGGAATATCCGCCTCGCGGCAGGCCGCGTCCAGCAATTGCGTTTTCAGCTGCTCGCTGAGGAAGTTGTCCGCCGTGCCCTGATCGACCAGCAGATCGGGCAGGCGCGCGCCGTCCTCGATCAGCGCGCAGGCGTCGTAGGCGCGCCACGTCTTGCGGTCAGGGCCGAGATAGCCTGACAGCGCCTTTTCTCCCCACGGGCAGTTCAGCGGGCTGACGATCGGGGAAAAGGCGCTGGTCGAGCGGAACCGGCCGGGATTGCGCAGGGTGATCGTCAGCGCGCCATGCCCGCCCATCGAATGGCCGGTGATCCCCTGCCGCGCCATGTCCACCGGGAACTCGGCGGCGATCAGCGCGGGCAGTTCGTCCTCGATATAGGACCGCATGCGGAAATTCGCCGCCCACGGCTCCTGCGTCGCATCGACGTAGAAGCCCGCGCCCTTGCCGAAGTCGTAGGCTTCGTCATCCGGCACATCGTCGCCGCGTGGGGACGTGTCGGGCGCGACGAACACGATTCCGTGTTCGGCGCAGGCCCGGCGGTATTCGCCCTTTTCCATCACGTTGGCGTGGGTGCAGGTCAGCCCCGAAAGGTACCACAGCACCGGCAGCTTCGCCCCGGCCGCATGCTCCGGCACGTAGACCGCGAAAGTCATATCCGTGCCGGTGGCGGCGGACCGGTGGCTGTAGACGCCCTGGTCGCCGCCGTGGCTGCGGTTGGTTGAAAGCACGTCCATCGGGAAAAATCGGGCGCGCGCTCAGTGGCGCATGTGGAAGGCGCAGATCTTGTTGCCGTCGGGATCGCGCAGATAGGCCCCGACCGACTGGTTGGGCGCGCGCTCGCGCGGTCCCGGCTCGCCGTCACAGACGCCGCCGGCGGCAAGGCCGGCCTCGTGCCACGCGGCCACCGTCTCGTCGTCCGGCGCGGCGAAGCCCAGCGTGCCGCCGTTGGCGTAAGTGGCGGGTTCGCCGTTCAGCGGCTTGCCGACGATGAAGGTGCCGCCCGGTCCGGCATAGACCAGTTGCCCCGCTTCGGGCGGAACCACGTTCTGATAGCCGAGCACGCCCATCGTGGCGTCGTAGAACTTGCGGCTCTTCTCGATGTCGTTGGAGCCGAGGAATGCGTGCGTGAACATAGGGACCTCTCCTGTGAGCTAGCCATTAGACGCGAAAATAGGGTCGTTCAAGTATCCGAACATTTCGTGTCCATGAAATCCCTGGCGGAATTTCACGGAACCGAAGTCGTCTCTGGTCCGGGCCGTTTCAAGCCCGGCCTTCGCCACCGGCGGATCAGTATACCACGACGCTGCGGATGCTCTCGCCCGCATGCATCAGGTCGAAACCCTTGTTGATCTCTTCCAGGGTCAGGACATGGGTAATCATCGGGTCGATCTGGATTTTCCCGTCCATGTACCAGTCCACGATCTTCGGCACGTCGGTGCGGCCCTTGGCCCCGCCGAAGGCGGTGCCGCGCCAGTTGCGCCCGGTGACTAGCTGAAACGGCCGGGTGGCGATTTCCTTGCCCGCTTCGGCCACGCCGATGATCACGCTGGTGCCCCAGCCGCGGTGGCAGCATTCCAGCGCCGTGCGCATCACTTCGGTATTGCCGGTGCAGTCGAAGGTATAGTCCGCGCCGCCGTCGGTCAGCTCCAGCACCCTGGCGATTGTCTCGTCGCGGTTCATGCCCTTGGTGTTGAGGAAATCGGTCATGCCGAACTTGCGGCCCCATTCCTCGCGCGTTGCATTGATGTCGACGCCGATGATCCGGTTCGCGCCCGCCAGCTTCGCGCCCTGGATCACGTTGAGGCCGATGCCGCCGAGGCCGAACACCACCACGTTGTCGCCCACTTGCACCTTGGCCGTGTTGACCACTGCGCCCACGCCGGTGGTCACGCCGCAGCCGATGTAGCAGCTGGTCTTGAACGGCGCGTCTTCGCGGATCTTCGCCACCGCGATTTCCGGCAGCACGGTGAAATTGGAGAACGTCGAGCAGCCCATGTAGTGGTAGATCGGCTGCCCCTTGTAGGAAAAGCGCGTCGTCCCGTCGGGCATCAGCCCCTTGCCCTGCGTGGCGCGGATCGCGGTGCACAGGTTGGTCTTGCCCGAAAGGCACGATTTACACTGGCGGCATTCCGGCGTGTAGAGCGGGATCACGTGGTCGCCCGGTTTCACGCTGGTCACGCCCGCGCCCACTTCGCGCACCACGCCCGCGCCCTCGTGGCCCAGCACGCTCGGGAACAGGCCCTCGCTGTCGAACCCGTCCAGCGTATAGGCGTCGGTGTGGCAGATGCCGGTGGCCATGATTTCCACCAGCACTTCGCCCGCCTTCGGCCCCTCGAGGTCCAGTTCGACGATCTCCAGCGGTTTCTTGGCTTCGAAGGCGACTGCGGCGCGGGTCTTCATGGCTGTCCTCGATAGTTGATGAAGCAAACGATTCGTGTGCCCGGCTCATTGGCCACACGAAACCGTTTGCCAACCCCCACAGCGGGCGCGGCCTGGCTATTTGGCCGCGTCGCCCTGGGTTACCGCATCGCCGTCACGCTCCGGCAGCATCAGGAACAGCAGCAGCGAGACCACCGAGCCCATCGCCATGATGACGGAGACCGTCAGCAGCTCGTCGTTGCCGAGCCAGGTGAACAGCGCCCCGGCGATGATCGGGCTGCCCGCCGCGCCCAGGCGGCCGACGCCGAGCACGAAGCCGGTGCCGGTGGCGCGGGCATAGGCGGGGAAGCCGCGCGCGAAGGCGGCGTAGTACCCGCTGATCGCGGCATTGGTGAAGAACCCGGTCAGGATCGTCGCCCATTGCCAGCCCGACAGCGTCTCGCGCCCGAGGCCGAACGCGCCCACCATCACCGCGCCGATCAGCAGCATCAACGCTGTCGGCCACTTGATGCCCAGCTTGCCCATCACGAAGCCGAACAGCAGGCTGCCGAAGAAGCCGCCCACGTTGGCCCAGGTCAGCACGGTCGCCGCATCGCTCGGGGCATAGCCCGGCGGGTAATCGGCCACGATCTGCACCGCGAACTTGAGGATGTAGTAGAACGTGATCGTGTGGAACATGTAGCCGAAGGCCAGCAGCAGCGTGACCGGGCGCAGCTGCGGGTTCGACAGGATGTCGGTGACCTTGGGCTTGGCGGCCCCGGCGGCGGCCTCCGGCAGGCTGTCGATGGCCGGCTTGCCGAAGGCGGCCAGCGTCTTGTTGACCCCCGCCAGATCGCCCTTGGAGGCGCGATAGGCGGCGGTTTCGGGGATGATCAGCATCACGATTGGGATCAGCGCCGCGGTCACGATGGCGCCGAAATCGAACACCCCGCGCCAGCCGTAGGTCGGCAGCAGCCATTCCGAAGCCGCCACGCCGCCGATGATCGCGCCGAGCGGATAGCCGGCGACATAGGCGGCGATCGCCGTGCGCCGCCAGGCCAGGTTGCTGCTTTCGGCCGTGACCGCATTGGTCGCCGCCAGCATCCCGCCGATGCCGATGCCGGTGATGAAGCGATAGGCGACCATGTCGGTCACGCCCACGGCGTGCCCGGCCATCCACATGCCCCCGGCCATCAGCACCAGGCAGCCGATCATGGTCAGCTTGCGGCCGAACTTGTCGGCCATGCCGCCCAGCAGCACCGATCCCACGCCCATGCCGACCAGTTCGGCCGACAGGACCACGCCCAGCGCGGCGCGTTCGATCCCCCATTCGGCGGAGATGCCCGGCGCCGCGAAAGCGCTGGAAAGCACGTCGAACCCGTCGAGCGCGTTGAGCAGCACCATCATGACGATGACGGCCCATTGCCGCCAGTTCATCGGCGCATCGTTGATCACGGTGATGGGGTTCGCGCCCCCGCCTGCTGCTGCCATGTCGCTAGTGTCCTCTCCCGTATGCGGGCATCATTCGTGGATTCGCGTCAGCATTTCCACCAGTTTTTCAACCTCGCCGGCCGTGAAGCGCGACTTGAGCCACTTCTCGTGCTCGGCGATGCAGTCCTTCGCTTGGGCCAGCGCGCCGGCTCCGGCGTCGGTCAGGAACAGCGCCTGCTTGCGCCGGTCGCTGTCGGATTGCTCGCGCCGCATATAGTCGCGGTCCTGCAAGCGGTTGACGATGGTCATGGTCGTCGCCCGGTCCATCCGCAGCCTGCGCCCCAGGTCGATCTGCGAGATGCCCGGCCGGTCCGCGACCAGCCACAGCGCCGAAACCTGTTTCTGCGTCAGGCCCAGGTTGGCGAACGATTCGGTGAAGTGGCGATAGACCGCGCCATGCGCCAGCCGGATATGAAACCCGAGAATGTCGTGCAGCGCGCCGAGCTCGTCCTCCGGCGCCGAATCCTTGCTTTGCGTCAATGCGACCGCGCTCACCCGCCCCCACCTTTGCCCCGTCCACTTGCGCAATTGTTAGTGGAGCATACAATCTCGCGCAACCTTGGCGGATTCAAGGAGAGGAACCCCCCGTGTCGCATTTCCCCGATACTCCCAGCTTTACCGGCTTCAACACCCCCAGCCGGATAGAGGCGGACATCGCCGACCTCCAGCACACCGGCGCGATCCCGCCCGAACTGGACGGCGCGTTCTATCGCGTGCAGCCCGATCCGCAGTTTCCTCCCCGGCTGGGTGACGACATCTCGTTCAACGGCGACGGGATGATAACCCGGTTCCATTTCCACGACGGCCAGTGCGATTTCCGCCAGCGCTGGGCCAAGACCGACAAGTGGAAGCTGGAGAACGAGGCGGGCAAGGCCCTGTTCGGCGCCTACCGCAACCCGCTGACCGACGACGAATCGGTCAAGGGCCGCATCCGCTCCACCGCCAACACCAACGCCTGGATCTATGCCGGCAAGCTGTGGGCGATGAAGGAAGACAGCCCCTCGCTGCTGATGGACCCGGCGACGATGGAGACGATCGGGTTCGAGAAGTTCGGCGGCAAGATGACCGGGCAGACTTTCACCGCGCACCCCAAGGTCGACCCGAAGACCGGCAACATGGTCGCCATCGGCTATGCCGCCTCGGGCCTCTGCACCGACGACGTCGCCTATTACGAGGTGAACCCCGAAGGCGAACTGGTGCGCGAGAAGTGGTTCAAGGTTCCCTACTACTGCATGATGCACGATTTCGGCATCACCGAGGATTACCTCGTCCTCCACATCGTGCCCTCGATCGGCAGTTGGGAGCGGCTGGAAAAGGGCCTGCCGCACTTCGGCTTCGACACCACGCTGCCGGTGTACCTGGGCGTCATCCCCCGGCGCGACGATCTGAAGCAGGAAGACATCCGCTGGTTCAAGCGCGACAACTGCTTCGCCAGCCACGTCCTCAACGCCTGGCAGGAAGGGAGCCGCATCCACTTCATCGTGCCCGAAGCGAAGAACAACATGTTCCCCTTCTTCCCCGACGTCCACGGCGCGCCGTTCAACGGGATGGAGGCGATGAGCAAGCTGACCGACTGGGTGGTGGACCTGTCGTCCAACGGCGAGGAGTTCGCCGAGATCAACCGGCTTACGAAAACCGCCAGCGAATTTCCCCGCATCGACGACCGCTTCACCGGGGTCAGGAACCGCTACGGCTGGAGCCTCGAAATGGACATGAAGCGGCCGGTGGAGCTGAAGGGCGGCAGCGCGGGCGGCTTCATGATGAACTGCCTGTTCCTGAAGGATCTCGAAACCGGGGCGGAGCAGCACTGGTGGTGCGGCCCGGTGTCCTCACTTCAGGAACCGTGCTTCATCCCGCGCAGCAAGGACGCGTCCGAAGGCGATGGCTGGATCGTCATGGTCTGCAACCGGCTGGAAGACCACCGCAGCGACCTGCTGCTGTTCGATGCGCTCGACATCGAAAAGGGCCCCATCGCCACCGTCAAGGTGCCGATCCAGCTCCGCTTCGGCCTCCACGGCAACTTCGCGCCCAGCGAGGAGATCGGGCTCGCGGCGTAGGAAAGGGCGATTTGCCTTACGGCGCTATCCCTGTGGAACGATAAATCTCGATCCTGTTGTTTATCGCCGCGGCCTCGGTTGCGATCCGCTGGCGCCGCGCGGCGTACAGGCTGCGCTGGGCGTCGAGATTGGACAGGAAGCTGTCTATTCCGCCGCGATAGCGCTCCTCCGTGAGCCTCGCCGCATCGGCCGCCGCATCGGTGCTGGCCTGCGCCGCGCGCATGCGTTCGGCGATGGTGCCCTGATCGGCCAGAGCGTCGGCGACTTCGCGGAACGCGGCCTGGACGGTTCGTTCGTAGGATGCAAGCGCGGCATCGCGCTGCGCCTCGCTCGCTTCGACACCGGCGCTTCGCCCGCCGGCGTCGAACACGGTCTGGCTGGCGTCGGCGCCGGCGCTTGCGCGAAAGGCGCTGTCGCTGAACAGCGCGCCAAGCGCGTTGCTGCCGAAGCTGAGCAGGCCGGAGAGCGAGATCGACGGGAACAGACGCGCGCGGGCCGCGCCGATGTCGGCATTCGCGGCCCGCAAGCGGTATTCCGCCTCGATGATGTCGGGGCGGCGCAGCAGCACTGCCGAATTCGTCCCCAGGGGGACCGTCCCGATGCCGGCGAGGGCGCTTTCCAGGTCCGGGGGAAACAGATCGCGATCGAACTCCGCGCCAATCAGGAGCCGGACGAGATTCTCGTTCCGGGCCAGCGCAGTCGTCTGCACGGCAAGGTCGGCTTCCGCGGTCGCCAGCAACTGTTCCGCCTGCCGCACGTCGGTGCGCGGGGCGATTCCTCCTTCGAGGCGCATTCTGGTCAGTTCGAGGCTGCGGCGGGCGTTGGCCGCCGTATCCTGCGCCACCGCCAGCAACTCGCGATTTGCCGCATGGGCGGCCCACGCAGCCGCGAGATCCGCCACCAGCGCGATGCGTACGGTTCGGCTGGCGGCCTCCGAAGCGAGCGCTCGGTCCCGCGCCGCGGCCGAGAGGTTCGCGAGCCGTCCGAACAGGTCGATCTCGAACGAGGCTATCCCGCCGAGGACCGAATAGCTTTCGCTTTCCGGCGCGCCGCCGCCCGTGGCGTAGTCGCCGCCGGCGCTGACGCCGAGCGCGGGGAACTGCGCCGAGCGCGCAACCCTGGCGTTCGCTCGGGCCAGCTCGACATTGGCCGCGGCGATGCGCAGGTCCCTGTTGTTGGCCAGCGCCTGTTCCGCCAGCGCGAGGAAGCGCCCGTCGCGGAAGACGTCCGTATAATTGACCGACGGCAGCGCTTCCTCGGTCTGTATCAGGTAGGCGTCGCCGATCGGCCAGGTCTCGGGAACGGGCGGGGCGGGCGAGACATGGGCCGGGGCGAGCGAACAGCCCGCCAACAGCATCGAGGCGACAAGCGGGGCCGCGCGACAGCTCATGCCGCCGCGCCTTCGCCATCGGCCGGATGATGGAGTTTCCGCTGCGCTGCCGCCAGGCCGTCGCGCACGCCCCGGCGCACGAGGACGAAGAACAGCGGGATATAGAAGATGGCCAGCAGCGTGGCCGTCAGCATGCCGCCGATCACCGAGGTGCCGATGGCGATCTGGCTGTTCGCGCCCGCGCCCGTGGCGAGCGCCAGGGGCAGGACGCCGAAAATGAAGGCGAAGCTCGTCATCAGGATCGGCCGCAGGCGGATGCGCGCGGCTTCCAGTGCGGCCTCTATGATGCGCTTGCCCTGCTTCTCCGCCTGTTCGGCAAACTCGATCATCAGGATGGCGTTCTTCGACGCCAGCCCCATCGTGGTGAGCAGCCCGATTTGCAGGTAGATGTCGTTCTCCAGCCCGCGCAGCGTCACTGCAAAGACGGCCCCGACCAGCCCCAGCGGGATGATCAGCAGCACGGCGACCGGGATCGACCAGCTTTCGTAGAGCGCCGCCAGGCACAGGAACACCACGAGCAGCGACAGCGCATAGAGCATTGGCGCCTGACCGGAGGAAAGCCGTTCCTCGAACGACGAACCGGACCACGCGACGCTCGTCCCTTCGATCTGCCGGGAGAGCTGTTCGATTCGGTCCATCGCCTCGCCCGAACTTGCGCCGGGAGCGGGCTGGCCGGAAATCTGGAAAGCCGGCAGGCCCTGGAATCGCGAGACGGAACTGGGGGCGATTTCCCAGCCCGTCCGGGTGAACGCGGAGAACGGCGCCATTTCGCCGCTGGCGGTTCGCGCGTACCATTGGCCGAGATCTTCGGGGCGCGAACGGTAAGGCGCGTCTCCCTGGACATAGACGCGCTTGACGCGCCCGTTCTCGATATAGTCGCCGATGTATCGCCCGCCCCAGGCGGTGGAGAGCGTGGAGTTCACTTCGCCTATCGACAGGCCATAGGCCGACAGCCGCTCGAAATCCGTATCTACGCGCAGCGTGGGCTGGTCGGGCAGGTCGCCCAACCGGACGTTGGCGAGCCGGGGGTCTTCGTTTGCCAGCCGCAGCAGTTCGTCGCGCGCGGCGGCGAATTCCTCGCGCGACAGGCCGGTGCTGTTGAGGAACTGCATCGAAAAGCCCGAGGTATCGCCCAGGCCGCGCACCGCGCCGGGAACCAGCGCGAAGACCTGGGCGTCGCGAAGTCCGGCGAAGGCCGCCCGCGTGCGATCCGCGATCGCGGCGGCGGTGTTCTCTGCGCCTCTGCGTTCGTTCCAGTGTTTCAGGTTGATGAAGCCCTGACCCGTGTTCTGGCCCGATGCGCCGCCACCGCCTCCGCCACCGGCGATCAGGAACAGGAAATCGGTGTTGGCCGCCTCCGCCGTGGTGAGATATTCCGCGATCATGTCGCGGACTTCCTCCGTGCGGCTGATCGTCGCGCCGGCGGGCAGGCGATACTGCACCATGACCCGCCCCTGGTCTTCGCCGGGAATGAATCCGCCGGGGAGGCGGAAGAACAGCAGGGCAAGCAGCGCCAGCACCAGCCCGTAGATGGCGATGAACAGCCATCTGCGGTCCACCACTCTGGAAACCCAGCCGGTATAGCGATCGAGCAGGCGCTCGAAGCCGTCGTTGAACCAGTGCTTCGCCCGCTCGAGCGCGTGCGAGAGCCCGCCGGCCGGGCGGCTGTCGGCGCTTTCCCCGTGCGTCTTTGGTTTCAGCAGGGTCGCCGTGAGGGCGGGGCTGAGGATCAGCGCGACGAGGACCGACAGGATCATCGCGGTGATGATGGTGAGCGAGAACTGCCGGTAGATAACCCCGGTGGATCCGCCGAAAAACGCCATCGGCAGGAACACCGCCGACAGCACCAGGCCGATGGCGATCAGCGCGACCTGAAGCTCGCCCATCGACTTTATCGTCGCTTCGCGCGCGCTCATGCCTGGGTTCTCGTGCATCAGGCGTTCGACGTTCTCGACCACGACGATGGCGTCGTCGACCAGCAGGCCGATCGCGATGACGAGCCCGAACAGGGTCAGCGTGTTGACGGAGAAACCCGCGAAATAGAGCACCGCGAAAGTGCCCAGCAGCACGATCGGCACGGCGATGGCCGGTATCAGCGTCGCCCGCCAGCTTTGCAGGAACACGAACATTACGATTACGACCAGGACCACCGCTTCGATCAGGGCCTTCACCACCTGGTTGACCGACAGGCGGATGAAGTTGGTGGAATCGTTGGCGTAGGCGTAGCTGAGGCCCTCGGGCAGATTGCGGCTCAGTTCTTCCATCGTCGCCTTGACCGCTTCGGCGGTGCGCAGGGCGTCCGCGCCGGGGCTGAGCGAAACCGACATGCCCGCGCTGGGGTGCCGGTTCATCTGCATGATGACGTTGTAGCTCTGGGCCCCCACTTCCACCCTGGCCACGTCCTTCAGCCGCACGGCGGAACCGTCGCTTGCGGTTTTCAGCAGGATGTTCCGGAATTCCTCCGCCGTCTGCATCCGGCCCTGCGCGGTGACTGTCGCGTTCAGCAACTGATCCGGCGCGGACGGCTGCCCGCCGATTTCGCCGGCGGCGACTTCGGCATTCTGGCTGGTGATCGCGTTGACCACGTCGTTCGGGATCAGGGAGAACGCCGCCAGCTTGTGCGGGTCGAGCCAGATGCGCATCGCGTGGGCCGAACCGAACACGTTCACATCGCCGACTCCGTCGACGCGCGCCAACGCATCCTGGATGTTGGACGTCAGGTAATCCGCGACGTCCTGATGCGAGCGGGTGTTGGTCGTATCGTATACGCCCACCATCAGCAGGGAGTCGGAGTTCGATTTGGTGACCTGGACGCCCTGGCGCTGGACGTCGGCGGGCAGCCGCGAGAGCGCCTGCTGGATGCGGTTCTGCACCTGCACCTGCGCAATGTCGGGATCGGTGCCCTTGGCGAACGTGACCGAGATGCTGGCGCCGCCGCGAGAGTTCGACTGCGAACTGAAATAGAGCAGGCCGTCGAGGCCGGTCAGTTGCTGTTCCAGTATCTGGGTAACGCTGTTCTCGACCGTTTCGGCGGACGCGCCGGGGTAACTGGCGCGCACGTTGACCTGCGTCGGGGCGATGTCCGGGTACTGTTCGATCGGCAACTGCGTCAGCGCGCCGATACCGAACAGCATGACCAGGATGGCGAGAACCCAGGCGAAGATCGGCCGGTCGATGAATATCCGGGACATCGCCGGTCAGCCCCGCGGCGCGCCGCCGGAAGCGGGTGCGCCGGCCCGCTGCTCCGTCGCAACCTCGACCGGCCGGATCGACGCGCCATGCCGGAGATTGTTCAGGCCCTGCGTGATGACCCGCTCGCCCGCTTTCAGGCCCGACGAGATCACCCAGTTCGTGCCCGATGTCCGCGTCGCGGTGACCTTGCGCCGCTCGGCCGTGTTGTCGCTGCCGACGACGTAGAGATACGGCGTGCCGTCGAAATCGCGCAATAGCGCCGGCTGCGGGACAAGCAGGACACCGGGCTGGATCGCCTGGTCGAACACCGCGCGGACGAACATGCCGGGAAGCAGCAGGCCCTCCGGATTGGGGAAGCGCGCCCGCAGCGTGACGCTTCCGGTGTCGGGATTGACGACCACTTCGGAGAACTGGACCGTGCCCGGCAGCGGGTATTCGCTTCCGTCCTCGAGTTGCAGGCGGACGCTCGCGTCGGCTTCCACCAGGTCGCCGCGGACAAGGGATTGCCGCAGCGCGGTCATCTCGGCGCTCGATTGCTGGACGTCGACGTAGATCGGATCGATCCGCTGGATGGCCGCGAGCGGATCGGCCTGGTTGGCGCTGACCAGCGCGCCGACAGTCGACAGCGAGCGTCCGATTCTTCCGCCGATCGGCGCGGGGATTGTCGTATAGCGCAGGTTGATGCGGGCCGTTTCCAGCGCCGCCTCGCTCTGCGCCACCGCCGCGCGGGCCATTCGCGCCTGGGCGGCCGCGTCGGTATATTCCTGCTGCGAGATGGCCTCCATCTCCGCCAGCGGGCGGTATCGTTCGGCCTTCGCCTCAGCCGCCTCGGCGGCGGCGCGCGCGCTGGCCAGGTTGGCGCTCGCCTGGTTCACCGCCGCGCGATAGAGGCTGGGGTCGACCTGATAGAGCGGTTGCCCCGCACGCACTATCTGCCCCTCGCGGAACAGCCGCTGGCGGATGTAGCCGGTGATTTGCGGGCGCACCTCGCTGGCTTCGAAGGCGGCGGTGCGTCCCGGAAGCGTGGTGGAAACGGCGATGTCCTGCGCGGCCACCGTCACGAAGCCGACTTCCGGCCCGGGCCTGTCCGGTGGCGCGCCGTTGCCCGAGCAGCCCGCAAGCGCGAACAGGACCGGCAGGAACGACTTCGCCAACGTTGATCGGATCATCGGCAAGCCTCCCCGTACGGTTTCGCCGGATCGGGCCGGCGGATTCGATTTACCGCTTTCGGTAACGCGTGAATGGCGGCGGCTCCAGAGCGCATCGGTGGGCAGGCTCGGGATGTTCCGGGTCAGAAGGAAGACATGGGTCTTATGCGGCAAGCTCCAGAACAGATAGAGGCAACCGGCGTTCGCGCCGCGGATCGCGGCGCTGCATTCGCACGCCGCCGTTTTCCGTAACTCGCCTCGCCCGCCTGAGCAGGGCGTTAACGGTTCGCCGCAAGCCACGCTCCGATTGCCCGCGCTATGGCCGGCGCGGGCAGCGGCGTTCATCCGCCAGCAAGGTCCGCCTGACAGTCGAACCTCGCTTGCATGCCGCACGTCGTGTTTTCGAGAGATTTTTGAAGTTCCGCGGACCGGTATGTCGCGATTGTGGCCACCGGCGGGAACTCGCGGACATGCAGGGCTGTTGTTGCGGTCTGAAGGAGCAAAAGCAATGAACGTCATTTCCAGGAAACCGGCCGTCCTATTCCTGTGCGCCGTGGCCGGCGCGTCGGTGGCGGGAAGCGCCGCGGCGCAAGAGTTGACGCCGGCGGTGGACGACAGCTCGATCACCGTGCTCGGCAACGCCCCGGCCGATCTGACCGGGCTCGTCGAAGGGCCGGACATCGAAGGGTTCATCTCCGCGCGCACCGCCGGCGGGCTGGAAGTGACCGGCCTCGATGGCGCGCCCGTCCCGGTCTATCTCAGCGAAGCGACCCAGATCCGCGGCAAGGGCGGATTCCTCGGCCTCAATCGCACCTCCCTCGGCTCGGAATCGCTGCTTAACGGCCTGCCGGTCACCGTGGAGACGGTGCAGTGGAACAACGGCCTCGTCGCCAGCCGCATCCGGCTCAAGAACAACGATCTCGAAACCGCGGCGATGATCCGCAACGGCACCAACCAGCGCTTCGTCCAGAACGAGGTCGCCATCGAAACCAATGCCGCCGCCACAGAAGCGCTGCGCGGCCGCATGGGCGACATCGACAAGTACAACATCAAGGGCACCACCAACGTCTATTTCGACACCGGCAAGTGGCAGATCTCGCCCGCCGCGGAACGCGAACTGTGCCAGGCGGCGCAGGATGCCGACGCGATGGAAAACGCCCTGCTGCTGGTCGTCGGCTACACCGACGATGTGGGCAACGAGGACTTCAACCAGGAACTGAGCGAAAAGCGCGCCGGCCGCGTGGTCAACTACCTCCAGCAGAAGTGCAGCTGGGCCCCCTGGCGCATGCTCACCCCCACCGGCATGGCGGAATCGGACCCGCTGGCCGACAACACCACCGCCGCCGGCCGCGCCCAGAACCGCCGCGTCTCGGTGAACATCCTCGTCAGCAAGGCCGTCGACGGGGCCTGACGCCCCTCTTCCGACCCGACAGGTCGTCGCGCGGGCGGTCCCGAATGGGGCCGCCCGCCTGCGTTCTGCGGGATCGAAAATCCGCTGTCCTATTCCGCGATCCGTGCATAGTACCCCTGATTCGCCTTTTGTTCTCAATCTGGAGAAGCGAATCATGGACCAGTCCGACACTCTGAACCCACCCACCTCCACCGTCCGCCACGATGGCTGGACGCCCCGGCGCAAGGCGCTGTTTCTCGATCATCTCGCCAACCACGGCGATGTCCGCGCCGCCTGCCGCGCGGCCGGCATGTCGCGCGAGGCGGCCTATCGGCTGCGGCGGCGCGATGCGGTGTTCGCGCGCGCCTGGGCGGCGGGGCTGGCGCTGGCGGGCGAGGCGGCCGGCGAACTGCTCGCCTGCCGGGCGATCAACGGGGTCGAGGAAGAGGTCTGGCACGCCGGCCGGATGGTCGGCACCCGCATCCGCTTCGACACCCGCCTGCTGCTCGCGCATCTCGCCCGGCTCGACCGGATGGCCGAATGCGAAACCGCGCAGGAGGATGCCGCCCGCTTCGACGAACTGGTGGTGATGGCCGCCGGTGAAGCGCCGCCGGCCGAAGGCCTGATCGAAGACGATGACGGCGTCCCGCTGCCGCGCGAGACCTGCATCAACGTCGCCGTCAAGGTCGCCGGCGAAGTGGCGCGGGAGGCGGCGATGTCCGCCCTGCCCGAAACGGACGACGACGATTTCGACGAGGACGACGAAGCCGCCCTCGAAGCGGTCGACGAACAGGTCGAAACCGCGCACTGGCGGGCCGGCGCCGAAACCGCCGCGCTGTTCGACGATTGGCTCGATCGCGCCCACGCCGCCGTCGACCGGCTGCTGGCGGACGATGCGCCGCTCTGCGCCGGAACCCTGTCAACCGTGTCAACTTCGCCCCTTGCGCACGCCGCCGCGCACGGGCAGCCATATGCATGAACGGGAGGGGTTCTTGCCATGTCGTCACATCACGCCATCCGCCGCGCCGTCTGCTTCGCTGCTCTCGCGCCCGCGCTGCTGCTCGCCGCCTGCCAGCCATCGGGGGAAGGCGAACCCATGCTCGGCACGACCGACGAGGGTGAAATCGCCGCCAGCCTGCCGCCGTCGCGGGCCACGGTGGCCATGCGCTGGCAACTGCTCAATCCGGAGGTGAACAGCTTCACTTTCCGCGAGGCGGGGCAGGTCTTCGCCTGGCGCGGCGTGGATGGCGTGGGCGGCGGTCGCGAGCGGGCGCTGCCGGAGATCGAAGGCTTCGTCATGCCGCAGGCCATGCTCGCCGGCCGCGCCGTCAGTCATGACGAATGGGCCGACGCCACGTTCACCAACGCCATGCTCGTGCTGCGCAACGGGGCCGTGGCGTTCGAGGACTATCGCAACCGGATGGCGCCGGACACGCGCCATATCGCCTTCTCGATGTCGAAGACGATCACCGCGATGCTGATCGGCCAGGCGCTCGACAACGGGGAGATCGAATCGCTCGACGATCCGGTATCGCGATACGCGCCGGAGCTTGCGAATGGCGGGTATGGCGCGGCCACCATCCGCAATGTGCTCGAAATGCGCTCCGGCGCCGACATCGACGAGCGCTACGATTTCGGCGAGAATCCCAGCCTCGCCGCGCGCATCCACGAAACGGCAATCGTCGAAAACCGCGCCCGCTTCGCCGATTTCGCGGTCGATGTCGGCAGCCGCGCAGCGCCGGGGGCCACGTTCAACTACGCCACGCTCGACACCGCCGTGCTCGGCTGGGTGCTGGAAAAGGCGACCGGCCAGACGATAGAGGGCCTGACCGAAACCCGCATCTGGCAGCCGATGGGCGCGCAGCACGATGCGTTCTGGCTCGCCGACGGCCCGGTGGGGGAAGGGCGCGCGCTCAACGGCATGGGCTTCAACGCCACGCTGCGCGATTTCGGCCGGCTGGGGCAGCTTATGCTCGACGATGGCATGGCGGGCGAAACCCGCGTCCTGCCCGAAGGCTGGGTCGCGGCGATGACCGCGATGAAGCCGACCGGCGAAACCGGCCCCGGCGCCATGCCCGGCTACGGCCTCCAGACCTGGCAGGTCGACGATGAACCCGGCGCCTATGCCGCGGTCGGTCTGGCGGGCCAGTTCATCTACGTCCACCCGGCCAGCCGCACGGTGATCGTCAAGCTCAGCTACCTGCCGCCGGTCCCGCCGCCCGAAGTCGGCCCGGCGACGCTGGCCTATTTCAAGGCCATCGCCGGGGCGGGGGATTGATCGCCCGGCGGTACGGGTAACGGGGCGGAGGCGAACCGCTCGCCCGGTTCTTCCCACGGCCTGCCGGACCGGCGTTTTCCTTACCTTTTCCGCTGCTTACAGCGATGCGGCACGGGGGCGACGGAGACGGGAACATGGCTTCATCCGCCACCTTGCTCGGCGATGACGGCGCAGCCGCGAATGCCGGGCCGCAGCTCGATTATCTGCGCGCCAGCGGGCTGGCGCAGGCGCGGCTTCAGGTGGCGGTGCTCTCGGGCAACCGCCGCCGGGCGCTGGAGCAGATCGACCGGCTGGTGGCGATAGATCGCGAGCTGGAACGGATTGGCCAGGGCCAGCCGTCCGCGCCCTGCGCCGATCTCGCCCGCGAACGGCTGGCGCTGGCGAGCGAGAAGCTGGCGCTGACGTCCGGCGTCGAACTGCCCCGCCTCGCGCCGGCATTCGGCGCCGGGATGGGCGATGCGCTGGAGGCGGATCAGGAGATAGAGATCGTCGAGGACGAGGCGGTCAGGGGGCGCATCCTGCGGGTGTTCGGGTGGAGCCTCGCCTTCCTCGTCCTCTGCGCCGGCGTAACCGCCGCGGTAGTGGTCAGTCTGTAGCCCTCTCTAGGGCTTGTCCTGTTCAGGTTGAGCCGGAGAAGCCCTCCCCCGTTCGGGGGAGGGTTGGGTGGGGGTATCTAGGCTATCGCCGACGCGAGGCCTGACGGCCTCGCTCCCCCACCCCCAACCCCTCCCCGCCGGGGAGGGGAGATTCAATTCGATCAGGACAAGCCTTAGAAGGTTGGGGGCGGGCATGTAGAGGTGCGTTGGTTTCAATCCCCTTCTCGTCATTGCGAGGACCCTGGCCTTGAGCCGGGGGACGAAGCAATCCAGAGCGGCGGGGCAATACGCTCTGGATTGCTTCGCTGCGCTCGCAATGACGAACGAGAATTGAAACCGACCCGCTACCGGCAGGACGGACGGAATTGCGGAGCACGATTGCCCTGCGCTCAGGGCAGGGAAGGGGGGAAATGACTCAATGCGCCGCATCCCATGTCGCGCCGACTCCGATCTCGACCCCCAGCGGCACGTCCAGCTTCACCGCCGGCAGCGCCGCCTCGGCCATCGTGCGCTCGATCACCGGCGATGCCGCCGCCACGTCGCCCTCGGGCAGCTCGAACACCAGTTCGTCGTGGACCTGCAACAGCATCTTCACCCGCCCCAGCCCGGCATCGGCGAGGGCCGCCGGCATCCGCGCCATCGCGCGCTTGATGATGTCGGCGCTGGTGCCCTGGATCGGGGCGTTGATCGCGGCGCGCTCGCTGCCCTGCCGCTCGTGCGGGATCTTGGCGTCGATGCGCGGGAACCAGGTCTTGCGCCCGAACAGCGTCTCGGAATAGCCGCGCTCGCGCACCCCTTCCAGCGTGTGGACGATATAGCGCTGGATGCCGGGGAAGCGCTCGAAATAGGTGTCGATGATCGCCTGCGCCTCGTCCGCCTCGATCCCCAGCCGGCTGCCCAGTCCCCAGCGGCTGATGCCGTAGAGGATGGCGAAATTGACCGTCTTGGCCCGCGCCCGTGTGTCGCGGTCCAGATGGCCGAACATTGCGATCGCGGTCCGCGCGTGGATGTCCTCGCCGGCGGCGAAGGCTTCCTTCAACTGCGGCACGTCGGCCATGTGCGCGGCCAGCCGCAGCTCGATCTGCGAATAGTCGGCCGCCAGCAGCACCATGCCCGGCTCGGCCACGAAGGCCTCGCGGATGCGGCGGCCGATCGCGGTGCGGATGGGAATGTTCTGCAAGTTGGGGTCGGTCGAACTGAGCCGCCCGGTCTGCGCGCCGACCAGGCTGTAGCTGGTGTGGACACGGCCGGTCTGCGGGTTGATCGCCGCCTGCAAGGCGTCGGTATAGGTGCTCTTGAGCTTGGAATGGAGCCGCCAGTCGAGCACCAGCCGGGCGACTTCCGCCCCTTGCGCGGCCAGCCCCTCCAGGATTGCCTGATCGGTCGAATACTGCCCGCTCTTGCCCTTGCGCCCGCCTTTGTAGCCCATCTTGTCGAACAATACGTCGCCCAGCTGCTTCGGGCTGCCGATAGTGAACTCGACGCCGCAGCAGTCCCAGATTTCGCGCTCGATGCGCGCGATTTCCTTGCTGAACTCCTCCGACAGGCCGGCCAGCGCCTGCCGGTCGACCTTGATCCCGTGCCGCTCCATCTGCGCCACCACCGGGATCAGTGGCCGGTCGACGCGTTCGTAGACCCGCGTCCCGCCTTCCAGCGCCAGCCGCGGCTTCAGCAGCTTGTGCAGCCGCCAGGTCACGTCGGCGTCCTCGCCGGCGTATTCGGTGGCCCTGTCCAGCGGCGCTTCGCCGAACGGGATCTGCTTCTTCCCCGTGCCGCAGATGTCCTTGTAGGTCATCGTGGCATGGCCCAGGTGCCGCTGGCTCAGCTCGTCCATCCCGTGCCCGCCGCCGATCCCTTCGGGCGAGCGTCCGGCATCGAGCGCAAAGCTGACGATCATCGTGTCGTCGACCGGCGTCACGGCAATGCCGTTTCGGGCGAAGACGTTGATGTCGTACTTGATGTTCTGGCCCACTTTCAGCACCGCGTCGCTTTCCAGCAGCGGTTTCAGCGCCGAAAGCGCGGCCGTCCGGTCCACCTGTACCGGCCGCTCGGCGAACATGTCGCTGCCGCCATGGCCGAACGGGACATAGCAGGCGTCGTTCGGCCCCAGCGCCATGCTCAGCCCGGTCAGCTCCGCGCGCATCGCATCGATCGCAGTCGTCTCGGTGTCGATGGCGACCGTCCGGGCAGCGAAGGCGCGGGCGATCCAGTGCTCCAGCCGCTCCAGCGACTGCACGCATTCGTAGGCCGTGCGGTCCACCGCCGGCCACTCGGGCGGCGGCTGGCGGTTGCCTTGCGCCGAAGCCGGCGCGCCGGCCGTGCCCTGCTTCGGCGGGTTGAGTTCGGTCGGGCGACTGGGGCTGCCGTTGCCTGCGTCGAGCCGCTTGAGCAGGCTGGTGAAGCCGTGCGCCGAAAGGAACGCGGCGAGCGGTTCGGGCGGCGTCGGCCTGAGCGCGAAGTCCTCCAGCGGGATCGGCAGCGGGCAGTCTTCCTTCAGCTGCACCAGCACCCGGCTCAGCTCGGCCATCGCGCGCCCTTCGATCAGCCGTTCGCGCAGCTTGCCGGGCTTCATCTCCGGCGCGGCGTCGAGCGCGGCGGCAAGGCTGCCGTGGTCCTGGATGAGCTTGCTCGCGGTCTTCGGGCCGATGCCGTAGATGCCGGGAATGTTGTCCACGCTGTCGCCCATCAGCGCCAGCACGTCGCCGACCTTTTCCGGCGGCACGCCGAACTTCTCGACCACTTCGGGCACGTCGATCCGCTGGTTCTTCATCGTGTCGAGCATGTCGATGCGCCCGCCGTCGGCGCTCTTGCCAACCAGTTGCATCAGATCCTTGTCGCTCGACACGATGGTCACGTCCCATCCCTGCCGGGTCGCCTCCATCGCATAGGAAGCGATCAGGTCGTCCGCCTCGAGGTCGTCTTCCTCGATGCACGGCAGGCTGAAGGCGCGGGTGGCGTCGCGAATCAGCGGGAACTGCGGCACCAGGTCTTCGGGCGGGGGAGGGCGGTTGGCCTTGTACTGGTCGTAGAGCGCGTTGCGGAAACTGGTCGATCCCTTGTCGAGAATCACCGCCAGGTGCGTCGGCCCTTCGGCCTTGTCGAGGTCGTCGGCCAGCTTCCACAGCATCGTGGTGTAGCCGTAGACCGCGCCGACCGGCACGCCGTGCGGGTTGGTCAGCGGGGGAAGCCGGTGATAGGCGCGGAAGATATAGGCCGATCCGTCGACCAGATAGAGATGCTGCTTGTCCGCCATTGCGCGGTGCTAGACCGAGAGTGGGGCAGGGTCCAGCGGGGCATCGGCCCGGTCGGGCGCCTTCACGGCGTGGTCGGGCGCCTTCACGGCGTGGTCGGGCGCCTTCGCGGCGTGCCGGGGCGGATCGCCGGATTATGGTAAAATCATGGCAAGCTTCTTGCGCGGCCACAAAATGGCCATTATTGGGGTCGGCGAAATTTGCCCTGCGCGGATTTCACGCTCGCCTCGCACGATGGGAGGGGGCGTCCATCTCTCGCTGTTCAAGGATGACAAACATGCGCAAGATCGTTCTCGCCGCCGCCATCGGCGCTGCTTCCCTGTCGCTCGCCGCCTGCTCGGAAGGCACCGAAGACGCGGCCGGTGACGCCGTCGATTCGGCGATGGCCGACGCCGAAGCCAACCTCGACGCCGCCGGTGAAGCGGTCGATGACGCCACCGCCGAAGCCGACGCCGCCCTCGACGCGGCCGGCGAAGCGGTCGAAGACGCCGCCGCCGACGCCGAAGCCGCGGTGGACGAAGCCGCCGCCGAGTAAGCTGGCGATTGAGCTAGTGGGAAGGGCGCGGTCGCGAGTCCGCGCCCTTTTCAGTTGGCGGCCACGGATCCGGTCGATCCGCCCGTGGAATAGGTCGCGTTCGCCCACTGGCGCGTGTTTTCCTCGTCGCCGTAGCCGTCGTAGATCGCCCGTGCGATGCTGGCGATCCTGGCTTCGCGATTGAGCCGCGTCCCCTGCCCGGTGACATAGATCGCCACCGCGATCGAGCGGCCGTCGGGGGTGGTGATGATGCCGATGTCGCTCGACGTGTTGTTCAGCGACCCGGTCTTGTGCGCCACCGTCACGCCTGTCGGAAGCATGGCGGGAATGCGCCGCGCGCCGGTGCGGCAGTTCTCCATCGCGTTGATGATCACGTTGCGGCTCGCCGCGCTCAGCCATTTGCCCTGGTAGAGGCCGCTGAGCAGCTGGACCATGGCGCGCGGGGTGGCGCTGTCGCGCTCGTCGATGCGCATCGCGGGATTGATCTCGCCATCGTCGCGCACCAGCGTGGCGATGTCGCGCGTCAGGTTGAATTCGGCGATTCCGGCGCGGCGGGCCCAGTCGTTGACCACCGCCGGTCCGCCCACCGCGGCCAGCAGCGCGTCGGTCGCGGGGTTGGAGCTGCGGGTGATCATCAGTTCGATCAGCCGCTCCGCGCTCATGTATTGGCCCGGCTTCACCGGCGCGACCGCGCTCGAGAACGGCTTCGAGCTGACCGGAAGCAGCAGCGGGAACTCGCTCGTCAGGCTCCACTTGCCCTGATCGACGCCTTCAAGGAACGTGGCGGCGATGGCGATCTTGCTGGTGCTCGCCATCGGGAAGCGCTGGTCGCCCAGCACCGCGATCTCCTGCCCCGTCGCGAGGTCGACCGCGGCGACGCCGATGCGCCCCTGCGCCCCGTCGGCGATCCGGGCGATCTGCAACGCAAACGGGTTTTCGTAGGACGCCGAATAATCGCGCGGCGCGCGTATCTCGGTGCCGAATGCGCTGTCGAAAGCGGCTTCGAGCGGCTGCGTCTGCGCGTGGGCCGACGCCAGCGGCGCGGCGAAGAGCGAAAGGCCGGCAAGGGCCCGTCCGATGATCCCGAGCTTCATGTGCGGAAGCCTACCCTCATGAATATTGTCAAAATGTTAACCACGCCACGAAGATTGGCAATCCCGGCGCGACGAGTGGAATCCTGTTGGCGATCAACCGTTTGCCGAAACCAGCCTTATGCGGGCTTGCGCAGCCGCAGGGCGAACTGGTCGGTCTTGCCCTGGATGGCGGGATCGAACACGTTCGCGGTGCGCGGGTCGTCGGGCGCGGCGTAGAGATCGCTCTCTTCCTCCAGCTCGAATCCGGCGGCCGTCAGGGCGTCGATGGCGGCCTGGCGGTCGATACGGTGCGTCTCGCCCGTCGTGTTCGTTCCGCTGCCGTCGGGGGCGCTGTGATCGACGACCACCAGCGTTCCGCCGGGCTTGAGCGCATCGTACAGCGCCTGGATCGCCTTGCCTGAGGTGTCTTCGGGCATCTGCGGTATGAACAGGTCGTGCAGGTTCATCACCGTGATGATCGTGTCGAGCGGTTCGGGGAAGGGCGGGGCCGCCACCGGGCCGCGCAGCGGGAACACGTGCACCGGCGCGCCCTGCTCGTCGGCATAGGGCCTGACGGCTTCGTCCTGCTCGGTCGCGTATTCCGGGCGGAAGGCGATGAATTCGTCGGGCTGGAAGGCGTAGACCTTGCCGTTGGCCCCCACCGCCATCGCCAGCAGCCGCGTCACGTAGCCGCCGCCCATGATATAGTCGCCCACCGCTTCGCCCTTGTCGATCTGCGCGAAGGCGAGCAGTTCGCCGGGCTTGCGCGCCGCGTCGCGCTCGCGGTCCGCCGCCGGGCGGGCGATGTCGTTGATCGCCATTGTGTAGTCGCTGGCGGCGTAGGCGGCTTCGGTGGCTTCGGGTTCCGGCGCTTCCGATGCGCAGGCGGCCAGGGACAGGGCGAACGCGATGCTTACGGACAGGCGCATGGTCTCTCTCCCACTTGTCGTTGGAGCGGGAGCTTACCCGAGCGCTGGCCGGGAGCAAGAAAAAGGGGCCGGAGGAATTGCTCCTCCGGCCCCTCTTGCTACGCGAACGACGGGCTCAGAAGCCCATGCCGCCCATGTCGGGCATGCCGCCGCCCGGCATCGCCGGCTTGTCTTCCGGGATCTCGCTCACCGCCGCTTCGGTGGTGATGAGCAGCCCGGCGACCGAGGCCGCATCCTGCAACGCGGTGCGCACGACCTTGGTCGGATCGACCACGCCCGCCTTGATCAGATCCTCGTAAACGTCGGTCTGGGCGTTGAAGCCGAGCTTCTCGTCGTTGCCGTCGATCAGCTTGCCGGCGACAACCGCGCCGTCATGGCCGGCGTTCTCGGCGATCTGCCGCACCGGCGCCTGGAGCGCGCGGCGGACGATGTCGATGCCGCGGTTCTGGTCGTCGTTGGCGCCGGTCGCGCCGTCGAGCGCCTTGATGGCATAGAGCAGCGCCGTACCGCCGCCGGGGACGATGCCTTCCTCCACCGCCGCGCGGGTCGCGTGGAGGGCGTCGTCGACGCGATCCTTGCGCTCCTTCACTTCGACTTCGGACGCGCCGCCGACCTTGATCACCGCCACGCCGCCGGCCAGCTTGGCCAGCCGCTCCTGGAGCTTCTCGCGGTCGTAGTCGCTGGTCGTGGTTTCGATCTGGGCGCGGATCTGCTCGACCCGGGCCTTGATGTCCTCCGCGTTGCCGGCGCCGTCGACGATGGTGGTGTTGTCCTTGTCGATGGTGACGCGCTTGGCTTCGCCGAGCATGCCGACGGTGACGTTCTCGAGCTTGATGCCGAGGTCTTCGGAGATCATCTCGCCCTTGGTCAGGATCGCGATGTCTTGCAGCATCGCCTTGCGGCGATCGCCGAAGCCGGGGGCCTTGACCGCCGCGACCTTGAGGCCGCCGCGCAGCTTGTTGACCACCAGCGTGGCCAGCGCCTCGCCCTCGATGTCCTCGGCGATGATCAGCAGCGGACGGCCGCTCTGGACCACGGCTTCGAGAATCGGCAGCATCGACTGGAGGTTCGACAGCTTCTTCTCGTGGATCAGGATGTAGGGGTTATCCAGCTCCACCGTCATCTTCTCGGCGTTGGTGACGAAGTAGGGGCTGAGATAGCCGCGGTCGAACTGCATGCCTTCGACCACGTCGAGCTCGAACTCGAGGCCCTTGGCTTCCTCGACGGTGATGACGCCTTCCTTGCCGACCTTGTCCATCGCCTCGGCGATCTTCTGGCCGACTTCGACGTCGCCGTTGGCGGAGATGATGCCGACCTGGGCGATCTCTTCCGAACCGGCCACTTCCTTGGAACGGGACTGGAGGTTCTCCACCACCTTGCCCACCGCGAGGTCGATGCCGCGCTTGAGGTCCATCGGGTTGATGCCGGCCGCGACCGACTTCATGCCCTCGCGCACGATCGACTGGGCCAGCACGGTGGCGGTGGTGGTGCCGTCACCGGCAAGGTCGTTGGTCTTGCTGGCGACTTCGCGCAGCATCTGCGCGCCCATGTTCTCGAACTTGTCCTTCAGTTCGATTTCCTTGGCGACG
>JBIQKC010000058.1:0-13665 GCA_044506885.1 Sphingomonadales bacterium
CGCAGTCATGGAATCCCCCCTGCGTCGCCGAACGTGGTGACCCCGGCAGGAATCGCACTCGGCGGATATTCGTACATATTATCAAGACGATAGAGTAGCCACGCGGGACGTGGGTCCAACGTCGATACCAACACCAGCCCAAGTGACGAGTTATCCACAGGAGACTGGTATCAAACGATATCACCTCTCGTCATCGGGTGGCGCCGGCTGGCCGATTTCGGGCCGAAATGGGCCATGGCCGAGTCTTACCGTCCACATCGGCGTTGACAGGTCCGGCGCGTCGTCTGGATCGGCATAGACCACGCCCGCCGAGAACCGCAGATCCAACGCGCCGATGATGGAAGACACGGTCGCGAAGGACAGGCCGCCGACCGAGCGGAGCCCATCCCGTAGCGCGTCCTCGCTCATGCCCACGGCCGCAGCGACCGTCGCCGTCCCGCGGGCCGCCACCAGCCGGCCGAGCACGTCGCCGAGGCGCGCCATGTCCCGCTGGCCAACGCAGCGTCAAGGAGCGCCGCACTCGCGTCGGCGTCGTCGGGGATGGGATGGTGTGCCGGTGCTGCCATGGTCGTCGTCTCCGCGCCAGTGAGTACCGCGCTCGCTCGCCGTCGTCACGGGGGTTTGTGGCCATGGCGGGATTCACCAGCACCGCGCGACGTGTACGGATCAAGGCGCGTGTGCCACCATGGATGGGTAGCGGGCGGGAGGTCGAGCGCATGTCGGGACAGCAGTCGCAACCACCACGGCCACCGGCCGCGCCGCCACAGCGTCCACCGCCAGCAACGACGCCGAGCCGCAACAATCCGTCGCCCCCGCCGCCCTCACCGCCGCCGCCGAGCAACCCCTTTCGAAAGGGCTAGAGGCCGGCGAGGTACGCGGCGACGCCAGCCACGGGCGCGAGGCCGGCGATGCAGAGACCGGCGTTGAACCACCGCGAGGCGGCGGCCAGCGCCTGCCGGTTCGCGTCGATCCTCATCTGCACGTCGGCGATGGCGAACCGCTTGAGCCACACGGGATCGTCCGTGCCGCTCTCGCAGAGTAGGCGCGGCTCATACCCGCCGACGTGGAAGTCAATCGGCCGCGCCGACCACGCGACGAGCAGGGCGGCCACGAACAGGAGCGCGGCCGTGGCGACGAACGGGACGGTCAGCCCATTTCCGGTGTTGGGGATGGCCGCCGCGGCGGCGAGCAGGGCGACAGCACCGGCACCGAGAATGCCGGTCATGGTCCCGCCGCGCTGGTCGGCCGCAAGCGCCAACTGGACGGTGCCCGCAAGACACGCCTCGCCTTGCCGCAGGATCTCGTCTACGGCCGCCGCCGGCACTTTGGTCGCGTCGAAGTCGGTCATGTCCGCCTCCTGCCGGCGACGCCCCTCAATCGTTGAGCGCGGACAGCGCGTCCGCCTGTCGCGAGGCGGATATCTTCCGCACCTCGGCATTGATCATCCCCTGCGCCTGTTCGGCCGTGAAGCCGGGCGGGACCGTGATGTTGACGGCGCCGACGTGCGTGCTCGCGTCTATGCTCTGCGGCTCATGCACAAGCAGCGGCTCCGGCGCGACGAATTTGCCGGTCTGCACACTGCCCGCCTGCACCGATCCCGCCTCCATGCGCTCCGTCCGCTGCGGCCCCGACGTGAGGTCGGGGGCGCCGGAACGGAACTCGGGCACGGCCACGGATGCGGGCATCCGAGGCGCGAGGTCCGGCGTGTACATGGCCGGGGCCTGCACCTCGGGCAGATGCGCGTCGGGGCCGGATACTCCGGGCGTCGTCAGCGTCGGGATGTCCGCCTGCAGCCCCGCCGAGGCCGCGGCGCGGATGCGGTCGTTCTCCGCATACAGGCGGGCGCGCTCCGCGTCCGCGGCCCGGCGACGCTCCGACTCCTCGCGCGCCACACGCTCGGCGGTGTCGGCGCCGGACTCAAGGAGCCAGCCCACGACGCTGGTACCGGTTGCTGCCATGGCCGCATCGTCGCCGGCCTTCTTGGCGCGCGCGGCGATCTCGTCGTCGGTGAGGACGCGCGCCGTCACCTCGATCCCAAGCTGCTCCTTGACCCAATCAGGCATCCACTCGGTAAGCGCTGCGATGGAGTCCGCCAGCCACGTCGTGAGGTCCGCCCATGCCTCCGCGAGCCCGTCCAAGAGCGATTGGACAATGCGCCGGCCCACCTCGGCAAGGTCGATATCGAACATGCCGGCGAACCCGGTAAGCTGGTCCACCGCCCACGTCTTGACCACGCTCATGCCGGCAATGAGGCCGTCGATGAAGCCGCCGATCAGGTTGGCCCCGATGGCGATGAGGTCGAGCCCGGTGAAATACTCGATGACTTCGTTCATGCCGCGCGCGACGTGTACCAGCGGATTGAACTCCTTCAGCACGGCCACCACGCCGTCGAGCCAGCCGGTTTCAAAGGCGGACGTGACCCGATTCCATAGCCCGGCCCAATAGTCCACGAACTCATCCCACCGCTTGATCAGCGTGTAGACGGTGCCGCCGATGGCGGCGAGGCCGAGCACCACCCACCCGAGCGGCGTGGCCAGCAGCGCGGCAGAGAGGGACACAAGCGGCGGAATGAGCCCGAGGATGGCAGCGACCAGCGGTCCGGCGATGTAGACGCCGAGCAGCGTCAGCGCAGCCATGGCAGGCCCGCCAAGGAAGTTCACCAACGGCTTGATCCAGTCGTAGACCCGGCCGATGGAATCCCCGAACGACGCCATCGATTTCCGAAGCTCGCTCGTCGGGTCCAACAGGTCTTCGAGGAAGCCGGCGAACCGCTGCACCCACTCGGTGATGGTCGACTTGATGAGCTTCTGGTTGGCATCGTACCAGTCGCTCAGCTTCTCCACGAAATCGGTCATCGGCGGCAGCAACTGCGCCCCGATGGTCCGTGCGATGCCATCGATCCGAAGCTGCAGGAGGTCGAGGCTCGTTCGGAACCCGCGGCCCGCTTCAATCGCATCGGCGCCGAGGACGGCGCCGGCATCAATCGCCGACTGCGCCAGCGTGTCGTAGCCCTTTGCGTTGTCGAGCAGCAGCGGCAGCAACAACGACGAGTCGGAGGCGATAGCCTCCATGTAGAACACCATGTCGGAATGCGAGAGCCCGGCCTTTTCGAGCGACTGGACGTAGAGCCGGAGCGCGTCCGAGCCCGACAGCCCCTCAAACGCCTTCTTCGTGATCCCGACCTTCGGCGCCACTTTCTCGAAGAAGTCGGCCATGGCGCCGCCGCCGGTCTGCATGAAGTCGCCGATCTTGTCCTGCACATCCTTGAGGATGTCGGCGAACTTGTCCTGCTCGATGCCAACCGTCTTGGCCGCGAAGGAGTACGCCTGAAAGCCCTCGACGCTCATGTTCGTGAGCGTGGCTAGGTTCGCGATCTGCTTGCTCGCGTCGGCGACGCTCCGCGCCAGCCCGAACGTCAAAGCCGCGATGCCGCCGCCACCCACGCCGATCAGCGCCCCGAACATGCCGAGCCGCCGCGTGCTCTCCGCAAGGGCCGGGCCAAGCCGCGACACCGCCGCGCCGAGCGCCCGAAACCGCGTCGAAAGCCGGTCAAGGCCGAGTCTCGTGCCGAACGACTTGAAGCGGTTCGCGATGCGATTGATCGGCCCCGTGATGCGGTCGATGAGCGTGAGCGCAACTTGCGCCTCGGCGGTGGCGGTCATCGCGTCGTCTCCTTGCGCTTGCCGCCAAGCCCACGCGCGAAGGCAGCGTGGACACGGTCGGTCGAGGTCTTCGGCTTCGTGGCGGCGCCCTTCTGGCGCGCCGCGACCTTGGTGGGCACCCGCCGCGCCTCGGGCTCGTCGTCGTCGTAGGACACGCTCGCCCCTCCGCCGTGCACATGGTTCGCGAAGTCCGTCAGCGCCTCGTCCAGCGTCCCCACCTCATCGGCGAGGCCAGACTCAACGGCCAACCGGCCGCGATACATGTCGGCCTTTGTAGCCCGGACAGCCGCGGCAGCCATTCCACGATTGTGCGATACGAGACGCACGAACATGTCCATGAGGTGGTCAACGTCGGCCTGCACCCGAGCCCGAGCGTCATCGCCCAACGGCTCGTGCATGTTCCCCTCAACCTTGTGGTCCCCGGCATAGATGTACGTCCACCGCACACCAGCCCGCTCGTCCGCCCCGCTCACATCGACATGCGCCGCGACCACGCCGATGCTGCCGACCACCGCCGTCTGCGCCAGCCATATCCGTTCGGCCGCACTCCCGATGGCGTACCCCGCCGACGCCATCAACTCGTTGGCGTGCGCCCACACCGGCTTGCCGCTCGACTCGCTCGCGTCGCGAATGTACCCGGCAAGGTCGAACACGCCGCCGGCCTCGCCGCCGGGCGTGTCCAGTTCCAGCATCAGACCGCGCACGCTGCCATCCGACAGGATCTCTGTGACCGCATCCGAGATCATGCCGTAGCTCGCCATGCCGCACGCTGCGTCGAGCCAGCTACCCCGACGCACGAGCGTGCGGACGATGGGCAGAACCGCGATGCCTTCCCCCGCCATGTAGCCGCCGCCGATGAACCGGGACCGTGTCGGCTCCACGGCCGGCGCGGGCATGGGGCCGGCGAAGCCGTCGAGGATGCGCGGGCCGACCAGCGACAGCACCGTGTCAAGCTGATGCCGGTCGAACATCAGCGGCGTGTTGAACACCAGCCCGGCGACACGTGGAAGATCTACCGCCATGGCTCGGCGCTTCGGCGCGGGCGCGCTCGACGCCGGGCCGGTCGGCATCGTGCGGCTGGTCGGGGCGGTCACGTCGCGATCTCCTGCGCCTTGTTCAGCACGTCGCGCAGCCGTCCCGGTCGGACAGCGGCGTCGATGTCGTCCCAGTCGGACTGCCCGACCGTATCGCCAGCGATGTAGAGGTCGCAGGGCGGCATACAGGGCGGCACGGCTCGGAGGCAGCGCCACCGCGAGCAGTTCATCAATGAAGCCCTCAACCACGATGGCGAGCGCGTCCGTCGCCGCCGGGAGGTCCACATCCAGTTCGCGCGCCAGCATGGCGCCGTAGCGCGCCGGGATATTCCGCGCTGCGACTTCCGTCGTGCGGCGTGTGAGCCGGATCATCGCCAGCGCCTCGACCTTCGGGATCAACGCGCTCCTCTTTTCCGCAAGCCGAAACTCGCGCTCCTTCGCGAGCGCCGCCGCAGCGCGGGTCTGCGCGGCCCGAAGCTCGCCTTCCTTGCCGGGGTTTGCGCGATCAATATTCGCTTCGACCCACGCCAGCGCCTCGGCTTTCCGAACCTTCCCATCCGCCGTGACGGGCAGGCCAGCCGTAACCAGTTGCGAGACGCGCGAACGGCTGACGCCAAGGGTGGCGGCAAACTCGCTCTTGGTGATCAGGTCGGCCACGCGATCAATCCTGTGCAGTTAAGGCAATCTTCGGAGGGAATTTCTGCGTTCTGACGCTAGCGAAATCGTGCGCTGCTGCGTCCCCCGTACCTCCCGGCCGTCACCGGAGTACCTTTTGATCGCCGGGGCAGGCGGAGCGGGCGGCATCAGTAACGAACGACGATTCCAAGCTCGGCGAGCTTGGCCGCGGCGCCCTTGATCTGGTCGTCGGTGTAGCCTTCGGGCCAGACCAGTTCGTGCCCGTTGACGGTCGTGTGCCGGACGTTGACGACGCCGGTCACATCAGCCTCGGCCGCGTCATAGGCGCCGAAGCAGATGGCCGCGGGTTGCTCGCCGCTCGTCAGCGGCGAGTATTTCACGACGCCGGTCACTGTCACGTCGAAGCCGTCGCCGATCACGAACGCGGTGGCGCCTTGCGTGAGCGTGAACTTGACGTGCCGGTCGACCGTCGCCTCGTCCTCGTCGTCGCCGCCGATGCCGTATACGCCGCTGATCCTGCCGTCCGGGTCGGTGACTCGGAACTCGCCGGGGGCGACGAACCGCACCTGATAGGTGCCCGACTCTGCGCCCGATAGGATCGGTATCGCGTCCAGCACGAGCGTGCCCGTTCCGGTGTTGCCGCCGGACTTCACGGCCGAGATTGCATCGCCGACCAGATGGCGAGCGAGCACCATCCCCGGCACGTAGTCGGCACCCTCGGCGAGCGTCACAGACTCGCGCGAGTAGTACGGGCCATCGGCACCGGCCGACTCGCCAATTATGTATCCGCCTACGCGACGGCCGGTGTTGGTCAGGACGGGCATGGGTCGCTCCTAAAGACTACTTGCGCCGCGGACGTGCGGCGGGGTCGATGCGGTTCGGGTCGGGCGTCTGTGACGCGCGAGACGGTCCCCCGCCTGTCAGGCCGCGGCGGAACGCGGCGCGGGTGCGCTCCCCGGCGGCGGCGGAAGACGGCGCGGGATCGTGTGGTGTAGGCGCGTATCCGGTGATCGTCTCGCGCTTCTCGTCAGCCTCGGCCGCGGCGTCGAGGACGGCGCGCCGGGCGGCAGCGAGACTCGTGCCTTTGCGGATCGCGGCCTGCGCATCGAAGGTGACGCCAAGCCGGGCTGCCATGTTCACGAGGCCGTGCATCTGGACGGCATGCGCCCGGATGTCCTCGACGGTGTCGGGTGCCGCGTCGGAAAGATCGCCCGCGGGACGATCAAGCCACGACTGCGCTTCGTCCTCGACTGCCATCGCCCACTCCTTCGTTTGGTGTTCAAGGCCCGCGTCGGCCGTCGTCCACGACCTACCCACGGCTGCCACCAATCGGGTTTTTGACGCCGCGCTTGAAAGCGGCGCGGACTCGCTCGGACGATGCGGGCGCGGCCGACGTGGCCGTGGTCGTCGCGTCCTGCGGCCGTTCGGCCGTGCGAGCCTCGGCGTTGATCCGACCCCAAACACGCGCCCACATCGCGCGGCGGTCTACCCGAGACGGTGAGGTCGCGGCCGGCTTTCCCGGAGCGCCTTCCGCTGACCGGCGTTCGGCAAGCCGACGCTCGGCGATTTCCATTCGCAGTGCCCGTGCGGCGTTGGGCTTCGACGCGGGGCGCTTGGTCTTCTTGTTGGTCACGATCAAACCTCCACCGCGAGCAGGATTGCCGGGTTTGCGTCTTCGCGCCGCTGGATCTGCAACCCGACCGCCTCGCCTTCGCGGATCAGAGATTCCTCGACATGCTCAACGTCATCGATTTCGGCCGCGAGCTTCGCGAGGGCGGCATCCCTCTCGATGGCGGTCATCGCCGGGCCGGGCACGGCGGCCATCGCATCGGCCGTCAGCTTCGCCGCGATCCGGTCGCGGTCGACGGCGCCGAGCACGATCAACATGCCGAGGTCAAGATGCTCCCTCTCGAAGCAATGATCGCGTGCCGGGTTCGCGATGCCCGGCGTCGGCGGTAAGGCGAACGTCGTGGGAATGGTCTTGCTACGCGCCCTCGCTTCGAGGTCGTTCAAGATCCCGTCGATGCGGGCGCGAATGTTCTCCGCGGGCATCGGCGCACGCCGGACGCGCTCGGTCTCCTCAAGGAGCCGGAGATGCCGGCCGCGAAGCTCATCAATGTCGCTGCGCGTCGAAGTGAACAAGTCGCGCCACTTTCTCAGGCGCGCGGTGATCTTCGCCATGTCAGATGCTCCGCATGTCTTCTGGCAGCGCGCCGATGGACTCGGCGTATTCGCGGCAGTTCCGGTCAATTCGGCCCGCCAACTGACTGCGCTCCTGCGCGGCGGCGAGAGCATCGCCGCCCGCGGCAAGCACCTCCTGCGCCTTCTCCAGTTCGGCTCGAAGCTGCTCCACGCTCACCCTGATCTCCTCCGAGCGGGGATTCGCTTGCAGCCGCGCCGCCTCGTTCTCCAACCTCACACGGAGGGCGTTCCGGGCATCGGCCGCGGCGCGGTACCGCTTGTGGCTTTCGCGCGCCGCGGCGAATGCCTGTTCGGCATCGGCGCGGTATCGCCGCAACCGATCAACGTCGACATTCATGCAGCCTTCTCCTGCTTCTCTGCCCGCGCCTTGACTTCGGCGAGGTAGCCGCGCGCGTAGTTGGCGCTCACGCCGGAGTGGTACGCGCGCTGTTGCGCCAGCACCGCCGCGGCATCAGCTTTCCGCCACGCCGCCAGCGCCTCGGCCTCGCGCTGCTCAAGCCGGGTGAGCGCATCAAGAACATCCGGGCTCGGCCTGCGCCCGCGAAGGCGGTCGCGATGATCGCGGACAAGTCGGACATGCGCAGCGGCCTCGTCTCGCCGCCGGTTGGCTGCGATCAATTCATCCCGCGCGGCCTTCTCGGCTGCGATGTATTCGCGAAGACGATCAATGTTGATCATGGCTGCCGTTCCCTTCTCAGCAGCATTTTCGCGAGTCGCGTAGGGGGAAAAAAGGGCCGATACTTTTCCCCAACTCAGCCGCTTATGATCTTTCTCAGGTTCTCGACCGTCAGCGGCCTCAGCCCACAAACCTTCGCGCGAAATGTGATCGCTTCGAGATCATCGGACGGCATCGTTCCGGCGGCTATGTCAATCTTCAGTCGCTGGCCGGCGTAGAGGTTGATCTTCGTCATCATCGACTTGGCGGCGCCCCGGTCGGACTGCCCTCCGAACCGATCACGACGGACCCGGCGCAGCCCGGCGTCACGAGCCGCGGTTGCCGCTCGCCGGCTGGAACTCGGGCCGCGCTTGATGGGCAGATGATCGCCATCGGCCAAGGCGACGAACAGGCGCGCCGTGGCCGGGTCGGCCTCGACCCGCGCGAACAGCATCAGCCACCGCCTCGCCGTCTCGACCGCATCGGCATCGGGGGCGGTCACGACGCGCGCCCAGCGTCAACGACCGCAGGCCGCGGGGCACATGTGGCACATTTCCACTTATCACCCGTATTGTGTGAGCGCGCGCGCGTCCGCGCGAAGACGGGCGATATATGAGAATGTGCCACATGTGCCCCATCGTGGATCACAACAACGCCTCCTGCGGCTTCAGCCGGTAGCCAACGATGCAGTTGGTTTTCTCACCTCCGCCACTCGGACGGACACGCTGCATTTCGAGCCCGGCGTCTTCCACCAGCGCCGACGCCATCGCCTTTTGCGACCACAATGATCGCTCACCTTGACGCTCTTGCCACACCCGAAACCGGACGTAGACGGCCGCGGTCGAGAGCCGGTGTCCGGGCGCCGGCTCAAGATGATCGAGGACGAATCCGGCAACCGAATCCTCCTCGACCAGATACGTCTCGGATGCGTCCCGGACGGCCGGCGGGACGCCGAGCCCTACCTTCGACCACGCCACGGCGCCGTCGATGCTCCACCGCAAAATCGCCGGCCACTCCGCCCGCAGTTTCGCCGCCAGATCAGGATCGCGGCGGCCGTTTTCGTCGGAGAATTCCTGCCCGAACGGGATCAAGATAAAGCGTTCACGCATCGACGTTCCGATTGATCGAAACCTCGGCTTGCTGTTTCCTGAAATGATCAAAGTAAGTTGCGGCGTGAACTCGAAGAAATCTTGCCTCATGTAGCGGGCGGATATCGAATCGCCGCCCGTGAGAGACTTAAGTATTTCCTCATCCCACGTTGATCCTTTCTTGATTTCTGACGCCGTTACGAGCCTTAATCCCTGCAACTGAGCGAGTCCGGTCGGGTGTTGTTGCCCGTATTGGACAACGAGTATATTGCTTGAGACTGATTTAGCGTAGTCTCCCCATATCGACTGCAATGTATTCGTGAATATTCCCTTGCCATTTCGACCGCGGCCATAGCAAAAGAACAACTTGTGCTCTGTCGTCTCCCCGGTCAGCGCGTAGCCCGCGAGACGCTGAAGGAAGCCGATCATTTCGAGATCGCCAGTCCCATCGGGTCCGGGGAACGCCGACTTCAAGAAGCCCAACCATGCGTGCGGAGTAGTACCCGGCGCGGCCGGCGCGACGGCGGTGCCCTTCGTCAAGTAGTCGCTCCGCCGCGCTTGGCGTAGTCGCCCGGTGCGAAGATCAACCGTCCCGCCCGGCGTCCCAAGCAACAGCCTGCCGGAGTCGAACTGCTCCGGCGTGGCGATACTCGCAAGGTTTGATCGCGCCATCTGCTCAACGGCCGTAACCGTCGCGTGCGACTCGAGCGCCTTGCACGCGCGATCAACTTTGCCGCCGTTCTCGCCGATATGATCAATTCGAATCTGCCCGGACTTCCACTTAAGGAAGTTGCGGACACGCGCGCGGCTGACGGGATAAGGCGCGCGCATCCATCGAGAGTCGCTCCAAAATAGCCAGTCGCCCCACGCCGCGACGAAGCGACCATTTTGATCGAAATCGCGTTCGCCAAGCTCCGTCGCGAGCGAAATATCCGTCACAAGTTCGCTGGAATTGATCGTGGCGTCCGCAAAGGGTCCGCGGAGGCTGGCCGGCACCGTGATCGGGTCGGTGTCGCCGTCCGCGTCGGCCCGACGCGGTTTTCGGAGCAGCGGGTCGCGCTGCTCGAAGGGACCATCAGCCTCGGCTGTCACAGGATTTCGCCAGCCTCGATCATGCGCCGAGCCACGTCGAGGGCGGCGACCAGTCGAAGGCGCATCGTCGGGCCGGCCTGCTGCCGGATGAACGCGGCGACCTCGGCTCGGGCGACCTCGTTCACCTCGCCCCCGCCGTCTTCGACACGGATCGCGATCCGCTCGTCAAGAACACCGGCCCGAACGATGGCCGCGCATGCGACGTGGAACCGCTGCCGATCACGAGGCGTCAGGCGTCCGCGCTGACCATCGAAGCGTGCGGCGTTCTCGCCGAGCTTCGCCACGGCGGTCGCACTGCTTAACGTCGGCCCGGCGATCAGGCGCCGAAGGTTCACGATGTCCGGCGGCACCTCGGTCGTCAGAACGAAAGCGATGTCATCCGGGAGCGGCTCCACGCGCACGACGAGCCGGTATAGCTCGGCCCGGCCGTGGCAATGCCCGAGGCGGCTTGGGTCAGCGCAAAGGACGTGCTCGTGTAAGCCGCGACAGTGCGGGCACCGCCCCACGAGCCGGAGCCCGTCCGGGTCGCGCCAGAACGGCCATGCGGGTGCCTCTGGCAGCCCGTCCGCGGGGTGCGAAGCATGCTCGGCGATCATTGCCACCTCGCCGGGTAGGAGCGGCAGGACGCGGGTGCGAGGCTCGTGGTGGCGCTGATCGGCCGCGGATACGGGCGGCATAGGGGCCGCGATCACGATCCGCGAGCCCCGCGCTTGCGGCTGGCGTGGAACGCTTCGCGCGACCCGTGCTGATCGATGGGCGGTGCCGCAGTCGGCAGGCCGCGCACGAACTGTTCCAGCGCCTCGGCTTCGATCACAGTCTTTCCGCCGAGCTTGCGGAACACAAGATCACCATCGGCCATGAAACGGTAGAGCCTGCTGCGGCCGACACCCAAACGATCACAGACTTCGCGGATTGAAAGAAGTTGAATGTCCATAATCTTCCCTCGTCGGTTTCATTGACGCGGAAAATGTAACATTGAACAGGTTTGGACGGAGTCTCGCTTAGGGGAATGCTCGCGGACAATTACGCATGTGCGTTTCGCGTATATTTCGGTCTTCGCCGAATATTGAAAACCGCAAGCGCAATGCGGGTTTGCCGAACGATCAGCGCGGGGTTCGGGTGCGAGCCGTCGAGCGGCGCGCCATGCGGCCGGCGCCGGGAGCGAGCGTCAGGACCGGGCCGTCGCGGGCGGCCGATTCGGCCCGACTGCCGGCACGAAAAAGCCCCCGCCGATGGTCGACGGGGGCCGCTGGAAAAGTCGCCGTGTCCGGCGCCCCGGTATCTCAGCCGCGGGTCGACGTGCGCCGGGCCGCCTGCTCGAACGCCTCGATTTCCGAGAGCGCGTAGAGCACTTTTCCGCGCGGCTTGATGTATGCGGGGCCGGTGCCTCGCGAGCGCCAGCGGGCGAGCGTGTCCGTCGAACTACGCAGCCGCTCGGCCACTTCCTCGGGGCGGAGGTAGACGGGCTGCCCCGCGTCTTCGTCGTCCGGCGCCGGGGCGCCCATCACGTCGGGTCGGGTACGCGGTGCCAGTGCAGGGGCGCGGCTCATGCCGGCAACCGGGCGGCCTCGTCGGCGCTGCGTGCCGCGCCAGACGTGAACCACAGGCAGTCGGCGGTATCGGCAATCTCCGCGGCATCGACCGCGCCGGCCTCGGACGCCTCGATTAGCTGCCGCAGCAGCAATTGCGCCAGCACGCAACCGCTCTCGCCGTCGCGGAGTGCCCGCAAGGCTCGCGTCGCGAGGTCGACAACGCGGGCATCGGTCTGCACCACGACGCGATGCAGTTCCTCGGCGGCCGGACGGCTCTCGGAATTGGTCATGATCATGTCTCCTTGTGGAAAGGCCGCGACCCGCGGCCGGGGGCCTCAAGCTGGCGGAGCGGGTGGCGGCACGTCGGTGCCGCCGGCTCGAAGATGGTCGCAGACATCGGCCCACCATTGAGCGAGGCGGACGCGCTCGCTCCAAAACTCCGAGCGCTGATATGCGGCGCGTACATCGTTCCGGTCGACGTGGCTCAGGTGCTTTTCTACGGCGTCAACGTTCCAGTGGCCGGACTCGTTCGTCAGCGATGAAAAGGTGCTGCGAAATCCGTGTGGCGACGCCTCGTCGCCGCCGTAGCCCAAGCCTCGCAGCGCGTAGGAGAACGTGTTTTCCGAAAGTGGTCGGTTGCCCCGGAGTCCCGGGAAAGCGAGCGTTCCGCGGCCCGAGAGCCGGCGCAGTTCGCGGAGCAGGTCGACGGCCTGTCGCGCAAGCGGCGCGCGGTGCGGCCGGCGCTGTTTGGTGTGGCCGGTCGGAATGCTCCACGCCGCGGCATCTAGGTCGAACTCGTCCCACGTCGCCAAACGAAGCTCGCCCGGTCGCGCGGCCGTCAGCGCGAGCAATGTCAATCCGATGCGCGTTTCCGGTTGGCCGCCATAGCCATTGATCGACCGAAGGAGCCCGCCGAACGCCTCGGGGTCGAGGAGGGCGGCGCGGTGCGCCGTCCGTGGTGTTCGCAGCGCACCGCGCAGCGGGGCGCTTGGGTCGTGCTCTGCGCGTGCCGTAGCGATGGCAAAACGAAAGATGCCACTCAACGTTGACCGCAAGCGACGGGCGCTTTCGAGGTGCCCACGGCCCTCGGGCACGCGCAGCACCGCCAGCACCTCGGCGGCGGAAATCTCCGATATCGGGCGCGGGCCGAGCGCGGGCCGGGCGAGATTCACCAGCCACTCATGCTTTGCCGCCGTGGCCTCGGAACGCCCCTCATCCTTCTGGCGCTGCAGCCACTCGGTCGCGATGGCGTCGAAGGTGTTGCTTCGCGAGACTCGACGCGCCACGGCCGGGTCGACGCCCCTCGCGAGCACCCGACGATGTTCGTCGCGTAATCCACGCGCGTCGGCGAGGCCGACATCGGGGTACTTGCCGAGGGCCAGCAGCTTCTGCTTGCCGCCATGGCGATAGGCCAATCGCCAGAGCCGCGAGCCGTTGGGCATGACCCACAGTTGAAGCCCGTTGCCGTCGCTCAGTTTTACGATTCTCGCGCTCGGCTTGGCGCTTCGGATACGCGAATCTGATAGCGGCATCGAACCGTCTTCCCCGTTGGTATGTGCACCAAACGGCGAGTTCCGGTCTAACGCAAGTACCAACAGGCGGCGCGGTTAGGCTGGAACATCCGCGAACAAACTAAGACGGGAATAGCCGCTAAGTCACAGCGATCATTGATTTTCTTGAACTATCTGGAACATCTGCGGACAAGCCGATGGTGACCCCGGCAGGAATCGAACCTGCGACCAACAGCTTAGAAGGCTGTCGCTC
>JBIQKC010000015.1:0-70425 GCA_044506885.1 Sphingomonadales bacterium
TCTGGCCGCCGAGCTTGGAGAAGCGCTGCGGATCCTTGAGGAACTCGACGATCTCTTCCAGCTCCTCGCGCGCCTCGTCGATCCCGGCGACGTCGTCGAACGTCACCCGGCCCTGCTTTTCGGTCAGCAGCTTGGCCTTGGACTTGCCGAAACCCATCGCGCCCGTGCCGCCGCCCTTCTGCACCTGACGCAGGGCGAAGAACGCCACGCCGAGGATCAGCAGGAACGGCAGCGACTGGACGAGGATGTAGAGCAGCAGGTTGGGCTCTTCCGGCGCCGTGCCCGCATATTGCACGCCCTTCTCGTCGAGCAGCTTGGTCAGTTCGGTGTCGTTGGGCACGGGGACCGTGGTGAAGGCGGTGCCGTTCTTCAGCGTGCCGCTGATCCGGTCGGACGCGATCTGCACTTCCTGCACGCTGCCTTCGGCCACGCGGTCGCGGAAATCGGAGTAGCGCAGCTGCGTTCCCGCCGGCTCGCGCGGGCTGCCGAACATCGACACGGCGAGCAGCAGGGCAAGGAAAATGCCGCCCCAGACGAGCAGGCTCTTGACCCAGGGATTGCCGTTGCCTTCGGGTTCGCGATTGTCGCTCACGTCACGGTCCTCAAGTGTTTCGCCGCCAATGTAAGTGGGCGAGAGTGAATGGCAAGATAACGGCGGAAAAGCTCAATCGCGCGGGCGTGCCAGCACGAGACGTTCCGACAGGTCCGCGCCCTGCTGTCCGGTGATCTGGAACAGCGCCTCGAAACCGCCGTCGCCGCGGGCAAGGTCGCCGACCTCCTCGGGCAGATCGTCACCCGCGACGAGCGGCGACAGACTGCGCAGCGCCGTCTCGCGCGCGCCCGCCACGATCGCCACCAGCGACCCGCCGGGGGCGCGGTAGCGGGCGACATAGCCGTAGTCGCGATAGAACACCGCCGAAGCGAGGCGGCGGGCCTCCTCGCTGGTATAGCTGCGGCGCGAGGCGGTATCGATCAGTTCGTCGTAAGTTTCGCCGACGACGAAGCCCGAGCCGTCGAACGTCGTATCCTCGAGCAGGCCCATCGCGCCGATCAGTCCGACGAAGACGAGGTTGCTTTCGCGGATCATGTTCGCGTCCAGCTCGGACGCGGCGACTATGCGCACGCGGCGGCCGTCGCGGGCCAGGATGGGGACGATGTAGCGCAGGCTGTAGGCGGTCGACAGCGGCAGGTAGGTCAGGCCGACATCTTCGGCATTGCCGTACCGATCAGGCTCGGCCTCCTGCATCAGCATCAGCTCCATCGGGGAATCGACGCGGAAGTCGCGGATCAGCCGGCTCTGTTCGGGCCGGACGGGGTCGATCTCGCCGAACATGTAGTAGTCCCCGACTACCAGCACGATCGGCCGCTCGGATTCGATGAACGGCCGCCACATGGCGTTGGCGTCGGGCGCGCCGCCGGAACCGGCGCGGCCGAACAGGAAGGCGGCCGCAAGAGCCGCGAGCGCCAGCACGCCGAACGCGGCCATGACCCATTGGCGGCGCGTGGCGGGGGACGGCGGCGTGAAATCCTCCACGCTTTCGGCCGGCTCGCGTTGCAGGCGAAGGGCGTAGATTCCGGCCGGCACGATGAGCCGCGGACCGCCCGCATCGCCCTCTCCGCGGGCGGCGTAGTGCTCCTCCAGCCGCTTGCGCAGGCGGTGGATGTAGACCCTGGCCGTCGCGTCGTCGACGCTGGTTTCGGACTGGCCGAAGACGGATTCCGCAATCTCCCCTTGCGAGGCGGGCGCGCCGGTCTCGCCCCGCGTGGCCAGAAAATCGAACAGTTCGAGCAGGCGGCCGCTCTCGCCGAGCGCGCCGCTGCGGCGCACGCGTTCCACCTCGGCTCCAAAAACGTTGTCCGCCCCCTCGCTGGCCACTCGAATACTCTCCCTGACGACCGGAACCGCCGGTCCGGGGTCGCTGTAACGCGATGTAACGCAGGCATTACCGTAAATAACTTGGTTTGGCGAGCAGCAGGTTCTTGGGCGACGCGGGGAGAAACTTCCGACACATCAGAAGGTCGCTGTTCATGAGAATTCAGGGATATGGTTTCCGCCGCGCGCTGTTGTCCGGCGCGGCTGCCGGCGCATTGTGCATGGCCTCCTCCGCCGCGTTCGCGCAGCAGGCGGGGAACGTCGAGGAGAGCGGCGCGGATACGGAAGCGGTCGCGGACGATGCGGACGCGGCGGATGAAGCAACGATCTATGTCTATGGCCGCGGCGAGCGGCGCATCGGCGAAGCGATCGCGGCGAGCGAAGGCGGCGTGGCGGGACGCGATCTGGAGGTCCGTCCGCTGCTGCGCCCAGGCGAAATTCTCGAAGCTACCCCCGGCATGATCGCCACCCAGCATTCGGGCGGCGGCAAGGCCAACCAGTTCTTCCTGCGCGGCTTCAACCTCGATCACGGCACCGACTACGCGCTCTACATCGACGACATGCCGATCAACTTCCGCACCCACGGCCATGGCCAGGGCTATCTCGACGTGCAGGGCCTGATTCCGGAATCGGTGCGCCGGGTCGACTATCGCAAGGGCCCCTATCGCGCCGACACCGGCGATTTCAGCTTCGTGGGCACGAGCTTCATCACCACGCACGATACGATGAGGCCGTTCGCGGCGGTGGAAGTGGGCCAGTACGGCTATCGCCGCTTCGTCGCCGGCGGGTCGGCCAAGGTCGGCAATGGCGACCTGCTGGCGATCGGCCAGGTCAAGCTCAACGACGGACCGTGGGAGCTGCCGGAGGATTTCGAGGCCTATTCCGCCCTCGTCAAATACTCGGTCCCGCTGGGCGCGGGCGAACTGAAGGCCTCGTTCACCTTCTACGACGCCACCTGGGCGCCGACCGAGCAGATTCCCGAGCGCGCCATCGGCACGCCACTGTGCGCTGACGCCTATTGCACGCTCGATCCCACCCAGACGGGCCGCACCGAGCGCGAGATTCTGACGATCGGATACCAGTCCGACGAATGGAAGATCACCGGCTACCTCCAGCATTACGACTGGAGCCTGATTTCGAACTTCACCTTCCTCCTCGAAGATCCCGTCAACGGCGACCAGTTGCGCCAGTACGACAAGCGCTGGACCTATGGCGGAAGGATCGAGCGCACTTTCGCGGTGAGCGAGCCGTTCTCGCTGCGGGTGGGCGCCGAGATGCGCGAGGATTCGCAGCCGCGCGTGGGTCTCGACGAGACGATCGACGGGGTCAAGGAATTCACCGTCGGCGCATTCGACGTCAAGGAATCGAGCATCGGCCTCTACGCCGAGGCGATCTGGCGGCCGGTCGAGCGGCTGATGGTGATCGGCGGCCTGCGCGGCGATTTCTATCGCTTCCGCACCGAAGCGCTCGAAGGCGCCGAAAGCTGGAGCGGCGTGGCCAAGGACGATGGCCTCGCCCCGAAGATCGGCGTCAACTACGAAGTGGCCGACGGCGTGGCGCTCTATGCCAACTGGGGCGAAGGCTTCCATTCCAACGACGCGCGCGGGGTGACCAGCCCGGTCGATCCGGCGCCGGGCGTCGTCGAAGGCACGTTCAAGGAGGTTGGCGCGCGCTTCGAACGCAATGGCCTCGTCCTGACCGGCGTCTATTGGTGGAGCGACATCGAAAGCGAGCTGATCTACGTCGGCGACGCCGGCGCGGTCGAGCCGAACGATCCGAGCAAGCGCCACGGCTACGAACTGACCGGCTTCTGGCATCCGAACGACTGGCTGGCGATAGATGCCGTCTGGACCGGATCGAAGGCGCACTACATCGGCCTGCCGCCGGGCGAGAACTTCGTGCCGGGCGTGCTGGAGAATTCGGGCGAGCTGGGCTTTTCGGCGGTGTTCCCCAAATTCAACTTCGCCGGCCGCGCGCGCTATCTCGGCCCGCACGCGCTGATCGAGGATGACAGCGTGCGCGGGCAATCGACCCTGCTGGTCAACCTGCGCGCCGCGTGGACGCCGGGCAACATGGGCGGCTTCGAGATATACGGCGAACTGCTCAACGCGTTCGACAGCAAGCGGCACGACATCGACTATTTCTACGAGACCCGGCTGCCCGGCGAAGCGGAAGGGATCGAGGGCCGCAACAGCCGCATCGTCGAGCCGAGGCAGTTCCGGGTGGGGTTGAAGAAGACGTTCTGACACCTCCTCGCGAGAGCGAACCGCCGGTCATGTAAATGACCCTTGACATCGGACATATGATTGTCTAGCTTCCTTGACATAACAGCAAGGGAGCTTGACCACATGTTCGACAAGATGACAGCCGCTTTCGTCGCCGCGATTCTGGCGGTGACCGCCGCCAACTTCGCCGGGCTGATCGGCGATGAGTTCGCCGTGTCGGCCTATATCCTCCTGCCGACGCTCGGCTTCGCTTTCTCGCGCCGGCAGGTCTGCCGGCTGCGCGCGCGGATCGGCTGAACGATGGCGGCTTGCAGCCCGACATCCAGCGCGGCCTATCGCCGCTACGTGCGCCGGTTTTGGCCGGCGACGGTTCTCTACGCCCTCGGCATCGTACTCGCGACCTGGCTGATCCCCGACGATGCCGGAGCGACCCCCCTGACCGTGGGCATCGCTCTGCTCCCGGGACTGGGAATGGTGTTGATGATCTGGGCGATCGGCCGGCTCCTAATCGAACTCGACGACGAGTATCTGAAGATGCTCGAAGTACGAAAGGCGCTTGCGGCGACCGGCGTGGTGCTGATCGTGTCCAGTGTGTGGGGAATACTCGAAGTCTATACGAACGTCCCGCATTTACCGCTCTTTCTGATGTTCCCGATCTGGTGCGGCGGTCTGGCGGCCGGGCAGCTGTGGAACTGGAAGGCGGGCGTGTGAAAAATCGATTGGCGCGTGTTGCGCGCGGAGCTGGCGGGAGGATGTCCATGACGAGCGAAGCGAGTTCCTTTCACATGCCGCGATCTTGGCTTTGGGTGATCGCGTACTTCGCCGCGTTGGCCGCCATGGTGGCCGACGCCAACCTCGACCTGCTTCGGGACCCTTGGAACTGGATGCTCAAGGCGCTGGTGCTGGTTCTGGTGATCCCATTTCTGATTTCCTCCCACCGCCGAGCCGTGGAGAAGGGCCCCCCGAGCCCAGCTCTCGACATGTTCAACTTTCAAGTGATGGCCGGGGTAGGCGCTCTGGTGCTCGTGCTCGCCATCAGCTTCAGCGTCTACCGCGCCCTGCCGCCCGGAGCGCCATGGCTCTGGCCGCTGGGACTGGCGACGGCTGCCCCGCTGCTGTTCCTGATCTGGGCCACGGGACGCTATCTGATCAGGGAAACCGACGAGTACTTGCGCCACCTGATGACCATGAGCGCGCTGATCGGCCTCGCCGCCGTGCTGGTCCTCGCCACCGTATGGGGCTCCCTCGAGAACTTCGGCCTTGCGCCGCACATGCGGCCGTGGTTGCTGGTCCCGGCTTTCGCAGTCGCGTACGGCATCGGCCGAGCCTGGCTGGAAGAGCGCGAACGATGAAAAACCGCCTGCGCGTGCTGCGCGCGGAGCGCGAGTGGAGCCAGCAGCAGCTTGCCGATGCGCTCGGGGTTTCGCGCCAGAGCGTCAACGCCATCGAGACCGGCAAGTACGATCCCTCGCTGCCGCTGGCGTTCCGCATCGCCGACGTGTTCGGGCTGACCATCGAGGAGATCTTTCTCCGGGACTGATCGCCGGTCAGGATAACATGCTGAAAATGCGATGAAGCGAGCGGAACCGCAGCCTCGGCGCGCGGTTCAGACAAGCGAGGCCGCCGGCCCGCATCACAAATCGCTTGCCAAGCCGCAAATTCGATGTTGCATTGCAACAAACATCCCGAATCTGCCGCAGGCATGGGAGAGGGCGCGCGGCGGAGGAGCCTTTCCAGGGAACGCCCGTGACCGTGCACGATACGACCATTGTCGAGCGAACCAGCGCCCCGCCGGCCAGCGCCGGTTCGGTATTCGGCATCAGGAGCGACAGCGGCCATCACGCCCGGCATATCGCGCTGGTAGGCACCTACACGCCGCGCAAGTGCGGCATCGCGACATTCGCCGCCGACGTGTTCGAGAAGCTGGCCGAATTCCATCCCGGCATCCGGGTGGATGTCTACGCGCTCGACGATCCGCGCGACCCGCTGGCCTACGCCGGCATCGCCGGAACCATCGCGCAGGACGATGCCGCCGCCTATGCCGAGGCCGCGCGGCGGATCAACGAGAGCGGCGCGGAGGCCGTCTGGCTGCAACACGAATACGGCATCTTCGGCGGCCCCGACGGCGAGATGGTGTGCGACTTCGTCGATCGGCTGGCCGCGCCGCTGATCCTGACGCCGCATACCGTGCTGGGCGAGCCGAGCCCCCGGCAGCGCGCGATCCTGGAGCGCCTCGTCACCCGCGCCACGCGCATCATGACCATGAGCCGCCACGCGCGCGACCTGCTGGCGACGAGCTATGGCGCGCCGCGCGAGATCTTGCAGATCATCCCCCACGGCGCGCCCGACCGCCCGTTCGGCCGCAGCGAGGCGTTCAAGGACAAGCTGGGTCTTGCGGGCAGGAAAGTGCTGATGACCTTCGGCCTGCTCAGCCCCGGCAAGGGACTGGAGCGGGTGATCGAGGCGCTGCCCGCCATCGTCGAGCGCCATCCCGAAACCGTCTATCGCATCGTCGGCGCGACGCACCCCAACCTGCTCGCGCGCGACGGCGAGGCCTATCGCGAGCGGCTGGCGGCGCTGGCCGACGAGCTGGGGGTTTCCGCGCACGTGCTGTGGGAGAACCGCTTCCTCGACACCGGGGAACTGCTCGACCAGCTCGAAGCCTGCGACATCTACATCACCCCTTATTTCAACCTCCAGCAATCGACCTCGGGCACGCTCAGCTATGCCGTGGCGCTGGGCAAGGCGGTGGTGTCGACGCCCTATCTCCATGCCCGCGAACTGCTGGCGGGCGCGGCCGGGCGGCTGATCGAGCCGGATTCCGCGCCGGCGGTGGCCGAAGCGGTGATCCGCCTGCTCGACGATCCCGATGAGATGGCGGCGCTGCAACGCCGCGCCTATGCCAAGGGGCGGCAGACGATCTGGCCGCGCTTCGCCGACGGCGCGCTGGCGCTGATAGAGGCCGCGGCCGCCCCGCCGACGCATCCGGCCCCGCTTTCGGCGACACCCGTCCTGTCGGCGGTGTTCGCGATGAGCGATGGAACCGGAATCCTGCAACACGCGATCGGCATCGTGCCCGACCGGGCGCACGGCTATTGCGTGGACGACAACGCCCGCGCGCTGATGCTGATGAACCTGGCCGACGGATTGTCGGAACAGGAACGCACCCATCGCAGCCAGACCTATGCCGCCTTCATACAAGAGGCCTGGAACCCGGAGCGCAACGCGTTCCGCAACTTCATGACGTTCGACCGCCGCTGGCGCGAGGAAGCGGGATCGGAAGACGCCAACGGGCGGGCGCTATGGGCGCTGGGCCACACGGTCGAGAACGCGCCCGATTTCGACATGCGCGAGTGGGCGCTGCGATTGTACGAGACGGCGCTGCCGCATTGCGCCCAGCTCGCCTCGCCGCGCACGATCGCCTTCACGATACTGGGCGCGGCCTGCGTGCTGCGCGCCAACCCGCGCCACCATGCCTCGCGCAACGTGCTGCGCGACGGCGCGGAAGTGCTCGCGCGCCTGCTGCACGCCGCGCGGCGGCCCGACTGGGCGTGGTTCGAGGCGGTGCTGGGATACGACAACCCGCGCCTGTGCCAGGCGCTGATCGAGGCCGGGCTGGCGCTGGAAGACCCGATCCACACCGGCGCGGGGCTGGATGCGCTGGACTGGATCGCGCGCCACCAGCGCGCCGCCGGCGGCCATTTCCGGCCCATCGGCAGCGACAGCTTCGGACAGGAGCACACCTTCCTGCCGTTCGACCAGCAGCCGCTGGAAGCGCATGCCGCCATCGACGCGGCGCGGTCCGCCTTCGCCGCCACCCGCAACCGCCGCTGGTTCGAGCACGCCCGCGCCGCCTGGCTGTGGTTCTTCGGCGGCAACGACCGCGGCGTGGTGCTGGCCGACCTTGCCACGGGCCGCTGCCGCGACGGGATCAATCCGCGCGGCGCCAATCTGAACTGTGGGGCGGAATCGATCCTGGCCTTCCAACTGGCGCACTATTCGATGATAGCGCTGACGAAGACCCAACCGCGCGAACCGATGGGAGAAAGCCTTGGGGGCAACAGGCGCGTCGCAAACCAGTCCGCTGCAAATCCTTAACGAGCGGCTCCACGCCGATCCCTCGCGCGTCGTCCTGCGCCCGTTCCACCTCGGCTGGCAGGCGAAGAACGCGCCGCAGGGCCGCGCCTACAAGCTGGTGGAGGACGTGGCCGGGCTGACCGAACGGCAGGTGCGCGACGAATACGCGCGGGTGCGGCAGGACTTCGCCACCCGCCACTGGCAGACCGAGAAGATGTTCGAGGAACGCTTCGCCGAAGTGGAGGAGAACCTCGGCTTCGACTGTTCGGACTTCTCCGAAATGCGCAAGCGGCTGCTGGGCGCGTTCTTCTGCCACGAATACACCTATGCCGCGGCGGCGCTGATGAACCCGTCGATCGTGCCGCATCCCGACCAGAGCGGCATGACCGACGATGCGGTGCGCTTCGTGATGAGCCTGCGCGCGGTGGGCGAAGGCCACATCAGCTCGATCGCCTTCCGCGAAGGCATCGCCGAGCCGGACGGGACCTTCACGCTGTGGCCGCAATCCTCCTTCGCCACTTCGGTCGATCTCGACGACGCCAGCCAGTACGACAGCAAGTCGGGCGTGCTGGTCCACCGGCACGAGGACAGCAGCCTGTCCAACACGGTGATCTTCCCGATTACCGAACAGCAGGCGGGCGGGCTGGAAGACTTGCGGCTGGTGCGCTTCGACCACGGCGGCGGCGAGTACGAATGGATCGGCACCTACACCGCCTATTCGGGCCATTCGATCCGCTCGGAACTGCTGCGCACCCAGGACTTCCGCCGCTTCCTGCTGGAGCCCATCGAGGGCGAGGCCGGGCGCAACAAAGGCATGGCGCTGTTCCCGGAGAAGATCGGCGGCGACTACGTGATGGTCGGGCGGCAGGACGGCAAGAACCTGTTCCTGCTCCGCTCCGACCGGATCGACCACTGGGATTCGGAAGGCTCGCTGCTGATGGCGCCCAAATACCCGTGGGAATTCATCCAGATCGGCAATTGCGGCAGTCCGGTGCCGACCAGCGCGGGCTGGCTGCTCTTCACTCACGGCGTGGGCGCGATGCGCAAGTATTCGCTCGGCTGCGCGCTGCTCGACCGCGACAATCCGGAAAAGGTCATCGGCCGCACCGCCGAACCGGTGCTGACTGCGGTCGATGCCGACCGGTCGGGCTATGTGCCCAACGTCGTCTATACCTGCGGCGTGCTGAAGGTGGGCGAACGGCTGCTGGTGCCCTATGGCATTTCCGACAGCGCGGTGGGCTTCGCCACGGTGGAGATCGACGCGCTGCTGGACCTGATGGTGTGACGGGGCGTTAGGAAGCCATGCTGCTGACCACGCGAACGGTGGAGAAACCCTGGGGCAAGGATCTGCTGCCCCCGCCTTTCGCCACGCCGCCGGGGCAGCGCATCGGCGAGATCTGGTTCGAACCGCCGCCGGAGATGCCGGAACTGCTCGTCAAATACATTTTCACCAGCGAGAAGCTGTCGGTGCAGGTTCACCCTTCGGACGCGCAGACCGAGGCCGCGGGGCTGGGGCGGCAGGGCAAGGAAGAATGCTGGCTGGTGATCGACGCCGAGCCGGGCGCGGCGCTGGGCATCGGTTTCGACCGCGCGGTCGATGCGGAAACCATGCGCGCGGCGGCGACGGACGGCAGCATCGAGGACATGCTGGTGTGGCATCCGGTGGCGGCCGGCGACTTCTTCTACATCCCCGCGAACACCGTCCACGCGATCGGCGGCGGCTGCTCGATCATCGAGATCCAGCAAAATTCGGACATTACCTATCGCCTCTACGACTACGGCCGCCCGCGCGAGCTGCATCTGGAGCAAGGCATCGCGGTGGCCAAAGGCGCGCCGCACGACGCGCGCCTGCGTCGCCATGTGCCGGACAGCGGCGACGTGGCGCTGGTCGATGGGCCTTACTTCCGGCTCGACCGGATCGACGGCGCACCGGATGCCGCGCTGGCGGCGCGCTATACCGGGCCGCTGCTGGTCATCCCGCGCGCACGCGAAGCGACGGTGGAAGGCCAGGCCGTCGCGACCGGCCAGTGTGCGCTGGCGCGTTCGATCGCGGATGTGCAGTTCGCGGCGGCAGGAAGCTGCCTGATCGCGCAGCCCTGCACGGAAGCGGCGGAGTAAAAATAGAGAAAGTTCCTATTCCTGAGAGCCCCCCAAGAACGAGCTTCGTCAGGCGAACAGGATCGCCAATCCGCACAACAAGAAGAACGGCCCCAACACAAACCCAAGCCCGGCTTGCACGTACTCAAGGATTCGGTCGAACTTGGTACGCGGCAAAGGCTCTTCGCCGGTAGCCCGCAAGATGGCCGCCTCAAGAACACTGATAGTCTCCTGACGGCGAAAACGCCAATGTCGCCAGCCGATCCAGATGAGGAAAATGCCGAGCACGAGATAGAATAGTCCGCCCAACATCTTTACCGCCCCTTCCACACCGCCGGGCGCTTTTCGAGGAAGGCGGCCATGCCTTCGGCCTTGTCCTCGGTGGCGGCGAGCATGTGGAACAGGCGGCGTTCGAGGCGGATGCCTTCGGCGAGCGGCAGTTCCTCGGCCGCATTGACCAGTTCCTTGGCCGCCATGACGGCAAGCGGCGGCATCGCGGCGATGGCTTCGGCGATCTTCAGCGCTTCCGCCAGCAGGTCCGCCGCCGGAACCACGCGCGCCACCAGGCCGGCGCGCTCCGCCTCGTCCGCGTCGATCATGCGCCCGGTCAGGATAAGGTCCATCGCTCGCGCCTTGCCTACCGCGCGGGTCAGGCGCTGGCTGCCGCCCATGCCGGGGACCACGCCGAGCCTGATTTCCGGCTGGCCGAACTTCGCAGTGTCGGCGGCGACGAGGATGTCGGCCATCATCGCCAGTTCGCACCCGCCGCCGAGCGCAAAGCCGTTCACGGCCGCGATCCACGGCTTGCGCGTCTGGCCGGTGAAGTGGCTGGTCCAGCGCGCGAACGTGTCGTCGCGATAGAATGCGGCCGCGCCCCTGGCGGCCATTTCCTTGATGTCGGCCCCGGCGGCGAAGGCCTTCTCGCCCGCGCCGGTGACGACGCCGCAGCGCTGGCCGTCATCGGCCTCGAACACCGCGAACGCCGCGATCAGATCTTCGAGCACCGCGCTCGACAGCGCATTGAGCGCTTCGGGCCGGTTGAGGGTGACAAGCGTCACCGCACCGCGCCGTTCGACAAGGATCGTTTCGTATTCCGCCATCGGCCGTCCTTCGCTGCCTGACGCGCGGCATAGGCCGCCACGCACCGCTTTGACAGTATCAGGACGCCTCGCCGCTGAAAGCCATCTGTTCGCGCAGCCGGTCTTCCCCCAGTTCCGTCTGGCGGCGGATTGCCGCGTGGCGGCGCTCGGCATTGGCCTGCGCCCAGCGGCGCAGCCATTCGGCCGGCCCGTCCTGCACTGGCCATTCCTTGGTCGCGGAGGACAGCGTTTTCGCGGCGGTCGGCGCGAACAGCCGGTAGAGTTCGTCGTCGAGCGCGGTGATCGCCTCGGTGCTGCCGGGATCGCCCTGACGCCCGGCGCGGCCGTAGAGCTGGCGGTCGATCCGCTGCGTCTCGTGAAACGCGGTGAGGATCACGTGCAAGCCCCCGGCCGCGCGCGCTTCGGCCGCAAGCTCGATGTCCGTGCCGCGCCCGGCCATGTTGGTGGCGACCGTGACCGCGCCGATCCGGCCGGCAACCGCGACGATCTCCGCCTCCTCTCCGTCCTGCCGCGCGTTGAGGACACGGTGAGCGACGCCGCGCGCGGTCAGCGCGGCGGATACCGCTTCGGAATCGGCGACCGAGCGCGTACCGACCAGGATCGGCCGGCCGGCCTCCTCGCGCTTCACCCGCTCGACCGCATCGGCCACCGCGACCCATTTCTCCCCGGCATCGGCGTAGAGAGCATGGCCGCGATGTTTGCGGATGCGCGGGCGGTTGGTCGGCACGGGAGTCACCCGCAGGCCGAAGTCGGCCCACAGTTCGCCCGCCACCTCGCGCACCGTGCCGCTCATGCCCGACAGGCGGCGATAGCGGCGGAAGAAGCGCTGATAGGTGATCCGCGCCAGCGTGTTGCGCGCGCCGGTGAGCGAGACCTGCTCCTTGACCTCGACCATCTGGTGGAGGCCGCCTTCCCACGAGCGGTCGGCCATCGTGCGGCCGGTGGATTCGTCGACGATCTGCACCTTGTCGTCGACCACCACGTAGTCGCGATCGCGGTGGAACAGGTGCAGCGCCGAAAGCGCCTGCGAAGCCATCTGCTCGCGCGCGGCGCGGATGCGCCATGGCCGGTGCGGCAGGCCGGCGGCGAGTTCGGCCACCGTGTGCTTGCCGCGATCTGTGATTTCGATCGCGCGCTGGTCTTCCTTGATGCGGTAATGACGGCCTTCCTCGAGCCGTCCGGCCAGTTCCAGCGCGCCGAGATAGAGCCCGTCGTCGTCGGCCGGCACTTCGGCCGAGAGGATCAGCGGCGTGCGCGCTTCGTCGATGAAGATCGAATCCGCTTCGTCCACCACCGCGAAATGCAGGCCGCGGATCGTCAGCGGCGCGCCGCCGCGTCCGAACAGCTCGGCCACCCGCCGCCGCGCCGCGCCGCGATTGCGGCCGAGCGCCGCCTGGTCGCGCAGATAGTCGAAGGTGATTTCCTTGTTGGTGCCGTAGACGATGTCGGCGCAGTAGGCGGCGCGCCGTTCCGGCGGCTCGCGCCCCTCGACGATCAGCCCCGTGGTGAGGCCGAACAGGCGATAGACCGGCTCCAGCTTGGCCAGGTCGCGCTCCGCCAGATAGTCATTCACGGTGATGACGTGCGCCGGCATCCCGGCGAGCGCAGCAGTGATCGCGGGGAGCGCGGCGGTAATCGTCTTGCCCTCCCCCGTCGCCATTTCGGCGATGCCGCCGTCGAGCATGATGAGCCCGCCCATCAGCTGGACCGGGAAGTGCCGCATCCCCAGTTCGCGCCAGGTCGCTTCGCGCACCAGCGCCAGGCATTCGTCGATCAGCTCCGCATCGCCCAGCCCCCGGCGCACGAGCCGTTCGCGGATGCCGCGACAGCGCTCGACGAACGCCGCCTCCCCCAGCTCGCGCAGCTCGCCGTCGCTTTCGGCGATGCGTTGGGCGCGTTCCAGCAGCCGCGTTTTGCCGATAGGCGGGTCGACCAGCAGCCGCCCGATCGCCTTGTCGAGCGGCCGGTCCCACTTCCACGGCTTGGGCGGCGTGCGTTCGGGATAAGGCGCGATGACGGGGCGGCGATCGTCGCGGATCTCGCTCCACAAGTCGCGCCCGCGCTCTTTCAGGGTTGCGAGGTCAGGCATCGAAGCGCGCCAGGAACAGTTGCCGCAAGCGCCGCGCCCCCTGCCAGCCGAGCGGCTCCCAATCGAGCTGGAAGCGGACATAGACCCGCGTCCCGAACGGGACCTGACGCAGCTCCTCCGGCAAGCCGACATCGAACAGGAACACGCTGCCGAGCGCCGTCCGGCCGTTCGAATCGCGCGGATCGAGCGGGAACACGCCGCCGTTGGCGCTGGCCAGCGCCGGACTCGGCAACTGGTTGGTCGCGCCGGGCACCGCCCGCACGATCTCGCCCGCGAAAGTGCGGCCTGGGCGGTCGGCAACCATGAACTTGATCCCGTTCAGGTGGTTGCGGATCAGCGCGATGTCGTCCTGCGCCACCGCCACGCGCGCGACTTCCGCCCGGCCGGGGGTGACGTAGCCGATGAGATCGCCTTTCCTGACATAGCGGCCGGGCAAGTCGCCGGCCGGCGCGGCGGTGAGCACGAACCGCCCCTCCGTCCGCGCCGGGACGCGCAGCTCGCCGAGCCGCTGCTGCTTGATCGCCAGCTCTTCCTGCGCGCTGCGCAGTTCGAGCGTGCTGACCTCGCGCTTGACCCGGTCGCCGCGCAGTTCGGCATCGGCCTGGGCCTGCAATTCGCGCAACCGGCCGGCGAGCCGCTGGACTTCCGCGCCAAGGATCGGATGCGAGGCTTCGACCAGCAACTGGCCCGGTTCGACCAGCGCCCCTTCCGGGGCGGCGATGCGGGCGATCGTGCCGTCGCTGCCCGCGCGCACGTGCGCCTCCTCGGGCAGCCAGATCACGCCTTGCGTGGTCGCATGATGGGGGGCGGGAATGGCGAACAGCGCCAGCAGCAGCGCCGCGACGCCGCCGAGCGTCCACTGCATCGCCCGCGCGCGATTGCGATGGAGCTGGGGGCTGGTGAAGACGTGCGCGAACATCTTCCACAACGGCAGCCCGATGCCCGACCACAGCGACCACAGCGCGATCAGCACGCCGACGATGAAGAACTTCTGCGCCACGAACAGCGCGATGCCGATCAGCATGACCATGCGCGCGACGAAGGCGGCGGGCGCATAAATCAGGAACCAGCGCTTCTCGCCCGGCGTCGCCTCGAACGGCTTGAGGTCGTGGGTGCGGAACACGTGCTGCTGGATCAGGTGGCCCCAGTACTTGTTCGAGCGGTTGCCGAGGTTGGGTATCTCCAGCACGTCGGCAAGGATGTAGTACCCGTCGAAGCGCAGCAGCGGATTGCCGTTGACCAGCACGGTCGAGATGCCGGCGACGAGCATGGCGTTGAACGCCATCGCCCGCGCGAGGCCGGGTTCGAGCAGCACCCACGCGTACATCGCCAGCGCAGCGACGAACAGTTCGGCGATCATGCCCGCCGCGCCGATCAGCGCCCGCTGCCACTTGCTGCGCAGGGCGCCCGCCGCCGAAGCGTCGACATAGGGCACCGGGAACAGGACCAGCATCATGATCCCCATCTCGCGCACTTCGCGCCCGTTGGCCTTGGCCGCATAGCCGTGCCCCAGCTCGTGCAGCACCTTCACCACCGGATAGACGACCGCCATGATCAGCAGGCTTTCGGCCGAAAGCACGCGGTCGATCAGATTGCCGGTCAGCTCGTCCCAATGCCGCCCGGCGAGAGCCAGCGCGGGAATCACGGCCGCGAGCCACAAGAGCACGCCGGCCCAGCCGAACAGCGGGCGCGCGTAAGGCATCGTGCGGGTCAGGAACCTGTCGGGATCGACCAGCGGGATGCGAAACGACATCGGGCTCTTGAGATTCTGCATCCAGAGCTGGCGCTTCTGCTTCTTCTGCCGCTTGAACAGCTCGGCCGTGTCGGGCGTCACGTCGCTCGACAGCAGGTCGGAGGAATGGAGCTGGCCGAGCGCGGCGATCACGTCGTCCTGCGACGGCGCATCCTCCCCCAGTTCGTCGACCAGCTGTTCCCACAACTGCTCCACCGTGTGTTCGCCATCCAGCCGGCCGACCAGCAGATAGGCCCCGCGCGGGAAACGGTGGACACGCCCCGCCGCGCCGTCGTCGAGCACGAACCACACCGCCCCGCGATAGCGATGGCGGCGAACGCGCACATGGTTGCGCAGCCGGGGCTTGAGCCTGGCGACGTTGAACCACGATGCGGAATGGAACGGATTGGCCATGGCCGCGCCCTCAGGGGAGCCATTTCCACAGGAACAACCGCAGCCAGTCGCGCAGGCCGCGCGTCCAGATCCACAGCCGGCTGCGGCGGTCGATCTCCACCTTGGCCACGCCTTCCATGCCCGGCCGCAAGGTCGCCGGCGCGTCTGCGGCCAGTTCGGCTTCGACACGGAATGCGTTCTTGCCGTCCTCGGCCGAAGTGACCGAAGTCAGCTTGGTGATCGTGAACGGCACCGTGCGCCCGGCAAGCCCGGTGGGCGCGAACCGCCCGGTCTGGCCCGGCTGGAGATAGGCGATGTCGCCTTCCTCGACCTGGAGCGCGACGCGGAAATCGTCGAGCGGGGCGACTTCGAACAGCACCTCGCCTTCCTCCACCGGCGAGCCGACGAGCTGGCTGACGTCGCCCGACACCAGCACGCCGGAAATCGGCGCGACGATGTTCACCCGGCCGAGCTTGTATTCGATCAGGCGCAGTTCGGCTTCGGCCTGCGCCAGTTGCGCGCCGTAGAGGTTCATTTCCGCGCGCTCGTGCTGCGCCAGCGCCTGGCGATACTGGCGGTCGACCTGCCGCACTTCGCCGACCGAGCGGGCATAGTCGAGCTTCAGGTCGCGGTCGTCGAGCGCGGCGAGCACTTGCCCCTGGCGCACGACATCGCCGGCGCGAGCGTCGGAGCGGGCGATGAAGCCGGAGAACGGCACCGTCGCCGCGCGCTGCACCCGGCCTTCGAGCGCCGCGTCGGCGCTGACGCGGAACTGCGCTATCGGCAGGGCGAGGAACACGAACAGGATCACCGCCGCCGCGCCGAGCGCCTTGGCAAGCGGCTTGCGCGGCCCGAGCAGCGCCCTGGCGCCGTCCATCGCCTTGGCCCGGATGCGGCCGCTGACCAGCCGTTCCTCGCGCTGCTTGAGCACGAAGCCCGGCGCGGCGAGGCTGGCGGCGGTTTCGCAGAACAGCCGGTCGGCGGCCGAGAACGGCTCCGCGTCCGCCTCGCGCTCCGCCGTGATGACGCCGACGATCATGCCCCTGTCGCTGACCGGCACGGACAGCAGCGAACCGTTGCCCGAAGCGCCCGCGAGCCGCGCATGCTGGATGACGATATGCGAGGCGTCGCCGTCTTCGGGCGGATAGACGATGGTCGCCTGCTGGTCGTAGGCTTCGTCCATCGCCGCCTCGATCGTCTCGGCGATGTCGGAGCGCTTGCGATGCCACGCCCCGTGCGAGATCGCCGCGAGCTTCAGCGCATCCTTCTTCACCAGCCCGAAGGCGACCCGCTCCGCCCCGATCGCGCGGCCGAGCTCGTTGCAGAACGCCATCGCCGTTTCGGCGAGGGTATCGTGCTCCTGCACCGCGGCGAGCAGATCCATCGACGATGCGGCGACCGCGCCGCCGCGCCCCTGCTCGGCCGCGCGGTGCCGCCAGACCAGCGACAGGATCCAGCCCACGCCCCAGTGCAGCTCGCGGATCGTCGCCTGGAGCAGCGGCGCCTGCGCCCCGGCCAGGGCCAGCACCACGACGCCGTGCGTCCCCTCCGCCGAAGCCACGGGATAGGCGATGCAGGTGACGCTAGGCTGATCGGGATCGGCTTCCACCACCGCGCGCCCGCCGGAGAGCGCCGCCTCGCCGACCTTGCGCAAGCCGTCGATGCTGCTCGGCGCGGCAGGCCAGATCGCCGCCGGCGCATAGGCGCCGGGTCCGCTTTCGAGCAGGATCAGCCCCCCGGTCGCGCCCGGCGTGCGGTTGCATTGCAGATCGAGCCAGGCCTTACAGAAGTCCGCCGCGCTCGACGCCGAGGCGAGCGCGGCCCACAGCGCCGCGTCGTCGCGAGGCCGGGTTCCGGCCGCCCCGCGCTCATCCAGCGAATGGACCCGGCTTTCCGCCACTTGCCTCAGCCCAGCTTGCCGTAGCGCGTTTCATAGTCCGTCACGAGCTTGCCGAGCGCCTCGCTCAGCCGCTTGGCCGCGAACGGGCTCAGCACCACCCGGTGCTGCAAGTCCACCTCGATCTCGTCGGGCCGCGCCGTCGGCTGGTCCCAGTTCTGGTTGAGCCCGAAGTTCAGCACCACTTCTTCGCGCGTGCTGGTGGCGTTGCACATGTTGCAGTAGCTGCTCTTCAGGTTGTCGGTGCGGAAGCGCAGCTTCTGCTGCCGGGGCGGCATCCCGGCATGGGCGGCCGGCGCTTCGGCCTTCTTCGGTGTCGGTTTGCGGCTCATCGGGCCGTCTCCTTCCTGTCCTTGCGCCGCCGCGCGCGTTTGCCCGTGGCGGGAACGTTGCGAATGGCCGGCAGCGCGATGGCGAACAGCGCGCTGTCGAGCAGCCCGCCATCCGCGCCGGCGAGCAGGGAGTCGTCGCCTTGCGGTCCGGGCCCGACGCCGGAGAGCGACAGCGGAACGCCATCCATCTCGACCGTCACCGCGGCGACCGGCGCGGCGGCCGGGGCCGGCTGCCGCGCTGCGGCGGACGGAGCCTCGGCCGGCGCGGCCTCGGCGGAAGGCTGCGCCTCCTCGCCTTCGGTCTGCTCGGGCGCGGGCGGGGTTTCGGTCGCCCAGATCGACCCGGCCCACGTCGCCACCGCTTCCTCCAGCCCGTATTCGATCGGCGGGAACTCGGCCGCCGGGGCGGATTCGGACCGGTGCAGGCCGATCGCATCGCGCGGACCTTCGACGTCGGGCCGCAGCTCGTTGCCGAACGGACGATAGTCCCGAAGGTCGGTGACGAGCGACGGCGGGGCCCCCGCCCAGGCGCTGAACTCGCGATCCCAGCCGAGCGCCACGCGGGTCGTCAGCCACAGGTCCATCAGCGTCAGCTTCCGGTCGGCGTCGACGTCGCCGCGATAGCCGACCAGATGCAGCGCCTCGTCGTCCTGCGTGGCGGCCGGGGCGGCGTTGTTGATCGTCTCCACCGAGAGGGTGAGGATCTCGCTCGATCCGTAGGGCGCGCTTTCGGGCACGGTCGCATCGAGGCTGACGAGCGTGCGCAGGCCCGCCGCGATCGGCGCGTCGCTGACGATGGCGATGCGCACCAGCGACTGGCCGCCCGGCGCATCCTCTATCGTCCAGGTCCATGCCGCACCCGCGGGCATGTCGGGCCCGGCAGTCACGCCATCGACCCGCAGCAGCGCCGGATCCCAGGCGACGGTGAAGGTCAGCGTCCGGACTCCGCCGTCGCTGGCGAAGCGCACCTGCAACCCGGCCGCGTCCTCCTCCGGCACGTCGACATGCTCGCCTGGCCCGCGCATGAAGTCGGGCATGACGGCGCTGCCCGCCGTGGCGGCGGAGAACACCATCGAGACGCCGTAGTCCCCGCCGGCAATACCGTCGGCATCGCCGTCGAGCAGCAGCCCGCCGATGTTGAGGAAGCCCTGGTCGGAAAGGACCAGCTCGTAATCGTCGTATTGCAGCGGCCGCCCGTCGGCGCGCGACAGCACCAGGCCGCGCCCGTCGGCATCGAACGTCAGCGTCGTCGTGACCGCGCCCACCAGCGCGCCGGTGAGGCTGACCGCATCGGGCGTGGCGGCCGACGGATCGAGCACGCCGCTGAAGTCGATGTGGATCGCGCCGTCGACGATCCGCGTGCCTGTCACGGTGAGCGGCGGCGCGAGAGAGACGCTGACGTCGAGCGGACCGGCGGCGAACGTGCCGTCCTCGTTGCGCAATGTCGCGCGAACGGTGAAGTCGCCCGTGACCGCATAGCTGTGCGTGGCCTGGGTCGCGTTGCCGGCAACGGTCGTCGGCGCGGTGCCGTCACCCCAGTCGATCACCCACTCGATCGGCGTGTCGTCGCCCGGATCGGCGAGGTCGAGCAGCACGGTGTAGCTGCCGCCGACATAGGACTGCGCCGGGCCGTCCACGTCGAGCGTGGGCGCGACATCGGCCACGGTGACGGTGAAGGTCTGCGAGGTGAGCCTGCCATCACCATCGGTCACGCGGATCGTGAACGACACCGTCATGTCGCCGTCCGCCGCCAGCCAGGTCAACAGCCCGGTTTCGGACAGCGTCGCCCCGGCGGGGCCGGCCACCAGCGTCCAGCGCAGGTCCTCGTCGGCTCCGTCGGGGTCGGTGGCCGAAAGCTGGAGCGAAACCGTTTCGCCCTCGTCCACCGAAAGGTCGGCGATGGGGGCCAGCACCGGCGGCAGGTTGTCCGCCGCCACCACGGTGATGGTGAAGCTGCGTTCGGCGATGAAGCCGCCGCTGTCGGTGACGCGCACGGTCACCATCTGATCGCCCAGGTCGACCCCCGCCTGCCAGCTGAACTGGCCGCTGGCCGAAATCGTCGCGCCCGCCGGTCCGGAGACAAGCGAGTATGTCAGCGCATCGGCGTCGTCTTCGGCATCGCTGCCCTCGAGCGCAAGGATCAGCACGTCGCCCTGCGCCACCGTGCGGTCGGCGATCTCGGCGAGCGTGGGCGCGCTATTGTCGGGATCGAGCGCCACGGCGATGGCGAACGTGACCTGGTCGAAGGCCCCGTCGGGATCGGTGACCCGGACGGTGACCGTCTGCGTGGCGCTGTCGTCGGTCGCGACCCAGCGGAACGTGCCGTCGGGCGAGACCGTGGCGCCGGCCGGGCCATCGATCATGGTATAGACGAGATCGGCCGCATCGTCGTCCGCATCGGTCGCGGTGAGAGCGAAGGTCAGTTCCGCCCCCTCCGACACGTTCCGGTCCGCAATCGGATCGAATACCGGCGCGACGTTGCCCGCCACGGTAACAGTGATCGTGAAGGTGGCGTCGGCCGACGCGCCGGCCGCGTCGGTGACCCGCACGACGATCGCCTGATCCCCGCTGCCCGCTGCGCCCCAGGTGAAGCGGCCGTCGGCGGTGACCGAGGCACCCGCCGGCCCGGACACGAGCGAGAAGGTCAACGCGTCCTGCGCGTCGTCGACGTCGCTAGCGACCAGCATGAAGTCCACCGCTTCGCCGTCGGCGGCGCTGCGATCGGCCGGGCGCGTCAGCACCGGCGCATCGTTCACCGCATCGACGGTGATGTGGACGGTGGCGGTCGAAGGCGCGTTGATGTTGTCGGTGACCGAGTAGGTGAAGCTGTCCGACCCGAAGAAGTCGGCATCGGGGATGTAGGTCCAGGCCCCGCCGGGCTCGTCGGGAGGAATCAGGGTGCCCGATGTGGGGCCGGTCAGGATCGTCACCGCCAGCTGATCGCCATCGACATCGTCGTCATTGGCGAGAAGGTCGATGGAGATGGAGGAATCCTCGTCCCCGCCGACGATGTCGTCGCGTGCGACCGGCGGCGTGTTGATGTCGCCGCCGAACATGATGTCGTCGACGATCACCAGGCTGTCGAGCGCGCCCTGGCCGATGAGGTCGAACGACAGCAGCGCGCCGTTGCTCGTGTCGGCGCCGGCAAGCGAGATGGTGACCACCACCTCTTCGGTGAGCGGATCGCCGGAAATCGTGACGCCCGGCGCGAGATATACCGTTCCATCCGCCTGGAGGTTGAACAGCGAGTCCGACAGGTCGAGCCCGCCGAGCGCCGCGAACAGGGATTCGCCGGTAACCGGATCGATCAGCGCGACCTCGAACGCGTCCGGTGGCAGGTTGGCCGTGCTGCCGAGCGCGGCCGAGAGGATGCGGAACGAAATGCTCTCCGCGCCCACGGGCACGGCGAAGCCCTGCCGCAGCGAGGAGAGGAAACGCCCGTCCTCCGCCAGCACGCCGGCGCCGCCCGAAACGGAAGCCGAGCCCACCAGCGACCAGCCGGCATGCGCCGCAAAATCGCCATTCAGCAAAGGATCGACCGCCGGGCTGCCCAAAGTCAGCGTGGACGCACCGGGGGCGTCCACGCTGAACGGTGTCGGCGCGGTTCCGGTCAGAGTGACGGTCGCATCCCCGGATGCGCCTGTGCCATCCTCCGAGGCCGTAACGGGAAGGACCGGAACGTCGCCTGCCTGGGGCAACACCCGCGTGCCAGCGGTCAGTTCGCCGGCCATCAGCGACGATGCCGTGCCGGGAAGATCGAGCAGCCCCAGTGCGTGACCCATCTCGTGCGTGATGACGGTCAGGAGATCGTAACCGAGCTCAGCACCGCTGCCCGCCTCGGCGGTCAGGCGGTACCCGTCGCCGGCGAATTCCGAGGAATCTTCCGGAGAGAAGTCCACAAACCAGCCATGGCCCGCCGCCGTGGGATCGAAGTACAACGTGTCGCCTTCGAATACGGCGAGCGCATTGTCCGGCAGGTCGCGCAGTTCGATGGCAACACGCTGGAGCCGCCCCGCCCGTTCCGCATCGAGCCCCGCCTGGACCCACAGATTCACCGCGTGGTCGATCAGCCCCCTGATTTCCTCGTGGGTGAGCGGCTCACCGCCGAAGGTCTCGCTTGCCTGTTCGGAAGCAAGCAGGGGCGAACCCGGCAAGACTCCGTTCACGGCCGCGAGTGGCGTGAAGCGGATATTGTCGAGCAGGAACAGCTGGCTCACCGCCGACGACAAGGCCGCGACCCCTTCGGTGACGACGCCCATCGCTTCGACGTCGGCCAATGCCTCCTTGAACTCGGCATCCGGCTGCGTGCCCGAATGGGTAATCGTAATGCTGACGCTGCGCCCCTTGTACTCGTCGGGAACGACCACCGAGTATTCCATCTTGCTGAAGAAGCCCGTGCCCAGATCGATAGCCGTCGTTCCGGCGGGCGTACCGGCAACCTGCGCTTCGATGGGCGCCATCCCGGGCGCGGCGAAGCTGACCGTCACGGTGGTGCCGGCAGACAGCATGAACGGCTTGATGATCTCGAAGGTCAGGTAGTCCTTGTCGGTGGGGACGTAGGTAAAGTTGTGCGTGACGGAATCGAGCCCGGGCAGCACCGATCGAATGGCTTCGCGCAAGGTGCCGGCAAAATCGGATGCCGCATTGGCGTACTTGGAAATGAGCTTTACGATCTCGCTGCTGCCGACCAGAGGGTCCATCGCCTCCAGCGCGGCATCCAGGATCTTCTGCTCGTACGCAGTGAGCACGGTTCCCGCGGGCAGGTATGAATCCAGAACGCTCAGCACCAGTTCGCGCGACCCGCTGACGAACGCCTCGCGGATCTGCACGCTGCGATCCTCCGCGCCGGGCAGGAAGTTGCTGGCGAGCACGTCGAGCGCCGCCGCTCCGCCCATGATCAGCTTGTGATCGGTGCCCATCGCAAGGTTCGACGGGAAGAGCTTGTCGAAGTGATTGCGGATGGCGTCTGAAACATACTTCTTCAGGCGATTGAGGCTGCTCTCGCTATCCGTCCCCTCGCCGAACACGAAACGGGGGAGGCCCGTCTTGTCCGCAATCGAATTAAGCATGTTGTTAATGGCCGGCGCCACGAACTGCGTATTGGCTTCGTAGACTTTCTCCGCAGATCTTAGAGCCTTTAAGGCAAGCTCCGTCTGTTCGCCCGCAGTTTTGTTATACCAGCCGACTACTGTGGAAGCCAGCCAGCTTGTGACCCTGCCCGGAGTCGGGACGGGAAACTTGCCCATCCGAATATCGTTAAATAACGCAAAGTGGGTATCGAAGAAGTTTTCCCACATCACGACAAGAGATTCTTTGAGGTTGGACTGGGGATCAACGTTGACGGTGAACAACCCGCCTATATCGAGCGTTTCCAGCACTTCGAGACCGGAGATGGTCGCGCCAACGCTGCTCCAGTAGTCTGTCAAACTACTGAAATCCATTATGAATCCGTTTCCGCCATGGAAGGAGAATCCCGGAATTTCATAAGACAGCGGGAAACGGCCCGTGCCGTCCGGCAACTTCCCGCCATTGGCGATGCGAGCCAGGTGGACGTTCAGCGATTCACGCGTGCCGATCTCGAAGTTGCCGTTGAAGACGCTCTGAACGGTCGGCTGGGTCGGCTGCTTCTGATCGGAATTGTCGTAGGTCAGCGGATCCTTGGGCTCGAGATCGACATTCGGCCTAAACTCGGCCCCGCCGCCAGCCGGGGAGAAGTACCAGCCCGTGCCGACGCCCTCCAGAATGTCGCTACCCTCGTAGGGCGAGTTCGGCGACACGTCGGACCTGTCCGTGGGGGGCGCCGCCTTCTGCCGGTTGGCCTCTGCATTGCGTTCCGCCACGTTGCCGGTGATTTTCGACGGCGAGACATAGTACCACGGCTGATCGTTGTACTTGTCTTGCGTGGGTATGCCCATCACGCGCGGACGAATCCCTTCGTCGGTGATCCTGCGGTAGATCGTCGCTCCCTGATATTCGAGCAGCGAGGTGTCGACCGTGCCGCCGTACCACTGCCACACGCGGCTGTGCGGGCCGCCGGCGCCAAACGTCAGCGCTTCTTCGGCCAGGCCGGCAAGCAGCGGCCCGGCGGCATAGGAAAGCACGCCCGGGCCGAAGTCGTCTTCGTTGAAACCGGCCATGCCGTTTGACGTGCCATGCCCACCGAACCAGCGAAGCAGATCGACCGTGCCGAAGTTGCGACCGTTCGGAGTGGGTGTGGTGCTGAGGTGATCGGCGGCCGTCTGGTAGTAGTTCTCGCTGAAGCCGACGTTGTTCCAGACCGTGACATCGGGATCCAGGAAATCGGCATACTGCACGGGATTGGTTTGAATCCCGAGGACGTTCATGAACTCCTGGACCTTTTCCAGATAGTACGCGTACTTCGCCGCATCGGCAGCGCTGATGAGGCCCGTACCGAGCGCCTTGGCCGTCTGCAGGACGGTTGTGGAAAGTCCCTTCCACCCGAGAATGCTGAACAGGAGCCGCCCGCCCGAAAGCGCGGTATAGGTGTTCACCGCAAGCGCCGCAGCCGAATAGATCGCCAGCCCCGCCTGTGCGAAGTCGATAATCTTGGCGAGCGGGATGTCGAGTGACGGCTGGTTGAAGTCATGGGGATCGAGCGCCGTCATCTGGATGTCGGTCACCCCGGGCTTGTAGTAGCCGATACGCTGAATGATCTCGCTATTGACCACGGTCCCGCGCGAGTGGCCGATGAAGTGCAGCGGAGAAGCCAGGATCCCGCCGCCGCTCTTGGAATCAAGATCCATCAGCGCCGCGAACAGAGAATCCGCCGCGGCTTCGGCGAAGCCGACCTCGGCGTAGTCGGATTCCTTGACCCAGTCGGCGATGAGCACGACCGACTGGCCCGCGTAGCTTTGCATCATCGCGGCGGTGACGATGCCTCCGGTATAGGCATCGACCCACAATCCCCGATTCTTGTCGTACATCAGGATCGCACCGCCGCCCGACGCTTCGGAGATGAAGCCGGCCAGTTCGATGAAGGCGATCGGCTGCTGGAAGGACTCGCGGCTCGCGAAGTTGAGCTGGAATCCGTGAGTCAGGAATGTCACGCCGGCGTAGGGCGCCTCGATCTTCTTCGGCGCGACACGGAAAGAAGCGTTTTCGCGCGCACCGTTGTTGATGACCTTGACGCCCCAATAGAGCGTTTGTCCGCCGGTGAGCACGCGCGCGTAGGCGTCGGAGAACTCAAGCTCGTAGACGCCGGCATCCAGCGCTTCGACAAACGAGGCGTGGCCGTTATCGTCGACTTTCCATTTGCCCGGCTTGAGATTGAGCGCGGTGTAGATGCGACCCGGATTGCTGTCGTCGCCCCTCCAGGACGGTTTTGAATCGATCACGGGCGTGCGGTCGCGGATCGGATCGTCGGGGAACAGTCCCTGGCCCGACGGGAGCGTGCTCAGGAAAAAGCTCGTGCGCAGAAACTCGCCGAAGGGCGACAGGTCCGGATCGATTACCCAGCGGAACGTGAGCGGAGAATCTCCCGCCTCCTTGTCGTGAATGTTCTCCAGACCTGTCGGCGAGACCAGGTCCAGCGCATCGGAGTTCTGCAGGGCAAGACCCCGTCCGTGCCGCGTTACGTCGATCGGGTTGAGGTTGACGACCGGCAGCGGATCCGACCCCGGAAGCATGCCGGCCCCGACGTTGAAGGCGTCGATCGGCGTTTCCCGAAGCGTAGTTGAAGACAATGCCTCGACGCGGGCAATCAGGCCCGGAATCGAAAATACGGCTACGTTCCCGGACTGCCGGTAGTTCGCATAGAGGCGCGTTCCGGTTGAATCGATCTCGAGATCCTCCAGGAAGCCCAGAGCGACGGGAGTCGTCGCGGCGACGAGTTGCGGGTTTTCCCCGAACGGATCCTTGATGATGCCGACCTTCGAACCCCAGTTGTGCTGGTCTTCGAACGCAACGGCGAGAGCGGTATCTATGTACATCTGGCGGGGTACCGCCCAGTCGGCCACGAACGCCCATTGCAGATCCGGCGTAACCACCACACCCGAAGCATTGCGGATGTCCAGATCGTTCAACTGGCCAGTGCGCGACGCGATGATGCCGACATAGTATGCGGAATCCCCGGTCATCGGCCAGGTGCGGATGCCCACCGGATCGAGGTTGAGCTTCATCGAAGTAGGGCCGCGCAAGTCGATTTTGGCCTGGAAGGAGATGGCCTCGGGCATGACGATGTCGATGGTATGGAACCCGCCCTGAAGGTCTCCGCGCGCGGTGTAGACCAGCTTGGTGGGATCGACGGTCGCCTTGATCTCGAAGGGCTCCATGCCCGCCGCAAGCTCGGTCAGTATCTTGCGATAGGTGGTTGCCTCCTCGTCGATGTCCGCTTCGTCGACATTGATGACGACAATCGAACCCTGCACACGGCCGCTTTGTGTCCACGACGGCAGCGTGGAGGCGATCATGCCGCTTCCCGGCACCGCGACGAACAGACGCCGGCCATCCGAGGTCACGGCGAGACTGTTGATCTTGCCGGCATCCGGCGCATTAACGGTGATCGAGGCAACAACCTTGTGGAAGTCCTCGGAACCCGGCCGGATGTCGATCACGTGCACCGCCCCGACACCCGCAACGTACAGGTATCGGCCCTGCGGATCGACCGCGAGCGCAGTGCTGATGGACTTGTCGCCGGGGAGCTTGATCATATCGATCGCGGATGTCGCGGCGTCGACATCGAACTGCGTTACGGTCATCGCGTCGATTACCGCGATTCCGCTGGTGGTTGCGACGTAGGCGCGCGACCGGTCGGCGGTAACAACAGTATCGTAAATCGCACTGACTGACGGGGCATCGTCATCGAGCAGGGTGATCCGCTTGACCACCTTGTCCTGCGCATTGACGATCGCCGTGGAATCGACGTCCGCCCGGAAATCGGTCAGGTCGATCACCTGCACCGCAGTGTGTCCGTCCTCGTCGCTGCCACCGAGGAAGCCGAAACCGGTCTTGTTCTCGATCGTGATGGACTGGCTGGCGGTGTAATTGCCCGTCGAATCCTGGCGTTCGACGAACACCTCGGCCGCACCCAGCAACACCTCCTTCGGCACCCGCACCGTCAGCGTCGCACTCTCGTATGTTCCCGAATAGTCGAAGTTGGGATTGACCGTCATGGCTCCGTCGGGATGGGTGATGAGGCCGGTCACGTAGACCGGGGGCGTCCCTTCGCTCATGCGGAAACCGACCCGCGCGAAACGCAGGGCGAGGCTGGAAAGTCCGGAGGAAACGAAGTTGCTGCCCGTGATCGCCAGCGTTGCGTTGCCACCGGAATCGACAATGGTCTGCGCACCGGTGATGAGCGGCTGATCGTCGGCGATGTCATCGGGCAGGTTGAGGTCCGGGAAGATGCGCGTCAGTTGCCCATCCTGGTTGGGGAAGACGTCGAACTCGGTAATGGTCCTGGTCTGGGCCCAATCATTGATGAGCCTCATGCGAACGTATTCGTAGCCCAGGGGGGCTGCCATCAGGGCAAACGCCGCCGGCACCATGCTCAGCGCGCCAACCGCGCCGGTCACCCCGCCAACCGCAGCGATCCCGAGAATGGGAGAGAACGCCACGGCCACCTTGGCGATGTGTTCCAGGTCGATACGGATCGCGCCTGTGGGCTGAGCCGCCCGCGCCACCATGGTCTGCGCGCGATCGCTGAAGCCTGGGATAAGCTTCATCCCCGGATAGGGGGGCGAAGCAGTTCGCGCGATGCCATCCTCGCCCACCACGCCGGAATCGACGATGGTCCAGACTTCCATTTCCTCGCCGTTCTCGCCGATCGGCAGCAACAGCTTCTGGAAGAAGAACACTTCATCGCCGGGCGAGGCATTGTCGCCCACGGGCACGCCCATCTGCACCGAACCGACGATTTCATCGCCCGAAACCGCCAGATCGAAAGCGCCGGCGAATTCGAGCCAGTCGGGAACGGGCAGGCCCAGCTGATCTTCCGTCAGGGCCGAAATCTCGATCGTCGCCTCACCATCGACCTGACCCTGTCCGATCGCCACGGTCACGCCGTCGTGGGTGGCGACGCCGCCTTGCTCGCCCAGGGTAACCGCCGGTCCTTCGACCGGGGGGGCGACTTTCACGAGCACCCGGTCTTCGGCATAGGGATAGATGACTGTTATGACGGTTTCACCCACGCCGACCGCCCGGATCAGCCCGTCGGCGGTTACGGTGACAACGTCTTCATTGCCGCTGACATATGTTACGCCATCGGCGGTGCCGCGGACGAATATCTCGCCGCTCACGCCGAGCTGGGTGATAACCTGGCGGGTGCCGCCTTCGGGCACGATGGTTACCGTGTCCGGGTAGGCATCGATTCCCATGATGTCGGCGATGACCTGGCGCCCTTCGGTCGGCCTGCCCACCGTCACCACCGTTGCGGCATGCACATTGCCCCGGCTGGCGCGCAGGATCGTAGAGCCTTGGGCTAGTCCGATAACCTCTGGATTGGCGGTCAGAGTCGCCACCAGCGGATCGTCCACCGAAACCGACAGGTATTCGAACGGCAGGAAGACATCCGCCTGATCGGCGAACGTGCCGCGCACTTCTACACCGGCGCTCTCCCCGGCATAAGCGAAGCCCAGCGCCCGCTCCACGAAATCGATCGCCAGCAACGGCGCGTCGGACACCGCGATGTCCAGCACAGCCGTGGCGGAGCTGCCGAAGCCGTCATCCGCCACGATGCGGATTGTCCCGACGACGCTCGACCCGGCATCAGGCCGGAACACCAGACCCTGACCATCGGCCGTGATGCTGGCCGTGCCGCCGGTCACGTCGAGGATGCGGTAATAGATCCGGTCGCCGTCCGGATCGCTCGCCACTGCGGCCAGATCCACCGTCAGCGGCAGATCGACATGCGTGAGCAGGTCGGGCAGTTCGGCCGCGACGACCGGCGAGACGTTGGCCCGGAAATTGTAGTTGGCCGCAAGGAGCTGGCGATCGGTCGCATCGACCACGCCGTCGCCGGAAACGTCTGTCGCCGGGCCACCCGCCGCGAGCGCGGCGCTGTCGGCGCCATCGACCCGCCCGTCGCCGTTGATGTCGCCGGCAACGCCCAGTTCCAGCGTGTATGCGCCCTCGCCCGCGAGCGCGAGTTCGAACAGTCCGGGCTCTTCGATCACGAACAGCGACACCGTGCGGTTGCCGACTGTTTCGCTCCCGATCGCTGTCGCACCGGGGATGGAGGGGCTGACGTCGCCTGTCGTGACGACCCGCAGGATGACCGAGCCGGGCTCCGTCAGGCCGATCTCGCTGTCGCGGATGGTGAAGGCATAGCTCGCGCCGCCGTCCAGTCCGATCTCGCCGCTGACGACCTGGCCAGCGAAGCTGGCGGCGGTGGCAAGGTCGCCCTCGATGTCGGAAACGGTGACCGCTCCATCGGCGCCGTAGGCCACCTTTTGCCCGGCGCCCTCGCTCGGGATCTCGAGAACAAGCCGCTCGCCTTCGTAACCGTAGCGCACGCTCCGGCCCTCGGCGAGATCGCGGACCGCGGTGAGGTTGCCCTGCTCGTCATACTCGTAGACGATGGAGGCCCCGCCCGGGCCGGTCACCCTTTCGACCTTGCCCATGGCGTTGCGGACAAACAGCAAGGCGTCACCGCCCGAACCGATCACGCCGCTGTCGCCGATGACCAGCGCGCCCAGCGCGGAGCGGATGGCGACCGTCCCCCGGACAGTGTCTATCGTATAGCTGACGCCATTGGCGGATGTCAGCGTATAGTCCTTGCTGCCGTGGATCGATGCCGCCGGATTGTAGGCCGATCCGGATTCGACTTCGTAGAAGCTGGCGCCAATCTTGCGCAGTTGCGCATCGGCGGATGTCAGCGTGTAGCCATGATCGCCATCGGCGACCCAGCCCGGGCGATAGAATGTGACCGAGCCGATGGTCTCTACGGTCGGCGCGAAGGTGAACCCGGCCCGCTCTCCGGTCGGCAAGGTGAGGTAGAGGCGGGTGCCTTCCTTGATGCCCGGCCACGAGCCGTCGAGCTGACGCTGCGACCCCACGCTTGTCTGCACATCGACATCGAGGCCGAGGAAGCTCCAGTCGCCCGCGAGACTGTCATACCGCCGCACCAGTTCGAACGGCACGGTGCCGAGAAGTCCACCGAAGTCGGTTTCCGAGGCCGTATGCCGCCCGACCTTGTCCGCGCCCGACCGCAGCTCGACAGCCACGGTTTCGGACGTCGTGCGGCCGGAAATGTCCGTCGCCGACAAGTGCAGCCGATAGAAGCCATCGGCGAGCGAGCGGGCGTCCAGTTCGGCCAGCACGCCGTCGATGGAGATTTCACCGGAGGCCAATGTCCGGACGACCGCTCCGTCCTGCGTCAGCAACTGGAGCGTCCATCGATCGAGATTGGCGTCCGTAACGCTGCCCCCGATGCCGGCGAGTCCGGTAAAGACATCACCGGGCAGCGCGGCAAGGGCCACCACCGGCGCGCTGGTATCGGCCGGGTCGCGCACCTTGAGCTGCCGCGTAACCGTCGCCACGCCGCCATCGGCGTCGCGCGCGGTGGCGACCAGTTCGTACTTGCCCGGCGCCGTCGGCGTAAAGCTGGCGCGGTTGTTGTGGTCGAGCGTCATGGCGACGCCATCGATGGTCAGCGTGAGTTCGACGATATCCGCCAGGCTGTCCGCTTGCGGAGTGACGATTACGGCCTGTCCGGGGACCGGAGCGAAACTCGGCGTGAGGTCGATCCGCAGCGCCGGCGGGACCGGTTCGAGCAAGGCGCGAACGAGGATATTGCGCGTCGTCCGCGTATGACCGTCATCGACGATCAGGCGCACGACATAGTCGCCGCCCTGACCCGGGCCGGGAAGCCACCTGAATTCGCCGGTCGACGCGTCGATCGTCGCCCCTTCGGGGAGATTTTCGGCGGCGTAGGTCAGCGTATCGTCGGAGTCCGCGTCCGCTGCGGCGATGACGAAGCTCTTTTCCTCGCCGATGGTGAACGCGTGGAAGCCCTCGGTGATGACCGGCGCGCGATTGATGTTCGCCACGCGAACGAGCACGTCCATCTCGCTGACCGCGCCGGACGGGTCCACGGCGCGGAACGTCACCACGTGGTCGCCGCCCTGGTCGTAGCCGGGAGTCCACTGAAATTCGCCGCGGCCGGGAACGAACAGCGCGCCGGCGGGCAGCCCGCGGACCACCGAATACTGCACCGGATCGCCGTCCGGATCGCCCGCCACGACGCGGAACAGAAGGTCCGTGCCTTCGCGAGCGAGTTGCATCCCGAGCGGAACGAAGGTCGGCGCCTGGTTGTCGTTGGCAACCCTCAGGACGACCGTCTCGCTGCTGACCGAGTGACCGTCGCTGACGGTGAACGTGACGGTATAGTCGCCTGCCTGATCGAGATGCGGCGTCCAGTTGAACGTCCCGGAAATCGGGTCCAGCGTCGCGCCTTCCGGCGCGCCGGTCATGGTGAAGGTCAGCGTATCGCCATCGGGATCCTGGCCGCGCAACTCGAACGAGAGCGCGTTCCCTTCGGCGGCGTCCTTGTCGCCCACCGGCGCGATCTGAACGGCGGCATTCGTCGCGCGTACGATGACCTTGAAGCCAACGGTCGTACTGGCCGGCGCGGCAATTCCGTTGCCGCTGTCGGTGACGGTGACCGTGGCATCGTACTCGCCGATCTGGGCGGCCGTCGGCGTCCACTGCACGATCGCCTTGCCATAGACTGCGCTCGGGCTGATGGTCGCCCCACCCGGCAGGCCGGAGAGCGCATAGGTCAGCGCGTCCTGGTCCATGTCCCCGACGTCGATCGTCACGCTCATCGGTTCGCCGACCACGGCAACGGTATCGCCGACATGGGAGATGACCGGCGCTTCGTTGTCGCTTTCGACGCTGACGACGAACGTGTAGCTGACCGTGCGTGGCGCCGCGCCGTTCTCGCCTTGGTCGGTCGCGCTCGCTATCAGCGTGTAGTCGCCGCGATCGTTGTCTCCGGGCGCGATCCGGACGCTCGCGGTACCATCGCCGTTGTCGACGACGGTAACGAAGCCGGGCAACGGACGGAAAGGCGATTCATTCCGCAAGGACAGCGTAAGCGGCAACCCTTCCGGATCGGTCGCGTTGACGGTGAATTCATGCACCGCCCCCTTCTCGACCGAGACGTTCTCGATCTCCGCGATCTGCGGCGGCAGGTTCTGCTCGAACACGGTTATGGGAACGACAATTTCCGTGCTGATCGGCGTTTCCCCGTCACCGTCGTCGGTGGCGCGGAAGGTGATCTGGTACTGGCCGGCCTGCGCCGTGCCGGGCAGCCACGAGAACTGCCAGGTTTCGGGATCGAAGGTCGCCCCTTCGGGCAGCTCTCCGACGACTTCGACCTCAACGGTGGGCGGGAACATGCCGAGTTCGACAAGTTCGCCGGCAGCGTTGCGCTGCCAGGGAAGGTAGTAAGGATTGTCGGGATCGAACGCGAAAGCGGTGAACGCCAGATGCTGGCCTTCAAACACCTGCCAACCGTCCAACTGCTGGAAAACCGGGGCGCCGTTCGCATTGAGCACGGAGATGCGTACCGGGAAAGTCTGGCGTGTCGCACCATCATCGATCGTGAAATTGACCGTGTATGTTCCCTGCTGCGTGTAGAGGGGCGTCCACTCGACTTCACCCGTCGCCTGATTGAGCGTCATGCCGAACGGCAGGTTCTCGCTCGAGAATGAAAGCCGCGCGCTTTCCTCGGCGTCGACAGCGATGACAAAGCGCATCACGTCGCCTTCGCGCGTCACGACTTCCGACGGGATCGTCACCTGCGGAGGTTTTGGCGCCTCGCGAATCGCAAACGTGATGATCTTCTCGGTCTGCTCGATGCCGTCGCTGGCGTAGAAGCTCACGTCATAGAGACCGGCGGATTCGTAACCCATCGTCCAGACGAATGTCCGCGTCGAAGAATCGAACGTCGCGCCGGCGGGAAGGTTGTCCGCCCAGTAGGTAAGCGGATCGTTGTCTTCGTCGAAACCGACCATCTGGAATACGAAAGCGTCGCCTTCCTCGCCGAGCAGGAGATCGGGTATGTCGCGGAAGATCGGCGCGTGATTGCCGTTGGTCACCGAAATGGCGAAGCGCTGCAAGCTGATCGCGCCGCGCGTATCGATCGCCTCGACCACGACGGACGTCAGCGCGGCGGCATCGGACGACGGAGTCCAGGTGATGAGCCCGGTGGAGCTGTCGATGGACATGCCCTCGGGCGCCGTGAGAAGGCCGAAGAACACCGCCTGGCCCTGCGCGTCTTCGGCGACGACCTGATAGGAATAAGCGGAGCCCACCTCCGCCTCGAGCGGCGGTTCGCTGGTGAAAGCCGGCGCGGTGTTCGGCGGCATTCCCGCCACGACGCCGGCAACGAACGACAGGCGCTGCGTCCCGCCTGTCGCGATAGTGACCGTTCGGCCGGTGGTGGATTCGCCAGCCTCGAGAACGCCGCCCGCGGGCAGCGAGCCGGCGAGGTCGATCAGCCAGCGCCCGTCGCCGCTTTGTCCGGCGGCATTGAGCGGGACGCCGGTGAATCCGGCGAGCGGATCGATCGTCAGCAGCGCGGGGAGCGTGATAGGCCCGTCGGTGCGATTGATGATCGTCACGTCGTAGGAAATCGTGCCCGTGAGGCGGTCGAGCCGGGTGTTGCTGAACACCAGGTCGACCAGCGCCGAAATATCGTCGAAGGCATCGAAGGACGTCTGGTAGTCCGCTCCCAGACGCTGGCCCATCTGGCTGGTCAGGGCTGAATCGATCGTCAGCGTATACGAGTCGGGCAGCAGCGTGCCGAAGCTGAGGAACGCGGTGCGAGACGCGGTGTCGTAGGTGATGGAACGGAGCACGGCATTGCCCGTCCCCTCGCCCGCCAGCGCATAATGGTCGGGATTCAGCACCGACCCGGCATCGTCAGCCGAACCGACGAACATGTCCTGGTCGAACGTCACCGACAGGAACCCCTGCGGTAGCGCGATCTGCGCGCCGGCGGGCGGATTCGTGGCGACGACCGTCGGCGCGACCGCCGGGGCGACCACGTCCACCTGGTTGCTCTGGCTGATCAGCAGCCGCCCGTCACTGGTGGTGTGGACCACGTCGCCGCGCGAGCCGCTGGTCGCTACGGCAACCCGGTGCATGGTGGCGAGATCGACCATCGTCAGTTCGCTGCCCTGCTGCGCAAGGCCATTGTCGCCCACCGTGCCCGAGGTGTGCGAGACGAACATCAGCCCTTCCAGCGCCGTGCCTTCGCGCCCGAAGGCGACCGAATCCGCCGGCGCGTCGAAGGTCAGCATCGTTTCCGCGCGCTGGCGGTCGGTAAAGCGCACGACTTGCGTCCGGTCCGGCCAGGTCACGGCCCAGAGCCGGCCGTCGTTGTCGAACGCCAGGCTGCCGACGCGCAGATCTTCGTCGCGGCTCCACTGAGTGAAACTGCCATCGGCGGGGTTGAACAGCGCGATGCCGCTGTTGGTCGAGACGAAGATCTCGCCCGTTTCCGGATTGACCGCGAGCGCGATGGTGATCCCGTCGCCGAAGCGGTCGAGGATCGCCCCGGTTTCCGGGTCGAGCAGCAGCAGTGCGCCGCCGCCGCTGGTCGCCCACAGGCGTCCCTCGTTGTCGAAAGCCATGTTGAACACCGGCACGTCGAGCTGCGCCAGCGGCTGGCCCGCCGCGCCGCCGTTGGCGTCGAAGCGCCAGATGCTGCCGCGATTGGCCCCGCCGGAAATCAGCAAGTCGCCGTCCGGCGTCTCGACGATCGCCATCGGCCCGATGCCGCCGTGGCTCTGGCCGATGCCGGTGGCGAAGGCGCGGCCGATGAACGGGCTCAGCACCGTGTCGAACTCGCTCGGCAGCGTCAGTGGATCGGCCGAGGGGATGTTGGCCTCGGCGGCGAGGAACAGCGCGTTGGTCGACGGTGCGGGCGAGGGCGCCGGCGGCTGCCCGAAGTTGGGCGGCGTGGTTCCCGGCACGCCGGGCAGAGAGCCGAGGTTGACCGAGGAACCGTCGTCGACCGCGTTGACCCCGGCCACCGGCATCTCGCGATTGCCGGCGACATCGGTCGCGAGCGCGAGGAATTCGTATGTCTTGCCGGCTTCGCCTTCGAACACCAGCGTGCCGCTCGCGTCGGTCAGCTTGCGCTGCCAGATGCGGAAATCGCCGCCGTTCTCGGCAACGTAGAGCGTGACATGCTTCACGCCAGAGCCGTTGTTGTCGTCGCGAACCGACCAATCGATCTGGAAGTTGTCGGTGGACCCGATCCGCGCGGCCGTGATTCGGCTCTCCGGCGCTTCGGCGTCGACAGCCTGGCTGAGCACCTCGGTATCCTCGGGCGCGAAGCCGCTCATGAGGATCCGCGCCGAGGCGTTCACCCGTTCGCCGGTTTCGATGTCGGCGGCAGGGGCGATCGTGTAGTTGACGAACCCGGCACCGGTCCCGAGCGCGTCGTTCGGGCCCAGCAGCCCGCGAGTAGTGTCCTGCAACACTTCGCCGGTCAGCGGATCGATCGCCTGGATCAGCCAGCTCGCGCGCGCGGGCTCCTGATAGAGGTCGAGCACGGCGCTGATGCGCAGCACGAAACCACGCGTGGCGGTGAAGTCGATCTCGGTCTGGAAGCTCTTGCGCCCATCGGGCACGTCGATCGAGATGTCACCGATCTTGATGTCCCCGAAAGTGAAGCTGCGCCCGTCGAGCTGCGGATCGAGCTCGGTGACGATCTGCACTTCGTTGACCCATGCGCCCGAACCGGCGGCGTTCTCGAACCCGACCGAATAGGGCAGCTCCTGGCTCGCCGGCAGCCAGCCGCCGGTGTCGAGGGTCTGCGGCCCGGTGATGGAGGCGAGCCGGCCCACCTGCCCTTCGGCATTGAAGTACTGGCTGAAATCGAGCGAAGCGAAGGGATCGCCGTCGACCGGCTCCGGACCGTTGATCTGGAAGTCCGCCGGAAGGCCGGCGCCGCGCTGGTCGAAAGCCATCCACGGCACGAAAATGCGGAACGCCTCGAAGAAGGTCTCGTTGTCGAGCCCGAGATCGAAATCCTCGAAATCGGGCAGCGCCGGGATCGGTATCTCGCCGACATAACGCTCGCTCTGGCGCGGATCCATGAAATCGATCTCGGCCATCAGCCCGTCCTGGTGGCCGTAGAGCGTGCGCACCTGGTCGAAGAACGACAGCAGGTCGCCGTTCGAGCGAATCTCGTTGCCGGCCGGACCGAACAGGATGCCCGACGCGAGCGTCGCCATCAGGCTGACGATATGCTGCTGGGTGCGGATCGGCGGGATTTCCGCCTCGTCGCGCAGCAGCTCGGCCTGTTCCAGCGCAGCGAGATAGAGATCGACCCATTCCTGCTCGTCCGCCGCGATCGCGAGCAAGGCGGGCGGAGCATCGTCGGAGGAAATCACCGCCTCGCGCAAGTCGCGCGCCTGCTGCGACTGGAACGCGACGAACTCGGCGCGCGTCATCGAAGTCGCCGCCGCCACGATGTGGAAACGGAACGGGATGAAGGGGATCTCGTCCTTGCTCGGGACCGCGGTGTTCTGCTGGAACAGGCCCACGAAATCGAGCTGGTCGAGAACGCCGCGAGCGGCGGGCATCTTGTCCTCGATGCTGTCCTTGACCGCTTCCCACCACTCCTCGAGCGCGCCTTCGCCCTCGTCGAGAATCTCGTCGAGTTCGGGAAACACCTGCTGCATCCGGTTCTGGAAGGCCTCGAACGCTTTCGTCGCCATCTCCCGCAGGCCGGGATAGGTCAGCACGTTGAAGGTGAATCCGGCGAACCCGTCAGCGGGATGGTCGTAGAGGAAGCCCGACGTCAGCAGTTGACCGCTGGTGTTGGTGATGGATTCGAGGTTGATCCACGGCACCGTTCCGTTGGCCGACCCTTCGGCGCCTTCAGGCGCGCCGCGGACATTGGTGAAGAACTCCAGGAACTTCAGACCGTAGACGTATTCGTTGTAGTTCAGTTCGGGCACGCCGACCTGGAAATAGGTATAGGGCGCATCGAGGTTCGACAGGTTTTGCAGCGCGACCGAATAGGTCGCCTGGTCGCCGGCCAGGATCACCCGCGGCCCGCCCATGCCGATCGTGACTTCCGGCTCGATCCCGCGTTCGATCAGGAACCGGTAAGGTTCGACCGTCTCCGAACCGTCCGGATTGATGATCTTGAGGTCGTAGAGACCGTGCGGCGCGTCGGTGAAATCGAACTTGGCCACGATCGTGGCCGAATCGACAACTTCCCACGCGACCGGCTCGTATTCGGCGATGCCGGGCCGAACCAGCTTGACGATCGCGTCCTCGTGGAACTGCGCGCCCTTGATGGTCGTGGTCACGTACTTGCCGTCGCCGCCACGGTCGGTGTCGATGTCGGTCACCACCAGCGGCAGCAGGTCGGCGATCAGGGTGACCTGGCTCCCTTCCTCCGGCCCGCTGTATCCGCGCACCAGCACGTAATAGACGCCCGGTTCGGTATCCGGGACGATCGCGGTCAGTTCCTGCGCCAGCGGACCGGTGTAGGTGGCGTCGTAGGCCGCCGAAGTCGGCACCGCATCGTGCCGCAGGAACACCTCGTTGATGCTGCGATCGTCATTCGCGCCGACGCGGAAACGCAGCGTCTGCTCCGGCGGAACCTCGATTCGGTAGAGCCGCTCCTGCCCCGGCTCGAGATCCACCGTCAGCGGAATGCCGAGCCGGAGTTCCTCGACCGAAATGCTCAGCGCATCGGCCGAAGCGGTGGTGTTGTTGCCGTCGCCCACGTCCTCGTGCAACTGGTTGCGTACGTCGGTGCGGACGATGATGCGGTAATCGCCGCCGGCCGCGCCGGGGAGCGTGGTGTCGAGCGTAAGCGTGTAGCTTTCGCCTTCGGACAGCGACCCCGAGAAGTTGCCCCGGCCGAGCAGCTTGTCGCCGATGTCCCATGTCGCGTCGGACGAGAGATAGACCGCGTCGGTCCAGCTTCCGCTGGCCACCACGTCGCTGAAGTTCTGCACCGTCCAGCTGATCGAAATCGGATCGCCCGCTTCGCGGCTGCCGGGAACGACGATGTCGGTGACCATGATGTCGGTGGGCGGCGGCAGCTCGATAATCAGCGGATCGTCGGTGCCGCGCGCGTTGTTGAACTCGTCGAGCTCGAACACCGTGCCGGTGGCGTTGTGACGCGCGGGATCGGTAACGACGAAGACGTAGTACGCCTCCGTGCCCAGGTTGGTGGGCATCGTCAGGTCGATCGAGACGTCGTAGCTGTCGCCGGCCCCCAGCCCGCCGGTGTGGCGCACGCTGCCAAGGAACCGGTCGGACGTCAGGTCGAGGTACGGATCGCGCGAGATATACACCAGGTCGTCCCACGCGCTTTGCAGGGCAGGGGTCGCGCCGCCGGTGTTGGTGACAGTATATTCGACCGTGAACTTCTGCCCCCGCACGACCCGTTCCGGCGCGGAAACCGCCGAAACCGTCAGGTCGGGCGCCGCATAGGGCGTCAGCGTGATCGCCTTCGACGTGGTGTTGTTGCCTTCGCCCTGGAACTCGCGGACCTTGCCGTCGGCATTGCCGCGCACGCCCTTCAGGCGCGACGACAGGGTGCTGCCGGCGATGCCGGATTCGCTGGGCCCGGAATCGGCCATGGCGATGACGTGGAATTCGCCTTCGAGCTCGAACGGCAGGGTGACGATGGCGGTGGCGTAGTAGAATTCGCCGGGCGCAAGCACGCCCTTGTGCTCCGCCTCCGCCTTGACGATGACGCCGGGCGACGCCTCGCGCGACATCAGCCAGTCGCCCTCGTCGAGCGAGGCGTCGAGCGACAGGTACAGACGGTCGGTCCAGGCATCCTCGCGCGTCGCGCGGTTGCCGACGTTCTCCACCTTGAAGGTGACTTCGATCGTGCTGCCCGCCGCCATCGTCTCGGGCAGCGTCAGTTCGGTCACCTTGAGGTCGGGCTCGCGATATTCGACCGGGAACTGGGCCTGCCCCACGTTGCCCTGGGGAAGCTCGAACGCGGCCTTCTTGAACCCGTTGTCGCGCAGGCTGTCGTTCGAGCCGCTGCGCACGATGTCTTCGGGAATCCTCTCGTCCGGCGAATTGACGAAGATGTAGACGTAATATTCGCCCTCGACGCCCGGCGGCATCGCGAACTCGACGGTGCGGGTGTAGCTGTCGCCCGCGCCGAGCGGCTCGTTCGGCTGGATTACCGTGGCGACCTTCTGCGCCCGCCCGCGGATGAAAGTCGGATCCTTGGAAATCCAGACCGAGTCGGCCCAGTACTCGGTGCCGCTCCAGACCGCCGCGCCCTTGTTCTCGACGGTATAGGTGACGCTGGTCAGCTCGCCCGAATAGGACGGCGCGCCCGGCGCGGCGGGAACCACGCTGACAATCTGCAAATCGGCCGGCGCATTGGTCACTTGCGTGGCGACGAACTTCTCGTTGTCGAGATTGTTGGTGTCGCCGGCCATCGTCGAACGGACGATCACGTACATCCCCGCCGCCGCCGGATTGAGGTCGAAGGTGGCGCTGTTGGTGTAGCTCTGCCCCGGATCGAGCGGCCTCAGGTTGGTGAACTGGCCGAGATCGAAGATATTGTCCGCGTCCTGGAGCAGCGGCGCGTCGGCCAGATAGACACGGTCGATCCACTGGGTGGACGTCACGTCTCCGCTCGCGCTTACGGTCCACGAAACCGTGAAGGGCTCGCCCCCGGCCCCCGTCGGATCGGCGGTGACCGAATCGACCGCGATCGCCCTGGCGTTCGGCTGCGGCGGCGTGCCGACGATCGAGATCGCCCGCGCGCGATAGTTGCTGCTGTTGATTTCGTTCGGATCGTCCGGATTGACGTTGGTGGCGAGCGAATCCTCGAGCAGCGTGCCGTACGGATCGACCCACGGCATGATGTAGTACGTGCCCGATTCGAGGCCCGTCGGCAGCGTGATTTCGAGCTGGCGATCGTAGCCCTCGCCCACCGCCAGCACGCCGCCGGTGTATTGCAGCGTGGTCAGGCGGATGTCGCCCTGGCCCGGATGCGGCCGGTTCTTGTCGCGCGTGAGCCAGATCTGCTCGGTCCATGCGCCCAGATCGCTGTCGCCCGCGCCCCGGTTGGTGACGGTGTAGCGGACTTCGACGCTGTCGCCCTCGAACGCCTGCGCCACCGTAACCACGTTGTCGACCACCAGATCCGCGAACGGGATCGGATCGACATAGAGCTCGTGCGCGGTCAGATTGCTCTGGACCGTGTCGTTCGGCCATTCGTCGATCGCGTTGCCGGCATCGGTCTGCACCAGTACGTAAACGGTGCCGCGGAACCGCTTCGGTATCGTGAAGGTGTTCGAGGACGTGCTGTATTCTTCGAGCGTGTCGAGCGCGGACTGGTTCTGGTGGCTGGAGACGAGGATGTCGTCGCTGGTCAGCTTGTCGTCGAGCGACAGCCACACCCGATCGGTCCACTCGCCGTTGGCCGCCACCAGCCCCTGGTTGATGACCGTGAACTCGATCGACGCCGTGGCGCCGGCGCTGACGCGTTCCGGCGCGGTCACGCTGCTGACCTGAAGGTCGGGGCGCGGCTTGACCGAAACCAGGATCGCCCGGTCGTCGACCAGCGTGTTGTTCGCCTCGCCGCCATGTTCGTAGACCGTGTTCGTGGCATCGGTGATTACCGTCACCTCGAAGCGGTCGCTGGTCTTGTCGGGGAGACGCATCTCCTCGCGCCGGGTATAGCTTTGCCCGGCCGCGAGGGGCCCGGTGTACGAATACGTGCCGATCAGCGTGCCCAGCCCGGTCTCGCCGGCCTTGCGCAGATAGACCCGGTCGACCCAGCTTCCACCGGCGCTCGCCAGCCCTTCGTTGGCGACGGTCCACTCGACGTCGATGACCGAGCCTTCGACGCCCGTTTCCGGCGCGGAGATGGCCTTGACCCGCAAGTCCGGCGATGGTGAGAGCGTGATGTCTATGACGTCCGACTGGCGCGAATTGTTGCCGGTGAAGACGAATTCGTAGGGAACGGACGTGTTGCGCGGATCGGTCGCGCCCGGCACTTCCACCACGATCCGGTACTGCCCGCTGATGCCTTCGGGCAGCGTGAAGTTGGCGGTGCGGACGTAGTTGTCGTCGGGCGCGAGGAAGCCCAGGTGGTTGACGTTGCCCAGGCGCACCCGCCCGCTGCCGTCCAGCTTCTCCAGCCACACCACGTCGTTCCAGCTGGCGCTGCTCGTCAGCCCCGGTCCCTGGTTGCCCACGGTCCACTGGACGCTGATCCCGCCTCCGGAAAGCGCCGTCGCCGGCGCTTCGACCGACTGGAGGTAGAGGTCCGCCCACGGCATCGGCGTGACGTCGAAATTGCCGCCGAGGAAGCCGCGGTTGGCGTCGCTGCCGTTCTCGAACACCTGATCCGCAGCGTCGGTGCGCACGAACAGCGTGTAGCGGCCGTAGAAGCCCGCGGGCAGGATCAGATTGACGCTGGCGTCATAGCTTTCGCCCACCGCCAGCGCGCCTTCGTGCGCGAGTTCGCCCAGCACGATGTCGTCGGCGTTGCCGTAGACATCGTCGCGCGAGACGATGATGCGATCGATCCAGCTCGAAACCGCGCCTGCGCCGGTGCCGAGGTTGGTGACCGTCCAGCCGACCGTCACGCGCGCGGGATCCTCGATCGTCAGCGCCGGGGCGGTGACGTTGCTCACCTCGAGATCCGCATAAGGCGCGAGGTCCACCGCGATGTCTGTCGAAGCGTGGTTGTTCGTTTCGCCCGCGCTGGTTTCGATCACCTGCGCTCCGCTATCGGTGCGGACGATCAGCTTGTAGGGGCCCTGCGCATCGATCGGCAGCGTGACGGTGAGCGCGCCCTCGTACGTCTCGCCCGCCAGCAGCGCGCTCCCGGCAACCAGCTCGCCGAGCTTGATGTCGCCGGCGCCCACGGTGTCGTCGAGCGAGAGCCACACGCTGTCGGTCCAGCCGGTCAGCGTCGGCCCGGTGCCCTGGTTGCTGATCTTCCAGGTGACTTCGATCGTGCTGTTCGATTCGACGTTCGCGCCGCCCGAATGCGCGACTTCCGAAGGCACCAGGTCGGGATGCGCGAGAACGAGTTCGAGGCTCGCGCCATCGTTGTCGGATTCGGCCCCGCCCTCGAAGATCTGGCCGTTGGCGTCGGTCCGGACGAGGATGTGATATTCCTCGTCGCCGAGGTTGGCCGGCAGCGTGACCGTGTGCTTCACCTCGTAGCTTTCGCCGGGGGCGAGGCTGAAGGTGCGGATTACGTTGGCGAGCGTGGTGCTGCCGGCGACGGTTTCGTCGCGATCGATATAGATACGGTCGGTCCACGGCGCTTCGGCCGGCTGGGTGCCGGTGTTGCGCACCACGTAAGTCACTTCGACCGCCTGCCCCGGCACCGCGCCTTCGGGCACGGTAACGCTTTCGACGACGAGGTTCGGCGCCGGCGCGGAAGCGAAGGCGATCGGCGTCGAAACGCCGATATTGTCCGCTTCGGCGAGGTTCTCGAACACCGTTTCCCCGGCGTCGGTGATCAGGATCAGCCGGTACTGGCCCGAGCGCCCGTCGTTCACGGTGACCGGGACCGAAACCGAATAGGTCGCGCCGATCGCCAGCGGCCCGTTGCGCACGACTTCGGCCAGCACCAGGTCGTCCGCGCTCGGCGTGTCGTCGGCGGAAAGCACGATACGGTCCACATGCCCGCCGGCAGCGGCCGCGTCCCCTGTGTTCCGCACGCGCCACGACACCGTGAAGGTCTCGCCGCCCGAAACAGTGCCCGCAGGGCCGAACACCACATCGGCGACAAGGTTCGGCGCCTTGCTGGTGACGACGATCGCCCTGGCGTCGCTGGCGTTGTCCGCGCGCGTATCGGGTTCGAGCACCGCCCCGCCCGCGTCGGCGACCACGAACAAGCTGTATTCCCCGCCGATGTCCGACGGCAGTTCGAAAGCGGCGGAAGCGTTGTAGCTGCCCCCCGCCGCCAGAGAGGCGGCGCGGGCGAGCGTGCCAAGCACGATGTCGTCCCCGTTGCCGAGAATGCCGTCCTCGCTCAGGATCACGCTGTCGAACCAGCCTCCGGCCGCGGCCACGCCGCCGGCGTTCGAGACGCGCCAGCTTACGGTTATCTCCTCGCCGCCCATCGCGCTCGCCGGTGCGGTCACGATTACCGCGCGCAGGTCGGCGTAGAGGCTTTCGCTCACCTCGGCGTTGACGAAAGCCGTGTTATTGTTCTCGGCATTGTGGCCGCTGGCCACCTCGCGCACCGTTCCCGCCGCGCCGCCCGCGCCGCGATCGCCGTAGACGGTCACGCGGATCCGCCCGACAGAGCTTTCGCCCTCGGGCAGGGCGAAGGCGAAGGTCTTCTGCCGCGTCTGCCCCGCGCCAAGCGCGGTGAGCGACGCGGCCGCGATGTCGAGCAGCACCGCGCCGGTGTCGAGGTTCTGGACATAGACCCGGTCGGTCCACCCGGCGAGCGTATCGGCGTTGCCGATATTCGTCTCGTCCCAGGTGAGCGTGATCGTATCGCCGGCCGAAGGTTCGGACTCGGCGATGGCGAGGTTGGAGATGGTCAGGTCAGGGGCCGAAACGATATTCGCGACCGTCGCATTGTTCGTCTCGGCCGTGCCTTCCTCGTTCGCTTCGGGCGCCTGGTCGAGGATGTCGGTGGTGATCGTGAACTGGAAGGCGCCGTGCGCGGCGATGCCTTCCGGCCAGACGATCTCGTAGCTGCTCTCGCGGCTTGCGCCCGCTCCCAACGCTGCCGCCACGGCCACTGTGTCGACGACGAAGTTCTGGCCGCTGGTGGTGTTGCGCACCACGATCCGCTCGCTGTAGCCGCCGCTGGTGCCCAGCGTACCGGCGTTGCGCGTGATCCACTTGAGCGTGACGGTATCGCCCGGCGCCCAGCCGGAAGCGGGCTCCGCAACGACATTCTCGACCACCAGATCGATGAACGGCGCCAGCGCGGACGTAACTTCGATGCTTGCGGTGTTGTTCGTCTCGGCGCTGCCGGCGACATTGCCTTCCTCGACCGCGTTGGTGACGTCGAGCGCAAGCGAGAAGCTGATCCGCCCCACGCCGTCGTTGCCCGCCGGCAGCGTGATCGTCGTCTGCCGCAGCCGCTCGGCTCCGTCAGCCAGCGTGCCGCCGTTGTCGTCGATCACGAAGTTGCCGATGACCTCGTTGGTGTCGAGGTTGCGCACGATCACGCGGTCGGACCACGTACCCTCGGCCGGCTCGCCGCCGTTATTGCGCGTCTTCCAGCTCAGCGTCACGGTGCCGCCCGAATAGATCGGTCCGTCTGAACTGACGGCCAGCTCGGTCGCGACCAGGTCGGGCGCGTCGCCGGCCGCGGGATCGATCACGATCGGCTCGCTCTCGGGCACTTCGAACACGTTGAAGCCGAAAGTGCCGACGTCCGCCGCGTTGTAGATGCGGCCCTCGATCATCAGCGTGTAAATGCCGGTGGCCGGAATGACGAAATCGGCAACTTCGCTGAACGCGCCCTGGAACAATTGCTGGCCAAAAGGCCCGATCAGCCGCCAGGTCGCGCTGACGCCGCTCAGGTTCTGCTGGTCGAAGAAGAACCGGTCTCCCTCGTCGGCGGAGAAGCGGTATAGCTCGGTTTCCGAGCCGGGGCTCAGCGTGCCGTTGACCGGCAGGCCGGGAGTGATCGTGGTGGCGCTCGCCAGATCGGACACACGCAGGGCGAAGCTACGCCCGTCGACGGCGTTGTTCGTCACCTTCAGCGTGTATTCGCCGGCCGAAAGGTTGAGAACGGGGTTGGCGGTGAAATCGTAGCTGTCGGTGTTGCGGAAGTTGCGCGACGCTTCTTCGCCGCGCGGCCCGATCAGGGTCCAGCTCAGCGCGGCGTCGTTGGTCAGCGTATCGACGTTGATCAGCGCCGGGGCATCGAGCGTGAAGGTAAGCAGCGACGACTGGTGCGCCTGGTCGAGCGAACCGGAATAGGTCTCGCCCAGCGTCAGACCGGCGGCCTTGTCCGCAATCCGCGTGACCTGGAACTCGTAGTCAAGCGTCCCCGAGCCGTCGACGCGGCCCTCGAACAGCAGCGTGTAGACCCCGTCCTTGGCCAGTTCCTGCGGCCCCACGTCGGAATCGAAGTTGCTGCTGAATACCAGCCGCCCGTGCGGATCGAGCAGCCGCCATTGGCCGTTGCCGGTATTGCTCCGCGAATCGAAGAACAGCCGGTCGCCCGCCGCGCCGGTGAACTTGTAGAGTTGCGTCGAATCCGCCGGATCGAGCTGGCCCGTGGTCGGCGCGTCGAGCGTCAGCGCGGAAGCCGAAGCAAGGTCGAGCAACCGGAACGCATAGTCGCCGGTAACGTCTCCCGTGGCATCGACCGTCAGCACGTAATCGCCCGCCAGGGCGAAGATCGCCGTGGAATCGGTGCGCCAGGTGGAATCCGAGCGTTGGAACGTGCGCGAATCGATCTGGCCCGCCGGGCCGGTCAACGTCCACGAGATATTGTTGTTGTCGGTCAGCGTATCGAACACCAGCCGCGTCGCTTGCGCGAGCGAGAAGGTGAAGCGCGCCTTGTCGCCGGGCGCGGCGATGCTGCTTTCGACGATTTCGCCGAGAGTCAGCGCAGCGGAGGTGTCCGCCATGGCGTGGATGGCGAACGACAGCGTCTGCGGCGCGGTGGCGCCGATGCGCCCTTCGACGACGAACGTATAGGTTCCCGTCAGCGGAAGGTTCGGCGCCTCCAGGTCGTTGATCATCCGGTTGGGGCCAAACACGAGGTTGCCCGCCGGATCGTAGAGCCTGGCATAAGGTTCGGTCGAACCGCTCACGTTGTCGAAATAGAGCTTTTGCCCGGCCACCGCGTCGAACGAATAGATCGCTGTCCTGCTGCCGGGGGTGAGAGTAACCGTCTCCACCTCGCCCAGCGTCAGTTCGGTCGCTTCGGTGAACGATGCCAGACGGAACGAGAAGCTGCCGGTGTTGGCGCCGGCAGCCGAAATCGCCACGGTGTAGGTGCCGGGGCTCAGGTTCATCACCGTATTGCCGCCAAGTTCCCACGAATCGGACTGTGTGAACCGCCGCGCATCGCCGGTCTGCGTCGGCCCTTCGATCTCCCAGAACAGATTGCCGTTGTTGGTCAGCGCATCGAACACGACCGGCGTCTCTTCGGCCAGCGTGAAGCTGTAGCGGTAGACGCCGCCGGCGCGCGCGACACTGCCGGAAACGACCTCGCCCAGCGTCAGCGCCGGCATCGGCGTTGCGGCGGGCGTCATCGAAACGCCGATATTGTCCAGTTCCTGATCGCCGATGGCGGTCCCCTGGAAGGCGCTGAACATCGCCCGGTGCGCCTCGAGTTCGACCCCGCCGATGAAATACCGGTCGATCGGCCGGACCGTCTCGCCACCGGGGGCCTTCAGCAGCAGGCTGACGAGCACGCCGCCGTCGGTCCGCTCCACCAGCAACTGTCCGTGGTTCCATTCACCGCTCGCGAGGAGGAGCCCCGGATCGGCGAAGTCGGCCAGCTTCACGCCGTTGTAGTGCAACTGGACATGATTGGCGTTGGGGTCGCCGCTGCCCTGGTTGGGATCGAGGTGCACGGCAAGCACGCCGGGCGCATCGGGCAGCGTCGAAGTCGAATGGCCCGGCCCCGCCAGTCCGTAGAGCGAAACCGGCAGCAGCGCGACGGAAATGCCCTCTGGATCGGTCGTCTGGCCGGGGCGGCGCTCGATGCGGAAATCGAAATCGACCGCGATCTGGTCCTGCCGGCCGCTGCCGGTGACGGAGAACACGATGTCGTTGCGCACGTTCGTCGCGAGGGTGTCGGTCAGGCGCAGGAAGTCGCCCGTCGGTCCGCCGGACAATACCTGAGCCTGCGCACCCTGCCGGTTGACGAGCACGTAAGGCAGGTTCGCGTCGTCCCAGTTCTGCGCCGTCTCCCCGCCAGCGGCGGGTTGCAGCGGCACGTCGAACAGGAAGGCGTAAGGGGCGTCGGCGGTGTTGGAATCGCGGCCCTCGATCAGCAGGGTATAAGTCCCGGCCAGCGTCGCGGTGAGCAAGCCGGTATCGCCGAAGGTCGTCGGGCCGTAGACCTGCTGGCCCAGCGGATCGATCAGCCGCCAGCGGTTGTTGCCCGAAACGCTCTGCGTGGACTGGAGCCGGAACCGCATCCCCTCGGTGGCGGTGAACCGGTACATGTCGGTTTCGCGGCCGAGTTGCGAGAAGGTGCCGTTGTAGTTGCTCCCCGGCGCCATCGCCGTCGCCGAGCCGAGATCGAGCAGGCGGAAGGCGTAAGCGCCGGTGAAATCCCCCGCGCCGTCGACCGTGAGCGTATAGCCGCCCGCCCGAAGGTCGAGCACCGGATTGCCGCTGAAATCGATCCCGTCGGAAGACCGGAACTCGCGCGCGGTGACGACGGCGCCATCCGGCCCGCGCAGCGACCAGTTGACGAATTGCAGGTCGGAGAAGCTGTCGAAGACCAGCCGCTTCGCGCTGTCGAGCGTGAAGCTGTATTCATGGGTTGCGCCTGGCGCGGCAACGGTGGCGTCGACACGCTCGCCGATGGTCAGCGCCGAGGACTGCACGGTCACCGGCGCGACACGGAAGGCGTAGCGGCCCCCCGCGTTCTGCGACACGCGGCCTTCGATCAGCAGCGTGTACGTGCCGGTCAGCGGCATTTCCACGTTGTCGAGGTCGCTGAAGCCGCTCGACCCGAACACGTCCTTGCCGGAGGGATCGACCAGCCGCCACCAGATCTCGTTGCCGACATCGATCGCGTCGAAGACGAACTTCTCGCCCGCGTTGGCGGCGAACTTGTAGGCGACGGTCGAATTGGACGGCGCCAGATCGCTTTGCACCGTCGTGTTCATCGCCAGCGGAATCGCGCTCGCGAGATCGGTCAGCCGGAAGTTGAAATACCCCGTCACGTCGTTCGCGGCATCGACGGTCAGGACGTAATCGCCGGGCCCGAGCCGCAGCGCGGGATTGGCGATGTCGCGCGAATCCGACAGGTCGAACCGCCGGCCTTCCACGACCGGGCCCTCCGGGCCAGTCAGCGTCCAGGTGAAGTTCGAATTGTCGGTCAGGCTGTCGAACAGCGCGAACGTTTCCGCCGCGAGCGTGAAACTGTAGGACTTCGTCTGGCCGGGGATGTCGATACGGCCGCTGACCCCGTTGGGGTTGAGGCCACGCAACTGCGCCCCGCCCGAAAGCGCCGTGCTCTCGAAATCGAGCGCATAGAGCAGGCCGGCCGTTCCGGGCGAGGCCGGCGTCGCCATTCCGGCGATGAGTTGTTCCTGCGTTCGCGCGATCGACCACAGGCGCAGCCCGTCGATCGCACCTTCGATCATTCCGAGGTGGCTGGCCGCCTCGCTCGTACGCCCGAGCCATAGCGGCGCGTCGTTCTGCACCGCGTTGTTTCCGCGGATTGCCGCCGACGCGCGCTCCGCGCCGTTGACGTAGATCTTGAGCTGCCCGTTGTCGCGATCGGATACCAACGCGACGTGTACCCATTCGCCAAGGGTGAACGCGCCGCCGGCGGTCTGCGCGGTCTGATTGCCGACGGAGTCGCCGACCAGCGCGTGAATGGCTCCCGAGCTATTGACCGACAGGTGATAGGGAACCGGAGCGGCGGCGTTGTTGCCTTTGGTGGCCAGGACGGTCCAGGTGTCGGTGTAGCGATCGAGCTTGAACCATCCCTCGAGGGTCACGTTGCGCGCCGGAGAAATCTCGGCGGAGTTCGGAACCTCGACATAGTCGACGCCCCGCAACGTCAGCGCATTGCCGCTCTTGCCCGGCTCGACGCGCGGCGCGTCGGGATTGGGGCCGTCGAGCACGATCGGCGTCGGCGCGTCCTGCGGCATGGAGTAGACGGCGAAGCGATAGTCGATCGGCCAGTCGCGCCAGACGCGTCCTTCGACCAGCAGCGTGTAGGTCCCGCCGGCCATCAGCGGGCCGGTATCCAGGTCGGCGAAGTTGACCGCGCCGGCGACCTGCCGTCCGAACGGATCGATCAGCCGGAACGCCGCGCGATCCGCGCCCGCGCCGAACGCCTGCGCGTCGATGAACAAGCGTTCGCCGGGGGTGACGTCGAAGCTGTAGGCGTAGTTTTCCCCCGCGCCGTAAATCGTGCCGGCAACGGCGCTGTCCTTGGCGATCGCCGTCGCGCTGCCGAGGTCGAGAATGCGGAAAGCGAACGCGCCCGAGGCCGCTCCGTTGCCATCGACCGTCAGTGTGTATTCGCCCGCTTCGGCCCGGAATACCGGGTTGGCGTTGCCGAACTCCCGGCTGTCGCCGTTGCGCATGTTGCGCGTCACCGCGATGCCGTCCGGCCCGACGATGGTGACCGTCATCGCATTGTTGTCGTGCAGCGCGTCGAACACGAGGTTGGCGGCCTCGTCGAGCGTGAACGTATAGATTCGCTGGTCGCCCGGCTGGGCGAGCCGGCCCTGAACCACGCCGTGGAGCGTGTCGAAATCGCTCCGCACCTGGACCGCCGCGCCGCTGACCGCTTCGAGCGTGGTGTTGCCGGCCGACAGGTTGTCGAAGCTCAGCCGCGTGACGAGGCCGGTCGCGTCGCTCGGCGCGCCGGCGTTCATCTCGGCCTGGATCTGCTCCTGCGTCCGGCCTCCGCTCCATACGCGGACTTCGTCGATCCCGCCTTCGAGCCGGCGATAGCCTTCATCCCACTCCGGCGTGCTGCCGATGTAGAGCGGGGTGTCAGACGATCCGTTGTGGTCCGCCGTGACGATCGTCCGCGACGCCGCCAGCTCGCCGTTGACGTAGATCTTCATTTCGCCGGTGCTGCGCTCGATCACTACCGCGACATGCGACCACTGACCGTACTGGACCGCCCCGCTCGGCGTCTCCAGCGTGTCGTTCGAGCTCCCGCGCATGCTCGAAACGTGGATCAGCCCGTTACTGTGGAGCCAGACGGTATAACCGCGCTGCCCGGCTTCGTTGGCCTTGTGGATGAGCGGCATCCAGGTATCGGTGGCGCGGTCCGGGTTGACCCAGAATTCGACCGTCAGGTCCTGTCGCAAATCGAGCGCCGCGTTCTCGACCCTCACTTCCTCGTGGCTGGTCATCGCCAGCGCGTTGCCGATCTTGCCCGTGCGCAGCGCCGGCCCGCCGAGCCCGTCGTCGAGGTCGAGCGCCTGGATGGTCGTCGTCGAATCGTGGAGCGCGAACGAATAGGCGCGGCTCGCGGCCGTGTCCCACACGCGTCCTTCGACCAAGATCGTATACGCGCCGCTCTTCGCGGCCGTGAATTCGATGTCGCCGAAGCTGTAAGGCGTCGCGACCTGACGTCCATCCGGATCGATGATCCGGACCGCGACATTGGACGCGTTCTGGATCTGACGGAAGAAATAGCGCTCGCCGGCGACCGCGCCGAACGAATAGACGTCCGTTTCGTTGACCGGCGAGAGTTCGCCGCTCACCGGCTGCCGCATCGCGATCGCGCTGGCGTCCGCCAGATCGAGCAGGCGGAAGCTGGCGTCGCCGGTGGTGAACCCATTGCCCGAAACGGTGAGGACATAGCTCCCCGGCGCCAGGTCGATCACACGCTCGGACGTCGCCTCATGCGAATCGCTGTAATAGAAGTTGTTCGACGCGATGCTTCCGGTGACGCCGCTCAGGCTCCACAGCATGTTGGTGTTGGAGGTGAGCGAATCGAAATAGACCCTGGTCCGCTCGGTCAGGGTGAATTCCAGCCGCGTCCGCTCGGTCGGGCGAGCGATGGTGACCGTGGTCGTCGCTCCCAGCGTCAGTGGCGCGGGAGCCGGATCCACCGGGCGGTCGAGCACGAAACGATAGGCGCGTTCGGCGGCCGTGTCCGACACCCGGCCCTCGATCAGCAGATAGTAGGTTCCGCCCAGTTCGGTGGTGAAGCTGCGGTCGTCGAATCCCAGCGCGCCCGTCACGTCGCGGCCGAACCGGTCGACCACGCGCATCCACGCCCAGCCGGCATCGCTCAGGTCGTCGAAGACGAAAGTCTCGCCGGCGTCGGCTTCGAAGCTGTAGACCTGCGTCTTGTTGCCTGGGGCGAGAACGGTATCGGTCTGCTCGCCGTTTCCGGCCAGAGCCGTCGCGTCGGCCGCCAGATCGATCAGACGAAAACCGTAGTCGCCGAACGCGGCGCCGACGCCGTCGATCAGCAGCTCGTAGCTTCCCGCTCCGAGCAAGGCCGAAGGCAGGGTCGCGCGATTGAGGCTGTCGGCGTTGTGGAACCCGCCTTCCACCGCCCCGCCGGGACCCGTCAGCCGCCAGCTCAGCCCGCTGTTGTTGGTCAGCGAATCGAACACAACCAGCCGCGGCTCCGCGAGCGTGAAGGTGAAGCGCTGCATCGCGCCGGGCGCGGGCAGGGCGCCTGTCGTCACTTCGTTGACGGTCAGCGCCACCGGCGCAGGCTCGCTCACCTTGCTCAGCGAGAAAGCAAAATCGTCGGTCGAGCCGCTGTTGTACGACCGCCCCTCGATCAGCAGCGTGTACGTTCCCGTCACCGGAAGGTCGAACTCGCGGTCGGCGAACGACACGGGGCCGAATATCTGCCGTCCGTAGGGATCGATCAGCCGCATCGCCGCATCGGCGCTCGTGCGCATGTCGAGGACGATCTTGTCTCCGGCAGCGCCCGAGAAGCTGTAGAGCGAGGTGATCGCACGCGGGGTCAGAGCTCCGTCGACCTGCGTATTATCGACCGTGATCGGCGTCGAAACGTCGAGATCGAGCAACCGGAAGCCATAGGCCCCGGCAGTGCCGGAAACGCGCAGTTGATAGGTGCCGGCGAGCGGCAGGTCGATCGCCAGGTTGCCCGAGCGCTCCCACGAATCCGAGCCGCCGAACGAAATCGGTCCGACCTCGACGCCCCGCGGCCCGACGAGAGTCCAGCTCTTGTTGAAGTCGGAGACGAGGGAATCGAAATAGAGGCGCTTCGCCTCGGTCGTGGTGAAGGTATAGGCGTCGGTCGTGGAGCCGCTTGCCAGGGTTCCCGACACGCTCGACCCGAGCGTCAGGGCAGCGCCGGTGGAAAGACTGGGCGGCGGGGTGTTGCCCGTCCTGCTGATCCGGAAGCTGTAGTCGTGCTTCGCCGTGACGTAGTAGCGCGGCTCGATCAGGACCGTGTAGGCGCCGGCCATGCCCAGGGTTAGCGTCGTCGTCCCGTCGAAATAGACCGGCCCGTGGACTTGCCGTCCGGTCGGATCGAGCACCCGCAGGTAGGCGTTGCCGCTGCCGGCGCCGGCGATCTTCTCGATCGCGATCTCGTCGCCGGCCGCGCCGGTGAAGCGATAGGCGTCCGTCTCGCGCACATCGAGGCTGCCGGCGACCGTATCGCCCAGCGTCGCGGCGCTGGCGCTGGCGATGTCGAGCAGCCGGAAGGCATAGTCGGTGTCCGCGTCGCCCACGCCGTCGACGCGCAGTTCGTAGGCGCCCGCCGGCAGGTCGAGCACGCTGCCCGAGAACATGTCGTACGAATCGGACGCGGCGAAGCTGCGCGCCGAAACCTCGACTCCGCGCGGCCCGGTCAGGGTCCAGGTAAGGTTCGAGGCGGTCGACAGGGTGTCGAACACCAGCTTCCGGCCCGCCGCGAGGGTAAAGCGATGGACGGTCTGCGAACCCGGATCGATATGGCCGCTCGTCGTCGCCCCGATCGTGAGCGTCGCCTCCTGGTCGACGACTTCGAGCACTCTGGCGGTGAACTGCGCGGCTGCGGTGTTGGCGCCCTGCCCTTCGACCAGCAGCGTGTAGGTTCCTGTTTGCGGCAGGTCGACGAGGTCGATGTCCGCCAGCGATCCCGGCCCATGCAGCAATTGCCCGTCAGGGCGATAGATTCGCGCTGTGAGCGATGCGCCGGTTGAGGTCAGCACGTCGAGGAACAGGTGCCCGCCCGCCTCTCCCTGGAAGCGGAACATCTTCGTTTCGGTCGCGGGGACGACGCGCTGCGTAGCCAGCGCCGCGGTCGGCGACAGGTCCGGCGCAGTAGCGCCAGTCGCTTCGTCGAACCGCCAGTAGCCGACCAGTCCGGTGGACGATGCGGCCACCGGGGCGTCCTTCGCCGCCGCGATCTGTGCGCCGGAACGGGCCACGTTCCAGATCCGCAGCTCGTCGATGGATCCGCCCCACAGGTAGTTGCCGCCGGGGGCTGCGCCGATCGCGAGCGGCGCCGTGGTGTGGTTGATCGCGCCTTCGAAAGCGCGTTCCGAGGCGAGCGCGCCATCGACGTAGAGCCGCAGCATCGAACCGTCGAAAGTCGCCGCAATGTGCGTCCACACTTCCACCGGCAGGGCGGCCTCGACGAAGGTGTCGCTCCAGCTGTTGACGAAGAACCGGATGCCTCCGGGGGTCTGCATCAACCCGTACCCGTTCGACCAATTGGTAGTACCGGTCTTGGCCGCAACCGATTCGTACCCGGCATCCTCGTCGGCGAGTATCCACGCTTCCAGCGTGATCTGACCGGGCCGCAACGCCGGGCTGTCGGGCACCGAAAGATCGGCCGATCCGCCAACCCGCCAGGCACGGTTCTCCGCCGCCCCCATCGCCGAATAGTCGAGCGGCGCTCCCGAGCGGCGCTCCAGCCGGTCGATTACGCCGCCGTCGCCGATGACGCCGCCGAACTCCACGCCGGTTGCAACAGCGGTCCCGCCGCCCGCGTCGAGCAGGCGGAACGCGAACGCCCCTTTCGCATCGCCATCGGCGAATACCCGCAAGCGATAGTTTCCGGCCACGAGAGCGAGCAACGGGTCGCCGCCTCCTGCGTCGGACGACGTGAACGCGCGCCCGTCGACCACCGTGCCGCGCGGCCCGGTCAGGCTCCAGCGCATCCCCGTTTCGGAGCGCAATGCGTCGAAGAACAGGCGCGTATCGTTCGCCAGCGTGAAATCGAAGGAGCGGGAATTTCCCGGCCCGCCGAGCTCGCGCGTCACCGTCTCGCCCGCCGAGATCGTTTCCTCGAGATGCTCGACCCGCGCCAGCGTGAACGAATAATCGAACGCCTGGGTGTTCGAATCGCGCCCTTCGATGGCGAGGGTGTAGCGCCCCGTCCTCTCGAGCGTGAATTCGCTCGTGTCCTGAAAGTTCGAAGGTCCGGACACATATTCGCCGTCCGGCCCGATCAGCCGCCAGGTGGTATCGCCGCTGCTCAGCACATGGCGGTCGAAGAAGAAGCTTTCCCCGCCGGTGACGTCGAAGCTGTAGAGGTCGGTCTCCTTGCCCGGATTGGTCCCGCTGATCACGTCGCCCGGCGCGAACTTCTCGGCATCGGCGATGTCGAGCAGGCGGAAGGCATAGGCGCCGGTCGCATCGTTCACGCCGTCGACCGTCAGCGTGTATTGCCCGACCTGGAGGTCGAGGATGTTCGACCCGGCGACATCGCGTCCGTCCGAACTGCCGAAGCCGCGCGCCGGCACGAGTTCGCCATTGGGGCCGGTGAGCTTCCAGGTGATCGAATTGTTGTCGGTGAGCGAATCGAAATAGTAGTGGCCGGGCTCGGCGATGTTGATGGTGTAGGCGTCGGTTTCGCCGGGAATGTCGATCGAGGCGGCGATAGGCGGGGCGTCGGCCGACAGCAGCAGGCGGGGTTCGAGCGCCTCGACGGTAAGGCGGCTTCCGAGCATGGAGGAACTGTTCAACGCAGCGCGGTGGCGCTGGCGGACCGAACGGGCCAGATCGGGCAGGCGTGACATTCTCCGCGCGGCAGACAGTCGCAAGTCATGCAGGCTCATTGGCCGATCGGCTCCCGCTCTTTCCGACAGGGCGCCGCTGACGCAACAAGCCGCGCCCACGGGACCAGGCAATGCCTGTCCGGCGAGCGCAGCTTGCGCATTGGCGTCATCGAGACCCCATCCGTTCCCAGACACCGCGCCCCCGGCGGTGTCCTCCCGTTAATGAAGGCGTCAAAACGCGGCGGAAGGGATCACCCAGATCGCTGTTTTCGGATTCTTTTTTGCGATGTCAGGGTTGGGCCAGGATCGCGAACGATTCCACGGGTTCTCCGGCAGCGCAGCGCGCGAGGTTCGCCTGCACCCCCGGCCGCAGCGAACCGAGCCATTCGAGCAGGGCCTCGCGCTCCTCCAGCTCCGCCATCAGCTCCTCGGCCTCGGCCCAGCTCCGGCAGGCCCCCTCGCGCTCGCGCGCCTTGCGGTAGATCGTGCCGAGGATCGCCTTGCCGTAAGCGACTTCGGTCAGCGTTATGGTCTTGCGGTCGGCCCTGATCTTGGCCTCGCGCGCGGCGACGATCGCGCTTTGCCGCTCGATCGCCTCGGCATGCCGTCCCGAGTTCGACAGGAAGTCCGCTTCCGCCTCGCGCATCCGTTCGGCGAACGTGACCAGCGCGTGGTCGGCTTCCTCGATCGACATCAGGCGATCGGCTGTATCGAGCCCCTGGAGCAGGAGCTGTTCCGCCTGCGCCGTCGCGCCGCCGTTGGCGGCCGCCACGTATCCGTAATAGGCATTCCACGCCCGGCGATAGAGAACCTCCGGGTCGTTCGGGAAATCCTTCTCCATCTCGCCGAACAGGCGATCGGCCTTCAGGTATCCCTGCACGGCCATCCGCAACGGGCCGGGAGCGCCATCGTTGTGCAGCACGACAGCGCGATAGTTCTCGGCCAGCGCCCTGTCGAAACGCTCCTCGTATCCGCCGCGCTTGTCCTGCGGCCAGTCCGCGAGATCGGCTTCGATGAGGTCGGCGTATCGCGTGAGGCCCGCGTTATCGAGCTCGAGGTCGTTCGTCTCCAGCGCGGCGAGCCGCGCCGACCTGCGCGCATCCATCCAGTTCCAGTCGCGCTCCGCGGCCGGCGCCTCCTCGAGCGTGGCTTCGGCCCTGGCGATCGCCGCCAGCGCCTTCTTGGTGTCGTTCTCCCAATGCGTGAACAGCAGCGCGCGATAGGACAGGGTCTGCGCCAGCCCGGCCTGCGCGCCCGCGACGCCTTCCTCGGCCAGCCGGACGAAGATCCGTTCAGCCCGGTCGAGGTTCTCGATCGCGTCCTTCGGCTCGCCGAAGTTCGGCCGCGCCGGAACGCCCTGGATCAACGCCAGGCGGTTGAACCCGCGCGCCGTATCGAGCTGGAGCGCCCGGTCGCTCGACCGGCCTGCCGCCAGTTCGAGCAGATATGTCTGCGCGCGGTCGGCCAGCGCAAGGCGCGCAACCGTATTGCCAACCACGCTCTGAAGCTCGTCGTACAAGTCGAACAACTGGAAATTGGCGAGTTCGCGCAACTGGTCAAACCTGTGCTCCGCCACCGCGCGTTCGCGCTCGGCCCGGCTGTAGCCCCATGCCGTCGCCGCAAGCCCCCCTACCAGCACCACGAGGATCGCGGCCGTCGCCAGCGCCAGGCGCTTCTCGCGCTTCAGGAACTTGCGCAGGCGATACGATCTGGCGACCGAGAACGCCGCGATCGGATGATTCCCCTCGAAGCGGGCGAGATCGTCGATCAGTTCGCTGACGCTCGGATAACGGTCGCCGGTGTCTTCCGCCGCCGCCCGCGCCGCGACCGCGGCAAGCTCCGGTTCGTCGAGATCCTCGATCAGCAGCATCAGGATGCGCCCGAGCGAGTAGATGTCGGTCAGCGTGTTCGACGCCGTGCCGCGCGCGCGTTCCGGCGCGGCGAAGCCGGGGGTGAGACTGAGGCCGGAAATCGTCGAGACGGCGGTCAGGTCGGATCCGCCGACCTGGGGGCGCGCAATTCCGAAGTCGATCAGCTTCGCGTGATCGCCGGACGGAACGAGGATGTTGTTAGGGGTCAGGTCGCGATGGATGATCAGGTTCTGGTGCGCGAACTCGACCGCCAGCGCGACCTGCCGGAACAGCGCCAGGCGGCGCGCCAGCGCGGGCTTTTCCTCGGCCAGCCACTCGCGCAGCGTCCGCCCGTCGATGTACTCCATGACGATGTAGGGCTGCCCATCGGCGGTTTCGCCGCCGTCGTAGAGGTGGGCAATATTGGGATGGTTGAGATGGGCGAGGATCTGCCGCTCGCGCCGGAACCGGTCGACCAGCGCCTCTATCAGCACGCCCGGCTTGATGACCTTTATCGCGACCTGATGCTCGAACCCCGCGCCATCGCGCTCCGCCAGCCACACCGCGCCCATGCCGCCGCGGCCGAGCTGCCTGACGATCCGGTAGCCGGGCAGGTCGGGCGGGGCGGCATCTTCGTCGTCGAGCGCGTCGCCGGCGCCGCCAGTGCGAATCGGCATCGGCTGATCGCGATCCGATCGCAGCAGCTCCATCGCCAGCTTGCGGACCTCGCTCGGAACATCCTCGCGCTCTTCGATAAACGCGACCTGCCCGGAGCTCGGCAGCTCCAGCGCTTCCTCGAGCAGTCGCATCGCCTGCCGCTCGAGTTCGGCCTCGCGCTCCGTCATCCCAGATTGCTCAGACGGTGGCGCAGCCAGGCGCGGGTGGAAGCCCAGCGGCGCTTCACCGTCGGCTCCGACACGCCGAGGACTTCGGCGATGTCGCCGGTCGACATGCCGCCGAAGAACCGCATTTCCACGATCTGCGCCCGCTCCGGATCGATTTTCGCCAGGTCGCCCAGCGCGCTCTCGATCATCATCAGGTCGACCGGCATTTCCCATTGGGCGACATTGGTCGTCAGCGTCATGACCGTGCCGTTGCGCTTCGCCGTGGCGCGTTTGCGCGCTTCGTCGATCAGGATCTGGCGCATCAGGCGTGACGCCAGCGACAGGATGTGCGCCCGGCTTTGCAGCTCCATCACCTTGAGCCGGAAGAGCTTGAGAATCGCTTCGTTGACGAGGTCGCCGCTCGACAGCGAACAGTTGCGCTCATACCGCAGGCGCGCGGCCGCGATCTTGCGCAGTTCGCCGCCCAGTGCCAGGAACAGCTCGTTGCCGGCGTCGCGATCTCCGTCCTGCCAATCCGCCGCGAGTTTCGCGTAATCCACCCGATACCCCCGTAGCTCGTCGCTACGATGCCTTAACCATAACCGCATGACAATCGGCGGTCGCCGACAATTGACGGCAAGGTGCGAGCATATTCCGATACTTGCTGCTGCAGGGTGGGAAATCGGAGGCGTCCCGAAAGAGGACGCGCGGTCGCCGCGCGTGGAGGCCGTCAGGCACGAAATCACCTGCCGCCCCATCGCGGGCCGCTCGCGTGCGACCTGGCCCGTTCGCCTGTCCGCCTCCGCATTGTCGGGCAGCTCCGGCATGGTTCCGTCGCAGCTCCTGCGCCCGGAACTCAGTTGCCCGCCGGCACCGGCGAGGCGCTAGCAGGAGCGACCTGCGCACTCTGCGCGGGTGTTCCGGCGGTGCTCGTGCCGACCGCCTCGGGACCGGCCGCGCGCCCGAAGTCGACCACGCGAGCTTGCACCTCGTCATAGTGCGCTGTCGGATCGTAGAGGCCGCCGAAATCGAAGTTGAGATCGGCCGCTTCGGCGCGCCCCATCGCCGCCAGCAGCGCGAAGCCCGCGACATAGGCGTCGCGGCGCGCGGTCAGCAGCGTCACCTCGGCGTTGAGCAGTTCCTGTTCGGCGTTGAGCCGGTCCAACAGCGGACGCAGGCCCGCCGAGGTTTCGGCGCGCAGCCCGGCGAGCACCCGTTCGTTGGCGCTCACGCCGCGCTGCGCGGCGGCGATCACCCGCTCCGACGCGCGCCAGTTGGCGAAGGTGGAGCGGGCAGCGGCCACTGTCGCACGTTCGGCGTCGATCGCCTGCTCGATCGCCACGCCTTGGCGTTCCTGGGCCTGGCGCACTTGCGCCGCGCGCCTGCCGCCTTCGTAGATCGGCAGGCGAAGCTGGACGCCGACGAACGCCGTCGTTCCCTGATCGCCGTTGCGCGGGCTGGTGCCCGGCGACAGCGAGCCGAGGTAATCGTAGTGGTTGAGCCCGCTGATCGCATTGAGGCGCGGATAGCGCTCGCCATCGGCCGCCTCGACATCGAACCCGGCCGCCCGCCGCTCCGCGCGCGCGGCGAGAAGGTCGGGATTGTTGTTGAGCGCCGCTGCGACTGCGTCTTCGGGTGTCGCCGGCATCTGCGGCAGCGGCGGCGGCGGAACCAGGTCGCCCGGAGGGCTGCCGACGAGCCGGATATAGCTTTCGCGGCTCGCGATCAGGCGCGCTTCGGCCGTTTCAAGCTGGCTTTCGGCCAGCGACAGCCGCGCTTCCGCCTGCGCCACATCGGTCGGCCCGCGGTTGCCGGCCTGCTGCCGGTCGCTCGTCTCGCGCACGATGAAGCGCATCACTTCGGTGTTGCGCTGGTTGAGCTGCACCGCCGCTTCGTCGCGCAGCACGTCCATGTATGCGCCCACGACGGCCGTGAACAATTGCGATTCGGCGCCTCGCAGCCCCATCCTGCTCGCCTCGACGCGCACTTTCGCTGCGGATATGCTGTTGCTCACCGCACCGAACGTGATCAGCGGAACGGTGGCGCTCAGCTGGCCGATGATCTGCCGGTCGGGATCGGAAAAGAACCCGCTCGCGGTCGGCTCGCCCTTGAGCACGTTTTCCTGATAGGTCGCGGTCCCTTCCACCGTCGGCAATCCCGCCGCGCGCGCCAGGGGCACATTCTCGTCCGCCGCCCGCACGTTGGCGCGCTGCGCGGTAATCGTCGGATTGTTCCGGTAAGCCGTTGCCAGCGCTTCCTGTAGCGTCTGGGCCGACAGGGACTGCGGCAGGAACAGGAGGGCGGCGCAGCTCGCACAGAGCGCAGACTTACGGATCATCGAACAATTCCCCCTGGCTGAAAGTGGACGCGGCGGCGGCGATCATCCCACGCGCTCGCCGGCTTTGAATTCGACCCGGCAGCGAAGCCCGGCAGGGAGCTTGTAGTCGGGGTTGGGCAGCTTCAGCCGCATGCCGAAAGTGCCGCTGGCGGCATCGAACACGCGGTCGATCACGGTGATCTCGGCAAGGTATTTCCCGCCCACCGGCTCTTCGGGATAGATCGCGATGCGATCGCCGAGCCTGACGGCATCGAGCTGGGCAATCGGCGCGAAGACCTCGACGTTGAGCGGATCGACCTGGGCGATGGTGACGATGTGCGAGGCGTCGGGGCCGCGATATTCGCCGGGCGACATGACCCGCTCGGTCACGATGCCCGCGATCGGGCTGCGCACCGTCTTTTCGGCCATCACCCGCTGGGTCTGGACATACTCGAGCCGGGCGACCTGCTGGTCCTGCGCCGCGGCCCGGCGCTCGTCGGCGGCGGCCTTGGCGTTTGCCTGCGCTTCCTCGACCGCGTCGCGCGCAAGATAGGTGCTGATCTCCTCGCTGCGCTGGCGGACGGCGTCGAGATAGGCGGCGCGGCTTTCGGCCGCGCGCACCGAATAGACGTTGTTCGCCCGCGCCTGCGCCGCGGCGGCGCCTGCCCGATCGACGTCCGAGCGCAGCTGCGCCACCACCTGGCCACGCCCCACCGTATCGCCGCGCTCGACGTAGATCGCCTGGATGACCCCTTCGACACCGCTGTTGACGCGAACGACCTGGCTCGGCTCGATCAGGCAGTCGGTCGGGCGGGCGCTGTCGAGGCCGGGCGGCGCGAGCGAGGTGGCGAGTTCCTCGGGAAGCGCATCGGCGCTCGCCGGCTGTTCGGCCGCGCGCGCCGGAGCGCTCGCCGCCACGCGCGAACCGTCGCCGTCGCCTCCACCCAGGACCAGAGCGAATCCGACGATCGCCACGATCGCGGCTCCGCCGATCACCATTGCCCGCTTACGATCCATCGTTCCCGAACCCCCTCGGGCGAGGATCGCGCGCGGCGGGATACGTCCCCCGCGGCCCCGGCTCCGCTTTCGATCCCACGCAGGCAGCGCCGGTCCTGGCCCTGCAATCTATGGCGCGAAATCGCGACGCCGCGGATCAATTTTTTCCGCGCGCCTTCCGGCGGCCTATTCGGTTTCTTCGGCCGCCGCTTCCTGCAACCGCAGCTGGCGGTTGACGCCCAGGATCTTGGTGATGCCGGGCATGTTGGGAATGTTGTTGTAGACCGCTGCCAGATAGGCGCGATCGAACGTCGTCATCTCCGCCGGCGGCGCCTCGTCGTCGAACAGCGCCAGGATCGTGTCCATCGGCTGGCCGTCTGCTTCGGCCGGCCGGGTCCGCGCGAACCCGCGCATGGCCGCGTAGTCGGCAAGCTGGACAAGCGACTTGCCCAGCACCTGATCCATGTCGAACAGCACCACCACCGAAGTGATGTCCTCGCGCGTGGCGAGATAGATCTTCGAATGGGCCATCCACATCTGCGTAACGGGCGGGTCCATCAGCGATTCACGGCGCGGGATCGGCATCCCGTCGCGCGTCCTGGTGGCGGTGTTGGTCCACACCCGTACCGGCCCTTCTTCCGCCAACAGCGCATTGCGCTCGTGGAGCGGAATATCGCGGAACAGATGGCCGTGCTTGCGCTGCAATTGGGCCAGTTCGCTCTGTCCGTCCCTGACGAAGGCGACGATGAAATTGGGCGAGCAGCGCCCGTCGTCCTTGGCCAGCCACATGTCGAGCCGCTCGGCGTGTTCGCGTATGCGGTCGATCACCATGGAGGCATAGTCGGCCTTCATGCCGATCACCCCCGGACACAGTCGATCCTCGAACCGCGCCAGCGGCAGGTCGTGAAAGTTCTGCGGCCTGGTGATCGCGCGCGCCTGGCGGCTGATTTCGCTCCTGGTGGGTTCCGCCGCCTTGCCGGTGACGACAATGTCGTCGGTCGCGCCCGCCTCCTGCGCCAGGGCAGGCGCGGCAAGCGCGCCGCCGAGAAGGGCCGACACGATCGCCATCGCGCCGGGAAAGCCCGGCCACCCTCTCGGTCGCAACGTCACTCCGCCGCCACCGCGCGGGTCGCATGCTCCAGATCGGCCAGTCGCGCGCTTCCCGGCATGTTCGGGATGCCGCTGTAGAGTTCGCCGAGGAACCTCCGGTCGAACTCGGTCAACTGCGCCGCCTTCGGGCTTTCGCCGTCGAACAGCGTCAGGATGGACTCGTGCGCGCCCGGCCGGGGCAATGCCTTCGTCAGGGCCCTGAACGTCGCATAATCGGCCAACTGATCGAGGCTGAGATCGCCGACCGCGCCGCGATCGACCAACACCAGCGCGGTGTGAATATCGCGCCGCGTGGCGGTGTAGATCTTGGAATGCGCCATCCACATCTCCGTCCGTGGAATCTGCGTCAGCGTCTCGCGCCGCGGGATCGACATCCCGTCGCGCGAATAGTCGCGCGTGCGCAGAAACACCCGCACCGGTCCGGGCGAATTCATCAGCGCCACCCGCTCCGGCCGCGTGATTTCGGAGAACAGATAGCCTCGCTGGTCCTTGAGCCGTTCCAGGAAGACGCGCCCGTCATCGACCATCACGACGAGGATATTCGGGTCGCACGCGCCGTCGGGTGCGAGACGCAGGCCCAGCGTCTCGGCATTTGCGCGAACGCGGCCAACGACAGTTTCGGCCGCCTCGCGCTTCAGGCCCGCCACACCGGGGCAGACGGGGGCGCTGAACCGCGCCAGCGGCTCGTCCGCGTGCGCGGGGCCGGCCGCCAGCACCGCGCCCAGCGCGGCTGTCAGGGCCATGGCCAGGGCCGAACGCCGCCGTCGGGTGAACATGCTCGATCTCCCAATCTTCGAGGGCGATTATCAGCCAAGTAGGCTGCGGGAGCAATTGCGGAATTGTCGCAAATCTTCCCACCCGCACGGGCGATCGAAGGGGCTGGCCTGCGCCCGAAAAAGGCCATAGGAACCCCCTTGAAGGGGTCAGGAACAGGCTGGAGAGGAGCCAGACCAATGAGGTATAGCGCAATCGCTTCGCGCATATTCACTGCAACAACCGCGCTCGCCGCCGTCGCGGCCGCGCTGGGCGCTACCGCCGTCGCCGCGCAGGATCGGCCGGCCGATCCTACCGAGCTGCCGCCGGTTCCGACCGACTACGATCCGGGCAAGACCGCGTGGGGCGATCCCGACATCAGCCACACCTTCCAGACCGAATACGTCCAGAACACGCGCATCCTGTTCCAGCGTCCGACCGAATACGGCATGCGCTTCTGGCAGAACCCGGAAGAGCATGCGCGCCGGATCGAGGCGGCGGAACGCTCGGACTCGAGCTTCGCCGCCGCTTCCGAGCGCGGCATCGGCACGTCGGGCACCGAAGGTCTCGCCGAATGGGTCAGCAACTCGCAGTTCGCGTGGCGCACTTCGATGCTGGTGAGCCCGGCCGACGGCCAGCTCCCGCCGTTCACTCCCGAGGGCAAGGCGCTCCACGAAGCCGGCCGCTCCGGCTGGGTGCCGGGCATCGAATACGACTGGGTCAGCGATTTCGATAGCTGGGACCGCTGCGTCTCGCGCGGCTACCCCGCCTCTATGTATCCGTTCCGTTACAACAACGGCATCCGTATCTTCCAGTCGCCCGGCTACGTCACCATTGCGCTCGAAATGCTCGGCACGCGGGTCATCCCCTTGCGCGACCGCAACAATCCCGGCCATTGGCCGGAACCGGTCGAAGCGTGGCTGGGCAACAGCGTCGGCTGGTGGGAAGGCAATACGCTGGTCATCGAAACGACCAACATCAAGAGCGGCGACAGCGCGACGCACGATTCCTATGCCCGCAACGGCAGCCCGCTGAACATCGCCACGCAGGCCGTGCCGCCGTTCAACACCATCCCGACCAGCACCAAGGCCAAGACGGTCGAGCGGCTGACCATGACCGGCCCCAACAGCCTGATGCACGAGCTGACCTATTCGGACCCGGAAGTGTTCACCGCGCCGTGGACCACACGCGTCGAATGGATCCGCGACGACGACTACGCCTTCTTCGAATATGCCTGCCACGAAGGCAACCGCATGCCGCGCGACTACATCAGCGCCTCGCGCGCCAAGCGGCGCGACATCGCCGCCGGACTGGTCGATCCCGATGCGCCGGACGATCGCGCGCAGTGGGCTCGCATCTTCGACCGCGACCCGGCCGTCGCGCCTCCGCCGGCCCCTCCCGGATCGGGCGGCGAGCGCTGATCCGATAGCCAGGTAAGGGGGCGGCGCAAGCCGCTCCCTACCCTGACGCCGGCTCCCGCCATACCAGCTGTGGCTCGCGCGCGGCGCGTGTCTCGTCGAGACGGCGGCGCGGAGCCATTGTGGGGGCCGCCTTGAGCGCGAGGTCGCCGCTCCGCGCGCGTTCGGCAACATGCCGCATCGCGCCGATGAACTGGTCGAGCGCGGCCTTGCTCTCGGTCTCTGTCGGCTCGATCAGCATCGCGCCGTGGACCACCAGCGGGAAATAGACCGTCATCGGGTGGAAACCCTCGTCGATCAGCGCCTTGGCGAGATCGAGCGTGGCGGTCCCTTCGCCGAAGCCGCGATCGCTGAACAGCGCCTCGTGCATACACGGTCCGCTGGCGGCGAAGGGCGCGTCGAGCACATCCTCCAGGCTGCGCAGCACGTAGTTGGCGTTGAGCACCGCGTCGCCCGAAACCTGCCGCAGCCCGTCCGCGCCATGGCACAGGATATAGGCCAGCGCACGGGTGAACATGCCCATCTGCCCGTGGAACGCGGTCATGCGGCCGAAGCTGTCGCTGTGGCCGTGCGCGACCGTCTCCTCCTCCACCAGGCGAAAGCCTCCCTCCGCAGTCCGCTCGACGAACGGCAAGGGCGCGAACGGCAGCAGCGCCTCCGAGAACACCACCGGCCCCGCCCCTGGCCCGCCGCCGCCGTGCGGAGTGGAGAAGGTCTTGTGCAGGTTGATGTGCATCGCGTCGATGCCGAGATCGCCCGGCCGGACGCGGCCGACGATGGCGTTGAAGTTGGCGCCGTCGCAATAGACATAGCCCCCCGCCGCATGGACCGCGTCGGAGATCGCCTGCATGTCGCGTTCGAACAGCCCGCAGGTGTTGGGGTTGGTTATCATCACCCCCGCCACGTCCGGCGCGAGCCTCGCTTTCAGCGCAGCGAGGTCCACGCGGCCCTCGCGCGTGCCCGGAATGCTCTCCACCGCATAGCCGGCAAAGGCGGCCGTCGCGGGATTGGTCCCATGGGCGCTTTCGGGGACCAGGACCACCTTGCGCGCATCCCCCCGCGCCTCCAGCGCCGCGCGGATCGCCAGCACGCCGCACAGCTCGCCATGCGCGCCGGCCTTGGGGCTCATCGAGACGCCAGCCATTCCGGTCAGCGCCTTCAGCCATTCGCCCAGTTCGTGGATCACCGCCAGCGCCCCCTGCACGGCGTCGATCGGCGCCAGCGGGTGCAGGTCGGCGAAACCGGGCAGCCGCGCCACTTTCTCGTTGAGCCGGGGGTTGTGCTTCATCGTGCACGAACCGAGCGGAAAGAGCCCGAGATCGATGGCGTAGTTCTGCCGCGACAAGCGCGTGTAATGCCGAACCGCCTCGGGCTCCGACAGGCCCGGAAGCCCAATAGGCGCGGTTCGCGCGAGGGGGCCGAGATTGCCTGAAAGCCCCTCCTCTTCAGGGGAGGGGTTGGGGTGGGGGCTGTCGAGGTAGCTACCTGCCCCACCCCCGGCCCCTCCCCTGAAGGGGAGGGGAGAAGGAACGTCCACGCCCGTCGTCTCGCCGTTGCCGATCTCGAAGATCAGCGGCTCCTCCAGTATCAGCGCGCGATTGCCGGTCCAGGTCGTGGTCTCCGCCACCTTCGCCTCGCCCATCTCGGGCCGCCAGCCGCTCGGATTGACCGTCATGCCAGCACCTCCTCGAGCGCCGAGGCGCAGGCTTCGACATCCTCCGCCGTGACCGTCTCCGTCACCGCCACCACCAGCCCGTTCTCGCGCCCTTCGCCGTCGGGATAGAGCCGCCCGAGCGAGACCCCGGCGAGGACGCCCCGCTCGGCGAGCGCGCGCACCACCGGCCGGGTCTCGCCCGGCAAGCGCAGCGTGAATTCGTTGAAGAACCTCGGCGTGACCAGTTGAACCCCCGGCACTTGCGTCAGCCGCTCGGCGGCCGCGCAGGCGTTGGCGTGGTTGACTTCGGCCAATGCGCACAGTCCCTTCTCACCCAGCAGCGTCAGGTGGATGGAGAACGCCAGCGCGCAGAGCCCGGAATTGGTGCAGATGTTGCTGGTCGCCTTCTCCCGCCGGATGTGCTGCTCGCGGGTCGAGAGCGTCAGCACGAACCCGCGCCGCCCGTCGGCATCCACCGTCTTTCCGCACAGCCGCCCCGGCATCTGCCGGACGAACTTCTCGCGCGTGGCGAACAGGCCCAGGTAAGGCCCGCCGAATTGCAGCCCGACACCAAGCGACTGCCCCTCGCCGACGACGATGTCCGCGCCCATTTCTCCCGGCGAGCGGATCGCCCCGAGCGCCACCGGCTCTGTCACCACCGCCACCAGCAGCGCGCCTTTGGCATGCGCCGCCTCGGCCAACGGCGCCAGATCGGCGATACGGCCGAGAATGTCGGGATACTGCACGACGACGCAGCTCGTCTCCTCGTCGATTGCCGCGATCAGGGCATCGACGTCCGTTTCCGGCGACAAGTCCGGCAAGGCATAGCCGATCTCATCCTCGGTGAACCGCGCCATGGTCTGCACCACCGAAACATAGTGCGGGTGCAGCCCGCGCGAGAGCGCCACCTTCGCCCGGCGCGTGATCCGCCGCGCCATCGTCACCGCTTCCCAGCACGCGGTCGAGCCGTCGTACATCGAGGCGTTGGCCACCTCGCAGCCATAGAGCCGCGCGACCTGCGTCTGGAACTCGAACAGCATCTGCAACGTGCCCTGCGCGATCTCGGGCTGATAGGGCGTGTACGAGGTCAGGAACTCGCCACGCTGGATCAGATGATCGACGCTCGCCGGCACATGATGGCGATAGGCCCCCGCGCCGAGGAAGAACGGCGCATCGCCCGCCGCGAGGTTCTTCTTGGAAAGACGCCGCATGTGCCGCTCAACCGTCAGCTCCCCGGCGTGGTTCGGCAGCCCGGCGACGGGCCCGTCGAGATAGTGCTCGGCGGGAACGTCGGCGAACAGCGCATCGATAGACGGCGCACCGATAACGTCGAGCATCGCCGAACGGTCGGCGTCGGTCAGGGGTAGGTAGCGCATTTGTGCTACTCACCAAAAGGGCGGATGGAGATTGGCTGGAGCGCCTCCGAGCGATCTAGCCCGGGCTGAAGCCATTCGTCGGCATTGACCTGAGCGGTAACCAATACGTGGCGTCCTTGTAATGGCTTGGCGGAGCGGTCGAATGCTTCGTCATAACCGATGCTGACGGCGCGTTTGTCGAAGACGTCGATCGCGAGATCGCATCGCTCGCCTGGACAGGCGTCTTGAACAGTCTCCAGGTCAGCGCGTGTAGGAACGATGAAGCAGTCTAAGTCACCGCATTGAAGCAACCAGCCTTCAACCGTCACCACCTGTCCGTCCCATTGGCCAGGATTGGCGCTGATTTCCTGAAGGGGCACGACCGCCTCGTCCTGCGTGGAGCATGCAGAAGCGACGGCGACAGCGCCGACGAGCGTGAGAACCTGCTTTATCACAGCCCCGCCACGAAATCGCGATAGGCGGATTCGTCCATCAAGCCTTCGAGTTCAGCGGTATCGGCGATAGTAAGCTTGAAGAACCAGCCCGCGCCCTCGGCGTCGGAATTGACTAGCGCTGGGTCGTCCTCGATCGCGGCGTTGCCTTCGGTCACGGTGCCGCCGACCGGCGAATAGATGTCGCTCGCCGCCTTCACGCTTTCGACCACCGCGGCTTCCCGCCCCTTGGCCAGCACCGCGCCCGCCTTGGGCACTTCGACGAACACGATGTCGCCCAACTGCTCCTGCGCGTGGTCGGTGATGCCCACGGTGGCGGTATCGCCGTCGACGGCGATCCATTCGTGCTCTTCGGTGAAATAGCGGGTCATCGGCTTGCTCCTGGGCGGTGATAGCGGTGGGGGACGAATGGCAGCGGCGCGACCATGGCCTCGAGCCGGCGGCCGCGAACTTCGATGGATAGCTGCGTACCGGATGCGGCGTGCGTGGCGGCGACGTAAGCCATCGCGATTGGATGTCCGAGCGTGGGCGAAAAGCCGCCCGAGGTGACGCGGCCGGCCTCCTCCTCGCCGGCGAGCACCGGCGCACCCTCGCGCGCGGGCAGCCGGCCCTCGATCGCCAGCCCAACGCGCCGACGTTTCGGCCCATGCGCGAAAAGCGCCTCGATCCGCGCGTGGCCGGGGAAGCCGCCTTCCGCCCGCCGCCGCCTGGCGATCGCCCAGCCCATGCCGGCGCTGACCGGGTCGGTCGAAGGGTCGAGGTCATGCCCGTAGAGCGGCAGTCCGGCCTCCAGCCGCAGGGAATCCCGCGCGCCGAGCCCGGCCGGCCGCACCTCGGGCTCGGCGCATAGAAGGTCGGCAACCCGCTCCGCCTCGCGCGCATCGAAGGAGATCTCGAACCCGTCCTCGCCGGTGTAACCGGTGCGGCTGATCCACGCTTCGACCCCATCCAGCTCGAACGGTCCGCCACGCATGAAAGTCAGCGTCGAAAGCGGCCACTGTCCGGCCACATGGCGTTCCAGCACCGTGAATGCCGCGGGGCCCTGCAACGCCAGCAGCGCGCGGTCCTCGAAGTGATCGAGCATCACACCCGCCGGCAACCGCGCCCGCATATGCGCGATGTCGTCATGCTTGGTCGCCCCGTTGACGACAATGTAGAATCCCTGCCGCCAGCGCGCCACGATCAGGTCGTCGAGGATCCCGCCGTCGTCGGCCAGCAGCAGCGAATAGCGCAGCGCCCCCAACTCCAGCGTCGCGAGATCGATCGGCAGCAGCGCCTCCAGCGCCGCCTCGGCCCCCTCGCCGGAAACGAAGAGCTGCCCCATGTGGCTGACGTCGAACAGGCTCGCATGCGCGCGCGTCCATTCGTGCTCGGCGACGATGCCCTCATATTGCACAGGCATCGCATAGCCGGCGAAGGGCGCCATCCGCCCGCCCCGCGCCCGGTGCCAGGCGTCGAGCGGCAGGCGCTCCGACTCGCTCTCGGTCTCGGTCCCGACGCTCACGGCAATCTCCCGACCACGCAGCAAGGCCCGCTGCGAGCCTCTTCACCGGCGCCCCCTCTGTCGGGAAACCTGAGAGCTTGGCCCCGCGCCCACGGCGCGAAGGCTTACCCCTTCGGTGGAGCGACGCAGCGCGCCGCCCGCTTTCCAGAGCGTCCACCCCCTGCGCGGTCCTTTCGCCTGAGAGATTCCGGGGCGGTTGCTCCTTCGGCGACCCGCACCCCGAAGGGCCGGGTCCTCTCCCGCGGCAGGGGCCGGAGCCCCAGACCATGGATCTGCGACTCCGCGAACAAATCTATCATGGCGCAACAATCATGTTTCGCCAAGCGCCATGAGCCATCCCTGCCCCGCTTGCATGGCGCAGGCGCGTTACTCGCGCCGGGGCTCGCGTTCATTCAGCGGCGCCGAGCTGACCTGAACCTGCCTGCCGACATCCAGGCTGGCGCCCGCATCGAATGCGCCGCTGGGACCGGTTCCGACCGTGCTCACTCCCACGCCGGGGGTGCCGATGGCGACATTCAGGCCGGCGGAATTGTCGACGACCAGCTTGACCCACAGCGTGCCATCCTCGCGGTACCACGACGTTTCACCGGCCTCACGCAGTGCGGCCAGACTGGATTGTTCCGCGCCCCCGGCGGTGGTGCCGAAACCGGGCAGTTCGAAGATAACCCACGAACCGTCTTCCATTTCCCTCAGCGAAAGCGACAGGTCGTCCCGGCGGGTCTCCACCCGCACCTCGGCTCCGCTGCGGATCGTGGTCTGTCCGGTATATTCCCACCGCCTGCCGTTGCGGCTGAGCATGATCGGATCGGCGATAGGGGCGTTGCCGAAGCCCATGTTCGGGCCGAGGCCGAAGTGGCCGAAATCGCCCCGGCACACGGCCGCTCCCCATTCCGGCCTGATCTCGCAGGCCTCGTCGTCGGAGGCGATACCGTTGTCGAGAACGATAAAGCCGCCGGGAATGCCGCCGACCGAACCGTCCCGATCATGGATCGCCGCGCCTCTCCAGGCATTGGCCCGTCCCAGATCGGAGGCCCACCTGCGCACATACGGAGGAAAGCTGACCGGCTTGGCGTCGACGAATTTCGCGCCTTCGATGGCGTTCTCGGTGCTCATCCCGAAGCTGGTGTACATCAGGTACGAGATCGCCCCCGCATCACGCGTGTCGTTGGGCTCGAAGTTGAGGAACGTGGTGTTCTCCACGTCGTGGCGCATGTCGTAGTATTCGTAGCCGCGGATCGGAAAGTCGGCGATTTCGTTCGGCATGCTGCGGCCGTAGGCGATTTCCTGCGGCGTGCGGGGGTTCCCGATATTGGCGCTCTCGCCGACGAATACCGAGTCGGCGACCTTCGAGGTATATTCGGCCCGACCCACCGCCGAAGCGGCATGGGTGAAGCCGATCGCGTTGTCGGCCACCCTCAGGTTAGTGAACAGGTGCAGTTCACCGCGGCCCCAGACGGCGCCATTGCGGTTCTTGTAGGCGGTGAAATCCTCGAAGTGCGAGACCAGCGCCTCGCTGTCCTGATCGGCCGGATCGGCAGTGGGGAAATGGTAGTTGCTGCCGCCGACGCTGAACGTGCCGTCGGGGTTGGGACCGCGATCGAACATCAGACCGTCGAAGTTGGAGTGGGCGACGTTGCCGCTGAACTCGCGCACCTTGGTCCGGCGGGGCCAGGTGTTCTTGCTGATCTCGGTGCCCTCGAACTCCCCGGTCGGATGCTGCGGCAGGGCGAACCAGAAACCGATCATGTCGGAACCCGCGGCCACGTTGTCGCGGTAGATGTTGTCGGGGTTGGTGGCCCAGAAAGTGGAAGCCG
>JBIQKC010000089.1:0-1969 GCA_044506885.1 Sphingomonadales bacterium
TGCAGGTGATCGGCAAGGCGTTCGACGAGCAGGGCGTGCTCGACGCGGCGCTGGCCATCGAGCAGCGGGCGGCGTTCGCGGCGAAGCCGGAGAAGTGGTGGTGATTTGGGAATGGGCCCTCGTTCTTGCGGTCCCTTTGGTTCTTGCGCTTGCCCGATATCTTGAGAAAAGAATTCCGCACGGCGAAGCACGCTTCGACGAAACCGGAAAGCTGATTGACGATGAGTAGTCACCGTGTCCGCTGCGCGGCCAGCGACTGGGAGGCGGTGTTCGGCCTCGAGATCCACGCGCACGGCGTGCTCGACGCCGGGCTGGCGATCGAGCAACGCGCGGGGTTCGCGGCGAAGCCGGAGAAGTGGTGGTGAACGCCCCTTCCCCCTCGATGGGGGAAGGATAGCGTAGCTCACCGCCGCAGGCGGTTAGCGTAGCTTGGATGGGGGTGATCGCGCGGCGCTGTGGCTCCGCTCCACCCCCCTCCAACTGCGACTAAGCCCCTGCGGGGCTAAGTCTGCGTATCCTTCCCCCATCAAGGGGGAAGGGGCTCTGAGCAACGTTTCGAGCCGCCCTTGACCTGCATGAATGGCGGGACGAAACGTCACGTCGGGACGGGGAGGGAAACGGCGCGTGTCAACCAGTCCGCCGATTGCCGCGTCGCACCCCTCCGGCCGCTTCGTCGCGCTCGATTCGCTGCGCGGGCTCGCGGCGCTGGGGATCGTGTTCTACCACATGGGCGACGTCGGGTGGGTCGCGGGCCTCAGGCCGTTCCGCCACGGCTGGATGCTGGTCGACTTCTTCTTCGTGCTCTCGGGCTTCGTGATCGCGGCGAGCTACGGCGCGCGGCTGGCGCAGGGCTATCCGCGCGGGCGGTTCCTGCTGGTGCGGCTCGGGCGGGTCTATCCGCTGCACATCGTCACGGTGGCGCTGTGGGTCGCGCTCGAGTTCCTCGTGTTCCGCCCGGTGCTGGACGAAGCGCATCCGCCGTTCGAGCTGGTGCGCGGGGTGTTCCTGCTCGACGCGTTCGCGCGCGGGGCGGGTAACTTCTACGCGCCGGTGAGCTGGGCGGTGGCGGTCGAGCTGGTGCTGTATGTCTTCGCCGCGGGGCTGTTCGGCCGCGGGCGCTGGGCGATCGGGCTGGCGGCGCTGGCGGCAGGGGTTTCGGCGTGGGCGCTGTGGACCGGCTTCAACGAGATCGGGTTCGGCCGGCTGCTGCAGCGCGGGCTGCTCGGCTTCCCGGTCGGCGTGGCGTGCTTCTGGCTGCACCAGCGGCTGCGTGCGGTCGAGCCGGGTCCAGTCCTGCTGAGTCTCGTGGAGATCGCGCTGTTTGCGGGGCTCGTGGCGTTGCTCTCATGGCAGGGCAAGACGGCGTCGTGGATCCCGGGCGCCGTGCTGCTCTATGGCGCGATGGTGCTGGTGTTCGCTCGCGACGGCGGCATCGCCAGCCGCGCGCTGGCGTGGCGGCCGCTGGTCGCGCTCGGCCAGCTGTCGTTCGCGATCTACATGGTCCACCTGTTCTTCGTCTTGTTGCCCAACCGCTTCTTGCCGCGGCTGTTCGAGGCGAGCGGACATCCCGAATGGGTCAGGCCCGGGCGGCACACCTTCGGCCTCGAGAGTGTCGCGCCGCCCGAGTGGCTGGCGACGCTGCTCACGCTCGGCCTCGCCGCACTCGCGGTCGGCGCCGCCTGGCTCGCGTGGCGCTACATCGAGGAGCCCGCGCGCCGGTGGACCCGCCGCTTCGCCCCGCCGAGCGGCGGCCCGCCGGTGCCGGCAATCTGATGCTTCCCTCGCGCGCGCAGGACGATTATCGGCAGGGGCATGACTGACTCCACCTATCGCATCCGCGGCGCCACCGGCGAATGGGAGGTCGTGATCGGCCTCGAGGTCCACGCGCAGGTCACGTCCAACGCCAAGCTGTTCTCGGGCGCCTCGACCGCGTTCGGGGCCGAGCCTAACACGCAGGTCAGCCTGGTCG
>JBIQKC010000059.1:0-12026 GCA_044506885.1 Sphingomonadales bacterium
CGAAGTTCTGGTTCTGGTTGTCGGGGTTCGACACCGAACCGACCGTGCCCATGCAATCGGCCCGCAGGTAACGCTGCTCGCCCGAGTTGAGGCGGACGATCACCATCCCGCGGTCGCGGCCGACGACCTGGACGTAGGTTCCGGCCGAACGCGCGATCTGGCCGCCCTTGCCCGGCTTCATCTCCACGTTGTGGCAGATGGTGCCGACCGGCATCTGGCCCAGAAGCATGGCGTTGCCCGGCTTCGTGTCCACCCGCTCGCCGGCGATGACCTGATCGCCGGGGGCGAGCCGGTTCGGCGCGAGGATATAGGCCAGTTCGCCGTCATCGTACTTGATGAGGGCGATGAACGCCGTGCGGTTCGGGTCGTACTCGATCCGCTCGACGGTCGCGGCCATGTCCCACTTCCGACGCTTGAAGTCGATGAAGCGGTACTTCTGCTTGTGGCCGCCGGCCATTCCGCGCGAGGTGACGTGGCCCTTGTTGTTGCGCCCGCCGGTCTTGCGCTTGCCTTCGGTCAGCGCCTTGACCGGCTTGCCCTTGTACAGGGCCGAGCGGTCGACGAGGATCAGGCCGCGCCGGGCGGGGCTGGTCGGGTTGTAGTTCTTCAGTGCCATCGGATCAGCTCCGCGCGCCTTCGGTGATGTCGATCGAATCGCCCTCGGCGAGGGTCACGATCGCCTTCTTGATGTCGGAACGCTTGTAGGGACGGCCCTTCCAGCGCTTGGTCTTGCCCTTCTGGACGATGGTGTTCACACCGGTGACCTTCACGCCCCAGAGCGCCTCCACCGCTTCCTTGATCTGCGGCTTGGTCGCATCGCCCGACACCTTGAAGACCACGCCGTTGTTCTCGGACAGCAGGGTGGACTTCTCGGTAATGTGCGGGGCGAGGATCACGTCGTAGTGACGCGCATCTATTTCCTGCTTCTTGGCCATCAGTTAGCCCCTCCCGGAAGAGCGAAGCGCGCCTCCAGCTTTTCGACCGCCGCCTTGGTCAGGACCAGCGTGTCGTGCTTCAGGATGTCGTAGACGTTGGCGCCCACGGCCGGCAGTACGTTGACGCCCGGCAGGTTGCCGGCCGCCTTGCTGAAACCGCCATCCACCGCGTCGCCGTCGATCACCAGCACCTTGCCGGCCCAGCCGTTCTTGCCGAACGCGGCGGCGAGCGCCTTGGTCTTGGCGTCCTTCAGTTCCAGCGAATCGACGACCACCAGGCCGTCCTTCGCCTTGGCCGAAAGGGCCATCTTCAGGCCGAGCGCGCGGACCTTCTTGTTGAGCGACTGCTCGAACTCGCGCAGGCGCGCGCCGTGGGCCTTGCCGCCGCCGATGAAGATCGGCGCGCGACGATCGCCGTGGCGAGCCGTGCCGCCGCCCTTCTGGCGGCCCCACTTCTTGCCGGTGCGGGCGACGTCGGACCGTTCGCGGGTCGGACGCGCCGTGCCGCGCCGGTTCTCGAGCTGCCACGTAACGACGCGGTGCAGGATGTCGGCGCGCGGCTCGACGCCGAACACGGCATCGTTGAGCTCGATGTCGCCGGCAGCCTTCCCGTCGAGTTTCTGGACCTTCACCTTCACGGCTCAGCCCTCCTTGTCTTCACTGGCTTCGGGCTTGCCGCCCTCGGCCTCGTTGCTCTCTTCACCCATGGCGGGAGTGGTCTCGTCGCCAGCGCCGGCCTGCTGTTCGCGCAGCAGCTGCTCCTGCTGCTCGGCCGAAACCTCGGGCTGCACTTCGTGCTCGGCGGCCGCTTCGACCATGCCGGCGGGCGCTTCCTCGTGCTCGGGAGCGGTGCTCTTCTTCTCCAGGATCGCGCCGGGGAACGGCGCGCCTTCCGGAACCGGCAGCTTGACCGCGTCGCGGACCAGCAGCCAGCCGTTCTTCGCGCCGGGAACCGAACCACGCACGAAGATCAGCCCGCGGGTCGCGTCGGTGCGCACCACCTCGAGGTTCTGCTGCGTGCGCTGGCGGTCGCCCATGTGGCCCGCCATCTTCTTGTTCTTGAACACCTTGCCCGGATCCTGGCGGTTGCCGGTCGAGCCGTGGGCGCGGTGGCTGATCGAAACGCCGTGCGTCGCGCGCATACCGCCGAAGCCCCAGCGCTTCATCGCGCCGGCAAAGCCCTTGCCCTGCGTGTGCCCCGTGACGTCCACCATCTGGCCGGCGACGAAGTGCTCGGCGCTGATGGTGGCGCCGACCGGAAGCAGCGCTTCCTCGCTGTCGACGCGGAACTCCGCGACCTTCTTCTTCAGCGGCACCTGCGCCTTGGCGAAGTGCTCGCGCTGCGGCTTGGCGACGTTCTTCTGCTTGGCCTCGCCGCTGCCGACCTGAAGCGCGACGTAACCGTCACGTTCGGCGGTGCGGTGCGAGACCACCTGGCAATCTTCCAGCGCCAGGACGGTGACCGGCACGTGGCGGCCGTCCTCCTGGAACAGGCGGGTCATCCCGACTTTCTTTGCGATCACGCCCGTGCGCATGATCAGACTCCTTCAACAGAGGCCTGCCGGGACCATCCCGAAAGGCGTGTTCAGCCCGATTGTCATGCATCGCCCCGTCCGGGCTGAGTTGCCTCCGCGAATGCGGAAGCGAGACGGGGGACGCAGCCCGGCTTACGCCGGCGGTATCCCTTGTCGATCAGCTCAGGCGAGCTTGATCTCGACGTTTACGCCGGCAGCCAGATCGAGCTTCATCAGCGCGTCGACCGTCTGGGCGTTGGGCTGCACGATGTCGAGCAGCCGCTTGTAGGTGCGCACCTCGAACTGCTCGCGCGACTTCTTGTCGATGTGCGGCCCGCGGTTCACGGTGAACTTCTCGATGCGCGTCGGCAGAGGAATGGGGCCCCGGATGAGCGCGCCGGTACGACGGGCGGTTTCCGCGATCTCGCCGGTCGCCTGGTCGAGCACTCGGTGATCGAAGGCCTTCAGGCGAATGCGGATGTTCTGAGCTTCCATGTCCTACTACCGATGTCAAAGAGCCAAGGACGATCCCCATTGCCGGAGCCGGGCAACCATCCAAAAAACAAGAGACCGCCCTGCCCGCCGGCATCTCCGGCTGTGGGGCGGCCCCTCGAAAATCCCGGCCGGCAGGGCACGAATCCCTGCCGGCGCGGCGCCTATATTACTTCGTGATCTTGCTGACAACCCCCGAACCGACGGTGCGGCCGCCCTCGCGGATCGCGAAGCGCAGGCCCTCGTCCATCGCGATCGGCGCGATCAGCTTGACGCCAATCGTGACGTTGTCGCCCGGCATGACCATCTCGGTGCCCTCGGGGAGGATCACTTCACCGGTCACGTCGGTGGTGCGGAAGTAGAACTGCGGGCGGTAGTTGGCGAAGAACGGCGTGTGACGGCCGCCTTCGTCCTTCGACAGCACATAGACTTCCGCGCTGAACTCGGTGTGCGGCGTGACCGAGCCGGGCTTGGCCAGGACCTGGCCGCGCTCGACATCGTCACGGCCGGTGCCGCGCAGCAGCGCGCCGACGTTGTCGCCCGCTTCGCCGCTGTCGAGCAGCTTGCGGAACATCTCGACGCCGGTGACGGTCGTCTTGGCGGTGTCGCGGATGCCCACGATCTCGACTTCGTCGCCGACCTTCACGATGCCGGTTTCGATACGGCCGGTCACCACGGTGCCGCGGCCCGAGATGGAGAACACGTCCTCGATCGGCATCAGGAACGGCTTGTCGACCGGACGGTCCGGCTGCGGGATGTACTCGTCGACGGCCTTCATCAGCTCCTTGATCGAGTTTTCGCCGATTTCCGGATCGCGGCCTTCGAGAGCGGCCAGGGCCGAGCCCTTGACGATCGGAATGTTGTCGCCGTCGAAATCGTAGCTCGACAGCAGCTCGCGCACTTCCAGCTCGACCAGTTCGAGGATTTCCTCGTCGTCGACCTGGTCGACCTTGTTCATGTACACGACCAGCGCCGGCACGCCGACCTGACGCGCGAGCAGGATGTGCTCGCGGGTCTGCGGCATCGGGCCGTCGGCGGCGTTCACGACCAGGATCGCGCCGTCCATCTGCGCCGCGCCGGTGATCATGTTCTTCACGTAGTCGGCGTGACCCGGACAGTCGACGTGCGCATAGTGGCGCGCGTCGGTCTCGTACTCGACGTGCGCGGTCGAGATCGTGATGCCGCGCTCACGCTCTTCGGGCGCCTTGTCGATGTTGCCGAAATCGACCGGCGCGCCCTGCACCTTGGTGATGGCGGCAGTCAGCGTGGTCTTGCCGTGATCGACGTGACCGATGGTGCCGATGTTGCAGTGCGGCTTGTTCCGCTGGAATTTTTCCTTGGCCATTTCCTGTAACCTCTGTTCTTCAAGCTCGTTTCTGAAAGGGAATTGGCGGGCACCCGCTGATTCAGGCGCCCGCCCCTAGACGGTGAACCTGCCTTAGGCAAGCTTCTCCTTGACCTCGGCGGCCACGTTCGCAGGCACCTCTTCATAGTGAGAGAACTGCATCGTGTACTGCGCGCGCCCCTGGGTGAACGAACGCAGTTCGTTGACGTAGCCGAACATGTTGGCCAGCGGCACGTGCGCATCCACCACCTGGGCGATGCCCCGGCTGTCGGTGCCCTGGATCTGGCCCCGGCGGGAGTTCAGATCGCCGATGACGTCGCCCATGTATTCCTCGGGCGTCACGACCTCGACCTTCATGATCGGCTCGAGCAGCTTGATGCCGGCCTTCTCGGCCGCTTCGCGCATTGCGCCGCGGCCGGCGATCTCGAACGCGATCGTCGAGGAGTCGACGTCGTGATACTTGCCGTCGACCAGGCGGATCGAGAAGTCGATGATCGGGAAGCCGATCAGGTAACCGCTCTCGGCCTGCTCGCGCATGCCCTTCTCCACCGACGGGATGTATTCGCGCGGGATGTTGCCGCCCTTGACCTCGTCGACGAACTCGATGCCCGAACCGCGTTCGCCGGGGGCGAGCGCGACCTTGACCTCGCCGAACTGACCGGAGCCGCCCGACTGCTTCTTGTGCGTGTAGGTCACCTCGACCGGGCGCGCGAGCGACTCGCGATAGGCCACCTGCGGCGCGCCGACGTTGGCCTCGACCTTGAACTCGCGCTTCATGCGATCGACCAGGATGTCGAGGTGAAGCTCGCCCATGCCCTTGATGATCGTCTGGCCCGATTCGTGGTCGGTCGAAACGCGGAACGAAGGATCCTCGGCGGCGAGGCGCGACAGGGCCACGCCCATCTTTTCCTGGTCGGCCTTGGTCTTCGGCTCCACCGACAGCTCGATCACCGGATCCGGGAATTCCATCCGCTCGAGGATGATCGGCTTGGCCGGATCGCACAGCGTGTCGCCGGTCGTCGTTTCCTTCAGCCCGGCCAGGGCGACGATGTCGCCGGCATAGGCTTCATCGATGTCCTCGCGGTTGTTCGAGTGCATCAGCAGCATGCGGCCGATCTTCTCGCGCTTGTCCTTTACGGAGTTCAGGTACGAACCCTTGGCCAGCCTGCCCGAATAGATGCGGGTGAAAGTCAGCGAGCCCACGAACGGGTCGTTCATGATCTTGAACGCCAGCGCGGAAAACGGCGCATCGTCGCTCGACGGGCGGCTGTCTTCCTCATCGCTGTCGGGCTTCACGCCCTTGATCGCCGGGACATCCACCGGGCTCGGCAGATAGTCGACGACCGCATCGAGCAGCGCCTGCACACCCTTGTTCTTGAACGAAGAGCCGCACAGCACCGGCACGAACGACTGGTTCAGCGTGCCCTTGCGGATCAGCTTCTTCAGCGTCGCCACATCGGGCTCGTTGCCTTCGAGATAGGCCTCCATCACCTCGTCGTCCTGTTCGACGGCGAGTTCGATCAGCTTCTCGCGATATTCGGCGGCCTTGTCGGCCATGTCCTCGGGAATCTCGACGTAGTCGAAGCTCGCCCCCAGGCTTTCATCGTGCCAGATGATCGCGCGGCTGTTCACCAGATCGACAAGGCCGACGAAACCGGATTCGGCGCCAATCGGCAGATAAAGCGGGGCGGGAACCGCGCCGAGGCGATCGATAATCGTCTGCACGCAGTAATAGAAGTTCGCGCCCGTGCGATCGAGCTTGTTGATGTAGCACATCCGCGGCACGCCGTACTTCTCGGCCTGGCGCCATACGGTTTCGGATTGCGGCTCGACGCCGGCGACGCCGTCGAACGCCGCCACGGCGCCGTCGAGCACGCGCAGCGAACGCTCCACCTCGATGGTGAAGTCCACGTGGCCGGGGGTGTCGATGATGTTCAGGCGGTGTTCCGGGCCCTGGCCGTCCTCGGCCTGCCAGAAACACGTGGTCGCGGCGGACGTGATGGTGATGCCGCGCTCCTGCTCCTGCTCCATCCAGTCCATCGTCGCGGCGCCGTCATGGACTTCGCCGATCTTGTACGACTTGCCGGTGTAGTAGAGGATGCGCTCGGTCGTGGTGGTCTTGCCGGCGTCGATGTGCGCCATGATGCCGAAATTGCGATAGCGCTCGATGGGATGGCTGCGGGCCATGGAAAGTTCCTCGGATGGACGGGGGCGCCCCGAAAGGCCGCCCCCATATGGTAACCAAAGTTACCGGTTAAAGACGTCCTACCAGCGGTAGTGCGAGAAGGCGCGGTTGGCGTCGGCCATGCGGTGCGTATCCTCGCGCTTCTTGACGGCGCTGCCGCGGTTGTTGGCCGCATCCATCAGCTCGCCCGAAAGGCGCGCGGCCATCGTGGTTTCCGCACGCCCGCGCGCGGCCGAGATCAGCCAGCGGATGGCGAGCGCCTGGGCGCGCTCCGGACGGACCTCGACCGGCACCTGGTACGTGGCGCCGCCGACCCGGCGCGAACGCACTTCGACCTGCGGGGCGACATTGGCCAGCGCATCGTGGAACAGCGCGATCGGATCGGCCTTCGCACGGCTCTCGACCGTTTCGAGCGCGCCATAGACGATGCGCTCGGCAACGGACTTCTTCCCGTCGAGCATCAGGTTGTTCATGAACTTCGACAGGACCTGATCACCGAACTTGGGATCGGGCAGTATTTCCCGCTTCTCGGGACGACGACGACGTGACATCGGATGAATTCCTTATCCTGCGCTCTGCCCTCTCTTTCGTCATTCCCGCAAAAGCGGGAACCTAGAGCGGCAAGCAGAGCGCCTCAAAACCAAACCGACCCTTCGACCCGCCCTGGGTCCCCGCTTTCGCGGGGATGACGAGTGAAGAGCTGCGCGCTCCTTATTTGGGCCGCTTGGCCCCGTACTTGGAGCGGCTCTGCCTGCGGTCCTTGACGCCCTGCGTGTCGAGCACGCCGCGCAGCACGTGATAGCGCACGCCCGGAAGGTCGCGCACGCGGCCGCCGCGGATGAGGACCACGGAGTGCTCCTGAAGGTTGTGCCCTTCGCCCGGAATATAGGCGATCACTTCGCGCTGGTTGGTCAGGCGGATCTTGGCCACCTTGCGCAGCGCCGAGTTCGGCTTCTTCGGGGTCGTGGTGTAGACACGGGTGCAGACGCCGCGCTTCTGCGGGTTCTGCTCCATCGCGGGGACCTTGCTCTTGGCCTTCTGCAAGGTGCGGCCCTTGCGGACCAGCTGGTTGATCGTCGGCATCGAATACCTTCACCTTTTTATCCAAACGGGCGGAATTGCCCGTTCGGGGTCGCCTCGTCCGGGCGAAGGTGAAGGACAAAGGATCATGCGCAACCGCCGGCGCGAAGCCGGGATCATTGCCGCACGAGCCTGAATCGCTCCACCCGCGCCGCAAAGCGCCGGGTTACTTTGACGGCTGCCCCGAGAGCGTTACCGCTCCAACAGAGAAAGGCCTTGCGTCTCTCGCGAAGGCCTCCGGGACATGACCGGCAATGTTCAGCTCTATCTGACCAAGGCCGGCCGAAACCCGCCACGGATGCGCGCGCCCTTAGGCGGGTTCGGGCGAAGGGTCAAGGAGGCGATCCGAACGACATCCCGGACAGAACGGCCGGATAGAACGGCCGGATAGAACGGCCGGATAGAACGGACGCGCCGCGGGTTGTTCGGGAAACGACGGAGGAGACTTTCGCATGACCGACCCGTCCGTTCCCGCTTCCAACCTGCGGCTCAAACGCGCCTACGAGCCCGCCGGACCGGGGGATGGCGCGCGCATCCTGGTCGACCGGCTGTGGCCGCGCGGAGTAAGCAAGGCGAAGGCCGCGCTCGACGACTGGGTCAAGGACATCGCCCCAAGCACGGAACTGCGCAAGTGGTTCGGCCACGATCCCGCGCGCTGGAGCGAATTCCAGCGCCGCTATCGCGCCGAGCTGCGCGGACAAGCGAAAGCGCTCGACAGTCTGCGCGAGCGCGCAAGGGCGGGCGTGGTGACGCTGGTCTACGGCGCGCACGACGAAGAGCATAACGACGCAGTGGTCCTGCGGGGGGTGCTGCTCGGCGAAGACGAGTAAGCGGGTGGCCGCGGCGCCGGGCGCCGGAACCAGCGTTGGCATCACCAACGCCCCTTCCGCCTTCTTCAAGGCAAGGCTGCCGCCCGTTCCCGCCACTCCCGGTCGAGCAGGCCCCAGATCAGGCTGTCGCGGCGGCCGATGTGCGTGGTCCAGTGTTCGCGCAGCCGGCCTTCCAGCGTGAAGCCGAGCCGTTCGAGCAGGCGGTTGGAGGCGGCGTTGTCGGGATCGGTGTCGGCGTAGATCCGCCGGCGGTGCTCGGTATCGAACAGGTGCGCGATCAGGACCGAGAGCGCTTCATGCGCGATCCCCTCTCCCTGCCGCTCGCGGACCACCAGATAGCCGAGTTCGACGACATCGTCGCCACGGTCGATCGCGGCGAAGCGGGCCACGGCGGGGCCGGATTCGCTTTCGGCCACCGCCCAGCTCCGGCCTTCGTCCCACCCGCTTTCGGGAACGAGCCAGTCGGCCAGCTCGGCTTCGGTTGCAAACGGACCGCGGCTCCACCAGCGCATCGCTTCCGGATCGGCGAAGCTGGGAAACAGCGCGGGAGTATCGGCGCGAGTGAGCGGCCTCAGGACCAGGCGTTCGCCGCGCAGCGTCGGCGTGGACGGTTTCACGACCCCGTGAGGTGTTCGACCAGCGCGCGCACCTTCTTCTGCCGCCATTGCGGGCGCGGGGCGACCAGCCAGTAGGCGCGCCGGCCTTCTTCCGGGCCTTCGAGAGCCACGAGGCGGCCGTCGGCGAGCGCTTCCTCCACCAGCGGCAGCGGCATCAACGCCTTGCCGAGCCCGGCGAGGACGCTGGACATCGCCTGGCCGGCATTGCCGACCTGGAGCAGCACCTGTTCGGCGGCTCCCTCGGGCAAGGTGAAGCCGGGCCAGTCGATCCAGCCTTCCGCACCGTGTTTCCCGTCTCTGGCCCCGTCTTTTGGAGGCGCGGCGACGAGCACGCGGCTGGCGGGGGCGAGCTGGACGCCTTCGAGATCGCCCGGCCCCTCCACCAGGCGGACCGCGAAATCGAGATTGGCCTCGGTGAAATCGGCCTCCTCGTCGGCGATGAGCTGGAAGCGCACTTCGGGATTGGCGGCGCGGAACGCGGCGAGGCGCGGCGCGAGCCACTGGGCGTAGAACTCGCGCGGGACGGCGATCGTGTAGCTGTGGCTCGACTGGCCGGCCTGCATCGCCTGGACCGATTCCTCGAACCGCAGGAACCCTTCGCGCAGCGGCTCGAGCCCGGCCTCGGCCTCGTCGGTCAGCTCCAGCCCCTTGCTGGTGCGGCGAAACAGCACCACGCCAAGGACGTCCTCCAGCGCGCGAATCTGCTGCCCGACAGCGGCGGGAGTGACCGCCAGCTCGTCCGCCGCGCGGGTGAACGACAGGTGCCGCGCGGCGGCGTCGAACACGCGCAGGGCGTTGAGCGGAAGGTGCGTGCGCTTCATGGCGGGCCAGCGTTTAGGGCGGCGAGGGCCTGGCGGCAACATGCACCGCCTTAAGGCGGGTTGACGAATACTATTTAGGTATTTAGCTAAATCACTATGAACACCGTGTTCGACGCCCTGTCGCATCCCATCCGGCGCGAGGTGCTGGAACTGCTCAAGCGCGGCGGAATGACCGCGGGCGAGATCGCGGACCATTTCCCGGTCTCGCGGCCGACGATGTCCGGCCATTTCGCCAAGCTCAAGGCGGCCCAGCTGATCCTCGGCGAAAACCGGGGCGGGACGATCGTCTATACGCTCAACATGTCCACGCTGGAGGAAGCGGTGATGGGCTTCATGGGGCGGATGGGCGTGGGGCGAGCGCAGGACGCGGCGGATACGGCGAAGGGGAAGACGGCATGAAGGTGCGGGGACTGCTGATACTGACGCTGGCGGTCGCCGCGGCGATGGCCATGTTCGCCTTCTGGGTCGCCGCCGGGCTTCCCGACGGCGCGGAATTGCCGACGCACTGGAACGCGGCGGGCGAAGTCGACGATACGATGCCCGCCCTGCCCGCGCTGCTGTTCCCGGCCGGGATCACCCTGCTGCTGGGGCTGCTGTTCGCGGCGGTTCCCTCGCTCGAACCGTTGCAGCACAAGCTGGAGGGGTCCGCGCCCGTCCTGCGCGCGGCATGGATCGGGGTGCTCGGCCTCAACATCTACCTCCAGGCGATGATCGCGGGGCCGGCGATGGGCTGGAGCCTCGGCCCACAGCTCATCCTTGTGGGCATCGGCCTGCTGTTCCTCGCCATCGGCAACGCCCTGCCGAAATCGCGGCCCGGCTTCTTCGTCGGCATCCGCACGCCGTGGACAATCGTCGACACCGACATCTGGATCGCCACCCATCGGCTCGGCGGCAAGCTGATGGTGCTGGCGGGCGCGGCGCTGGTGCTGGCCGGGCTGCTGCCCACCCCGGCGGAACTGGTGGTCGCGGTGATCCTCGGCGCCGCTTTCCTCGCCGCCATCGTTCCCGTCGCCTATAGCTGGTGGCTGTGGCGGCGGAAGAACGCCGGCGCCTGAGGGGCGGGAGCTATTCCGCTTCCGTCGCTGGCGCAGCGAGGGGGAAGAACGGAATCGCCACTTCGAACCGCCCGCCGTCGGCGCGGGCGAACGTATAGTGCCCTTCCATCGAGCCCATGTTGGCCGCCAGCTCGCAGCCCGACACATAATCGTGCGTGGCGCCTGGCGCGAGGACCGGCGTTTCGCCGACCACGCCTTCGCCGTCGACGATGTTGACCGTGCCGTTGGCGTCGGTGATCCGCCAGTGGCGCGTGAGCAGCTGGATCGTATCGTCGCGGTGGTTCTCTATCCGGATGTGGTAGACCCAGAACCAGCGCTTCGCGTCGGTCCGCGACTGCTCGGGCATATAGGTCACCGCCACGCGCACGGTGACCCCGGCGGTCATCGCGGCATGCTGGAAGAGGTTGGCGAGAACGTCCTGCATGGGCTGAAGCGTAACCGCTTTGCCGCGCCACGGCAAAGGGCTTGCGGCGAACTGCGCGCGATCGATTCCGGACAAGTATTCCCCAGGATTCCTGAATCTTTTAATTGCGAACGTATCGCATTAGCGATAGTTCAATGCTCTTTGAACGGAAGGATAGCCGATGGCTCGCCCACCACAGGGCTTCTGCGAAATGCTGCCGTTGCCCCTGCCCCGCTCGCGCACCGAACGCACGGTGCTGTTCACGCTGCGGCGGATGGCGACGCACGGCGTCAGGGACGCCAACGCCGCGTGGTTCATGCTCGACCTGTTCGGCGCGCGGTTCCGCCGCCCGCTGGTGCTGCTGCGCGCCTTCATGCTCGAATTCGCCCACGCCGCACAGACGCAGATCCGCATCGCCTCGTGCCGCACGCCGCGGATGACGGCCGACGAAGGGCAGATCCTTGCGATCCTGCTGCACACCGCGGGCGATCTCGGCGCGGCCGAAGACGCGCTGACCAACCTCACCCGCAACGCCCAGGTCAACGAACCGCTGTCCGCCGCCGCCGTGTTCGGCCGCGCCATCGCCGAACTCGATCCCACCTTCGCCTGGCCCGAGACCTCCGCCAGCTAACCCGTCACCCACCCACTCCCCGACCACGCACCGCCACCCCCCTCCGCCCACACCCACCCTTCGTCATCCCACTCACCCCTCGTCAACCCACTCCCCCTTCCTCATCCCCGCGGAAGCG
>JBIQKC010000090.1:0-1835 GCA_044506885.1 Sphingomonadales bacterium
GTGACGATCGCGGCGACGATGAAGATGCCGACGATCACGAACCGGCGCGACTTGGCGAACTGTTCGCGCGAAACCAGCCCGGCGCGGTTGAGCAGCAGCATCAGTACCGGCAGCAGGAAGCTGATCCCGAACGCGAGGATGAAGCGCATTACCAGGTCGAGGTAGTCGCCCATCGCCGGCAGCGCTTCCTGGCTGAGCCCGGCAACCTCGCCCTGAAAGCCGAGAAACCAGCGGAACGCGGTTGGCATGACGATGAAGTAGGCCAGCGAGGCGCCGGCGATGAACAGCACCGGGGTCGCCATCAGGAACGGCAGGAAGGCCTTTTTTTCCTTCGCATAGAGCCCCGGGGCGACGAACGCCCAGAGCTGGTTGGCGATGATCGGAAAGGTGACGAAGAACGCCGCGAACAGCGCGACCTTTATCTCGACGAAGAACGCCTCGTAGAGCTTGGTGTAGATCAGCCGGGCGTCGGACCCGTCGGGAAACGCGCCGGCCAGCGGCCGCACCAGGATCGCGAAGATCTCGTCGGCGAAATAGAAGCAGACTGCAAAGGCGATCGCGAGCGCGACCACGCAGCGCACCAGCCGCGTGCGCAGCTCGATCAGGTGGTCGAGCAGCGGCGCCTGCGTCTGGTCGATGTCCTTGATCTTGAGCACCACCGCTCGCCTACGCTTCCGGCTTTTCCGGGGCCTGAGAGCCCTCGCTCGGTGCCGCCCTGGCTTCGGCTGCGGCCGGCGGTACCTCCGGCTGCGCGGGCCGTGACGGATAGGCGCCGGTCGGTTCCATCTCGGGCGGGGCGTCGGCCGGGTGCTCGCGCATTATCTTGGCGTTCTGCTCGGCCCATTTCTTCTCGAGTTCGGCCATCTCGGCCTCGCGGATCATCGCGTCGAGCCCGCTCCGGAAGTGCGCCGACATGCGCCGCATCTGCCCGATCCATTTCCCGGCTGTGCGGAGCGCGGCGGGCAGCTCCTTGGGACCGATCGCGATCACCGCCACGATCACGATGAGCAGCAGTTCGCTCGGTCCGATGTCCAGCATTGCCGTGCCTTGGAGCCCCTCGGGGCCGATGTCTAGCCTGCCGTGGTCTCGCGGACCGGCTCGGCCTTGGCCTCATGCGCTACGCCATCGAGCGTCGTGGCGCTGGACGAGCCGTCGGCCAGGCCCTGTCGGAAGCTCTTCACTCCTTTGCCGACGTCGCCCATCATTTCGCTGATCCGGCCCCGGCCGAACAGCAGGAGAAGCACAAGCGCGATGATCACGATCTGGAACGGTCCGACGCTCACGGCGACTCTCCGAATGGCTGACGCGCGAATCTAGGCGCTCTGCTCGGGGTTTTCCAGCGGCACGGCGTCTTCCGGGTCGTCCTGCCGCGCTTCGGGACCGGTCCGTCCGACCATCTCATCGAAGGCCTCGTCGATCGGGTCGAGCAGCCCGGCGGCCTTGAGCTCGTCGATCCCAGGGAGGTCCTTGCGGCTTGCGAGGCCGAAATGAGACAGGAATTCCGGCGTCGTGGCATAGATCACCGGCCTCCCGGGCACCTCGCGCCGCCCGGCCACGCGCACCCATCCGGCCTCCATCAGCACGTCGAGCGTGCCCGGGCTGGTCTGCACGCCGCGGATCGACTCGATCTCCGCGCGGCTGACCGGCTCGTGGTACGCAATGATCGCGAGAACCTCGGTCGCGGCGCGGCTCAGCTTGCGGACCTGTTCGCGCTCGCGCCGCAGCAGGTGGGCGAGGTCGGGCGCCGTCTGGAACTGCCAGCGCTTGCCCCGCTCGACCAGCCGGACGCCGCGCTCGGCGTAGTGCGTCTCGAGCGTTGCCAGTGCCTCGCGCAC
>JBIQKC010000016.1:0-63714 GCA_044506885.1 Sphingomonadales bacterium
TGGCTGACTTCCACCCCATAACCCATATGGTTCGCGATATCAAGGGGAAAGTGCGTTCTATCCTACGTTCGTCATTCCCGCGAAAGCGGGAACCCAGTCACAGTTGCGCGCCCACGCAAAGAGCCCACTGGGTCCCCGCTTTCGCGGGGATGACGAGGGTTGGGGTTGGGTTATGGGGCGAAGGTGGGTTTGGGGTGTGGGCGTGAGTCAGTTTTCGCCGAGGCGCGGAGAGCGTGTCGGCGGGGCGAGGTTGGCGTTGGAGAAGCGGATGGGGGTGCGTAGGCCCTTGAGGCCCTCGCCGAGATCGAGGACCATGCCGCGCGCGGCGATCTGGGGATCGGCGAGCGCTTCGCCGACGTCGTGGACCGGGCCGGCGGGGATGCCTTCGCTTTCGAGCGCGGCGAGCAGGGCGTCGCGCTCCCACTCGGCGATGCGGCCGGCGATCGTGCGGGTCACCTCCGCGCGCGCGGCGACGCGGCCGGCGTTGGTGCGCCAGCCCGGTTCCGGCTCGAAATCGAGCACCGTGGCCAGCCGCGCGAACTGGGCGTCGTTGCCGACCGCGATCACCAGCCAGCCGTCGTTGGCCTCGAACCCGTCGTAAGGGACGATGTTGGGGTGGGCCATGCCCATGCGGTGCGGCGCTTCGCCCGAAACGAGGCAATTCATTGCCTGATTGGCGAGCGTGCCGACCATCACGTCGTAAAGCGCCATGTCGATGTGCTGTCCGCGCCCCGTCGCCTGCCGCTGATGCAGGGCGGCCTGGATGCCGATGACCGCGTAGAGCCCGGTCATGATGTCGGCATAGGCCACGCCGATCTTGGTCGGCGGGCCGCCGGGCAGGCCCGACAGGTCCATGATCCCGCTCATGGCCTGGACGATGAAGTCGTAGCCGGGGCGCGGGGCATAGGGACCGTCCTGCCCGAAGCCGGTGATCGAGCAGTAGACGAGGCGCGGATTGACGGCGGAAAGGCTGGCGTAATCGAGGCCGAATTTCGCCAGGCCGCCGACCTTGAAGTTTTCGATCAGCACGTCGGCATCGCGCGCCAGGTCGAGCGCCAGCGCCTTGCCCTCGGCGGTGCGGAAATCGGCCACGACCGACCGCTTGCCGCGATTGGCGGCGTGGAAATAGGCGGCGTCCTGCGCGCCATCGGGGTTTTCGACGAACGGCGGGCCCCAGCGGCGGTGTCGTCGCCCTCCGGGCTTTCGACCTTGATCACCTGTGCGCCGAGATCGGCGAGGATCTGCCCCGCCCACGGCCCGGCGAGCACGCGGGCCAGTTCGACCACCTTGATCCCGGCGAGGGGGGTCATGAAAGCCCCTTCCTTTCAAGGGAGGGGTTGGGAGGGGGAGCGGTCCGCTCACAGCCCCCACCCCCCGACCCCCTCACCTGAAGGGGAGGGGGAGACGAGGCCTGTCGGCGGGTCATGTCAGTCGGTGAGCACGAAAGTGATTTTCAGCGTCACCCGCCATTCGGCGATTTCGCCGTCTTCGACTGTGCACTTGATGTCGCTGACCCAGACGCCCTGGATTTGCTCCAGCGTCTTGCTGGCGCGGGCGACGCCCTGGCGGACGGCATCATCTACCCCGACAGTGGAGGACGCGATGACTTCGGTGACCTTGGCGATTGACATGATATTCTCCTCAATCCCCTCCGCCGCGCCCATTCATAGCCATTCGAGCGCGACATGGAACACTCGCCGCGGCCGGGCAGTTCACGCGGCAAGCGGAAATGCGGCCGGTCCATCGTCGTCGTTGGCTGGCGGGGGAAGCTGCCGCCGGGCGAGCCGCCGACGACGCCGGCGAACTGCGACGAGACGCCGCATCCGGCTCCCCCGCCGCCAGCGCAGGCGCGCGTAACGCAGCGCGTTCCTCGCCTGTGCGACTGCCGCCAGTGCATAAGTCACCAGCACCGCGTCGAGATAGATCGCGTAACTGGCGAGCACTTCCGGCCCGAGCAGGACGATCATCTCGCCGCCCGCCGCCGCCATGCCAGCCAGCAATACGAAATAGATCAGGCGATGACGCTCGAACCGGGAAAGCTGCTCCAGAGGTTTTTCCACCAGCTGCCGGCGAAGCAGCCGGCCAGCGGGTGAATGGGGCGCGCACCACATTACCAGCGTGATCGCGAACATGAATCCCAGCAGCAAAGTCACCGGCCCATCCTTCACTCAGGCGCGATGTGGAACACCCGTTCGGCGTTGCCGTGGCACAGGGCGTGGCGTTCGGCGTCGGTGCACTCGAAGCTTTCGATGAATTTCACCGCCGGCTCCATGGGCTGGTACGGGTAGTCGATCGCCCAGATGACGTTGTCGATGCCCATGCGGTCTATCGCGTAGCGCAGGGCGAGGTGATCTTCCACGCCGCTGGTGGTGAAGACGAAGTTGTCGCGGAAGTATTCCTCCATGCTCCGCTGCGTCTTCGGCGCACGGCCGACTTTCTGGGCGCGGCTGTTCATGAAGTTGATGCGCCAGATGAAGAACGGCACCATTTCGCCCATGTGGCCGACGCAGATCTTCAGCTTCGGGAAACGGTCGAACACGCCGCCGGCCATCATCCGCAGCATCATCGTGCCGACTTCGACGCCGTAGCCCCACATGGCGCTGTCCATCGCATAGTCCTGCAACGGGCCCTTGAGGCTGTCGCTGGGCGCGCGGGGGTGGATATAGATCGTGGCGCCGGTCGCTTCGGCCGCTTCGAGGATCGGCCAGAAGCGGTAGTCGTCGAAATAATCGCCGCCCGTGTGGCTGTTGACGACGAGACCGTTGAGCTTGAGTTCGCCCATCACCCGCTCGACTTCCTTCGCCGCGCGCTTCGGGCTTTGCGGGGCGAAGCTGCCGAGGCCGGCGAAGCGGGCGGGATGCTTGCGGCAGATTTCGGCCATCCGGTCATTGGCGAGGGCGGCGAGATCGGTGGCGGTATCGGCATCGAACATCTGCACGCCCGGCGCGGTGAGCGTGAGCAGGTGCATGTCGACGCCGTACTGGTCCATTTCCGGCAGACGCCGCTCCTCCACGTCGAGCAGGCCGGACAGGAAATCGAGCTTGCCGTAGCCGGAGGTGTCCACCGCCGCGTCGTAGATGCCCTTGACCAGCAGCTTGTCGAGGCTCTGGCTGGGGCTGCGGGCGACGTTCTTCAGCTCGGCTGCGACCTCGGGAATGGACCAGGCTTCTTCGCAGGCAATCAGGCGCATCGATTCTTCTCCCGGTGGCCATCCGGGCATGTCAGCCGCGTTTCGGGCGCGCGGCCTCCGACCGGATTGGCGAAATGGAACCCCATCGGGGCGAGGCGGGGATAGGGCGCGAAGGTCTGCGTGCGCAAGGGCGCGTCGGCGCCGAAGACGTCAACCGCCCGATTCCAGCGCCAGCGCTTCCTCGTAGACGCTGGTGTCGATCAGCCCGGCCAGCTCCTCGCGCGAGCGGGGAGGGCGGTCGGTCTGCGCGGCGAGCCATTGTTCCTCCACTTCCATCACGTCGAGCAGGTCGGCGGGAAAGCCGGGGGCGAAGCGGTGGTGCTGCCAGCTGTCCTCGACATCCTCGGGCGAGAAGCCGCCCGATTCCACGACCAGCGCTTTCGCGCGCGCGGGGTCGCGAGCCAGATCTTCCGAGGCGTCGAGGATCGCGCGCACGAAGCGGACGATCTTCGCGCGGGTTGCCGGGTCGGCGAGCTTTTCGGCAGTGGTGTTGAGGTTGAACAGTTCGCGGTAGACGCCCTCGCCGGAGAATTCGATCATGTCGTCGCCGAGGACCTGGGCGGCGTTTTCGCTTTCGGGCTCCCAGATCACCACCGCGTCGACTTCGCCCTGGCGCAGCGCTTCGGTCATTCCGGCGAGCGGGACGATGGGCTTAGCCTCGATGTCGGAGAAGCTCAGGCCCGCTTCCGCCAGCATCCGGTGGAGGAAATAGCCCGAACTGGTCTGCGGGATCGTCGCCACGGCCTTGCCCTTGAGATCGGCCACGGTCGCGATGCCCGCCGAACGCCGCGCGACGATGCGGTAGAGCCCCTCGCTGACGCCGAGGACGATGCGCAGGTTCGGGTTCTCGACCGAATAGCGCAGCAGTTGCGTTTCGGCATTGGTGGCGACGTCGGCCTCGCCCTCCTCGCCGAAGCCCGGCACCGGCGGCGCGCCGACGAGATTGGCGAGGCTGCCCATGCGCACCGTCGCTTCGCCGGGATAGAAATCCTCCGCCGCGACCAGCACGGGCGCGATCTCGAACGTCTGCTTGTTGCCGTAGACCGCGATCGGGCCGGGGTCCGGCGCTTCCTTGCACGCGCCCAATGCGAGCGCGCACGCCGCCAGTGTCAGTATGCCCCGCGCCATCGTTGCCCTCCCCGCCTTATTGGTTGTGGAATGTAACCAATCGGGGCGGAGCGGCAATCCCCCTTCCCGTCTGCGGAAGGGGAGTGCTTGCCGCGCCGGGGCGCGCAGCGTAGCTTTCGGGCATGACCTCCGTCCCTGCGACCGACGACGCATCGTGGACTTCCGCCGGGCTCGCCCGGCGCGAGGCGGTGCGCGCGTGGCAGGAATGGGCGGCGAGCACGATCGCGCCGATCGACGTGCGCGTGTTCGACGAGGCCGGCTTTGCCGCGCGCTGGTCCAGCCACGGTGTCGGGCAGCTTCGCCTGCTGCGGCTGGAAGCGCCGGCGCAGCGGGTGGTGCATTGCGGGGGCAATGACTCCGGCGGCGCGGGGAAGGCGACGCCGTCGATCCAGCTCGTCTATGCCCGCAACGGAGCGCTGAAGACGCGGGTGGGGGGGAAGCGCTTCACCGTGCGGCCGGGCGAGTTCGTGCTGCTCGACAACACCCGCTTCTACCAGATGGAGATGGACACCGCGCACGAGGCGGTGGACCTGATGATGCCGCTGGGCTGGCTCGACCGTTATCTGCCCGATCCGGGCGCGTTGCTGGGGCGGCCGGTTTCGGCGCGCGAGGGCTGGGGGGCGCCGCTCGGCAGCCTGCTGGAAACGATGGCCGAAGGGATCGACATGACGCCGCTCCCCCGCCCGATGATCGCCGAGCAGGTGGGGACGCTGCTGACGCTGGCCACCGGGTTCCACGAGCCCGCCGCCGAAAGCCGCCATCGCGGGCAACTGGCGCGACGCATCCTGCGGCGGATCGAAACCGACTTCGCCGACCCCGATCTTTCGCCGGAAAGGCTGGCGGCGGAACTGGGCATTTCCAGGCGCTACCTGCAAACGCTGCTGGCGGGGAGCGGGACCAGCTTCGTGCAGGAACTGACCGCCACCCGGCTCGACCGCGCGAGCGACATGCTGAGCGACCCGCGCGCGGGGGCGCTGACGGTGGGGGAGATCGCGTTTCGCTGCGGGTTCCTCGATCCGGGCTATTTCGCGCGGGCCTTCCGCAAGCGGTTCGGCGTGACCCCGAGCGCTTGGCGCGCGGCGGGATAGGTTTGCACGCAAAGGCGCGAAGGAGGAGCGGGCATGCTTTTTGCGCCCCCCTGCGCGAAATCAAACGCCGCCTTCCCTTGCCGTTGTATTCCCGGCCATGCGCCTGCTACGCAGCGTTACCGTACGAAGGAGCCGACGATGCCCGATACCGTTGCCGCCAAGGCCCGCCTCGAAGCCCAGCTTGCGGAGCTGAAGGGACGGCTCGAACGGATCGAGACCGACCTCGACGAGCCGATCAACCCGGACATGTCGGAGCAGGCGACCGAGATGCAGGACGATGACGCGCTCGGCGGGCAGGCCGAGCTGATCGCCCGCCAGATCGCCTCTACCGAGCGCGCGCTGGAGCGGATCGAGGACGGGACGTACGGCGAGTGCGCGATCTGCGGCACGGAGATTTCGGAAGGCCGGCTGGAAGCGCGGCCCGAGGCGTCGCTGTGCATTTCGTGCGCCGAGCGGAACGGCTAGAGTCTGTCCTGATCGGATTGAATCTCCCCTCCCCGGCGGGGAGGGGTTGGGGGTGGGGGAGCGAGGCCGTCAGGCCTCGCGTCGGCGATAGCCTAGATACCCCCACCCAACCCTCCCCCGAACGGGGGAGGGCTTCTCCGGCTCAACCTGAACAGGACAAGCCCTAGATGTTGGTCTGATCGGCTGGAACGTCCGCCGGCAGGCCTGCGGCGCCTTCGGCTTCGAGCGCCGGGCAATCGCCTTCCCCGGCGCGGTAGCAGGTCATCGAGATGGAGCCGAGCGCGTGGCCGCGCAGCCACGGGGTCGCCGCGCCTTCGTCGGCGGCGGCGAGACCGGCGGTGTAGAGAAGCGGGATGAAGTGATCGGGCGTCGGCACGGCCATCGCATAGTCGGGGTGCTCCATCAGCTTGAGCACGGCGCCGGGATCGCTGGCCAGCTGCTCCACGGCGGCATCGTCGAACCGCTCGCCCCAGTCGTAGGCCGCGTCCGGCTTGTCCCACTGCACGCGGCGCAAGTTGTGGACCACGCTGCCGCTGCCGAGGATCGTCACCCCGCGCCGCCGCAACGGGGCGAGCCGCGCGGCGAGATCGACGTGGTAGTCGAGCGGCCTGAGCGCATTGATCGAGAGCTGCACCACCGGCACGTCGGCATCGGGATAGAGGTGGGCGAGCACGCTCCAGGCGCCGTGATCGAGGCCCCACTGGTCATGATCGAGCCCGACCCATTGCGGCTTGACCACCTCGACCACTTCCTCCGCCAGCTCCGGCAGGCCCGGCGCGGGGTAGTCGAAGGCGTGAAGTTCCGGGGGAAAGCCGTAGAAATCGTGGATCGTGCGCGGTCGCGGCATAGCGGTGACCGCAGTCGCGCCGAAATACCAGTGCGCCGAAATCACCAGTATCGCGCGCGGCCGGGGCATGTCGCGCCCGACGGCGCGCCAGGCATCGGTGAAGCCGTTCCGCTCCAGCGTATTCATCGGGCTGCCGTGGCCAACGAACAGCGCGGGGGCGAGATCGGCCAAGATCAGCAGCGCCGACGCGATGGCTGCGCGATCGACGGCGGATCGCTGGCCGGGAAGCTGTCGTCGAGCGCGTCGTCGAGCAGGGCTTCGCGGTGCTCTTCGCAAGGCGACGCGGCGGATTTCGGGTCAGGCTGGCCGGAATGGCCCGCTCGCTTCCTGCCTGCCGATCTGTGAGCCATGACGCCCTCCTACCCCTTTTAACGCGCGAGGGCCATGGAGGTTGCGTGGGCCCGCCGCCGAACTGCCGTCTTGCGCATTTGTCCCACCTCCCATGCGCGGGAATCCTCACATTCGGTTGTTGCACGGGGTTAGACCTGCGAGCCTAGGATGACGCCCGCATCGCATTGAGGCCGCCAAGGTCCCGCGGGCGCTCCGCCACGAGAGGATTGCCCGATGACCGATGCGAAAGCGTTTCCGCTCCCCAGTTCCGTCAAGGTCGTGCCCGGTACGGAGGGCGCGCAGGGGGCCTATCCCTATTATTGCCAGTTCGTGCCCGAGGACGACCAGCGGTTCTGGTTCTATAATTCCATGCACTTTCCCGAGCCGATGCATCATTTCGACATGATCACGGCGGAGGCGGCCTATTGCGCGCTGGGCAGCTTCAACACCCGCGTCCACGTGCTGCCGACCACCAAGGGCATCGATCACCGGATCGTCAACGGCCGCGTGTTCATCGGCGGGGTGCCGGTGACGGACCCGGACGAGATTCAGGCCCGGCTGGGCGAGTTCCAGAGCCGCGCGTTCTATTACTACGAGAACTGGGAACGGCTCTACGACCAGTGGAAGGACAAGATGAAGGCGCTGATCGCCGAAGCGCAGGCGCTGCCCGCGCCTTCGCTGCCCGATCTGGAGCCGATCGAGACCACCCATACCGGCAAGGGCGTGGCCAGCAACCATGCGCTGATCGACACCTACCGCAAGCAGCTCGAAGGCTACTTCCGGATGTGGCACCACCACTTCGAATTCCTGCTGCTGGGATACGGCGCCTATCTGACCTTCTTCGATTTCTGCAAGAAAGCCTTCCCGGAGATTTCCGACCAGGCGATCAGCCGCATGGTCGCCGGGATGGAGGCGGAGATCTTCAAGCCCGACGAGGAGGTGAAGCGCCTTGCCCGCCGGGCGGTGGAGCTGGGCGTGGACCAGCATTTCCAGCCGGGCATGGACATCGACGCGGTGCTGGCCGAGCTGGACGCGTTGGGCAACGCGGGCAAGGAATGGCTGGGCGAGCTGGAGACCAGCCGCAACCCGTGGTTCAACGTCAACGTGGGCGACGGGTTCTACCACTATCACCGCAGCTGGAACGACGACCTTTCCATGCCTTTCGCCGCGCTGCCCGGCTATATCGAGAAGGTGAAGGCGGGCGAAAGCATCGAGCGGCCGACCGCGCAACTGATCGAGGAACGCGAGCAGCTGGTGGCCGATTACCGCGAGCTGCTCGACACCGACGAGGACCGCGCGACATACGACCAGCTGATCGGGCTGGCGCACCGGGTGTTCCCCTATGTCGAGGGGCACAAGTTCTACTGCGAGCACTGGTACACCAACCTGTTCTTCAACAAGATCAGGGAATACGGCGCGCTGCTGCGCGATCACGGGTTCTGGAGCCGCGAGGAGGACGTGTTCCACCTGACGCATTACGAGCTGGAAAGCGCCATCGTGGACCTGATGCTGAGCTGGTCGAGCGGGTCCGATCCGCTGGGGCCGAAGCGCTGGCCGGGAATCGTGGCCGAGCGGCAGCGGGCGATCGAGACATGGGCCGAAGCGACCGTGCCGCCGGCGCTGGGCGTGGTGCCCGACGTGATCGACGATCCGGCCATCGTGATGCTGTGGGGCATCACGCGCGAAAGCCTCGACGCATGGCTTTCCGACGGAGAGGGCAACCCCAACGAACTGAAAGGCTTCGCCGCCTGTTCCGGCGTGGTCGAGGGAACCGCGCGGGTAGTGAAATCGGTCAAGGAAATCGACCGCATCGAGCCGGGCGACATTCTCGTCTGCCAGGTCACCAATCCGACCTGGAGCCCGCTGTTCCAGAAGATCAGCGCCGCCGTTTCCGACATCGGCGGATCGATGAGCCACATGGCTATCGTGGCGCGCGAATACGGGCTGCCGGCGGTGGTCGGCACCGGCAGCGCGACGCAGAAGATCAGGGACGGCGCGCGCATCCGCGTGGACGGCGGGCGCGGGCTGGTGACGATCCTCGATGAAGCGGAAGCTGCGGAACGGGAGCTGGAAGAGGCGTGATGGGCGGCGTGGATAAATCCTCCCCGGCACGGGGAGGGGGACCATCCACAGGATGGTGGAGGGGCGCGGGCAGCGAACCTGACGCCGCGAGGTCGGGAGCGCTTGCCTGTGCCCGTCCACCCCGCGCTGCGCGCGCGGTCCCCCTCCCCGTGCCGGGGAGGATCGCATGAACGCCGCCGTTGCCTGGTTCGCGGACGTCGGCATCGCCGACCGGCCGACCGTGGGCGGCAAGGGCGGGTCGCTGGGCGAGCTGACCCGCGCGGGCATCGCCGTGCCGCCGGGGTTCGTGGTTACGACGCATGGGTTCGAGCAATTCCTCGAAGCGCTGGAGGCGCGAGGGGCCGTGCGGTCGAAAGTCGCGGCGCTCGACCCGCACGATCTCGGCGCGGCGACGAAGCTGAGCGAGGAACTGCGCCGCCGGGTGATCGAGGAGCCGATGCCCGGTGCGGTGGAGCAGGCGATCCGCGCCGCCCATGCGGAGCTGTCGCCCGATGGGGAGCCGGTGGCGGTGCGTTCCAGCGCCACGACCGAGGATGCGGAGGACGCCAGCTTCGCGGGGTTGCAGGACACGTTCCTGTGGGTGCTGAGCGCCGACGACATGGTCGCCCGCGTGCGCGAATGCTGGGGCAGCCTCTATTCGGTCGAGAGCATGACCTATCGCCTGAAGCACGATTTCCCCGAGGAAGGCGTGGCGATGGCGGTGGTCGTGCAGCGGATGGTCGATGCGATGTGCGCCGGGGTCATGTTCACCCGCAGCCCGACGACCGGCGACAAGTCGGTCATCACCATCGAGGGCGCGTGGGGCCTGGGCAGCGCGGTGGTTTCGGGCGAGGTGACGCCCGACCGCTGGGTGCTGGGCAAGATCACCGGCGAGATTTCGGTGTGCGACATTTCCGACAAGCACGCGCGGCAGGTGCCGGCCGAAGGCGGGGGCATCCACGAAATCGCCAACGAGGAAGCGATCCGCAACCAGCCGTGCCTGAGCGACGAGCAGCTGATGGCGCTGCGCGAGGTGGGGCGAAAGGTGGAGCGGCATTACGGCAAGCCGCAGGACATCGAATGGGCGCTGGATCAGGACGGCAGGGTGCGGCTGCTGCAATCGCGGCCCGAAACGGTGTGGGCGGCCAAGGACGCGGCGGCGCCGGTCAAGCCGCCGGAGGACAACCCGCTGAAACACGTGATGACCATATTCGGGGGCCGCAAGTGAGCCTGACCGGCAAGGACGTCGCCGAAATCGCCAGGTTGCTCGACGAATCGCACTTCTCCTCGCTGGACCTGACGATGGGCGAGTTCCGCCTGCGCATCCGGCGCGATGGCGGCGGGTGGTCGGCGCGCGAGGTGGAGGACGAGCCGCCGCCGGCGAGCGCGCCCGCTGCCTCGCCGGCCCCGGCGGCTCCGGCCGGCGCGGCGGGCGCGGGCGAAGTGGACGTCCCCGCGCCGCTGCTGGGCAATTTCTACGCCGCGCCGCGCCCCGGAGAACCGCCGTTCGTGAAAGCGGGCGATACGGTGGGCGAGAACACCACCATCGGCATCATCGAGGTGATGAAGCTGATGAACCCGATCCGCGCAGGAGTGCAGGGCACGGTGGTGGCGGTCCTGGCCGAAAACGGCACGGCGGTGGAGGAAGGCCAGCCGCTGGTGCGGGTGAGAGTGGGGTGATGCAGCCCGTTTCCCTGCCCTTCCGCGTCACCCTGAACTCGTTTCAGGGTCCATTGTGCCGTGCGACCGGTGGCCCGCTGCCGCACTCAAACCGTGCGGTTGGGCTGCGTCGAGAACCGAGGGCTTCAGTGGATGCCGAACGATGGATCCTGAAACGAGTTCAGGATGACGATCTTGGGGGTGGGTACAAGGCCTGCCGGAGGGCAGGCTGATGGCCAATATCCAGATCGTCGAAACCAGCTTGCGCGACGGCAACCAGTGCCTGTGGGGCGCGCTGGGCGTGACTACCGCCAATACGCTGACCATCGCCCCGGCAATGGAGCGGGCCGGGTATCGGGCGATAGACTTCACCACCTCCACCCACATGGGCGTGGCGGTGCGCTACAAGCAGGAAGACCCGTGGGAACGCATCCGCGGCATGGCGGAGATCTGCCGCGACACGCCGTTGCAGTTCCTGTCCACCGGCTTCCGCTTCATCGCCTGGGAGACGGCGAGCCCGGAGTTCATGGAGCTGGCCTTCCGCACGCTGGCGAGGAACGGCATCCGCCGCTTCGCGCTGGCGGACCCGATGAACGATGCGGCCAGCAACGCGGAGGTAGCGCGGCTGGTCAAGCGCGCCGGGGGAGAGCAGGTGGTGGGGGCGCTGGTCTATACGATCAGCCCGATCCATGACGACGCGCACTATGCCGCCGCGGCGCGGACGATGGCGGCGAGCCCGGACATCGACGCGTTCTATATCAAGGACCCCGGCGGGCTGCTGACCCCCAAGCGGGCGCAGACGCTGATCCCGGCGATCCTGGCCGAAATCGGCGACAAGCCGCTGGAACTGCACAACCATTGCACGATCGGGCTGGCCGAGCCGGCCTGTCTCGAAGCCGCCGATCTTGGCGTCGCCGCCGTGCAATGCGCCAGCGGCGGGGCGGCGGACGGGACCAGCAACCCGCCGATCGGGCGCATGATCGCCAATCTGCGCGCGCTGGGCCACACGGTGGACGTGGACGACGAGGCGGTGGCCGAAGTGGCCGACTATTTCACCGCGCTCGCGGCGGCGGAAGGCCTGCCCACCGGCGCGCCGATGGCGTTCGATGCGGCCTATCTGCGCCACCAGCTTCCCGGCGGCATGGTCGGCACCATGCGGCGGCACCTGGCCGACCATGGCGTGCCGCAACTGGAAGGCGCGGTGATCGAGGAAATGGGCCGCGTGCGTGAGGAACTGGGCTGGCCCATCGTGATGACCCCGTTCGCGCAGATGCTCCAGACCCAGGCCATGCTGAACGTGACCGGCAAGGAGCGCTATGGCGTGATCCCGGACGAGATCATCCGCTATGCTATCGGCCGTTTCGGCCGCCCCAACGTGCCGATCGCGCCCGACGCGCTGGATCGCATCATGGCCAACCCGCGCACGAAGGAACTGGAGGCGGAGCCGGGCATGGCCGAACTGTCCGAGCTGCGCCGCCGCATCGGGCCGGAGCTGTCGGACGAGGAATTTCTGCTGCGCGCCACCATGCCCGCCAATCTGGTGGATGCGATGCAGGCCAAAGGGCCCGCTCCGCGCCACTACGATCCCGAAACCGCCCCGGTCATGGCCCTGTTGCGCGAAGTGCTGAAACGCACCGACGTGACGCAGGTCAGCCTCGAAAAAGCCGGGTTCAAGCTGGAAGTGAGCGCATGACGCCGGACCGCAAGCCTAAAGCCTTCATGTTCGACCTCGACGGGACGCTGATCCTGAGCGACCGCAAGCTTGGCGGCTATACCGCCATTCCCGGCGCGGCCGAGGCGCTGGCGGCGCTGGACGAACGCGGCATTCCGTGGATCGCGATGACCAACGGCAGCGCCTATCCGGCCAGCGTGCAGGCCCCGCGCCTGCGCGCGGTGGGCCTGCCGGTGCGCGACGAGCGGCTGTTCACGCCCAACAGCGTGGCGGGCAAGGCGATGGTCGAGCGCGGGTATGCGAACGTGCTGGTGCTGGGGACGCAAGGGGTGGCCGATGCGCTGAGCGAGATGGGCGTGCCGTGCGTGCTGCCCGACGATGCGGCGGCGCGGGAGGCCGACACGGTCTATGCCGCGTGGCATCCCGAATGCTCGATGCCGCATATCCACATCGCCTGCGAGCGGGTTCTGGACGGCGCGGCGTTCCTGACCGCGTCCGACGTGCCGTTCTTCGCCACCAAGGACGGGCGCAGCTTCGGTTATTCCTGCGCGATCAACGGCGCAGTGGCGCGGGTGACCGGGGTCGAGCCGGAAGCTTGCGGCAAGCCGAGCCCGCTGGCGTTGGCGATGATCGCCGAAGAACTGGGCGTGGCCGAGGCGGATGTGGGCGTGGTCGGCGACGATGCGGTGGCGGAAATGGAGATGGCGCGCGCCGGGGGCGCGATCGGCATCGCCGTCGCCAGCGGTTCGACCAGCCGCGAGCAATGGGCGGCACAGCCGGAGAGCCGCGCGCCGCATGTGACGATCGACAGCGTCGCCGATTTGCTGACGGCCCTCCATATCGGCTAGAGGTTTCGCATGAAACTCGGCCGCCTCAACCATGTCGGCGTCGCCACGCCGGACATTGATGCGGCGATTGCGTTCTGGCGCGGGACGATGGGGGCGAGCGTGGTCTGCAAGCCGTTCGACATGCCCGAGCAGGGCGTGCGGGTGGCCTTCGTCGATACGCCGAACGCCAATGGACTTGGGGGCGCGCAGATCGAGCTGCTGGCGCCGCTGGGCGAGGGTTCGCCGATCTCGGCCTTCCTCGCGCGCAATCCGCTGGGCGGGCAGCATCATCTGGCGTTCGAGGTTTCCGACATCGTCGAGGCGCGGGCGGAGTTCGAGGCGATGGGCAAGCGCGTGCTCGGCCCGACGCGGATTGGCGCGCACGGGACGCCGGTGTTCTTCGTCCATCCCAAGGACATGGGCGGGGTGCTGACCGAGATCATGGAGACGCTGCGTCATGGCTAGCGCCACGATCCCCTCTATCGTCACCCTGAACTCGTTTCAGGGTCCATCATGCCGCCGGTCCTGCCGCCCGAAGGATCAGCGCCACCTTGAGGTGAGGTCGGGTTTACAGCCGACCGCTTCGGGACATGCCGAGAGATGGACCCTGAAACGAGTTCAGGGTGACGGGCTTGGTGGGGAAAGGTGGGCGTGACTTCGCGCGAGGATTGGCAGGCCAAGGCCGCGAAGGAGCTTAAAGGCCGCGATGCCGTCTGGCATGTGCCCGAGGGGTTCGCGATCCAGCCGCTCTATACTGCCGAGGATGCCCCCCCGGATCCCGGCCTGCCCGGCTTCGCGCCGTTCACGCGCGGGCCCTATGCCAGCATGTACACCGGGCGGCCGTGGACCATCCGGCAATATGCGGGGTTCTCGACCGCCGAGGAATCGAACGCGTTCTATCGCCGCAACCTTGCCGCGGGGCAGAAGGGGCTGTCGGTGGCGTTCGATCTCGCCACGCACCGGGGCTACGACAGCGACCATCCACGGGTGCATGGCGATGTCGGCAAGGCGGGCGTCGCCATCGATACCGTGCGCGACATGGAGATCCTGTTCGAAGGGATTCCGCTCGACGAGATGTCGGTCAGCATGACGATGAACGGCGCGGTGCTGCCGGTGCTGGCGTTCTACGTGGTCGCGGCCGAGCGGCAGGGGGTGCGGCGGGAGCAGCTTGCGGGGACCATCCAGAACGACATCCTCAAGGAGTTCATGGTCCGCAACACCTACATCTATCCGCCCGAACCCTCGATGCGGATCGTCAGCGACGTGATCGCGTACTGTTCGGCCGAAATGCCGAAGTTCAACTCGATCTCGATCTCGGGCTACCATATGCACGAGGCGGGGGCGACGGCGGTGCAGGAGCTGGCCTTCACCATCGCCGACGGCAAGGAATACGCGAAGCGGGCGATGGCCGCCGGGCTCGATCTCGACGCCTTTGCGCCGCGCCTGTCGTTCTTCTTCGGCATCGGCATGAACTTCTTCATGGAAGTCGCCAAGCTGCGCGCCGCGCGGGTGCTGTGGTTCCGGACGATGGAGGGGCTTGGGGCGAAGGACGAGCGCAGCACAAAGCTGCGCACGCATTGCCAGACCAGCGGCGTCAGCTTGCAGGAGCAGGACCCGTACAACAACGTCATCCGCACCACGGTGGAAGCGCTGGCGGCGGTGCTGGGCGGGACGCAGAGCCTCCACACCAATGCGCTGGACGAGGCGCTGGCGCTGCCGACCGATTTCTCGGCGCGGATCGCCCGCAACACGCAACTGGTGCTGGCCGAGGAGACGGGCGTGACGCGGGTGATCGATCCGCTGGGGGGCAGCTTCTACGTGGAATCCCTTACCGCGACGCTGGTCGAACAGGCGGAAGCGCTGATCGCGGAGGTCGACGCGCTGGGCGGGATGACGGCGGCGGTGGCTACGGGCATGCCCAAGCGCAGAATCGAGGAAGCGGCGGCCGCGAAGCAGGCGCGCGTGGACCGGGGCGAGGACGTGGTCATCGGGGTCAACAAGTATCCGGCGGGCGAGCATGCGCCGATCGACACGCTGGAGGTGGACAACCACAAGGTCCGCGAGGGGCAGATCGCACGGATCGCGGCGGTGCGGGCGGCGCGGGACGAGGCGCGGTGCCGAGTTGCGTTGGATGCGCTGACGGAGGCGGCCAGAAGAGCCCCCTCCCCTTCAGGGGAGGGGGTTGGGGGCGGGGGAAGTCAGGCGGCCGGGGAGCGTTCCGGACAGGCCCCCCTCCCAACCCTCCCCCCTGAAGGGGAGAGGGCTAATCTGCTCGCCCTCGCCATCGAGGCCGCGCGGGCCGATGCCACGCTGGGCGAAATCTCCGCCGCGCTGGAGGCGGCGTTCGGGCGTTACGGCACCTTGCCCGAGCCGGTGCGCGGGGTCTATTCGCAGTCGTACGAAGGCGACGCGCGCTACGCGCAGGTCCGCGCCGGGGTCGAAGCCGTCGCCCGCCGCCTTGGCCGCGCTCCCCGGCTGCTGGTGGCCAAGATGGGGCAGGACGGGCACGATCGGGGGGCGAACGTGATCGCCAGCGCCTTTGCCGACATGGGCTTCGAGGTGATCCCCGGCCCGCTGTTCCAGACCCCGCCCGAGGCCGCCGCGCTGGCGCTGGAGCGGGAGGTGGACGCGGTCGGGGCCAGCAGCCTCGCGGGCGGGCACAAGACGCTGATCCCCGAGCTGGTCGAGGCGCTGCGCGCCGCGGGGCGGGCGGACGTGAAGGTCGTCGCCGGCGGGGTGATCCCGCCGCAGGACTACCAGTTCCTGCGTGACGCGGGGGTGCAGGGGATTTACGGCCCCGGCTCGAACGTGGTCGAATGCGCGGCCGACCTGCTGCGCCTGCTCGGCCACAACATGCCGCCGGCGGGCGAGGATGTGGGGGAGGCTGCGGAGTGAGCCCGCTCCGCCTCACCCGTCACCCTGAACTTGTTTCAGGGTCCATTTCGCCCCACGAGCGACGGCGCGGAAGGAGAAATGGATGCTGAAACAAGTTCAGCATGACGAAGGTGTGAGGACCGACTGGACGCGCGAGGAGATCGCCGCTCTCTTCGACCTCCCCTTCACCGAACTGGTGTTCCGCGCCGCCGAAGTCCACCGCGCGCATCATCGGGCGGGCGAGGTGCAGTTGTGTACGCTGCTCAGCATCAAGACCGGCGGGTGCCCGGAGGATTGCGGGTATTGCTCGCAGTCGGTCCATGCCGACAGCGGCGTGGAAGCCACCAAGCTGATGGACGTGCAGGCGGTGCTCCAGCGCGCGGCGCAGGCGAAGGATGCGGGGAGCCAGCGGTTCTGCATGGGCGCCGCGTGGCGCAACCCCAAGGACCGCGACATGCCGGCGATCGTCGAGATCGTGAAAGGCGTCAGCGCGATGGGGCTGGAGACCTGTATGACGCTGGGGATGCTGACGCCGCAGCAGGCGGACATGCTCGCCGAGGCGGGGCTGGATTACTACAACCACAACATCGACACCGGGCCCGAATACTATGAGCGGGTCATCACCACGCGGCGGTTCGAGGACCGGCTGGATACGCTGGAGAATGTCCGCGCGGCGGGGATCAGCGTCTGTTCGGGCGGGATCGTAGGGATGGGCGAGACGCGGGAGGACCGGGTCGGCTTCATCCACACGCTCGCCACGCTGCCGCGCCATCCCGAGAGCGTACCGGTCAACGCGCTGGTGCCGGTGAAAGGCACGGTGCTGGGCGACATGCTGGCGGATACGCCGCTGGCGAAAATCGACGACATCGAGTTCGTGCGCACGGTGGCGGCGGCCCGGATCGCGATGCCGGAGAGCATGGTGCGGCTTTCCGCCGGGCGCGAGTCGATGTCCGAGGCTTGCCAAGCGCTGTGCTTCCTTGCCGGGGCCAATTCGATCTTCACCGGCGACAAGCTGCTGACCGCGCCCAACGCGGGCGACGACAGCGACGCGGCGCTGTTCGCGCGGCTGGGGTTGAAGCCGATGGCGGGCGAGGAGCCGATGCGGGTGGAGAAGGTGCCCGCCGGATGACGCGCCTCTCTCTATCCTTTCGTCATTCCCGCGAAAGCGGGGATCCAGTAGACTCTGGAAGTGCGCGCGGCAGACGCGACTGGGCCCCCGCTTTCGCGGGGATGACGAGAGCGGGGACCTTTGCCGCGTTGGGGGCGCTGCTGGTTGCCTGCGCGCCGCTCGCCGCCGAGCCCGCCGGCGAATGCGACGATCCGATAACCCAGCAGGCGATGAACATGTGCGCGGCGCGCGACTTCGCGGCTTCGGATGCGGCGCTCAATGCGCAGTGGGCGGAGACGACGGCGGCGATGAAGGCGCGCGACGAGCGGGTGGACCGCGCATACGACAGCCAGCCGGGCTATTACGAAACGCTGCTGGAAGGGCAGCGCGCGTGGCTGACGTTCCGCGACGCGCAGTGCCGGGCGGAAAGCTTCATGGCGCGCGGCGGCACGCTGCAACCGCTGCTGGACGCGCATTGCCGGACGCACCTGACCGAACTGCGCATCCAGCAGTTGCGCGACCTGTTGGCGGAGCCTTAGGGTCGGCGGAAACGCAGGAGAGGAATCCGAATGGCCGACACCACGCCGCCCGCGAAGCTCGATACGCTGACCGTCCACGCCGGCACCGAGCCCGATCCCACCACCAGGGCGCGGATCACGCCGATCTATCAGACGTCGAGCTATGTCTTCGACAGCGCCGAGCACGCGGCCAACCTGTTCGCGCTGAAGGAATTCGGCAACATCTACACCCGCATCATGAACCCGACCAACGCGGCGCTGGAAGGCAAGATCGCCGCGCTGGAAGGCGGGGTGGGCGCGCTGGCGGTGGCGTCGGGCCACGCGGCGCAGTTCCTGGCCTTCCACACGCTGATGGAGACGGGCTGCAACATCGTCGCGGCGAACAAGCTCTATGGCGGCTCGCTCAACCAGATCGGCGAGAGCTTCAAGAAGTTCGGCTGGGAGGCGCGCTTCGTCGATGCCGACGATCCGGCCAATGTCGCCGCCGCCATCGACGAGAAGACCCGCGTGGTGTTCATCGAAAGCCTGGCCAATCCCGGCGGCGTGGTGCTGGACATCGCCGCCATCGCCAAGGTGGCGCACGACGCGGGCGTGCCGCTGATGGTGGACAACACCATGGCCACCCCCATGCTGTGCCGCCCGATCGAACATGGGGCCGACATCGTGGTCCATTCGGCCACCAAGTTCCTGAACGGTCACGGTAATTCCATCGGCGGGGTGATCGTGGACAGCGGCCGGTTCGACTGGGCGGCGTCGGACAAGTACCCGAGCATGAGCGCGCCCAACGCATCCTACCACGGCGCGGTGCTGACCGATGCGCTGGCCCCGGTGGGCCCGATCGCCTTCATCATCGCCTGCCGCGTGCTGGGCCTGCGCGACCTCGGCCCGGCCATGGCGCCGATGAACGCCTTCCTCGCCCTCACCGGCATGGAGACGCTGGCGCTGAGGATGGAGCGGCATTGCGGCAATGCGCTGACGCTGGCGAAATGGCTGAAAGCGCACCCCAAGGTGAGCTGGGTGTCCTATGCCGGGCTGGAGGACGATGCCTATCATGCGCTGGCGAAGCAGTATCTCGGCGGCAAGGGCGGGGCGGTGTTCACCTTCGGCCTCAAGGGCGGATACGATGCGGGGGTGAAGCTGGTTTCCTCCGCCAAGCTGTTCAGCCACCTCGCCAACCTCGGCGACACGCGCTCGCTGATCATCCATCCGGCCTCGACCACGCACAGCCAGCTTTCGGCTGAGGAACTGGTCGCCGCGGGCGCGGGGCCGGACGTGGTGCGCGTTTCGGTGGGGATCGAGCATATCGACGACATCATCGCCGATCTGGCGCAGGGGCTGGAGCAGGTGTGAGGGGGTGAGGGTTGCTCGACCCTCTCTTCGTCATTCCCGCGAAAGCGGGGACCCAGTCGCATCTGTTGCGCTGTCCGAGAGAGCCCACTGGGCCCCCGCGTTCGCGGGGGTGACGAAAAGGGGGATGGCGGAGTGAAGGCACAGTCGAACGCAGGTGTGCTAGGTCGAAGCCTTCTCGCTGCGCTCTGGGGGATGATTGGCGGGCCGATCATTTGGCTGCTGCTAACCCAGCTGTTCGGCGAGAGTTCGGACGCCGTTTTATATGCTCTCGGGGTGTCGCTTCTGCTGTCGCTGGCGGGATATGGCGGCACCTTGCTCATTATTCGGGTCTGGCGGCGCTGAATGTTCGCCAAGATCCTCATCGCCAACCGTGGAGAAATCGCCTGTCGGGTGATCCGCACGGCGCGGCGGATGGGGATTGGGACGGTGGCGGTCTATTCGGATGCCGATGCGCGCAGCCCGCATGTGCGGATGGCGGACGAGGCGGTGCATATCGGGGCTTCGCCGGCGGCCGAGAGCTATCTGCGCGCGGAGCGGATCGTTGCGGCGTGCAAGGCGGCCGGGGCGGAAGCGGTGCATCCGGGATACGGATTCCTGAGCGAGCGGGCGAGTTTCGTCGAGGCTTTGGAGGCGGAGGGGATTGCGTTCATCGGGCCGCCCGCGAGCGCCATCGCGGCGATGGGGGACAAGATCGAGAGCAAGCGCATCGCGCTGGAAGCGGGCGTCAACGTGGTTCCCGGTTTCGTCGGTGAGATTGCCGATACAGATAAAGCCCTTGACATTTCTAACCAAATCGGTTATCCAGTCATGCTCAAGGCTTCGGCCGGCGGAGGGGGCAAAGGCATGCGGCTGGCATATGCGGATGCGGACGTGCGCGAGGGGTTCGACGCCGTGCGGCGCGAGGCGCTGGCGAGCTTCGGCGACGACCGGCTGCTGATCGAGAAATTCATCGAAAGCCCGCGCCACATCGAGATCCAGGTGCTGGGCGACAGGCACGGCAACCTGGTCCATCTCGGCGAGCGCGAATGTTCGATCCAGCGGCGGCACCAGAAAGTGGTGGAGGAAGCGCCGAGCCCGTTCGTCACCCCGCAGATGCGCATGGCGATGGGGGAGCAGGCGGTCGCGCTGGCCAAGGCGGTGGGGTATCATTCGGCGGGGACGGTGGAGCTGATCGTCAACGGCGCCGATCCGACGGGGGAGAGCTTCTACTTCCTGGAGATGAACACCCGGCTCCAGGTCGAGCATCCGGTGACCGAGGCGGTGACCGGCGTGGACCTCGTCGAGCAGATGATCCGCGTGGCGGCGGGCGAGACGCTGGCTTTCGCGCAGGAGGACGTGCGGCTGGATGGCTGGGCGATCGAGACGCGGGTATATGCCGAGGACCCGTATCGCGGGTTCCTGCCGAGCACGGGGCGGCTGGTGCGGTACAATCCTCCCCCCGCGGGGGAGGGGGACCATGCGCAGCATGGTGGAGGGGCACAGGCGAGCGATCGTGGCCTCGCGATGTCCGGTTCACCGCACGTGCCCCTCCACCACCCTTCGGGTGGTTCCCCTCCCCGTTCCGGGGAGGAATACATCCGCGTCGACGACGGGGTGGCCGAGGGGGGCGAGGTTTCGGTGTTCTACGATCCGATGATCGCCAAGCTGATTGCCTGGGCGCCGACGCGCGAGGGGGCGGCGGACTTGCAGGTCGAAGCGCTCGACCGGTTCGAGATCGAAGGGCCGGGGCACAATGTCGATTTCCTTTCCGCCTTGATGCAGCATCCGCGCTTCCGGGCGGGCGACCTTTCCACCGCCTTCATCGCCGAGGAATATCCCGACGGGTTCCACGGCGCTCCCGCCGACGAGGAACGGCTGTGGACGATTGCCGCGATCGCCGCTGGCATGGCCTGCACGCGGATGGCGCGCGCGGGGCGGACCTCGGGCCAGATCGACGGGCCGCCGCGCGCGCCGAGCGAATGGACGGTGCGGATTGCGGGGTGCGACTATGACGTCACGCTCGGCGAGGGCCACGCGATGGTGGACGGGCATCGCGTGGAGGGGACGTGCGACTGGATGCCGGGGATGCGCATGGCCACGGCGACAGGGAACGGCCGGACGCTTGGCGTCAGGGTCGCGCGCGAAGGGCTCGACTGGCTGATCACGACGCATGGCGCCACGCACCGCGCCCGCGCGCTGCCGGCGCGGCTGGCCCCGCTGGCGGCGCGGATGATCGAAAAGCCGCCGCCCGACCTCTCGCGCTTCCTGCTGAGCCCGATGCCGGGCCTGCTGGTTGCGCTCCATGTCGCTGAGGGCGATACGGTGGAGCCGGGCCAGCCGCTCGCTACCGTCGAGGCGATGAAGATGGAGAATGTCCTGCGCGCCGTGCGGGCGGGCACGGTGAAGGCGGTGAAGGTCGCGCAGGGCGAGACGCTGGCGGCCGACACCGTGATTCTGGAACTCGAATGACTTTCGATTACGAAGCCTATGTGGCGGATTTCCTGACCGGCGACGACGAGGCGCTGATCGCCCGCTGGTTCGCCGAGGACTGCGCGATGGAAAGCGGCAGCGGCACATTCGAGGGGCGCGACGGGATGCGCCGGTTCCTCGCCTGGGCGCACGACGGGGTGCGCGAATGCCCGCGTATCGTCGCCTGGGTGCAGCAGGGGCGCGATGTCTTCGCCGAGATCGACATGGATTTCCACGCCACGAAGGAGCGCGCGGATTTCCCGTTCCAGCATCTGTTTCCCGGCGATTCGATCACGGTGAAGTTCCTCGCCTACTATGTCCTCGACGATGCCGGGCAGATACGGCGGCTGAAGACGATGACCTGGCCGGCGGGGAAGGGCGTGACGAGGCTGCCGCCGCTCGGCCCGCATCCGAGCCAGATGGCGGCTTACGCGGCCTATACCGCGGCGTTCTCGGCCGGCGATCCGGAGCGCTACACGCGCTTCTACACCGACGATGTCGAGCTGCTGCTCGGCTCGGTTCCGCCAATGAAGGGCAAGCAGGCGATCGCCGATTTCTACACCGCGATGTTCCGCCGCGTGCGCGAGAGCCTGACCGTGCACGGCATCGAGGCGAGCGAGGCCGAGATCGTCAGCGATACCACCAGCCGCTTCACCGCCATCGCCGATGCGCCGGACTTCGTGGTCGGGCCGTTGACGAAGGGCGACTACATAGAGGTGCGGGTGGTGGTGACCTACACGCTGCGCGATGGGCTGATCGAGCGGATCGCCGTCAAGCGTGCGGGGGAGCCGGTGACGGTGCGGGCGGGCCGTCATTGATTCGTCATTCCCGCGAACGCGGGAACCAGTCGAAGCTTGCTCTCAAGAGTCCACTGGGTCCCCGCGTTCGCGGGGATGACGAATGGCATAGGAAAGCGCTCGCTCCACTTCCGCCAGATCGCCCGGTGTATCCACATCGCGCAGCATGCCTTCGGGCGCATCGAGCAGCGTGGCGGCGGCCAGCAAGGGCCCCGCGCCGCGATCTTCGGTGAGCGTGGCGGCCTGGCGCAACAATTCGCGGTCCAGCAGCGCGGGAACGCCGGGGCGGCCGTCGAGCTGGCGGGTGGCGGCGGGGGCGCGCGCTGCGGCGAGTTCGCTCAGGTATTCAGCCGTGACCAGCGGCATGTCGGCGAGCAGGACCAGCAGGGTATTGGCTTCTTCGTCCAGCGCCGCTCGTGCGGCGATCGCCAGCGACGAGCCGAGGCCGCGCTCCGGGTCCGGGTTGACCAGCGCGCGCCAGTCCCTGGCAAAGGTTGCGCCCTCGGGGCCGGTGACAATCGCGCCCGGCCCAACCCCTGCATCCTGAACGGCATCGAGTACCCAGCGGCCGAGCGGCTTGCCGAGACACTTCGTCTCCAGCTTGTTGCCGCCGAAGCGGCTGCTCAGGCCCGCCGCCAGCACCGCGACAAACAGATCAGCCATGCGGATGGAGCGCTTCGTATTCGCCGACGATTTCGGCCAGGACCGAGAGCGCCAGCACACCCGGCTCGCGACTGCGCGGGATGGCGCCGACGGGGCTGCGGACGCGGCCGAGCTGGTCCTGTGGCGCGCCGCCCGCCGCGAGGTTTTCGAGGCGTCGGCGCCGGGCTTCGAGCCCGCCTTGCGCGCCGATGAGGAACGCTGGCGTTTCAAGCGCCCATTCGAGGATCGCCTGTTCCCATTCGTGATCGTGGAACAGCAGCACGATTGCGGTCCACGGGTCCGCCGAGAGCCCTTCCGGGCGGCGGCCGAGCGACAGCGCATCCTTGCCGTGCGTGGCGGCTTCGATCCCGGCCGCGCCGGCCAGCGCCGCCAGCGCCTCCAGCTCCGGTCCTTCGCCGAACAGTTGCAGGCGCAGGCCGGGGATATAGCGGCGGCGGGGGAGTTGGGGGGAGGGCAGGGGGAGGGCGGCTTCCTCGCGCGCGTCGAGTTTCGCCACGGCGGCGCGGCAGGCCGCGTGATCGGGCGCGGGGTCGATCAGCACGTCGAGCCCGCTGCCGCAGGGCAGGCGGAAATCGATCAGATCCGACCCCGCGCCGAAGCGCTTGACCACGGGGCCGGCGGCGCCGGCGATCTCGGCCGCGAGCTGGTTTTCCAGGCATCCGTCCGACAGGCTGCCGGCGATGGCCCCGCCGGGATGCACCGCGAGCTGCGCGCCGAGGCGGCGCGAGAAGCTGCCCTCTATGCCGACGATCGTGCACAGCCCCACGCCCGGCTCGCAGGCCGCGCGAAGGGCGGTGCGGTCGTCGGCCCAGGCCCCCGCCACGCGTGCTCCTAGCTCGGCTGCACGCAGCGGAAGTTGGCCGCGTCGGCGGTGTCGCCGCTGCCGGTGTATTCCGCGTAGGCCGGATAGGGGCACAGCGGGCGCGACATTGGTTCGCGCGGCGGGCCGGCGGGCGCGCCGGGCATCATCGAGGGGACCGTGGTGGGGCGCGTGGCGACGATGCGGTCGGGCGCCTTGCCGGTGGTGGCCCATGCGTCGATCGCGCCGAGCGTGTCGAATTCGCTCGGCCCTTCGCCGCCCGAGCAGTGATCCATGCCCGGCGCCATGAACAGGCGGAGCTGCTGCTGCGCCTGCGCTTGCGGCAGCGAGTGGTAGAGGCCGCGATAGAACAGCAGGCTGTTGCCCGCCGGGATCAGCCCGTCGTTCCACCCATGGCTGAGCAGCAGCTTGCCGCCGCGCGCGAAGAACGGGCCGAGCCCGTCGGACGGCACGTTGAGGATGCCCTGACCATAGTCGCGCGCATCGTAGACGCCGCGGAAATAGTCGAACGTCTTCCAGTCCCAGTTCGGCCGGTCGCCATACACCAGCATCGAGAAATAGGTGTAGGCCACCGGGAACGGCTGCTGGCCCATGATGAGCGCGGCGAGCTGCATCTCGCTGCCCGCCGGCCAGCCGTTCAGCAGCGTGCCGCCGCGCGGATCGGGGATGCCGCCATAGATCGCGCGCGCGGTTTCGACTTGCGCCGGGGTCAGGCACTGGTCGCCGTCGCCGGCGGTACACTGGATCGTGGCGGGGTCGAAATCGCAGGCGTCGGGGCGGCCGATCAGGCCGTCTTCCAGCCCGTCGAGCCTGTCGCACTGTTTGACCGCCGCCCGATGCAGCGCGGTCAGCTTGGGCATCGAGATCGCCGCGCCGGGCGCGCGCTGCGGCTGCCAGCCGGCCCACATCGACTGGGTCATCAGGTCGGTCATCGGGTTGGCCGGAGCCATGGCCGAGATCGCGTCGAAATCCTCCGGGTAGCGATAGGCCGCCATCAGGCCCTGCCGCCCGCCGGTGGAGCACGAGTTCCACAGCGAGAGCTTCGGCCCGCTGCCGTAGAACGACACGATGGCCGCCTTTGCCGTGCGGACCATCTCGTGCACCGCGCGGTGGCCGAAATCGACCAGCTTTTCCGGGTGGCCGACTGCGAATTCCGCGGTCATGCCGTTGCCGGTATGGCCGGTGTCGGTGGTGGCGACGGCGTAGCCGCGCTTCAGCGGATCGGCGAGCTGCGAATAGCTGAGCTGCCCGGCCCAGATGCCGTTGCCGATGCCGACGAACTTGCCGTTCCAGCCGCTGGCCGGCAACCACACTTCGACCTTGATGTCGGAATCGCTGCTGGGCGTCAGCGTGGCGGTGACGCGGCAGAATTCGGGGAGATCCCTGTAGGCGGCGTTGGCGACGCCCGGCGGCAGGTTGCCCGGCAGGCCCGGCTGCTCGAACGATCCCGGCGCGACCAGCGCGGCGGAGGTGATCGCGCCGCCTTCCAGCGCCATCGTCGCCAGATCGCCGCATTCGGCCGCCGCGGCCGGTGTCGCCACCGCCGCGATCGCGATGGCGGCCGCGCCGCCCAGTACGGCCTTCCGAAGCGCCTTGAGCATGATCCTTATCTCCCTCCCGTTTGCCTTTGTCATACCCCGCTTCGCGGCGAAGGCCACAGCCGCGATTGTCGCAAGTTGTCGGCGCTCTTGCCCCCGACGCGTTCGGACATCACACTCGCGCCGATCCGGCGGGGACCGGAACGGGAAGAGGGGATTGCCGCCATGACCAGACTGAAGCTCTTTGCCGGTGTTGCCGCAATGGCCTTCGCCGCGCCGGCTACGGCGCAGGATTGCGACCGGCAGTGCCTGATCGAGATGGCCGATGCCTATGCCGCCGCGCTGGTGGCGCACGATCCGGCAAAGGCGCCGCTCGCCGCCGATGTCGTCACGGTCGAGAACGCCGGGAAGATCGGCCCCGGCGAGGGGCTGTGGGCCAAGGCCACCGGCGGGCCGACGGATTTCCGGATTCACGTGCCGGACCCGGTTTCGCAGCAGGTCGGACTGATGGCGATGATGGAGGTCGAGGGCGAACCGGCGCTGGTCGGCATCCGGCTGAAGCGCGAGGGCGGCCGGATCGTCGAGGCCGAGCACATGGTGGCCGGCAACCTCGGCCCCGGCCAGCTCGCCAACCTGCAAACCGTGCGCCCGGCCCTGCTGCGCGAGGTGCCTTACGAATACGCGGATTCGCGCGGGCGGCTGCTCCACATCGGCATGAGCTACTACGACGCGCTGGACAACAACAACGGCAGCCAGACGCCCTTCGCCGACGATTGCGAGCGGCGCGAGAACGGCTTCCAGACCGCGCGCAATCCGATGGTCCGCGACACCCCCGGCGGCAACGGGCAGACCGACGCGATCTTCGCCTATCTCGGCGGGCTCGGCTGCGAGGCGCAGATGGACACCAACATGTGGGAGTACATCGACACCATCGCGAACCGCCGGGTGGAGATCGCCGACACGGTGACCGGTCTCGTCTGGGGCATGAGCCACTTCCACCACGACATGAAGGAAGAGCGCTATCGCCTGATCGGCGTGCCCGGCGCCGAATACCGCGAGATCACGGCTTCGACCGGGGCGGGGTTCGATATGCCGGCGATCCACATCTACAAGGTGTGGGGCGGGCAGATGCACGAGATCGAGGCGATCGGAATCGTGCTGCCCTACATGAGCCCGACCGGCTGGGAAGAGTAGGCCTCTCCCCTCCCGCTCGCGGGAGGGGCTTTATGGGCTACACCAGAGCCTTGGTATCGATCGGCAGGCGGCGGATGCGTTTGCCGGTGAGCTTGAACAGCGCGTTGGTCAGCGCCGGGATTACCGGCGGCAGCGCCGGTTCGCCGAGCCCGGTGGGGTCGTTGTCCGACTTGACCCATTCGACATGGATGCGCGGCGTCATCGGCATGCGCGGGATCGGATAATCGTGGAAGTTGGACGGCTTCGCCGCGCCGCCTTCGATCTCCACCGCCAGCGACAGCGCCTGGCCGATGCCGTCGATGATCGAACCTTCGACCTGGTTCAGCGCGCCGAACGGGTTGATGATATGCCGGCCGACGTCGCCCGCCGCCCACACGTCGTGCACCTGGATCTGGCCGCGGTCCGACAGGCTCGCTTCGACCACTTCGGCGAAATAGCCCATGTGGCTGTAGTAGAAGCCGAAACCGTGCGCATGGCCGGCCGGAAGCGTGCGGCCCCAGTCCGCCATTTGCAGCGACTTTTCGATCACCGCCCTCATGCGCTCGGGGCTGAATCCGGGTGTCGGGCCGGTGAAGCTGCGCTGGTCGGGCTCTTTCTCGCGCCCTTCGATCAGCTCCAGCAGCAGGGCGGGAAGGTCCTTGCCCATTTCCACCGCCACTTCGTCGAGGAAGCTCTGCGTGACAAAGGCGAGCGCGTTCGACGACGGGGCGCGCAGGGCGCCCATCGGCACGCGCGTGTCCAGCCTGGTCTGCGCATAGCGCAGGTTGGGCACGAACTTCGCCGGGAAGATGTCCGGCGCCATCGCCGCCGGATTGAAGCTGCCGCCCGCGGGGAAGTCGAACGTGACGAAGTGATCGTCGAATCCGGCGAGCTTGCCGTCCGCGTCGATCGCCGCGCGCAGCCGGTGCCAGCCGGCCGGACGGTAGAAGTCGCTGCGGACGTCGTCCTCGCGGCTCCAGATAAGCTGCACCGGGGTGCCGGGCATCTTCTTGGCGATCGCGGCCGCCTGGAACATGAAGTCGTTGGTCAGCCGCCGGCCGAAGCCGCCGCCCATGCGAGTGATGTGCAACGTCACCTTGTCCGGCGCGATGCCGAACATCTGCGCGACGCCCATCTGCGCGGGCTGCGGATTCTGCGTCGGGGCCCAGAACTCGATGCCACCGTCTTCATGCGCCAGCGCGGTGCAGTTCATCGGCTCCATCGCCACGTGGGCGAGGAACGGATAGAAATACTCCGCATCGAGCGTCTTCGCGGCCGAAGCGAACGCCGCATCGACATCGCCGGTGGCGACGATGTCCTCCTGCGGCTGGCCCGAAGCCATGGCGGCGCGGGCGGCTTCCTCGTAGCTCTCGCTCGAATGGGCGCCCCAGGGGCCGTTGTCCCATTCGATGCGCAGCTTTTCGCGCGCCCTGTTCGCCAGCCACCAGTTGTTCGAGATCACGGCCACGCCGTCGACGAGTTGTTCGGCGTTGCCGTTGCCCTCGATCGCGAAGGCGTCGATCACGCCGGGCTGGGCCTTCGCGTCGTCGACATGGGCCGCCTTCATCTTCGCGCCGAACACCGGCGAACGCTCGAACGCGGCATAGACCATGCCGGGAAGCTGGGTGTCGACGCCGAAGATCGGCTCCCCCCGCACCACGCGCGGCGAATCGACCCCGCCGATGGCGCGGCCGATGATGTGGAAATCCTTGGGATCCTTCAGCTTGACGGCAGCCGGATCGGGCGGCGCGAGCTGCGCCGCGTCGCTCGCCAGTTCGCCGTAGGTCAGCGAACGGCCGGACGACGGCTCGATCACTTTGCCCAGTTCGGTCCTGAGCCCGTCCGCATCGACGCCCCAGCGCGCCGCCGCGGCGGCCAGCATCATCTGCCGGGCGGATGCGCCGACCTGGCGCATCGGCAGCCAGTTCATCGGCGTGGCGAAGCTGCCGCCGGCGAGCTGCGGCCCGTATTTCGCGGCATCGGCATCGGCCTGGGTCACGCGGATCGTGTCCCAGTCGGCGTCCATCTCGTCGGCGATCAGCATCGGCAGCATGGTCTTGATGCCCTGGCCGATCTCCGGGTTCTTGCCGACGATGGTGATGGTGTTGTCCGGCGCGATGGAGACGAAGGCGTTGAGCGTCGCCATTTCCGGCGCGGCCGATCCGGCGGCGGCGCGGGCGACCACCGGCATCGCGGCGGTGAGCATGAGCCCGCCGCCGGCGAGCGCGCCCGCCTTCAGCAGCGTGCGGCGCGAGAGCGTGGTTGCCTCAGGCATTGGCCGTCTCCCCTTCGGCGACCATCGCGATGGCGTCGCGGATGCGGGTGTAGCAGGCGCAGCGGCAGATATTGCCGGCCATGGCCTGGTCGATCTGCGTGGCGCTCGGCTTCGGGTTGCGGGCGAGCAGCGCGGAGGCGTTCATCAACTGCCCCGCCTGGCAATAACCGCACTGCATCACATCCTCGTCGAGCCAGGCCTGCTGCAATGCGCGGCCGATCGGGCTTTCCGCCAGCGCCTCGATAGTGGTGATCTTCTTGCCTTCCAGCGCGCTCACCGGAGTGGAGCAGGAGCGCGTGGCGACGCCGTCGACATGCACGGTGCAGGCGCCGCACAAGGCGACGCCGCAGCCGAACTTGGTGCCGACCATGCCAAGCTCGTTCCTGAGCGCCCACAACAGCGGCATCTCGCCCGGCACGTCGAGCTCGCGCCCCTCGCCGTTGATTTCGACCCGATAGGCCATCCGAATCCTCCATCCGTGCCGCCGCGCCGGGGCGCGGAAGGCGAATTGCATCGAGCTCCCAAGGGCAGTGTATACGCCGCGCGCCTCCACGCAAAGCCTTGTCCGTGCGGCTTTCGGCGGCCATGCTTGACAAGCAGCGGGCCATGCACGTTACCGTGGCCGGCGCCGGAGCGCCCCCATATTCTGCCGAAAGAGGACAATGAACACGGCTGCAAGGGAAACCGATCGAACCGGATCGAAGGGACGCCCGTCAAGCTTCGAGATCTATCGCGGGGGAGGAACCACCCGCGACATCCGGCTGACGATAAACCTCGTCATCGTCGCCCGGCGCTGGCGCTCGCTGCTCGACGAGCGCTTGCGGCAGATCGGGCAGAGCTCCGCGCGGATGGAGGCCCTGTCGGCGATCTTCAATTCGCCGGAGCCGACCGCGCAGGTCAACATCGCCCGGCGGCTGCGGATCGAAGGGCCGACGATGACGCGGATGCTCGACACGCTGGAAGGCGACGGGCTGGTCGAGCGCCTGTCCGATCCGGCCGACCGGCGCACCAAGCAGCTGCGGCTGACCCCGGCGGGCGAAGCGGTGCTGGAGGAGATATTCGAGATCGCCGACGCAATGCGCGATCGTTTGCTGGCGGGAATCCCGCCGGAGAAGATCGACGAGATCAACGCCTTCCTCGGCATGCTGACCGACCGGCTCGACGACGGCCTGCCGGCGGAGGACGAGGCCGTAGCGGCGGTTCCGTAGTCTTTCCTCCTCGTTTGCGGGAGAGGAGCAGGCCCTAGGCTGTATCGACATTGTCCTTTGGACGTCTTTGACTCCAGCTCTGACGGCCTGCAAATGGCGGCTTTTCGCGCTTCCGGTGCTCACGTGCCGAAAGCACGCTCCGCTCCGGGTCACGGAAAACCACCATTTTCGGCTCGTCATCTTCTGAATGGCGATACAGCCTAGAAAGCCCCCGGCACCTCGCGCTGGAACGTGTTGCGCGGGACTTCGGGCGCGAGCGCCCTGGATGCGCGGGGCGCGCCGACCGGGGACACGCTGGCGGTGCGCGAGGCGCTGGCGGAAATCGGCGCGCATCCGCGCCCGGCGAGGAAATCGAGCGCCGCCGCGATCATCGCCTCTTCGGGATCGCCGAGCTGGTGGGCGATGTCGTCGGTGGCCTGGCAAGTCACGGGGAGAGTGCTGGCGAGACCGTTATAGTATTCGCCTTCGTGGTCGGCGTTTTCGATCTTGAGCGCCACCGCGCGCAGGCGGTCGTCGCATTCCGGCATGTCGAGAGCGATCTGGCCCACCGGCTTGCCGTAGGTATTGCCGCCGATCAGCGCCATGTCCGTGCCGAGGTACGGCGCCATGCCGTTAATCACCAGCTCGCTCGCCGAAGCGGTGCTTTCGGTGCCGATGAAGGCGATCCTGGTCGGCGCGATCGATTCGGGCTGCGGGTGGAAGCGATAGCTTTCGTTGTAGATTGCCTTGGACGAGCGGAAGTTGGTGTAGGAGAAGATCTGCCCGGCGCGCCCGTCGCCCAGCAGATCGCCCATCAGCTCCGCGATCGAGATCAGTCCGCCGCCGTTGTAGCGCAAGTCCACGATCACCTCGGTCACGCCTTGCGCCTTGAACCCGGCGAAAGCCGCGCGCAGATCGGGAGCGGCGGTTCCGATGAAGGTGCGAAGGTTGACATAGCCGACCATCCGCCCGCCATCGTCGATGATTTGCGCGCCGTAGCGATCGGACACCGGGTCAAGCTCGTAGTCGGTCTTGGATACGGTGACGGTCCGGGCGCCAAAGCCGGGCGTGTCGATCGTCATCGTGCGGGTCGTGCCGGCGATGTCCGGCCCCAGCGCGTCGAACAGCGTACCGTTCGCGATCAGTTCGCCGACCGGCCGCAGGGTGGAGGCGGACGTGCCGATGTGGGTGATCTCCGTCCCGCGATCGATCCCCGCCGCCAGCGCCGGCCCGCCTTCGAAAGCCTCGCTCACCGTCAGGCGATTGGCCGAATCGAGCGACAGCCGGATGCCGAAACCCGCGGTCTCGCCCTGTTCGTAATAGGCGTTCTCTTCGGAAATCGATGTGACGTAGGTGAAATAGCGGTCGCGGTACTGCGCGCGCGCGGGCGCTACCAGTGCGTCGACATAGGCCTGGAGCGAACCGTAGCTCGCGGGATTCGCCGCGGCGTTGAACAGCTCGGGAAACAGGTACCATTCCTGAAGCTGGCCGAGCGCCCAGTTCTGCCGCGCGCGCAGCGAGCAGGCCGATGCGGGGGGAGGCGTGGGCGTGGGCGTGACGCCGGCGGTGGGCGGGGCCGGGCTGGAAGACCCGCCGCCGCACGAAGCCAGCAACAGGGCGGCGCAGCCGGCGGCCAGCCCCGCCGTCCTGCCGGATTTGGAAATTCCCAGCCTTTTCGAAGTCAATGCGAACCCCCCATCACTTGGCGGACGTGCTATCCCCGGCGACGGACTCGGGCAAGCGACAACCGCAAGGGGCGGAAAATCCACGACGAGGCGTTGCCATGACGGGCGCGTAAAGGCGGAAAACCCTGCGGACCGCCCTTGCCATCGCCGCGGCGAGCGGGCACAGCCGCGCGATTACGCGGCGCAATATGCGAGAATACGGCCGAAATGCTTGAACACGTTCCCGCCTGGCTCGGCAAGGCGCTGCGCAATGCGCGGGCCGGGCATGGGAAGCTGGCCGTGGCGCGGCTCGGAGGAGAAGAAGCGTTGCACCGCAACGGCTTCAGGTTGCGTTCGGCCGCGTTCGACGACGGCGGGGAACTCGATCCGAGTTTTACCGCGGACGAGGAGGATGCCGTCGCGCCGCCGCTGGAATGGAGCGCGCCGCCGCCCGGAACGCAGGAACTGGCGCTGGTGGTGGAAGACCCCGATGCGCCAGCGGCCGAACCGTTCTGCCACTGGCTGGTGTGGGGGCTGGCGCCGCAACAGGGCAAGCTGCTCGAAGGGGAAGCGCCGCCGCGCGTGGGGAAGAACGCTTTCGGCAATTCCGAATGGCTGCTGCCCGATCCGCCGACCGGGCACGAAGCGCACGATTACGTGTTTCAGATGTTCGCGCTCGACGCGCCGCTGTCGCTGATGCCGGGCGCTACCCGCGCCGATCTGCTGGCGGCGATGGACGGGCACGTTGCCGCCGCCGCGGTGCTCACCGGCACTTATGCCCGGAATGAGGGCGACGAGGATCTTGACTGGGAAGACGACGGGGACTGAATTCCCGCGTCCTGATTTGGAAGAAAGGGAAGATACGATGGCCTCCAAGAACAACGCGCTGCAAAAGCCGGTCAACCTGTCCGCGGACCTCGAAGGCGTGGTCGGCAAGGGTCCGCTGACCCGCGCCCAGGTCACTTCGAAGGTGTGGGACTACATCAAGGCCAACGGCTTGCAGGACAAGACCGACAAGCGCCAGATCAACCCCGACGCCACGCTCGGCAAAGTGATCGGCAACAGTCAGATCTCGATGTTCAAGATGACCGCCGCGGTCTCCAAGCACCTGAGCTGAGTTCGCCCGGCGTCCGGCGCCGGAAGCGACATGCAAATCCGACGGGCGAGGCGGCAGGAGCCGCCTCGCCCTTTTTTCGTCGATGTTTCCGGAATATTTTCAGATATGCGATAGTTTCGCGGATACGGAGAATTTGACTTGTCGCAATGCAGGGCCACATGGCATCTGCGACGAAGATCATATCGCGCGCGCGGCGCGCAACAACGAGAGGACGGGCCGGATCATGGCTACCATCGTCGGCGGTGTCGCCACTTCGCATACCCCCACGATCGCATTCGCCAAGGATGCGAAGAAGTTCGACGATCCGGTGTGGAAGCCGATCTTCGACGGCTACAAGCCGGTTCAGGAGTGGTTCCGCGAGAAGAAGCCGGACGTCCTGATCTATATCTACAACGACCACATGACCTCGTTCTTCGACCACTACAGCCATTTCGCGCTGGGCGTGGGCGAGGAATTCGCGGCGGCCGACGAGGGCGGCGGGCCGCGCGACATCCCGGCGATCAAGGGCGATCCCAGGTTCGCGGAGCATGTCGCCAGGGTGATGGTCGCCAACGAATTCGACCTGTCGTACTTCCAGGGCAAGGGCCTCGATCACGGGGCCTTTTCGCCGCTGTCGGTGATGGTCGATCACGACCGGGAGAACGGCTGGGCGGTCAAGCTGCTGCCGATCGTCTGCGGCGTGCTGACCGTGCCGCTGCCTTCGGCGCGGCGGTTCTACAAGTTCGGCAAGAGCCTGCGCCAGGCGATCCTGTCGTACCCCGAAGACATCAAGGTGGCGATCGCCGGGACCGGAGGGCTCAGCCACCAGGTCCACGGCGAAGGATGCGGCTTCAACGACCCCGAATGGGACCACGAATTCATGGAGCGGCTGGAGAAGGATCCCGAAAGCCTGCTCGACATGTCGATTGCCGAGCTGGCCCGACGGGGCGGCTGGGAAGGCGCGGAAGTGGTCATGTGGCTGATGATGCGCGGCGCGCTGTCCGCCGAGGTCGAGGCCACGCACAAGACCTATTTCCTCCCTTCGATGTGCCCGATCGCCACGATGATCTTCGAGGAGCGTTCGAACGATGCCCCGGCCGAGGATCCGGCGAAGATCCTCGCGCGCGCCAACTGGGACTACGAGGGCGCTGAGGAGATGGAAGGCACCTATCCGTTCACCATCGAGCGGTCGGTCAAGGGCTTTCGCCTCAACCATTTCCTCCACTCGCTGACCGAGCCGGAAATGCGCAAGCTGTTCCGCGAGGACGAGGAAGCCGCTTACGAAAAGGCCGGGCTGACCGAGGAAGAGCGCGACCTGGTGCGCCGCCGCGACTGGATCGGCATGATCCATTACGGCGTGATCTTCTTCATGCTGGAGAAGCTCGGCGCTGTCACCGGCATCGGCAATATCGACATCTACGCCGCGATGAAGGGGATGAGCGTCCCCGAATTCCAGAAGACCCGCAACGCGCAGATCAACTACGGCGTGGCGGGCAAGGAAGACTGACGGACGGAGCGCGAACCCCCGTGCGAACGGGGGTTCGCGACCGCCTCACCCTTTGCTCATGGCTTCCCGCGCGCGGTGCGCTTCCTGGTGGAAGCGGAAGGACGCGGAGCTCATCCCGCCGTCCACTTCGCCTTCCCATTCCTCGATATGTTCGTTGAGGTTTCTTACCCCTTCGAGCATTTCGGGCGTCGCCACGGCGAGGAAAGGTTCGATCAGCGCGTTCCATTCGTCGAGGAACGCCTGAGCCTTCGGGCTTGCCGGGTCCATCGGCAGCGCGGCGACGATCCTCCGGTCGAGGTCTTTCCACTTCTCGCCATGCGCCTCCATGTCGAAATCGGCGGGCAGCCTTGCCTGCGCTTGCGTGAATGCCGCGAGCTGTTCGTCGTTCATGTAGCGCTGGTGGACTTCCGACCATTTCGCTTCGGTCATTGTCGTTTCTCCGGTCCGGATCAGCGAGCAGAAGGTCGCGACATCGATGGGCTCGCTGCGATCGATGCGGGACAGGATGGACTGGAGCAACGCCCGCGACTGGACGATGCCGCGTTCTCTCTCGGCAAGGACTTCGAGCTGCGCCGCGACCAGCGCGCGAAGATCGGGATTGCGCCCGGCGGCCAGCCGCTGGATCTGCGCCAGCGTCAGCCCGGCGCGTTTCATCAGGACGATCTGGTGCAGCCGCTCCAGCTCCGCCGGGCCATAGCGCCGCCTTCCGGAGGCCGTCCGCAGCGGGCCGACCAGTCCGCGCGCCTCGTAAAAGCGCAGCGCGCGGCTGGTCAGGCCGGTCAGGCGGGCGACTTCGGCGATGTCGAGCGAATCGGCCATGGCGGCCTTATGCCACTTGACGTTAAGTCAGCTTCAAGGGCCTTCCGCCACCGGATCAAACCTCCGCCGTGGCTTCGATCCACCCGGCGAAAGCTTCGACGAACGTTTTGAAGAACGCGCGCGTATCGTCGTTCCCGATGCCGCCCTCGTCGTCCAACAGCGTCGCGATGCCGCCGATGTAGGCTTCGGGCCGGGGCAGGACCGGCATGCCCAGCGCGGCGAGCGACTGCCGCAGGTGGTGGTTGGCGCCGAACCCGCCGAGCGCACCGGGCGAAATGCTCATCACCGCCGCCGGCTTGCCCGACAGCGCGCCCGCGCCATAGGGCCGCGAGCCGACATCGACCGCGTTCTTGAGCACGGCAGGGACCGAGCGGTTGTATTCGGGAGTGACGAACAGCACCGCGTCCGCGGCGTCGATCCGGTCCCGGAACCGGGTCCATTCCGCCGGCGGGGCCGCTGTTTCCAGGTCTTCGTTGTAATAGGGCAGATCGCCGATCTCGACGAATTCGAACGCCAGCGTATCGTCCGCCAGCGCGGCGAGGGCCTGCGCAGCCTTGCGGCTGAACGATCCCTTGCGCAGGCTGCCGACCAGCACCGCGACCTTCAGAGTATGTGACATCGTTTTTCTCCTCACAATGAGCCGCCCGGCCACCGTTTGCCAACGATGGCCGGCCGGCCGGGGTTTCAGCGGGCGTCCACCAGCACCAGTTCGCTGTCTTCCAGCGCGGTGACTTCGACGCGGTCGAGGCCGGTGATGGCCGCGCCGTCGCGGGCATCCACTTCCACTTCGCCGATGCGGACCTTGCCGGTCGCCGGCACGAGGTAGAGGTGCCTGTCGGCGGCGGTGTCGTAGGCGATCGTGTCGCCGGCCTTGACGGTCGCTCCGAGCACGCGCGCTTCGGTGCGGATCGGCAGCGATCCCTCGTCGCCGGCGATGCCCGAGGCGAGCGTCACCCAATGTCCGGCGCGGTCGCCCTTGGGGAACGGCCGCGCGCCCCAGCCCGGCTCGCCGCCGCGCGCGTCGGGGATGATCCAGATCTGGAAGATCTGCGTCTCCTCGTCCTCGAGGTTGTATTCGGAATGGGTCACGCCCGTCCCGGCGGACATCACCTGCACGTCGCCGGCTTCGGTGCGGCCGGTGTTGCCCATGCTGTCCTGGTGCGTGATCGCGCCCTTGCGGACATAAGTGACGATTTCCATGTCGCGATGCGGATGCGGCGGAAAGCCGGACCTGGGCGCGATGGTGTCGTCGTTCCACACCCGGATCTGGCCCCAGTTGATGCGCGCCGGATCGTGATAGTCGGCGAACGAGAAGTGATGATGCGCATCGAGCCACCCGTGATTGGCGGCGCCGAGGCTGGCGAACGGTCGCAGTTCGATCATGGAAACCTCCAAAGTCATCGTGTGGCTTCCATTTGGCTCTTGCGAGACAATCGAGTAAGTCGGATAAAATCACTCAAGATGTTCGAGAGACTTGAATGGTAGATGTCGGACAACCCACGCTCGACCAGCTCCGCATCTTTCTCGCGGTGGCGGACGAAGGCAGCTTCAACAAGGCCGCGGGCAAGCTCGGACGGGCGCTTTCGGTGGTCAGCTACGGAATATCGGCGCTCGAAACGCAACTGGGGACGATGCTGTTCGCGCGCGAGGGTTCAAGGCGTCCGGAACTGACCGACGCCGGCCGCGCGCTGCTTGCCGATGCGCGGGCCGTGATCGCCGATGCCGACGCGCTCGTCGCCCGAGCGCGCGGCATCCGCCAGGGGCTGGAAACCGAACTGGCGCTGGCGGTGGACGTGATGATGCCCACCGGCGCGCTGGCCGGCATCCTGCGCGATTTCCAGCAGGCCTTTCCCACGGTCGACCTGCGGCTCCATGTCGAAGCGCTCGGCGCGGTGGTGGCGCTGCTGCTCGACAAGCGCGCCGATCTCGCCATCGCCGGGCCGGACCTGATGGACATGCCGGAACTGGACCGCACTTCCATCGGCGCGGTCGAGCTTGTTCCGGTCGCCGCGCCCGGCCACCCGCTCGCCGCGATGGGCGCGATTCCCGCCGGGGAAACCCGCAAGCATCTGCAACTGGTGCTGACCGACCGCTCCCCGCTGACGGCGGGGCGCGATTTCTCGGTGCTCAGTCCGCGCACCTGGCGACTGGCGGATCTCGGCGCCAAGCACGCGCTGCTGCTGGAAGGAATCGGCTGGGGCAACATGCCCCGTCATGCGGTGGAGGACGATCTGGCGGAGGGCCGCCTCGTGGCGCTGTGCCTGCCCGAAGCGCCGCGCATCGAATATCCGCTCCACGCCTCGTGGCGCAAGGATAGCCGCCCCGGCCCGGCATCGGCGTGGATGCTCGATGCGCTGATCGAGCGGTGTTGAAGGCGGGAGGCCGCGCTGCGGCCTCCCGCCAACGGTTCAGAACCGCAGGCCGACGCCGACCACCGCGAGGTGGCGGTTGGAACCGACATCGAGCGCCGGGTCGCCCTCTTCGTCGCCGAGCCGGTGCGACGTGCTGCCGTAATCGGTGTAGACGTATTCGAGCTTCGCGTAGAGATTCCGCGACAGGCCGAGCTCGAATCCGCCGCCGAGGTGATAGCCGCCCATGCTCTTGGAGAAATGGGAGACGGGATCCGCGTCCTCGTCGTCGTTATCGGTCACGTCGGCGTCGTAGGTGGTGTCGAACTTGCCGTTCGAATAGCCGCCCTTGACGTAGAGCAGCGAGGTTTCGCCGATTGGCACACCGGCGCGCGCGCCGGCGGTGAACGTGCGGTCGAGGCCGGTGCAGGCGAGATCGTCCTCGATCAGCGTGGAGCAGACTTTCGCGTCGGAAAGATCGACGCCGGCATAGGCGCCGACGACGAAGCTCGAACCGAGCTGGAAATCGTAGCCTACCTCGCCGCCGAAGGCGATGCCGCTGTCGTTGTCGGAAGCGGTCAGGAACTCGCCGCCCGTTTCCTCATCCTCTTCGTCGTAGTCGGGATTGGGCAGCGTCGCATCGGTCGCGGCGCGCTCCCAGCCGGCGCGGGCCTCGATGCGGAAGCCGGAGAGATCCTGCGCGTAGGCGGGGGCCGAAAGCCCGGCTGCGGCCGCCGCGATCAGCAGTGCGTATTTCATCCTCTTTTCCTCGTCTCTGGTTGGATGGACGCCCTGAAGACGGAGACCGCGCGCCGCAGCCTTGGCCCGCACGGGATCGGCGGCGGATTTTTTCCGCATTGACCGGGGGTATCCGCCGCGTTCACCTTGCGCGCATGATCCGCACCGGCATCGGCGGCTGGACTTATCCGGACTGGCGGGGAGGCGCGTTCTACCCCGAGGGCCTCGCGCAGCGGCGCGAGCTCGAATACGCCTCGCGCGCGCTGGGCGCGATCGAGATCAACGGCACCGCGCACAGCCTGCAAAAGCCGGAAACGTTCCGCAAATGGCGCGAGGCGACGCCCGACGGCTTCGTGTTCGCGGTCAAGGGATCGTCCTACGTCACCAACCGCAAGGTGCTGGCGAGCGCCGGCGATAGCCTGGCGAAGTTCTTCGCGCAGGGACTGGAGGAGCTGGGCGACCGGCTCGGCCCGATCCTGTGGCAGTTCATGGGTACGAAGCGCTTCGAGGCGGAGGATGTGGCGGCGTTCCTCGCCATGCTCCCGCGCGAGGTGAAGGGCCTGCCGCTGCGCTATGCGATCGAGGCGGGGCACGAGAGCTTCGCTTGCGCCGAATTCGTCGACATGGCGCGCGAGGCGGGCGTCGCCATCGTGTGGCTGGAACGCGAAGGGCTGATGCGCATCGCCGACCGCACGGCGGATTTCGCTTACCTCCGGTGCAAGGGTACGCAGGGGGACGAGCCCACCGGGTATCCGCCGAAAGAGCTGGAGCGCATCGCCGCCATGTGCCGCGCTTGGGGTGCTGGGCGCGCGCCCGAGGGCTTGCCGTATGCCGGCGATCCGGCGGCCAGCGAGGGGCGGGCCGGACCCGTTTACGCTTTCATGATCGCCGGTGCGAAAGAGCGTAATCCGGCGGCGGCGATGGCGCTGGCCGAGAGGCTGGGCGAACGCGAATGAGGCGCGGGAGGGAACGCCCACCATATCACTGGCGGCCGGCGCGCCGAAATCGCGCCGGCAATGGAGGTTTCATGATCCTGCTTCGTTCCCTGCTTCTCGGCTCCGCGCTGATTCTCTCCGCGCCGCTCGCCGCGCAGACGCCGGAGCAGGTGGCGGCGGCTGCGCTGGAGGCGGCGCCGGTGTGGGACGGGCACAACGACGTGCCGATCCAGCTTCGCGCGCGGTTCGGCAACGTGCTGGCGGACTTCGACTTTGCCGATACCGGCGATGTGGTCGACGAGGGTGGACAGCACATGCACACCGATCTCGCGCGGCTCGCCGAAGGGCGGGTCGGGGCGCAGTTCTGGTCGGTCTACGTCAGCGCGGCGCTGCCCGAGCCGGAGGCCGTGGTGGCGACGATCGAACAGATCGACGTCACCAAGCGCTTGATCGCGCGCTATCCCGAACGGCTGGCGCTGGCGCTGACCGCCGACGACGTGCAGCGGGCGCTGGATCAGGGCAAGGTCGCCTCGATGCTGGGCATGGAAGGCGGCGGATCGATCGCCTCCAGTCTTGCGGTGCTGCGGCAGATGTACGATCTCGGCGCGCGCTACATGACCTTGACGCATGGCCGGACGCTGAGTTGGGCCGACAGTGCGACCGATGCTCCGCAGCATGACGGGCTGACCGATTTTGGCGAGAAGGTGGTGCGCGAGATGCAGCGCATCGGCATGCTGGTGGACCTCAGCCATGTCAGCGAAGCGACGATGATGGACGCGCTCGACGTGGCGCAAGCGCCGGTGATGTTCAGCCATTCGGGCGCGCGGGCGGTTGGCGGGCACGCGCGCAACGTGCCGGACAGCGTGCTTGCGAGGCTCAAGGACAACGGCGGGATCGTGATGGTCGTCGGCCTGCCGGGCTTCCTCAGCGAGGAACTGCGGCAGCACAACGCCGCCCGGGCGGCGGAGGATGCGCGGCTGAAGTCGCTGTGGCAGGGCCAGCCCGACGCGGTCGCGGCGGGGCTGGAGGCGTGGGACCAGGCCCATCCCGCGCCGCAGGCGACCGTGGCCACGATGGCCGACCATGTCGATCATATCCGCGATGTCGCCGGGGTCGACCATATCGGCATCGGCGGCGACTACGACGGGATGGACACCGGGCCGGTCGGCATGGAGGACGTCGCGGGCTATCCGGCGCTGTTCGCCGAACTCGCCCGGCGCGGCTATTCGCAGGCCGACCTGGAGAAGATTTCCAGCCGCAACATGATGCGCGTGCTGCGCGCCGCCGAAGCCTACGCGGCGGCGCACCGAGGCGATCCGCCGATCGAAACGGCGGTGCCCGAATAGCGGCGATCAGTTGGCGGGCGGCTCGTCGGCCGCCCGGTTCTCGATCCTCGGCGTGACGCTGTCGTCGCCGGGTTCGGCCGTCTCCAGCCGGTCGGCGTCCTGGCCGACGATGCTGTCGGTGGCTTGACCCGGCGAATCGGTCGCCATCGCGCCGACGCTGATCTCGCTCTCCTCGTCGCCCTGCGTCGCGGCCCCGGTCATCCAGATGACCGACAGCAGCACGATCGCCGCCAGCAGGCTGATCGCCAGCACCCATCGCACGACGTTGGGGGTCGATGCGCCGCGGGCCTCGTCGGTCGCGATGTGAATTTCCTCGCCTCGCTCGTCCATCGCCGTTTCTCCCTTGCAGGGAAACTACGGCCCGGCGCGGGGAATGTTCCGGGGCGAGCCTTGGGGCTCAGTCGCGCAGCAGCTCGTTGATCCCGGTCTTGGAGCGGGTCTGGGCGTCCACCGTCTTCACGATCACCGCGCAGTAGAGCGAAGGTCCGGGGGAGCCGTCCGGCAGCGGCTTGCCGGGCATCGAGCCGGGCACCACCACCGCATAGGGCGGCACCTTGCCCATGTGTACTTCGCCGGTGGCGCGATCGACGACCTTCGTTGAAGCGCCGAGGTAGACGCCCATCGACAGCACCGCGCCTTCGCCGACCTGGACCCCCTCGGCCACTTCCGAGCGCGCTCCGACGAACGCGCCGTCGCCGATCACCACCGGACCCGCCTGGAGCGGTTCGAGCACGCCGCCGATGCCTGCGCCGCCCGAAATATGCACGTTCCTGCCGATCTGGGCGCAGGAGCCGACCGTGGCCCAGGTATCGACCATCGTTCCTTCGTCGACATAGGCGCCGATGTTGACGAAGCTGGGCATCAGCACCACGCCGCGCGCAATGTAGCTGCCGCGCCGGGCGACCGCGCCCGGCACCACGCGAAAGCCCGCGTCGCGGAAGCGGTTCTCGCCCCAGCCGGCGAACTTGCTCGGCACCTTGTCGTAGGCCGGCGCGCCAGCCGCGCCGCCTTCCACCACGCTGTTGTCGTTGAGGCGGAAGCTCAGCAGCACCGCCTGCTTGAGCCACTGGTTGACTTTCCAGCCGCCCGCCCCGTCGGGTTCGGCCACGCGCGCCGTGCCGCTGTCGAGCAGGTCCAGCGCGGCTTCGACCGGTTCGCGCACCTCGGCGCTGGCGGGAGTGACCGAAGCGCGGCTTTCCCATGCGGCGGCGATGGCGGCTTCGAGGTCGGCGGACATGCGTTCTCCTGTGTCGTTCGGTGAAGCGGCGCTAGACGGCATGCGGCGGGCGGGCAAGGTGGCAGCGAGCCTGCCCTCAGCGCATCAGCGTGCGCACGAAATCGACCAGTCCGGTCTGCCGCAGGCGGCGCATCCGCTCCGCTTCGAGAATCGTGCGCACCTTGCGGAAGCACGCTTCGACATCGTCGTTGACCACGACGTAGTCGTAGCCGTCCCAGTGGCTGATTTCGGAGCGCGCGCGGTCCATCCGGCCGGCGATGACCTCTTCGCTGTCGGTGCCGCGGCTGCGCAGGCGGCGTTCCAGCTCGTCTATCCCCGGCGGGAGCAGGAACACCGAAACGACATCCTTTCCGGCGCGCTGGGAAAGCTGCTGCGCGCCCTGCCAGTCGATGTCGAACAGGTAGTCCTCGCCCCGGCCCAGCCCTTCGGCGACCTCGGCGCGCGGGGTGCCGTAGCGGTTGCCGAACACTTCCGCCCATTCGAGGAAGGCGTCGCTTTCCACCATTGCGTCGAACGCCGGACGGTCGACGAAATGGTAGTCGTGTCCGTCCACCTCGCCGGGGCGGATCGGGCGGGTGGTGGCGGAAACCGACATCTTCAGTCCGTCGCCCTCTTCGGCGAGCAGCTTGCGCGCGATCGTGGTCTTGCCCGCGCCCGAGGGCGAGGACAGGATGAACATCAGCCCACGGCGAAGCAGGGTGTCGGGCAGGGTGCCGGGCAGGGTGTCGGGATCGGCCATGCGCGCTGTTGCCGCAGGCATGGCCCGAAAATCAAGCGAGTCCTGGGCGCGAAAGCTATTTCGCGGACTTGCGATCCGAGCGCCGGCGGCGTTTCAGGCTGCGTTCCACGACCGCGACCGCCACGAGCCCGCCGGCGACGGCGAGGAAGCCCGGAACCGATCGCGTCGCGATCCGCGCCGCGCCGGCGGTGGCGAGGGTGGCGGCGGCGGAGCGGGCGGTGCGCTTTTCCGATGTTCCGGTCAGCGAATGCCGGATGGCCCGGCCGGCAAGCAGCGAAGCGCCCCGCCGCGCGAGGTCGGCGACCAGCAGGCTGCCGGCGGCTTTCGCGATCCCCGTCGCCACGCCGCCGCCCGACTTCTTCGCCTTATGATCGGCCGCCTTGTCGGAACGCCTCCTGCGCCGGGATCGCAAACCCATCCGCGTTGCTTCCGCCGCTACTTCTTGCGGCCGAAATCGACCGTAACGACGTTGGACCCGTCATCCTCGCCGCCGCCGGCGGCGTCCGTCGCGTCCCGTTCCGCGCCTTCGCCCGGCGTGTCGTTTTCGGCATGTTCGTGCGCCGCGGGCTCGATGTCGGCCACGGCCGCCTGGAACTGGAGCCCGAAATCGACCGCCGGATCGACGAAGGCGGTGATCGCCGAGAACGGAATCTGCAACTTGGCCGGGATCTGGTTGAAGCTGAGCCCGACCGAAAAGCCGCCCTCGTCCACCGCAAGATCCCAGAACTTGTTCTGGAGCACGATCGTCATCTCGTCGGGGAAGCGTTCGCGCAAGTGGCGCGGAATGGAAACCCCGGCGGCGCCGGTCTTGAAGGTGATGTAGAAGTGGTGGTTGCCCGGCAGCTCGCCGCCGCCGCGCTGGACCGAGCCGAGCACGCGCCCGACGACCGCGCGCAGCGCTTCCTGCACGATCTCGTCATACGGAATGAGGCTGTCGGGGGTCTCGTCGCTCATGGCTTTTAGGTGAAGGCGGCGCGCGTTCGGGTCAAGCGGGAATGCTTGCGCGCGGCATCCTCTGGCGTATAGCGCGGCCCATGCGCAACGGCCGGATAGAGCGGAAGACGGCGGAGACCGATATTCTCGTGGAGGTGAACCTCGACGGGACGGGCCGCTACGACGTTTCCACGGGCGTCGGGTTCCTCGATCACATGGTCGAACAGTTCAGCCGCCATTCGCTGATCGACGTGACGCTGAAGGTCGCGGGCGATCTGCACGTGGACCAGCACCATACCACCGAGGACAGCGCGATCGCGCTGGGCCAGGCGCTGGCGCAGGCGCTGGACGACAAGGCCGGCATCGGCCGCTACGGCCAGGCCTATTCGCCGATGGACGAGACGCTGGCGCGTGTCGCACTCGACATCTCCGGCCGCCCTTATTTGGTGTGGAAGGCCCATTTCACGCAGGAAAAGCTGGGCGAATGGGACACCGAGCTGATCGAGCACTGGTTCCACTCGGTGGCGCAGGCCGCCGGGATCACGCTGCACGTCCAGCTCCTCTACGGCCAGAACAACCACCACGTATGCGAGGCGATCTACAAGGGCTTCGCGCGCGCGATGCGGCAGGCGGTGGAGCTGGACCCGCGCAAGGGCGGGGCGATTCCATCCACCAAGGGCCAGCTCGGGGGCTGAGATGTTCGTGCTGTCGCTGACCTATGTCGTGCCGCTGGAGCAGATCGACGCGCTGCGCGCCGATCACCTCGCCTGGCTGGCCGAGGGGCGCGAGGCGGGGCATTTCCTGGCCTGGGGACGCAAGGTTCCGGTGACCGGCGGGCTGATCTTCGCCTGCGCGGGCAGCAAAGCGGAGGCCGAGGCGCTGGCGCTGGAGGATCCGTTCATCAAGGCCGGCGCCGCGACCGTCGATGTGATCGAGTTCTCCGCCACTTACGCCGGGCCGGGGCTGGAGGCGCTTGGCCGATGAGCGTGGCGCTGATCGACTACGGCGCCGGCAACCTGCACTCCGTCCACAACGCGCTCCGCGCCGCCGGGGCGCAGGATGTGCGGGTGACCGCCGATCCGGCCATCGTCCTTGCCGCCGAGCGGGTGGTGCTGCCGGGCGTCGGTTCGTTCGGCGCCTGCGCCGCGGGGCTGCGCGCGATCGCGGGCATGGAGCAGGCGCTGGAAGAGCGCGTGCTGGAGCAGGGCGCGCCGTTCCTGGGCGTGTGCGTGGGGATGCAGCTTCTCGCCACGGTCGGCCTCGAGCACGGGGAAACGCCGGGGCTCGGCTGGATCGCCGGCGAAGTGCGCCCGATCGAGCGGACCGACCCGGCGATCAAGGTGCCGCACATGGGCTGGAACGACGTTTCTCCGACGACCCATCATGACGGCGCCGAGCTGATCGAGGCGGGGGAAGCCTATTTCCTCCACTCCTATCACTTCCAGCCGCATGACGGGCGTCATGTGGCGGCGATGACCGACCATGGCGGCGGGCTGGTCGCGGCCGTGGCGCGCGACAACGTGCTCGGCGTGCAATTCCACCCGGAAAAGAGCCAGGCATACGGGCTGGCGCTGCTGGCGCGATTCCTGGAGTGGAAGCCATGATCGTATTCCCTGCCATCGACCTCAAGGCCGGACAGGTCGTGCGTCTGGCCGAAGGGGATATGGACCGTGCGACCGTCTATGGCGACGATCCCGCGGCGCAGGCGCTGCTGTTCGCCGGGGCCGGGGCCGGACACCTGCATGTGGTGGACCTCGACGGCAGCTTCGCCGGACGGGCGGAAAACCGCGAGGCGGTGGAGGCCATCGTCGCGGCGTTTCCCGGCCATGTGCAGCTCGGCGGCGGCATTCGCACGCCGGAGGCGGTGCAGGGCTGGTTCGAACTGGGCGTGGCGCGGGTGGTGATGGGCACCGCCGCGCTGAAGGACCCGCAGTTCGTGAAGGACATGGCGCGCGAATATCCCGGCGGCATCGTGGTGGCGGTGGACGCGCGCGACGGCATGGTGGCGACCGAAGGCTGGGCCGAGGTGTCGGATGTTTCCATCGTCGACATGGCGCGCCGGTTCGAGGACGCGGGCGTCGCCAGCCTGCTGTTCACCGACATCGGCCGCGACGGGCTGCTCAAGGGTTGCAACATCGAGGCGACCGTCGATCTTGCCCGCCGCACCGACCTGCCGGTGATTGCCAGCGGCGGGGTGAAGGGGCTGGACGATATTCGTATGCTGGCGTTGCACGCCGACGATGGCATCGAAGGCGTGATTACCGGGCGGGCGCTGTACGACGGGCGGCTGGATCTGGCGGCGGCGTTGCAGATGGCGGATTCCGGGCGATGATCCTCATCGCCGCGGCCTTGCTCGCCGGGATACTGATCGCGCTCGACGCGCAGCGGAACCTGCGGACGGGATCGGCGACGACGTTGTTCCGATCGTATTCGAAAACCGACAGTCCGAACGCGTTCTGGACCATTTTCGGGGTCAAGCTGCTGCTCAGCGCCGCGCTTGCGATCTTGTCGTCGGCGCTCATCGTGCGGAATTCGGCATGACCGTCCGCATCCGCGTCATCCCCTGCCTCGACGTGCGTGACGGGCGCGTGGTCAAGGGCGTGAACTTCGTCGACCTGAAGGACGCCGGCGATCCGGTGGAGCAGGCGCGGGCCTATGACGCGGCCGGGGCGGACGAGCTGTGTTTCCTCGACATCTCCGCCAGCCACGAGGGGCGCGGGACGCTGCTGGACGTGGTCCGGCGCACGGCGGAAGTGTGCTTCATGCCGCTGACGGTGGGCGGCGGGGTGCGTTCGGTGGAGGATGCGCGGGCGCTGCTGCTGGCCGGGGCGGACAAGGTGGCGGTCAATTCCGCCGCTGTATCGCGCCCCGAAGTCGTCGCGGACATTGCCGGGCGGATGGGCAGCCAGTGCGTCGTCGCCTCGGTCGATGCGCGGCGCGTTGGCGACCGCTGGGAAATCTTCACCCACGGCGGCCGCCGGGCGACGGGGATCGACGCGGTCGAACATGCGGTGCGGCTGGCGGAACTGGGCGCGGGCGAGCTGCTCGTCACATCGATGGACGGCGACGGCACGAAAGCCGGCTATGACCTGAAATTGACGCGCGCGATCGCCGATGCGGTGTCTGTGCCAGTAGTCGCCAGCGGAGGCGTCGGTACCTTGCAACACCTGGTGGAGGGCGTGACCGAGGGCCACGCCAGCGCGGTTCTTGCTGCCTCGATCTTCCATTTCGGCACGCACACCATCGCCGAAGCGCACGCCGCCCTGCGCGCGGCGGGTTTACCTGCAAGAGGGTAACCAGGGTCCTGACCCCAGTCCCGGCGCGGGACGGTAGTCCCTTGGCGGTTGTGTTCGCCGCCAGGGAGCGCATCGGGGCGGACATGACCGCTCGCCTCCTGCTCGCTCTCGCCGCCCTTCTTTCCGCCGCGCCGGCGTGGGCGGGGGAAAGCGCCAGCGTGCCCGAAGGCTCGCACCTGACGCTGTTCGCGCTGGGCGTGCTTGGCGTAGTGGTCGGCCGCCGCGCGTCGATCTGGGCGCAAGGGCGCGACCGCACCCGCGACTGACTTGACCCGAACCGCGCCGTTGCCCATGCCTCGCGCATGGACACGCCCGGCATCCTGACCCGTCTCGAAGCGACCATCGCCCAGCGCCGCACGGCCGCGCCGGGGGACAGCTACGTCGCCAGCCTTTCCGCGCGCGGGCTGCCGACAGTGGCGCGCAAGCTGGGCGAGGAGGCGACGGAGGCGGTCGTCGCCGCACTGGCGGGCAGCGAGGAGGAACTGATCGGCGAAGCGGCCGACGTGCTGTTCCACCTGCTGGTCCTGCTGGCCGAAAAGGGCGTGCCGCTGGACAGCGTGCTTGCCGAGCTGGAGCGGCGCGAGGGCACCTCGGGCCATGCCGAAAAAGCGGCGCGGAGCGCGTGATGGCGATCGATCCGACCCAGCCCTACGACGAGCAGAACATCTTCGCGAAAATCCTGCGCGGCGAAATCCCCTGCAACCGCGTCTACGAGGACGAATGGGCGCTGGCGTTCCACGACATCGCCCCGCAGGCGCCGGTGCATGTGCTGGTCATTCCCAAAGGGGCCTATGTCAGCTGGGACGATTTTTCCGCGCGCGCGCCGGCGGATGAAATCGCCGGTTTCGTGCGCGCCGTGGGCCGGGTGGCGCGCGAACAGGGCCTGGTGGAGCCGGGTTATCGCCTGCTCGCCAACGTCGGCGCGCACGGGGGACAGGAGGTGCCGCACCTGCATGTCCACCTGTTCGGTGGCGCACCTCTGGGGCGGATGATCGCGCAGTAGTCGACAGCGCGCAGCTTGGCCGCTACGAACTCGGTTCGTCGTTGAGAATGCACCGTTCATCCATGATTCATCCGCCTTCGCCTGCAACGGGAATCTTCGCGGGGTCACGGCACCTGTTCCCGGTGCGCGTCTACTATGAGGATACGGATCTGTCGGGCCTGGTCTATCACGCCAACTACCTGCGCTGGTTCGAACGCGCCCGGTCGGACATGCTGCGGCTGTTCGGGGGCGACCAGCGCGCGGCGATTGAGGCGGGCGAAGGGCACTACGCGGTGGCCGATCTTTCGATCCGTTATCTTTCCCCGGCGCGTCTCGACGACGCCTTGACGATTGTCACCCACGCGGTGGAACTCGGCGCGGCGAGCGTGCGTTTGCGCCAGCAAGCCTTGCGGGAGGGAGCACCGCTGGCCGATGCCGCCGTTCGTGTCGGATTCCTCGCTCCCGACGGTCGCCCGCGTCGCCAACCGGCGGCCTGGCGCGCTGCGTTTGAAACTGTTCTGGCCGCGAAAGGCGCTGCATGATCGAAGTTCTGGCCGTTTCCGCCACATCCCTTGCCCCAACCCGGCTCGACCCCCTGCAACTGTTCCTCGATGCGGACATCGTGGTCCAGGCGGTGATCGTGGGCCTGGTGCTGGCGAGCATCTGGGTGTGGACGATCGTCGTGTCGTTTTCGCTGCGGATGGGCCGGGTAAGCCGGCGCAGCGCCGATTTCGAGGAACGCTTCTGGGATTCCGACCAGCCCGAAAATCTGGTGACCGGCCGGCGGCGGCCGGACAATCCATCGGCGCAGGTGGCGGCGGCGGGTCTGACGGAGCTGCGCAACGCGACCAACGACGGACTGCGCGACCGGAGCGGGGCCAAGCAGCGCATCGCGCTGGCGATGGAAGGGCAAGTCGCGGTCGAGGCCGACGCGTTGGCCGAGCGGCTCAACTTTCTCGCCACCACGGGCTCCGTCGCGCCGTTCGTCGGGCTGTTCGGCACCGTCTGGGGCATCATGAACAGCTTCTTCCAGATCGGCATGCAGCAGAATTCCTCGCTCGCGGTGGTCGCGCCGGGCATTTCGGAGGCGCTGTTCGCGACCGCCGTGGGCCTGTTCGCGGCGATCCCGGCGGTCATCGCCTACAACCGCTTCAGCCACCGCGTGAACGCCTTTGAGGCGCGCCTGCAACGCTTTGCCGACAAGGTCGGCGCGCAGGTCGGGCGCGAGCTGGAGCGTAGCTGATGGCGATGGGCCTCCATTCCTCGGCCCGCGGGCGGGGAAGCTCCCGCCGCCGCGCGCCGATGGCGGAGATCAACGTGACGCCGTTCGTGGACGTGATGCTGGTGCTGCTGATCATTTTCATGGTCACCGCGCCGATGCTGGCGAGCGGCGTGCCGGTGGATCTGCCCGAAAGCCGCGCCAACGCGCTGGAGCAGGAGGAGGACCAGGTGACGATCGCCATCGACAGCACCGGGGCCATCTTCCTCGACGACCAGCCGGTCGCGGCCGGAGACCTGTCGACGGCGCTGGCGGGGATGAACTGCGGCACCGAGCGGGCCCCGCTGATTACCCTGCGCGGTGACCGGGTGCTCGACTACGGCCGCGTGATGGCGGTGATGGGCGAACTGAACCGCGCCGGGTGCAACCGCATTTCCCTGGTCACCCAGGGTTCAGTCGAGGCTCCATAGCCCATGGCGGCGATGGCTTCACTCACCCATCTCTCGCGCGAGGAGCGCATCGGCCTCGGCGTGGCCGCGGTGGCGCATGTGGCGCTGCTGGCCGCGCTGATGTTCGACGCCTGGAGCGACCGCAAGCCGGTCGAGCGGCAGCAGCGGATGGAAGTGAGCCTGGCGAGCGACGTCGCGCTCGAAGCCACCGCGCCCGTGCCTGCCGTCAATACCCAGGCGGCGGTCGCGCCCGAGCTCGCGCCGGTTCCCGAGCGGGCGGTGGAAACGCCGCCCGAACCGGTCGTGCGCGAAGAGCCGCGCCCGACGCCCCAACCCCAAACCCGCGCCCGGCCCGAGCCGGCCCCGCGCCCGCAACCCGAGCAGCGCGAGACGCGCCGGGCGACGGGCAGCCGGATCGGGGCCGATTTCCTGCAAGGCGCCAGCACCGGCGAACGTAGCGACAATCGAGGCGCGCCTGCGACTACGTTCGGCCCCACCGAGCGGGCTTCGTTGCGCAGCGCCATTTCGCGCCAGCTACGCCCACATTGGAACGCACCGCAAGGGGTGGATGTCGAGCTACTGGTCACTACGCTGGATTGGGATCTCAATCCCGACGGCAGCCTTGCCGGTCGACCGAGGCTGCGCGCGCAGTCGGGCGAGACCGATAGCAACCGGGCGCAAGCGGCACGGCATGCCGAACTTGCAATCCGCGCCGTGCAGCTTGCAGCCCCCTTCGATCTGCCTGAAGAATACTATGAACATTGGCGGCGCATCAGGGACTGGAGCTTCGATAGGAATACATCGCGATGAAGCATTGTCTGGGATTTATCATCTCGCTCCTCATTCCTGCGGCAGCAATGGCACAGTCGGTGCAGCCATCCGCATCGCCGACGATCATGGTGCCTGAGCTTGAGGAAGAAGGCCTTAGCGGTTCGGTCACCGACGACAGCGTCTGGCAGGACCTTGGCATCGCCATCGCCGCCTTCGCCCCCAACCGCGACGAGCCGACGCCCGCCAATGCGCAGGGCACGACTGCGCTGGGGCTGGAACTGGCGCGGGTGGTGTTCAACGACTTGCGCAACAACGGCCTGTTCCAGCCGGTCGGCCCGGATTCGCTTCCGCGCCCGAGCTACAGCCAGATCACCGCGCCGGCGTGGAACACGTGGCGGGGGCGCAATGCCGAAATGCTGGTGCACGGCTACGTTCGCGCGGGCGATGACGGCCGCCTGACCGTCGGTTGCTATCTCTACGACGTGCAGTTGCAGCAGGAACTGGTGCGCGAGGGCTGGGTGGTCGCTCCGGCCGAGTGGCGGCGCGCGGCGCACAAATGCGCCGATCTCGTCTATTCGCGCCTGTCGGGCGAAAGTCCGTTCTTCGACAGCAAGATCGCCTACATCGCCGAGACCGGGCCCAAGGACAACCGCGTCAAGCGGCTGGCGATCATGGATTCGGACGGCGCCAACCACCGTTTCATCACCAACGGGCAATCGACCGCGCTGACGCCGCGCTATTCGCCCGATTATTCGAAGATCGCCTACGTCAGCTATCTCAACGGCTACGCGCGCATCTACGTCTACGACATCGGCACCGGGCGGCAGACGCTGGTGACCGAAAGCCGGAACACCACTTTCGCCCCGCGCTGGTCGCCCGACGGGCGCACGATCCTCTATTCGATGGCGGTCGGCGGCAATACCGACATCTACAGCATTCCCGCGACCGGCGGCACGCCGCGCCGGCTGACCGATACGCCGGGCATCGACGTCGGCGGCTCCTATTCTCCGGACGGATCGCGGATAGTGTTCGAAAGCGACCGTTCGGGCAGCCAGCAGATCTATGTGATGAACGTCGACGGTTCGAACCAGCGGCGGATCAGCTTCTTCGGCGGCCGCGCGGCGACGCCGGAATGGAGCCCGCGCGGCGACCAGATCGCATTCACCCACATCGTCGGCGACTTGCGCGTCGCGGTGATGAACCCATCGGGAGGGGGAATGCGCCATCTGACCGACAGCTGGCAGGACGAAGCGCCGACCTGGGCGCCCAACGGCCGCATCGTCCAGTTCTTCCGCACCGCCCGCAACAGCGGAGAGGCTTCGATCTGGCAGGTCGACCTGACCGGCCGCAACGAACGTCGTCTCAATACACCCGTGGGCGCGTCAGACCCGGCCTGGGGACCGGTTCTGCCGTGATCGCGTTTCCTTCCCCAGGGACGGCCGTTGAATTACCGTAGACTCAAAACAGGAGGACCAAGGCATGAACAAGATAGCGATAGCTTTAACCGCCGCCAGCGTGCTCGCGCTCGCCGCATGCAAGAAGGAAGCGCCCGAGGAGCTTCCGCCGCCGCCGCAGTCGTCCGCCACGCCGGCGCCGACCGCGCCGCCGCCGCAGCCGAGCGGCCCGACGCCCGGCACCCAGGCCCACTTCGCGCAGGCGATGTCGGGAAGCGATACGATCTACTTCGATACCGACAAGTTCGACATTGACGCCCAGGATCAGGCCGCGCTGCGCCAGCAGGCGCAGTATCTGTCGCAATACCCCAACGTGCGCGCCACGGTGGAAGGGCACTGCGACGAGCGGGGCACGCGCGAATACAACCTCGCCTTGGGCGAGCGGCGCGCCAATGCGGCGAAGAACTACCTCGTCAGCCTGGGTGTGCCGGCAGAGCGGCTGACGGTGGTCAGCTACGGCAAGGAGCGGCCGATCGCGACCGGTTCCAACGAATCGGCATGGGCGCAGAACCGGCGCGCCGTGACGATCGTGCTCAACTGATCAGTCGAGCGATACGCTGACCAGCGCCGGTATATCCGGCAGCGTTGGCGGCAGGGCGGGCGCGGCGATCTCCATCGCCGCGCCCGCTTCGTATATCCCGCTCACGCGCGCCGAGCCCGGCCCGAACAGGGCGAGCGCCGACAGCGCGAAAATCGAGAACGCGGACGACAGGGCGAGCTGCTTGGACATGGCCGGGTTTCTACTCGTGATTCCATTGCCGCAGATATGCCACCCGGCTCATATTGCAATGCAGCATGAGCGGGCGATACAAAGAATTACACCCCGCACGCGGCTGGTCGCGCGGTGCGGCCGGGCCTATAGAGAACCGATGCTGTCGAAGAGATTAAGGCGATGACGCGGGCGCGGCGCTCGCTCGACTGGGGTTTTCCCCGCTGGCGCGGCTATGGCAGCTCGCGCGAGGCGGCCAAGGTGCGCCTGTGCGACCGGCACGGCTGCGAGGAGCCGGGCGACTGCCCCGCGCCCAAGGCCCCCAACAGTCCGGAGCGATGGTATTTCTGCCGCCGCCACGCGGCCGAATACAATTCACGCTGGGACTATTTCGAAGGGCTGGAGAAAGCCGAGGCCGAGGCGCGCGCCGGGGCCGAACAGCGCGCCAACGCAGGCTACGCCTCGGCCGCGCACTATGGCTGGGCGACATCGGGCGACCGCAGCGCGGACGAGATGCGCGCGCTGGAGGTGCTCGGGCTGGAAAGCGACGCCGATTTCGACGCGGTGAAGAAAGCCTGGCGCGCCAGGGCCAAGGAAGTCCACCCCGACGTGAAACCCAGCGATGCCGAGGCCGCCAGGGCGTTCCAGGCGTTCCAGCTCGCCTACGAAGTCCTGCGCCAGGCCGAAGAACGGCGCGAGTGGCGGGGGTGAGGGCCGGCGCCGGCGGATGAACTTCCGGCGCAGGACTTGTGCCGCGCGGCAAATGCGATAGCTTTCCGCGCGGGCTTGAGTTCCTGGGGGGAGAGAATGCGGGTCGTCCTGGCGCTGGGCGCGTTGCTGTTGCTGCTGCCTTCGGCGGCGCGGGCGGACTGGCTTGAGGCGTCGAGCCAGCATTTCGTGGTCTATGCCGACGATACCGAGCGCGACATCCGCCGGTTTTCCGAACAGCTCGAACGCTATCACGAAGCGATGGGCGTCATCACCGGCGTATCCAATCCCGCGCCGAGCCCGTCCAACCGCCTGACGGTGTTCGTGGTCAAGAACCAGCGCGAGGTTCAGCGGCTGTTCGGTGAAGGCGGGCGCAACGTCGGCGGGTTCTACATTCCGCGCGCCGGCTCCTCGCTGGCGATCGTGCCGAAAGTGGAAGTGTCGAACCGCCAGCTCGACCAGTCGATGACGATCCTGCTCCACGAATACGCGCATCACTTCCTGATCTCGAACAGCACTTTTCCCACGCCGCGCTGGCTTGGCGAAGGGAGCGCAGAGTTCTTCGCCGCGGCGCGCTTCACGTCGGAGGGCGGCGTGACGGTGGGGATGCCCGCCGCCGGCCGCTATATGGAAATCGCCTATGCCGACGAGGTGAAGGCCGAGGAACTGCTCGATCCCGACGTCTACGAAAAGCGCCGCCGCGCCCGTTACGATTCGTTCTACGGCAAGAGCTGGGCGCTCTATCATTTTCTGACCATGGAACCCGAGCGGCGCGGCCAGACGCGGCGCTACATCGAACTGATGGGGGCGGGGAAAAGCTCGCGCGAGGCGGCGCTGGAGGTGTTCGGCGACTTCGAACAGCTCGACAAGGACTTGCGCGCCTACCTGCGGCGCAGGCAGATCATGTCGCTGGTGTTCGCGCCGGAGCAGCTCGAAACCGCCGTCATCGAGGTGCGCAAGCTGCGCCCCGGCGAGGCCGAGGTTATGCCGCTGCGGATCCGCTCGCGTCGCGGCGTGACCGCCGAGCAGGCGGCCGAACTGGTGGGCGAAGTGCGCAGGGTGGCGGCGCGCCATCCGCAGGACGCGCTGGTGCTCGCGGCGCTGGCGGAGGCGGAATACGACGCCGGCTACAACGAGGCGGCGATCGCCGCGGCGGATGCCGCGCTGGCGATCGATCCCGGCCAGGTCGACGCCTATGTCCAGAAGGGTTACGCGCTGTTCCGGCAAGCGTCCGAGGCCGACGATCCGGTGGCGGCATACAAGGCCGCGGCGGCGCCGTTCCAGGCGCTCAACAGGCGCGAGCCCGATCATCCGCTGGCGCTGGTCTACTACTACCGCAGTTTCGTGGAGAGCGACCGGGAGCCGACCGACAACGCGGTCCACGCGCTCGAGCGGGCGGCCGAGCTGGCCCCGTTCGATCTCGACCTGAGGATGAATCTCGCGGCGCAGCAGATCAGGGATGGCCGCGTCGAGCTGGCGCGATACAACCTGGTGCCGATCGCCTATTCTCCCCACCCGAACCCGATGGCGGAAGGCGCGCGTTCGGTGATCGATCTGATCGACGCCGGAACTGCGGGAGAGCCGGGCGAACTGCTCCAGTTGCTTGCCGGACCGGAGCCGGGCGAGGGCCTTGGCGAGGCCGGCGAGAGCTGAAACCGCCATCACGGTCGAGAACGTGTAAAGCCGCCGCAAGGGCGGGGATGACGAGGCGTGGAACAGAGTCTAGGGCCGGCGTGCGAGAGGAGACCGATTCATGAGCGAGCGTCGTTTCACCAACCAGCAGATCGACCGGCTGCTGCGGCCCAGGTCAGTGGCCGTGATCGGCGCGTCGGACCGCAAGGGGGCGCTCGGCGCGACGCTGCTCAACAATCTGGTGCAGTACGAATTCGCCGGCGACATCTATCCGGTGAACCCGAAGCGCGACGAACTTCTGGGGCTCAAGGTCTATCACGATGTCTCCGAGCTGCCCGAGGGCATCGACTGCGCGGTGCTGGCCATTCCGCGCCCGTTCGTGCTCGATACCGTGCGCCAGCTCGCGCAGCGCGGCTGCGGGGCGGTGGTGATCTATTCGGCCGGGTTCTCCGAAGCCGGCGAGGAAGGGATGCGCGACCAGTTGGAGCTGGCCGCCATCGCCGCCGAGCATGGCATGGTGATCGAAGGGCCGAACTGCCTCGGCTGCACCAACTATGTCGAGCGGGTGCCGCTGACTTTCGTCGAAACCAACATGCAGACGCCGGCCAAGGGGACGCGCGCGGTCGGCATCGCCAGTCAGTCGGGCGCGCTGGCGGCGGTGCTGGCGACGGCGCTGCATCCGCGCGGGCTCTATGTCTCGACGTCGGTTTCGACCGGCAACGAGGCCGCGAGCGGGGTGGAGGACTATGTCGAATGGCTGGTGGATGACGAGGACACCCACGTCATCGCCATGTATGTCGAGAGCCTGCGCCGCCCGCAGGCGTTCGTCGCCGCCGCCCGCCGGGCGCGCGCGGCGGGCAAGCCCATCGTGATGCTGCATCCCGGCAAGTCCAACAAGGCGCAGGAATCGGCCGCCACCCACACCGGGGCGATGGCCGGCGACTATGCGCTGATGAAGACCAAGCTGGCGCGCGAAGGCGTGATCTTCGCCGATACGCTGGAGGAGCTGGCCGACATCACCGAGATCGCGCTGCGCTGCAAGGCGCTGCCCGGCGCGGCGATGGCGGTGCTGGGCGAGAGCGGCGCGCTGCGCGGCCTGGCGTTCGACATCGCCGAGGACATCGGGCTCGACCTGATCCACCTCGACGACGACAACAGCCCGGCGCTGCGCGCAATCCTGCCGGATTTCGTGCCGGTGTCGAACCCCACCGACATCACCGCGCTCGGCCTGTCGGAGCCGGAGATCTACACCAAGGTGCTGACCGCGCTGCTGGAGGACGAACGGATCGGTTCCGTGGTCGCCTCGATCATCCAGTCGGACCCGATCACCAGCGGCATCAAGTTCCCGCACATCGTCAAGGTGCTGGAAGACGGCGCGTTCCCCAAGCCGCTGGTCTTCGCCGGCGTGGACGAAGGGGCGACGGTGCCGGAGGAATATATCGAGGGGCTGCGCAAGGTCGGCATCCCGTGGTTCCCGAGCACCGAGCGCGCCTATCGCGCCATCGCCCGGCTCGCCGACCTCGCCAAGCGCGACCTGGAGGACCGGTCGGGCGAACCGATCGCGGCGCCCGGCCTCGACGCGGTTTCGGGCGTGACGCCGGAATACAAGGCCAAGGAACTGCTGCGCCCGCTCGGCATCGCGTTCCCCGAAAGCAGGTTCGCGTCCAACGCGCAGGCGGCCGTCGATGCGGCCGAAGCCATCGGCTATCCGGTGGCGATGAAGGCGCAGGCCGCGGCGCTGGGGCACAAGAGCGATGCGGGCGGGGTTATCCTCAACCTCAAATCGGCTGACGAGGTGCGCGAGGCGTTCGACCGGATGTACGCCAGTGTCGAGGCCTACGACCGCTCGATCGCGCTCGACGGCGTGCTGATCGAGAAGATGGGCAAGATGGGCGTCGAGATGATCGTCGGGGCGAAGAACGATCCCGAATGGGGGCCGGTGGTGCTGGCCGGCTTCGGCGGCGTGACGGCGGAAATCCTCAAGGACGTGAAGCTGTTCGTACCCGAAATGGATGCCGCCGCGGTCGAGAAGGGACTGCTGGAGCTGAAGCAGGCGGCGATCCTGAAGGGCTATCGCGGTTCGCCCGCGCTCGATGTGCCCGCGTTGGCGGAGCTGATCGTGCGGATCGGCCGGATCATGGCGGGCAATCCGTCGATCCGCGAGATCGATCTCAACCCGGTCATCATCCACCCGAAGGGCGAAGGCGTGGCGGCGCTCGATGCGCTGATGCTGGTGGATTGAGGCGCCGGCCTCAGGCGAAGCAGTCCGCGAGTTCGCTGGCCGGGCCGAGCACGTCGTCGGGGATGGTCATGGTGTTGCTTGCAAAGGCGATGGACAGACCGGCTTGCGGATAGACGACGAGCGCGCAGCGTCCGCCGGGCGTCGCTCCGGCATGGTGCCAGCGTTCGCGGCCCGAGGCGTCGCGATCGACACGCCAGCCGAGGCCCAGCGGCGGGCTGGTCCCGGTGGCCTCGGTCATCGGCGTGAACAGCAGCTCGCGCTCGGCGGCGGTGATCCGGCTTGCGGGGCCGGAGAGATGGCGCGCGCCGAAAAGGGCGAGGTCGGGCATGGTCATCAGCAGGCCGGCCCCCGCCCAGCAGAAAGCTGGGTTGTGCGGGATGGGATGAGCCCATCCGTCGACCGCGGGCGGCCAGTTCGCTTCCGGAAACTGCTCCCTCAGCCGCCGCCGCTCTTCCGCGCCGACATAGCCGCGCGCGCGACCGGGGACGATCCGCGCCGGCTCGTCTCCGACGAGGCTGGGAAGGGCGAAGGGCCCGGCGATCTCGGTCGCGACGAGATCAAGGAAATCCTGCCGCGCCGCCGCCTCCATCGCCAGCGATGCGAGCGTGTAGCCCCATGAGGAATAGCTGACTTTCTCGCCGGGCCGGGCGACCAGCGGGTCTTCGATGAAGGCGGCAAGGATCGCGCTACGGGTCCATGACGGGCGCGTGAGGACCGGCCCTCCCGGCTGCATCGGCGCCATATCCTTCGGCAGATAGTGGCGCACGCCGCCGCGATGGGTCAGCAGTTGCCGCAAGGTCGTGGCGCGGTGGTGCGGCGGCAGGTCGGGCAGCCAGTACGAGATCGGCACGTCGAGTTCGATCAGCCCCGCCGACACCAGCCGGGCGGCCGCCGTGGCGGTGATCGCCTTGCTCACCGAACCGAGGCGGAACAGGTGCGCGACGCTCGCGGGCACGGCGAACTCGAGATCCGCCAGGCCATGGGCGGCGTTCCACGCCACGCCGTCGCCGTTCGCCACCGCAAAGGCCATGGCCGGCGCGCCCTGCGCTTCGTGAAATGCGCGCGCCCATGCTTCGGGATCGGCGCGCGTGGCGATTGCCTTGTGACTTAGCATAGCAATACACTAAGACAGCAATGGCGGCCGATCAAGCGGCAACGCGCGTCAGTTCGAAGGGGCCGCGTCCCGCTGGGCGAGGTTCCAGGTGGCGAGGACCTGGCCGGTGGCGGGGTTCTCGATCGCCACTTCGTCGATCGCCGCAGTGATCAGGCAGACCGGGGCCGTCGCCGGATTTTCCGCGCGGCAAGTGACGGGCGCGGTGCCGATGGCGTTGGTCAGGCGGCCGATCAGCCGCAGGCGGAAGCCTTGCGAGGTGTCGAGTTCGCCGGCGGGCACGCGCGTGACGGTTTCGAACAGGTCCCCGGCGCGCCGGCCGCCGCGTGCGCTCCCGGTGGTGCGAACCTGGCCTATCGCCAGGGTGTGGACGGGGGTGGGCGTCTCGGCGGCAGGCATCTCGGCGGCAGGCGTTTCGTCGGCATCGGCCTCCGCCTCGTCTTCGACCTCGGCGTCGCTGCCGCTCGCGTCATCGGCGGGCTCGAGCGCGGGTGGGGTCGGCGGGCAGACGTCCGAGGATGTCCAGGGGCGGGCGATCCAGAAGCCTTCGATGCCTTCGACCGTCGCGCCATCCTGCTCGATCCAGTCGCTCGCGTCCCAGCGCACCGGGTTTGCGAACACCCTCAGCCGGCCGCTGCGCTCGTCGTAAGTCCAGCCGTCGGGCGCGTCCGGCGCGGCGGGGCCCCCGCATCCGAGCGGCAGGCGCAGCTCGAATCGCCGTCCCGCGCTCTGGCGCAGACTGTCGGGCAAGAGCCTGCCCGCGCCGGCGGCGTCGGCGGCCGAACTCGCCAGGCGAAGCAGGTCGGCGCGCGCCATCGTCCCGCCCAGCAGATCGGCCGGCGGTACGACGATCGGCTCGCTCGTTTCGTCCGGCGGCAGATCGGGCGCGGGCGCGGTGCTCCGGCCGACGACGAACCCCACGCCGCCGAGCAGGAGCGACACGAGAATCGCCAGGGCGATGACCTGCCGGCTGGTCCTGAGGCTGGGTTCCTCCATCGGGAAACCCTAACGAAAAATCTTCCATCGGCCAGAACAATTGAGTCTCGTTCCAGCATCGGGCAGGAACAGGCGATGGTCATGGCAATATCAATGCAGCGCGGTTCGCACCGGGTCCGCGGATGACCATCGACCAGATCCTGACTCTGCTGGTCCTCGCGGCCGTGGTCGCGGCGCTGGTGTGGGACAAGCTGCGGCCCGACGTGGTGGCGCTGACCGGCGCGGCGGTGCTGCTGATGACCGGGGTCGTCCGCCCGGTGGAAGTGCAGGGCGCCTTCGCCAGCCCGGCGATCATCGCGCTCGCCTCGCTGTTCGTGATTGCCTATGCGCTCGAGCTGTCGGGGCTGCTGGACAGGATGATCCAGCTCGCGGTGGGACTGTGCAAGCGCATCGGCGCGGCGGGCATCTGGGTGATGCTGACGGGGATCGGCGCGGTCTCGTGCTTCCTCAACAGCACCCCCATCGTGGTGCTCGGCGCGCCGGTGGTGCGCGATGTCGCCACGGCGCTGAACCTTTCGCCCAAGCGCTACCTGATGCCGCTGTCCTATATCACCGTGCTGACCGGGTGCTGCACGCTGATCGGCACCTCGACCAACCTGCTGGTGGACGACATGGCGCGGCTTTCGGGCCAGCCGCGCTTCGGGATATTCGAGATCACGCCGGTGGGCCTGCCGATGGCGATTGCCGGGGGGCTGTACCTGTTCTTCATCGGCGGACGCTTGCTGAAGAACTCGATCGACGAGCCGGTGGCCTATGCCGACACCGCCATTTCGCACGAGCCGGTGCGGCTGGCGACCGCGCAAGTCGGCGACGCCGACCTGTTCGCGGTACCGCGCCCGTTGCAGCCGGCCCGCGCGGCGATCGCGTTCGCGGTGTTCGCGGGGGCGATCGCGCTTGCCGCGCTCAACGTGGCGCCGATCGCGGCCACGGCTTTCGCCGGGGCGGTGCTGCTGATCCTGCTGCGGGTGATCACCGCCGACGAGGCTTATGGCGGGCTGCGGCCGGAGATCCTGATCCTGATTGCCGGCATGGTGGTGATAGGCATCGCGATGGACGTGAGCGGGCTGGCCGGCGCGGCGACGAACATGCTCGTCGGCTCGCTCGACGGAATCAGCCCGCTGGTGGCGCTGATCGTGCTCTATGCGGCGACGATGGTGCTGACCGAACTGCTGTCCAACGCCACCGTGGCGGTGCTGGTGACGCCGATCGCGGTGGCGCTGGCGGAGAGCCTGGGGGTCAGTCCGCGGCCGTTCCTGGTGGCGGTGATGATGGCCGCCAGCGCCGCTTTCGCCACGCCTTTCGGCTACCAGACCAATGTGATCGTCTACCAGATGGGCGGCTATCGCTACATGGATTTCGTGCGCGTGGGCCTGCCGCTCAATCTCATCACCATGGTGGTGGCGATCATGGCGATCACGGCAGCATTTCCCTTTTAGGCCTGTTTCCAACCGGGTGGAACGGCGCCTAGAGTCTGTCCGCATGACATTGAATCTCCCCTCCCCGGCGGGGAGGGGTTGGGGGTGGGGGAGCGAGGCCGGCAGGCCGTGCGTCGACGTTGGCGTCGGATACCCCCACCCAACCCTCCCCCGATCGGGGGAGGGCTTCTTCGGTTCAACCTCAACAGGACAAGATCTGATTCCTCCTCGCTTTCGGCTCGCCTCTATCGCTGCACCGTCAATCGCTTGGCCGCGCGCCGGAGGCCAAGGTTAATCGCGCAGACAGGAACGGCCAACGATCCGCTCCGTTGGTCCTGTTCCAGGGCCGAAGGGCTAATTCATTCATGTCGTTGTTGAAGATGATGCGGTTCGCATCGGCTGACCTCGCGATCGATCTGGGTACGGCGAACACGGTCGTCTATCTGCGCGACCACGGCGTCGTCCTGGCCGAGCCCTCGGTCGTCGCGCTCGAGACCGTCAACGGCGTGCGCCGCGTCCGCGCGATCGGCGACGACGCCAAGCTGATGATGGGCAAGACGCCCGAGAACCTCCAGACCATCCGCCCCCTGCGCGCCGGCGTGATCGCCGATCTCGAAGTGGCGGAGCAGATGATCAAGCACTTCGTCACCAAGGCGCGCCGCCATGCCGGGACGCGCAAGCTGACCAGCCCGGAAATCGTCATCTGCGTCCCCTCGGGCTCGACCCAGGTCGAACGGCGCGCGATCCGCGATGCGGCCTCCAACGCCGGCGCGCGCAAGGTGTGGCTGATCGACGAGCCGATGGCGGCGGCCATCGGCGCCGATCTGCCGGTGACCGATCCCATGGGCTCGATGGTGGTCGACATCGGCGGCGGTTCGACCGAGGTCGGCGTGATGTCGGTCGGGGGGCTCAGCACCAGCCTGTCGGAGCGCGTCGGCGGGGATCAGATGGACGAGGCGATCATGTCGTGGGTCCGCCGCAACCACAACCTGCACATCGGCGAAGTGACTGCCGAGCGAGTCAAGATGGACGCCGGCTCGGCGCTGACCGACGCCGAGGATGCGCCGGTCAAGATTCGCGGCCGCGACGCGGTGCGCGGGGTGCCGCGCGAAGTCGCGATCAGCCGTTCGGAACTCGCACAGGCGCTCGGCGGGCCGGTGGCGCAGATCGTCGACGCCGTGCGCCGCGCGCTGGAGGAAACTGCGCCGGAGATCGCCGCCGACATTCTCGACTACGGCATCGTCATGACCGGCGGCGGTTCGCTGCTGCACGGGATCGACGAGGCCGTGGCGCGCGTGACCGGCCTGCACGTGCGCGTTGCCGACGATCCGCTCAATTGCGTGGCGCTCGGTGCGGGGCGGGCGCTCGAACAAAGCACCTACCGCGGGGTGCTCCACGCCGCCTGACCGGGTCTCCTGCTAGGCTGTATCGACATTCAGCTCTGACGGCCTGCAAATGGCGGCTTTCCGCGCTTCCGGTGCTCACGTGCCGTCAGCACGCTCCGCTCCGGGTCACGGAAATCCACCATTTTCGGCTCGTCATCTTCTGAATGTCGATACAGCCTAGAACGCCGCGATGCCGGTGATGGCGCGGCCGAGGATCAGCGCGTGGACGTCGTGCGTGCCTTCGTAGGTGTTCACGGTTTCCAGGTTCAGCATGTGGCGGATGACCTGGTATTCTTCCGAGATGCCGTTGCCGCCGTGCATGTCGCGCGCCTGGCGGGCGATCTCCAGCGCCTGGCCGGCGTTGTTGCGCTTGACCAGGCTGATCGTCTCGGGGGCGAAGCGGCCCTCGTCCATCAGGCGGCCGACGCGCAGGCTGGCTTGCAGGCCGAGCGCAATCCCGGTCGCCATGTCGGCGAGCTTCTTCTGGTAGAGCTGGTTGGCGGCGAGCGGCTTGCCGAATTGCCTGCGGTCGAGCCCGTATTGCCGCGCGGCGGCGAAGCAGAACTCGGCAGCGCCCATACAGCCCCACGAGATGCCGTAGCGCGCGCGGTTGAGGCAGCCGAACGGGCCGCTCATCCCCTCCGCGCCGGGGAGAAGCGCATCCGCGCCTACTTTCACATCGTCCATCACGATCATGCCGGTGGTGCTGGCGCGCAAGCTGAGCTTGCCTTCGAGCTTCGGCGCGGAGAGGCCGGCCATGCCCTTTTCCAGCACGAAGCCCTTGATCCGTCCGCCGTGCGCCTCGCTCTTCGCCCAGACCACGAAGACGTCCGCGAACGGCGAGTTGCTGATCCAGGTCTTGGAGCCGGAGAGGCGGAATCCGCTTCCATCCTGTTTCGCCACGGTGCGCATCGAGCCCGGATCCGAGCCGGCGTCGGGCTCGGTCAGCCCGAAGCAGCCGATCAGTTCGCCCCGTGCGAGGGCAGGGAGGTATTTCGCCTTCTGCTCGTCCGAGCCGTAGGCGTGGATCGGGTACATCACCAGGCTCGACTGGACCGAGGCCATCGAACGGTATCCCGAATCCACCCGCTCGATCTCACGCGCGACGAGGCCATAGGCGACGTAGCTGGCGCCCGCGCCGCCGTATTCCTGCGGCGCCGTCACGCCGAGCAGGCCGGCCTGGCCCATCAGCGGGAACAGCTCGGGCGCGTCCAGTTCCTCGCGATAGGCTTCGATCACGCGCGGTTGCAGCACATCTTGCGCGAAGCCGTGCGCGGCGTCGCGGATCATCCGCTCCTCCTCGCCGAGCTGGTCGTCGAGGCTTAGCGGGTCGGCCCAATCGAACGATGCCATTCCGGCCATCGGACAAGTCTCCTTTGCAACCGCCTTAGCGGGCGCGGGGGAGCTAGCCAATCGCCGTTCAGGTCCCGGCTTTCGCCATGTCGAGCGCTTCCTGGAGCAGGTCGATCAGATGATCGGGCGGGCACGGCTTGGAACAGGCCAGCGCCTGCGGGTAGCGCTGCCTGACCTCGACCGGGGTAACGTGCCCGGAATGGAACACGATCGGGACGCCGGCATCAGCAAGCGCGTCGGCGAGCGGAAAGACCTCGCCATCGTCGGTATAGACGTCGAGGATGGCGCAGTCGGGCATGCGCCGGTCGATCGCGACGAAGGCGTTCTCCTTGTCGGCATAAGGGCCGTCGACCGCGCAGCCGAGATCCTTCACTGTCTCCGACAGATCGAGCGCGATGATGAATTCGTCCTCGACGATCAGGACGTTGGGTGGCGCCTGCGGCGCTGCGACTGGCATCGAACGGGCCTCCTGCCCTTCGAGATCGGGTGATTTAACAGAGAAAAGGCGAATCCGGGATTGGTTCCCGGACGCCCGCGCGCGCAGCCAGGGTCAGGGCCTAGAGTCTGTCCTGATCGGATTGAATCTCCCCTCCCCGGCGGGGAGGGGTTGGG
>JBIQKC010000017.1:0-60747 GCA_044506885.1 Sphingomonadales bacterium
ACGCTCAGCACAACGCCGGCGTTCCAGTGGCACACTTTGTCACCGCCATGCACACACTTGGCCCGGGCGCGGGACCAGGCCGTTCGCGACGGATGGGAGGCCCGCTTCCTCGCCTTCGAGTTCGACGCTGCCGATCGCCAGGGCTTTGCCACGGCACTCGCCGCGACCGAAGCGCGCTTCGGACCGTTGCGCATCCTGGTCAACAACGCCGGTGTCGGGATCGCGGGCCCAGTCGCCGAAGCGACGTTCGGCGATTGGGATTGGGGACTGTCGGTCAATCTCGGCGGGGTGGTCAATGGTTTGGTCTGCGGCCTGCCGCTCCTGCGTCGGCACGGTTTGGGTGGCCACGTGGTCAATACCTCGTCGCTCGGCGCGCTGATGCCGCCGCGACCGACACGTGGCATCTACGCAACGGCCAAGGCCGGCCTGATCGCGCTGACCGAACACATGCGGCTGGACCTGGAGGGCAGCGGAATCGGGGTTTCGGTGCTCCTGCCCGGACCGACCCTCAGCAACATTCACGAGAGCGAGCAGGTTCGGCCGGCCGAATTGCGTATTGGCAGCCGCTTCCTCGACTACGCTACCGACAGCCCGCCGGCCGGCATTGTCTGGCAGGATCCCGCGATCGCTGGCCGGATGACGGTTGAGGCTATCCTGGCCAATCGCCTCTACATCGTGACCCATGGCGAGTACCTCGGCGCAGTCAAGGCGCGAAACGCGGCGATCGAGGAAGCGGTCCGCAAGGCGATCGAATTGAGGGACGAGGTGCGTGGCTGAACGGGTCGAACTCTATCACGCCGAACCGGTGTCAAACAGCCTCAAGGTCTTGCAGGCGATCCACGAGAAGGCTGTTCCGTTCGTCAGTTACCAGATCAATCTCCAGCGCTTCGAACAGCACGATCCGAAGTTCCTCGCCATCAATCCCGCGGGGCAAGTGCCCGTGCTCGTCCATGGCGACTGCACGATTGTGGAATCGACGGTCATCAATGAATATCTCGACGAGACCTTTGACGGTCCGCGACTGCGACCGGACACCCCGTTCGGTCGGGCCCAGATGCGGGTGTGGACCAAGTTCGTCGACGAGGTCTTCCGCCCCGCGCTCAGCTTCCTCGCTTGGGTGCGTCAGATGCCGGCGCTCGTGGAATCCCTGCCTCAAGGTGAGTTCGAGGCGCGCCTCGCGCGTATCCCGCTGCGGGAGAAGCGGGACAAGTGGGCGCTGGCGGCCAGCGGCGGTTTTACGCAGCGGGAAATGAACGGCTGGCGCGAAAACCTGATCGACGCGACCGCACGCATCGAACATGCGCTGGCGACGTCCGACTGGCTGCTCGACGACGGATTCAGCCTGGCCGACATCGCGGTCTTCTCAATGGCGAACGGTCTTCCGCGAGGACATCCCGACATCATGAACGATGGAACCGCGCCGCTCGCAATGGCGTGGCTGGAGCGTATGCGGGCGCGGCCAGGTGTAGCGTCTGCGCTCACCTTTCCAAGATTTCCGCATTGAACCGAACGGCTTGCTCGAAGCTGTAGGGGGAGAGCGGTGCCAATTGCCACCTTACAGCGTCGGGATACTCAATTGGGATAGTTCTAGCGACCGGGACGAGCCGCAGTGCCGCCCCCGGATGACTGGGTCGCCCGTAGGCGCGAGCTCGTCCGCTTGCGCGGAAGCCGAAGTGGTCGCGAGGATCCCCCATTTAGTACGACAATAATCTTCGGGTGGAGCGAGTCTGGCCCAAGCCGCATATTGGTCCGACGATGGGGCAGCTCACGGCATGCGCAGGTTCTTTATCGCAGGCATCCTGGCAACCCTCACGAATTGGTTGGCCCGAGAGGCATGGCCCGCCCTTTCACCGCAATTTCCGGGCACCCGCGCAAACCGAACAGGAAGAACGGGTCTGAATCTTTGGCACACAAAATGTCAGGATTCATGTCAGGATACTTCTTGACCTCGCGCGCCAGCTGTCTAACTTACGGAAATCCGTAGATTTCTACGGCTGACGGGAAGTTGGGACGCGGTTTTTGGTACCGGCATGCGCAGGTTCGAATCCTGCCGCCCCAGCCATTCCCGAATCTCGGGATTCGGTGAGAGCACGGTGGCCGGGAGCCGTCCTCGTCAAGCTGGTGAGCGCGCGCGGCGACGTAACCGATGGCTCAATTTGGATTGCAACTCGTCTCTATCAGCCGACTCTTGCCGGTAACGGGCGCCGGTATGACAGATCATCCTTGTCATATCTTCCCGGCCCGCTTTCCGGCAGCCACTGATCGGCGAAGGCGCCCGCGAACATCGAGCCCGCCCGTATCTTGATGTCGGGCAGGTACTCGCGCACCGCGATCCGCCAAGCGCCTTCGCGCCGTTCGACCCGGTCGATGTAGCGGCCGCCGCCGATCAGCGTGAACGCGTCGTCGAGGCTGCGCAGGAAATAGATCACGTAGCTTTCGAGATGAGCGGTGTCTCCCGTGATCTCGAGCGTCTGGTTGGTGACGTGATGCTCATGGATCGCAAAGCTGCGGGCATGGTTGGCATTGGCCCACTCGATGAACGGATCGCGCAACCCCGAATAGCGGCCGTAGTTGACTTGCGCATCGGGCCAGAAGACGGCGGCGAGCAACTCCTCGTCGTGCCGGTCCGCGCCACGCGCGTAACGGGTTGCGAGTGCGCGGATCGCAGCCTCGGTTTCCATCCGCTCAAGCCGTTCGGAAACGCGCGTCAGTTCTGCGCGCAGCTGCTCGACTTCTGACGCCATATTCCTCTCCTGGCTTCTGCTTCAGCCATCGACGGACGGAACGACCGCGGCGAGAAGATGGGAATCGTATCGGCCGCCGAAGCGGATGATATGCGTGCCGGCGTTGCGAGTCTCCTCGTGCCGGGCGAACGGCAGGCCGGGCAGCGCATCCTGGTAGATGTCCGACCCCTGCACCACCACGCGCAGCGTCTCGCCGGCGCGGAACAGGGTCGACGAGGGCCATATCTCGATGTCGACCGGCGCCGGCACACCCCGCTCGAGCGGCTCCTCGCGGTCGTGCGGATGAAACGGCTGGGCTTCGGTCGAACGCTCCGGATCGAGCGCACGATGGCTGGCGCGCAGCCAGCCGAGCGCGACCGGCCCGTTTTCGTAGAAGGCATAAAAGCCGAACCCGACATGCTCGCCGTTCGCGTCGAGCTTCTGCAGCGCGACAAACAGGTCCATATCGTTCGAGCCGTCGGCTTCGACCCACAGCCGCAGCTTCATGTGGCCCGTGAGTTCGACATCCTGCTCGAACGTTCGATCGAACACCGCGCAGCCTTCGGTGGCGTCATACCGCACCTCGGCCTCTCCGGCCGCGCGGGTATCGACAAGCGTCCCCTCGCCGAGCCACCACGGCGTGTGTTCCGTGCGGGCGAGCGGCCATTCGTTCTCCGCCCGTTCGGTCGCCACGCCGAAACGCTCGCGCACCTCGATCCGCACGCGCGGCCAGGCCGGCACGACGGCGCCGCGCTCCTTCAGGAAATGATCGAAGAAGGCCTCCTGCCGCCGCACGCTTTCGGGCCGGTAGTAATTTGCCCACTTCTTCTGCCCGTGAGCATCGAGCCACTTATGCTTGCTCGAGATGCCCTTGAACACCTCCAGCGTGCCCCGGCTGTGAAAGCCCTGGTCGGCCCAGCTGGCGACGACGTAGGCCGGTTGTGTGATCGCGGCGAGGTCGACCTCCTTGGAAGCCCAGAAGTCGTCGTACAACGGCCGGTTCCGGGTGTTCGCGAGGGTGTCTTCGGCGCGACCGAGCGAATAGGCGATGTTACCCGAGGCGCGTGGAAGGAAGTTCGTTTCGCGGATGCCGCCGTGGTAGGCGAACTCCCGGTACCAATCGACAAAGCCCTCCCACGGGTTGAGCGCCGCGAGGGCCGGCGGATGCAGCGGGGCTACATAGTACTGGATCGCCGCGAGATAGGAGACACCTGACATCCCCACCTTGCCGTTGCTCCACGGCAGCTCGCCGAGCCATTGGACGGTGTCGTAGCAATCCTCGGCTTCCTGGTGCCCATTGTGATGGAAGTCGCCCTCCGACAGCCACGAGCCGCGCGGATCGACGATCGCCACGCCATAGCCGCGTGGGCACCAGTGGCCCGGGTCCGGCCCCTCGAACGGCGTCAGCGGCGAGAGCCACCCGTCCTGCACGCCCGAATGCGGCGCGTAGCACTGGTCCGAGAGCCAGTGTTTGCCGTACGGCCCCCATGCCAGCAGGATCGGCAGATCCTGCCGCCCGCCCGCCGGGCGATAGAGGTCGGCGTAGATCGTCGTCCCGTCGCGCAGCCGCACCGGGGCATTGCGCTCGATCACGATCTCGCCCCAGGTCTCCTGCGCGTGCTCCAGGGGCGGCAACGGCGGTTTGGTCGGATGCGAATGCGGGGCGACGCCGGGGCGCATCAGGATCTCGGGCCGGTAAAGGGTCATGCAGGTTATCCTTCTCGAGAGAGATTTTTATGCTTGGGAATGCGCGCCGCGCACAGCGCCGGCATCGGCGACATCGCGGGCGAACGAACGCGCGGCGAGCATGTAGAACACGCCCGCCACGAGGAAGATCGTCATCGCCAGCACCATCGCCTGGCGAACACCGTCGGCCGATGCGTCACGGCAAGCTTCGCGAACGGTTGCCGCAAGGGCGTCGCCCGTACCGGCGCAAGTGGCAAGGAACGCGTCGCTGCCGAAGCTTCGTTCGGCGAACCGGTCGCTGGCGTAGCCCACGAACAGCGGGCCGAGGCTGCCGACGAGGGTGTAAAGCGTTACGAACACCGCAATCCCGGTCGCGCGCATACGCGGTTCGAGCAGGTTGAGAATCATCGCAGTGGTCGGCCCGTAGAATACCATCAGCATCGAACCCGCGACGAGCATCAGCCCGGCCGAGACGTTCGCGGTCGGCGCATTGAGCGCGAAGAAGTAGATCGGCGGCGCGAGGAACAGGCCGATCGCCGAGCCCCAGGCCGACCAGCGCAAGTCGCGCTTGCTCAGCCAGTCGGTGCCGAACGAGCCGAGGACGAGGCCGATGGCGGTGGCGATCCCGCCGACCAGTCCATAGTAGGCGGCCGCCCCGGCAATGGTCATGTCGTAAACCCGGGCCATGAAGACCGCCAGGAACTGCGAGAGCGCACCCATCCCGAAGCCGACCAGGCCGGCGCCGAGGATGACGTAGATCAGCGATTTTTTCGTCGCCATTGCCGCGAAGGTGGTGCGCAAATCCGGTGCCGGGCCACTGGCGCGCACGGCGTCCATCTGGCCACGAGCCGGCTCCTTGACCGTTAGCGCGATGACCAGGGCCAGCAGCACTCCGGGTATGCCCAGCGCGTAGAAGCCCGCACGCCAGCCGTACTCGGCCGCGACGGCGCCGGCAACGATGGCGCCGACCAGCATTCCGGCCGGTGTGCCAAGCTGGACCAGCGCCACCATCGAAGCGCGCCGGGAGGCCGGAAACTGGTCGGAGATCATGGAATTGACCGCCGGCAGAAATGCCGCCTCGCCCGCGCCGACGCCGACGCGGCCAAGCGCGAGCTGGACGAAGCTGCCCGCCGCCCCGCACCAGATCGTCGCAATCGACCAGAACGCGGTGGCGGCCGCGATGATCGCGCTACGCGACTTGCGCTCGGCCAGCACGCCCAGACCGATACCGAACAGCGCATAGACCACTGCGAAGGCTGGGCCTTGCAGGATGCCGACCTCGAAGTCGCTGAGGCCAAGCTCTTCCTTGACCGGCTGCGCGAGCACCGCGAGCACCGCCCGATCGGCGAAACTGAACATCGCGACGAGGAACATCAGCGCGATGAACACCGCGCGGCGAAATGGCGAGCTCTGTGACGAGGCGGACGACAGGTCGCTCAAAGCCATGATTGCGTCTCGTCAACCGGCACGTCCCATGCGGGAACCCAGTTCCCATGCACTTGGCCGGGAGCGCGGAACGGCAGAACGATGCGCGCCACCGGTCCGTCCTCCAGCCGGTCCGCATCCATGATCACCATTTCGGTGCGCATGGCGCGAAAGTTGTTGGCGGTCGCGAGCAGATAGCCGTCGCTCTCCGGCCCATCCGGCATACGCGGCGCGAAAACCGGCTCGCCGAGCGCGTGCGCCGCGCCCCCGAAGCCGAAGCTCACCGTCCGCGTTTCGAGGTCGTAGCGCGCCAGACAGTTTGCGCGCCGCCCCCCCATGTCGCCGACCGCTTCCAGATCGGCGGGCATCGCCTCGACAGCCTCGTTGGTGAAGCCGTAACGGTAAGAGCGCGTGACATAGCGCGGATCGCCGGTCGGCAAGCCGCCGTTGACGTTGTCGAACAGAACCACGTCCTCGATCCGCTCGTCGTTCGAGTTGAGATCGATTGTCCAGCGCCGCATGGTCGAATGAGCGCCCCGCGGATCGAACGGCGCGCCGCCGGCCATCTCGATGAAGGGGAAGACATTCGAATCCGACGCCTGGAAATCGACGACGACGCGGTCGCCTTCCTCGTAGGCATTGACGATGTGCATCGAGCATAGCTCGCGATTGACGAACCAGCGCACGTCCCGCCCATCGCCGCCGCGGCGCAGAACCCCGACCCGCACCGGTTCGCCCGGTTTGTAGAACCAGTGAACCTTGCCGGCCGCGAGATGCTCGCGGCTGGTGAGGTAAGGTGTGGTCGGCAGGATCACGTAGTTTCGGGTGATCGCCATGTCGTGCATCATCGACAGCACTGGCGCCTTCAGCCACGTCGCCCAGGTTTTCCGGCCTCTGCGGTCGAACGCATAGACCGCGATATCGTCGCTGAGTTCGCCCCGGGCTTCATAGGCGAAGGCGATCATCTCGCCGGTCTCGGGATCGACCTTGGGGTGGGCGGTGAACGCCGTCGCGGTCAGCTCGCCCTCGAAATCGTAATCGTTGTCGCGCGTCGCCAGCGTATCCGGATCGAGCAGCGCCGGGCGCGAATCCTCTTTCAGCGCCATCAGCCGGCCGGCGTGATGGAACACGTTAGTGTTCGCCGTGCTGTGGCTGAGCGCCTGCACGCCGGGGTCCGACGTCGCGATGTTGCGATAGCGGCCGAACAGCGAACGCTGCGCCGCCCGCTCGGCCAGAAACCGCTGAGTGCGGACATAGCGCGAGCGGAAATGGCACCGCCCGTCCGCGATGCGGAACATGCTGACGATGCCGTCGCCATTGAACGGCGCATCGTCCGGATACCGGGAAGCGTAGAGTCGGCTGACGCCGACCCGATAGAACGTGCCACGCAGATCGGCGGGAATCGTCCCCTCAACCTCGCAATCATAGGCATCCGCCTCGAATCGGATCGAAGCAAAAAATCCGAGCGAAGCCGATGATTCGCTGAAGTTGCTGACCTTCACTTGTCCTCTCCATCCTCCCTCGTCGCGGCGTGCGAGAACTTTGCGACGAACGATGCGAGCAGCGGACCGATGTTGTCAAAGTCGCTGCCGATCTGGGCCACCGGGGAAATATGATTGTCGCCCTTGAGCCAATGCATCGCGGGCCACTGTCCCTTCACCGCAAGACGCGCCGCCACCACAGCGCCGGCCTGCCGCTGGAAGTCGGCCGGATCGAATTCGCTGACCGTGAACAGGCACGGAATCTTGGTGGCGGCCAGACCGGCCAGGGGCGAGCGTTGTTGATAGAGCGCCGGGTCCGTCCCGAAATAGGCCTCTATCCGTTCGCCTCCGTCGGAGATCGAAACGTCATACCAGCCGGAGAGCATCGCCGCCCCGGCGATCCTGCCGGCAGCGAGCAGCGGATCGGCCACGACGCCCGCGACGTGCGTGGCCCCGGCCGACTGGCCGACCAGCACGATGCACCCCGGATCACCACCATGAGCGACAGCATTCTCGGTCAGCCATGCCACCGCGAGTGCGACGTCTTCCGCACCGGCCGGCCACGCATGGCCGGGCGCGAGACGGTAGTTCAGCGTCACGCCGATCATATCGTTCGCGGCAGCCCAGGCGCCGATGTTGCCGTAATACGGCATTCCGGGCTCGCCCTTGCCGCCCATCACGAAACCGCCGCCGTGGACGAACACCACGATCGGGCGATGATCGCCCTCGCCTTCTGGCAGGAACAGGTCGAGTCGATGACGTTCGTGATCGCCATAGGCAACGTCGCGCAGCACATGGCTTTCGTCGGGACGCGCAACGAGTGGCGCGAACAGCGCGTTGGTCGACTGGATCATCGGCAGGCTCAACTCGTTGCCGAGCGCGGCGATACTTGCTTGCAGGGTTGTGCGGTCCAAAACTTATCCCCCTTCAGGAACCGGGATGGTGAAACGGTGGCTTCGGCCAGCGCCCGGCCGGGCTTCGCGAACGCTTCAACGAACGCGGCGTCGAGCGCATCCACAGCTTCGATCCGGAGCGCCAGCACGCCTTGGCCGCGGGGATCGACAGGAACGCGCTGCCGCCCGGCGCATCGTCCAGAAGCGCGGGAACGGCGACAACGGCGCGAGCGGTGATCTGCGGCGTACCGCCGAACATCTGATTCCTCTCCGAACGTCCAATCGGGCGGAGAATGAAGCAGCCCATCGATACGGTGAATTGCGTTATTCGTTAAAACATATATTAATATCGCATGACCCTAGCCCATCGCCAGCTGCGCGCCTTCCTCGCCGTGGCGGACGCCGGAAGCGTCGGCGTCGCCGCGAATCATATCCACATGAGCCAGCCTGCGCTGAGCCGGCTGATCCGAGAAACCGAGCAGCGGCTGGGCACCCAGCTGTTCGAGCGGCACGCCAAGGGCATGACTCTGACCCAGGCGGGCGAGACGCTGGTACCCTATGCCCGGTCGATCAGCTTCGACCTCGATCAGGCGGAGGACGCGCTAGACGCGCTCAAGGGGCTGAAGCGGGGGACCGTTCGCCTCGGCACCGTGGCCACGGTTGCGCGCAGCATTCTCCCTTCGGCGGTCGAGGCATTCCTCGCCCGGTCGCCGGAAGTGCGGCTCGAGATCCTCGAGGGATCGGACGATCAGGTTGCCGCCGCACTCGTCAACAGATCGGTCGACATCGCCATTCTGAACCGCCTGTCGCAGCCCGAAGAGCTGATCGAGGTTGGCGAATGCCGCTTCGATGACGTTTGCGCGCCATTCTGCTCGAGCAGCCATCCGCTCGCGCGCGAGCCGAAGCCCGCGCTTGAGGATGTGCTGGCGGAACGCTGGATCATGCCGGCGCGCGCGTCCACGCCACGGGCGCTGTTCGAGGATCTGGTGGGCAAGACCGGCTATCGGGCGCCACACGTGTCGGTAGAGACGACCTCGCCCAGCGCAATGATCGCCTTCGTCAAGCGCACCCGCTTCCTCGGCTGGCTGCCACGACCGGTCTTCGCCGGGGGCGAGACCGCCGGATCGCTATGCACGCTTAACGTGCCTGAGCTTACCATCCACCGTCAGTTCTTCATTTACCGACGCGAAAGGGGTCTTTTGCCGGCCGCCGCGTTGAGCTTCCTGCGCGAGCTGCCGCTTGTAGCCGCAGGCAATGGGTCGGCACCGGCGAGGCCCGGTATCCCCGCCAACGATCTGGAGAGCCTGTGCTCGCAATACAGCTGGTCTCCCTGAACCTTCCGCCAACTCGCCATACCATATCGGCATGGCTTTTCCTCGATAAAGCAATTCTCCCTATCGAACCTATTCCACAAAATGGGGTCCGACGCGGCATAGCCGTGGACAAAATGCCGCGGACGAAACCGGCGGCGGCGGGACTTGCCGTCGCGTCCTGAGGCGGCGGAGTGGGAGAGAAGACCATGATCAATGAGACAATCTCGCGCGGCGCCCTGCTGTGCGGCATCGCCGCCGGCGTCCTGCTGGCCGGAACCGCTCATGCCGAGGCGGAGGACGCCGAGGGACAACAGGCGGACGGCTCCGCGCCGGCAGCAAACGACAGCGTCTCGGCCGACGACGAACTCGGCGTGATCATGGTCACCGCGCAGCGACGCGAGGAAAACCTCCAGCGGACCCCGGTTTCGGTCACCGCGCTCACGCCCGACGACCTCGCCCGCCGAGCGGTGGTCGATCCCGCCGCGCTGCAAGGTCTGCTCCCGGCGGTGCAGTTCCAGTCCTACGGCGAGCTGCGCGCGATCATCCGCGGCGTCGGCACTTTCACGTTGCAGCCCGGCGTCGACAGCGCGGTCGCGTATAACGTGGACAGCACGTATCTCGCCAACCCGGTGGCGCTGCCACCGCTGCTGTTCGACATCGCGCGCATCGAGGTGCTGCGCGGTCCGCAAGGCACGCTGTTCGGGCGCAACAGCAACGGCGGCGCGCTCAATATCATTACGCGCCGACCCGAATACGACTTCGGTGGCGAAGTCACCGCGCAGATCGGCAACTACGATCTGTTCGGCGCCGAAGGGGCCATCAACGTGCCTCTGGGCGACAGCGCGGCGCTGCGCACCTCGTTCGCCGCGCAGCAGCATGATCCTTACATGAAGGACGGGCACTTCGACGCCGACATGTACGCCGGCCGCGCTCGCCTGCTGGTCGAGCCTTCGAGCAATCTCGAAATACTCCTGACGACCGAATATTCGCAGCAGCGCAACGCAGGCGTCGGTTTCACGCCCTGTCCCCCGCGCTCGACCAACGTCGGCTGCGCCAACACGGAATGGGATCCCTACGCGGGCTTCGCGCCACTCGAGACGCAGCACTTCTATAACGTCGACAACTTCACCACCTACGGAGAGGTTAATCTCGACCTCGGTTTCGCCGACCTGATCTCGCTCACGTCCTGGCGCGACGTCGACCAGATCTACCACGGCGGCGTCGATCCGGCATCGACCTTCGATTATCTGACCGAAATCGAGGACCAGCAATTCACCCAGGAGTTGCGGCTTAGCTCGAACCCCGGCAGTTGGCTGACCTGGACGATCGGCGCGTTCTATTCGCGCCAGACGCTCGACTACACCAACACCTTCTCGCCCTATGTCTCGCAGAGCGTGATCATCAGCATCGACGATTACGTATCGACCTCCAAAGCCATCTTCGCCCAGGCGACCGCCCCCATCACCGACCGGTTTCGGATCACCGGCGGCATCCGCTACACCGACGAGCGGAAGGAGAGCGTGGGATCCGCGGCCGCATTCAGCGCCGGTCTCGGCGACTACGTCGTCACCCCCACCGGGGCGACGCTCACCGACGATCCGATCACCTGGCGCGCCGGCGTGGAGTTTGATGCGGCCGACGACACGATGCTCTATGCCTCGGTCAACACCGGGCGCAAGTCGGGCGGCCTCAACCAGGTTCAGCCGGGCATCGGCCTGCCGACCACCTACGCTCCGGAGAGCATCACGGCCTACCAGGCCGGTATCAAGAGCCGCTTTCTCGACAACCGGGTGCAGCTCAATGCCGAGGTGTTCCACTACGACTACAGCAATTTTCATGCCCTCGGCGCGCTGTTCGATCCGACCGGCACCTATCCCTCGATCTACTTCCTGACGCTCAATTCGCAGGAAGCGCGCTTCTTCGGCGGCGAGGTGGAGGCCAATATTCTGCTCGGCAGCGACACGCGCCTGAACCTCAACGCCACGGTGCTCGATACAAAACACGAGGTGTTCGAGGTCGAAGTCGGCGGAAACTCGGTGCTGAGCTACTCCGGCAATCGCGCGGCCAACGCGCCCGAATTCACCTTCGGCGCGTCGCTGTCGCACGACATCCCGCTGGGGAACGGCGGCGAGATCCGGCTCCAGGCCGAAAGCGTTTTGACCGGCCCGCAATTCCTCTCGTTCGAGAACTATCCGTCGAGCTACCAGGGCGCTTATACGCAAAGCTCGGCCAACGTGGGTTATGTGTTCCCGAACGGGCGCTACAGCGTGACTGCGTGGATCAGAAACATCGAGGACAAAGGCGCCATGTTGCACTACATCGCCGCGACGGGCGCTCTACGGGACAAGGGCGTGCCGCTCCAGCCGCGGACATTCGGCCTGACCTTGCGCGCCGAATTCGATTGATGGCCTCCGGGGCAACAACAGGGGGAGAGACGGCTCCGGCCGGCCATCTGCAAGCGGTGAGCCGTCTCGCTCCTCTGTTCGCGCCGCTGCGGATCAGGTCGCTGACCCTGCCCAACCGGCTGGTGATGGCGCCGATGACGCGCGGCCGTTCGCCCGGCGGCGTACCGAACGATCAAGTCGCCGCCTACTACGCCCGCCGGGCCGCGGCCGAGGTCGGGCTGATCGTCAGCGAGGGCGCTTTGATCGAGCGCCCTGCGGCGAGCAACCACCCCTCGGTTCCGCGGTTCTGCGGCGAAGACGCGCTCGCCGGATGGCAGCGCGTCCTTGAAGCGGTCCTCGCAGCAGGCGGCCGGATGGCGCCACAACTCTGGCACGTGGGCGCCTTTTTCGACCCCCGCTTCCCGACGCCGGCCGCCCCGTTGATCGATAGCCCCTCGGGCTACGCCTCGGCCAGCGAACGCCTCGGTGAACCGCTGCGAGAGAGCGACATCGCCGACATCGTCGCGGCCTTCGCCCGCGCGGCCGGCGCGGCGCAACGGCTCGGCTTCGACGCCATCGAGCTGCACGGCGCCCACGGCTACCTGTTCGACCAGTTCTTCTGGAGCGCGACAAACCGGCGCCGGGACCGCTACGGCGGCAGCGCCCTCGAGGAACGCGCCCGCTTCGCCGCCGAAGTGATGCGCGCGGTCCGCGCCGAGGTCGGCGAGGAGATGGCGATCAGCTTCCGTATCTCGCAATGGAAGCAGCAGGACTACAGCGTGCGCCTGGCCGAGAGCCCGCGCGAGCTCGAACGGTGGCTCACGCCACTGGCGGACGCCGGGGCCGACATCATCCACTGTTCGCAGCGTCGCTTTTGGGAGCCTGAATTCGAAGGTTCGCCACTGAACCTCGCCGGCTGGGTCAAGAAGGTGACCGGCCTTGCGACGATCGCGGTCGGCTCTGTCGGCCTGATCGAAGACGGCGCTGGCGGGCACGTCGCGGTCGCCGACCTGGACGCGCTACGCGATCTCCCGGAACGGCTCGACCGGGGCGAGTTCGATCTCGTTGCCCTCGGCCGAAGCCTGCTCGCGATGCCGGCCTGGGTCGAGCAGTTGCAGCAAGGCGAAGGCAAGCGCTCACCGCTCACGGCAGAGACTTTCGCCGAGCTGTACTGACGGATGGGCATGCGGGGGGCTGAGCATGCGAACGGTCCGTCGGCCGATTGACTGCTGTTGCATCGGGCCGCCGTGAATGGCCGTGTTCCGCCTTCTTACGGAAAGATCACGATGTCGGAATCCACCTCGCGAACGACGGCTTCAGCCACGCTTCCGACGACCAACTTCTCCAGAAACGGCTTTTGCGACGAGGAGATAGCGACCGCGTCGCATCCGAACTCGGATGCCGCATCCTCGATCTCGCGCCCGGTCGTCGACTGATTCAGGCGGGCTTCCCACCGCACGCGGCCGGTAAGGCGATGTTCCTCGATAAAGGCGCGGAGCTCGTTTCGGGCGGCCGTGAGTTCCTGTCGCAGGTAATCGTCCCTGTCTTCGCTGGAGTTGAGCCTCAACGCTGACACCGGTTCGCGAAGGTAGAGCATGAAAACGTCGGGAGCCCGTCGAAGCGGGCTTGCAGCGATGCTCTCCACGATCTGGACCGAGGCGCGATCGAGGCCAGTGGGAACCAGTATCCGGTTATAACCCAGCGCGGGAAGGGTGTTCGCCATCAGAACCGGAACGCCGCTTCTCTTCGCCAGCGCTTCGGCGGTGGGACGGGAGATCAGATCCAGAAAGAATCGCGGTTCGTGTGGTCCGGTGACGATGAGCGACGCTCCCAGTTTCCCGGCCGCGACCGCGATCTCTTCGGCCGCATCGCCGGCGACCACCTCGCTGTCGCAGACGATGCCGTCGAATTCGGCGATGGCCCTCGCAATCCGGGCGAGGCGACCGTACGCGGCGGCGGCCGACTCCCGCCGCACTTCGGCCGTCGCCGCTTCTTCGACATGGAGCAAGTGCAGGGATGCGCCGCTTTCCCTTGCAAGGATCGTGGCGCGCCGGAGCGCGCGGTCCGAGCCAATGGAAAAATCGATCGCAACTAGAATTGTCGGCATCATTGTCTCCCGGCCCGTCGGGCGAATCGGCGAAAGTGTTCCGCGTCTCTACTAGTGGTTGCTGTCAGCCCTGCCGCTTGTCTAGGAAGGCAGCGCGGCCGGTGCGGGAATCCAGACGGCAACGTTCGCGGCTCGGGAGGCTGTTCGATCGCGCCGACCGTAAAGGAGGAGTTTGGCATACCCGTCATGACAGCCGCGGCTCTCTGGATACTCGTTGCCCTTCCTTTCGTCGGCAGTGTCATTGCAGCGGCTCTTCCCGCGAACGCGCGAAATCTGGGGGGCCTGATCGCCGGTGCGGTGTCGCTTGTCGGGGTTGCGTTGACAGTCGGCCTGTATGCGTCGGTGGAGGGCGGTTCGGCACTGGTCGCGAAAGCCGCGTGGCTCCCGTCGCTGGGGCTGAATCTCCATATCCGCCTCGACGGACTATCGTGGGTATTCGCCTTCCTGGTGCTCGCGATCGGCTTGCTCGTCGTCATCTATGCTCATTATTACATGTCTGCGCGCGATCCGGTTCCGCGCTTCTTCTCGTTCTTTCTCGCTTTCATGGGCTCGATGCTCGGCCTTGTTCTGTCTGGAAACCTCATCCAGCTCGCCTTCTTCTGGGAACTGACGAGCCTCTTTTCCTTCCTCCTCATCGGGTACTGGCACCACAACGAAAAGGCGCGCAGCGCCGCGCGCATGGCGCTCATCGTTACAGCGGCCGGGGGCGTATCGCTGCTCGTCGGGATACTGTTGCTCGGCAAGATCGCCGGAAGCTACGAGATCGACGCGGTGGTCGCGGCGGCGGACCAGATTCGCGCCAGCGAGTATTACCTGCCCGCGCTGATCTTCATATTGATCGGCGCATTTACGAAGAGCGCGCAGTTTCCGTTCCACTTCTGGCTCCCGCACGCGATGGCCGCGCCCACACCGGTATCGGCCTATCTCCATTCCGCCACGATGGTGAAGACGGGCATCTTCGTACTCATCCGGCTTTTCCCCGTTCTGGCCGGCACGGAGCAGTGGTATCTGCTCGTGGGCTCGGTGGGGCTCGTGACGTTCTGCATCGGCGCCTGGGCGGCGGTTTTCCAGCAGGATCTCAAGGGGCTTCTCGCCTATTCGACGATCAGCCACCTCGGGCTGATAACGCTGCTCCTGGGCCTCGGCACGCCGCTGGCCGCCGTGGCTGCGATCTTCCACACGATAAATCACGCCACCTTCAAGGCCTCGCTGTTCATGGCGACCGGCATCATCGACCACGAGACGGGGACGCGGGACATCAGGAAGCTGAGCGGCCTGTATCGCTTCATGCCGCACACCGCCACGCTGGCGATGGTCGCGGCGGCGGCCATGGCCGGCGTTCCGTTGCTGAACGGCTTCCTGTCGAAGGAAATGTTCCTGGCGGAAGCGCTCGGATACGAGGGTGGGTCGCTGCTGGATGCCGCCCTGCCCGTACTCGCCACGGGGGCGCTGGCGTTGAGCGTCCTCTATTCAATCCGGTTCATTCACCAGACGTTCTTCGGTCCGCCGCCGACCGAACTGACGAAGGAGCCGAAGGAAGCGCCGTTCTGGATGAGGCTTCCAATCGGAATCCTGGTGCTTGCCTGCCTGGTCGTCGGCATCCTGCCGGCCCTCACCATCGGCCCGTATCTCGCTACCGCGGTCGAGGCGGTGCTGCGCGAGGACGCGCCGTCCTACAGCCTCGCGATCTGGCACGGCATCACCCCGCCGCTGATCCTGAGCGTCATCGCGCTCGTCGTCGGCGCGATCGGCTACATCATTCTGAAGAACAGGCTGAACGCCGCATCCGGGCCGCCGCTGATCGGATACCTGAAAGGCGGCCGGACCTTCGAACGGGTTCTGTCCGCCGTCATAAGCGGCGCTCGCGCGCTGGCGCGAATTTTCGGCACCGACAGGCTGCAGCCACAGTTCCGGATTCTGGTTGCAGTCGCGGCGCTCGCCGCCCTGCTTCCGTTTTTGCGCATCGGCTACAGCGTCGGTTCGGCCGGTGCGACCCCGGTCAGTCCCGGCTTCGCGGCCTTGTGGATCGTAGGCGGGATCTGCGCGATCGGCGCCGCCTGGCAGGCCAAGTTCCATCGCCTGGCGGCGTTGATCCTGATGTCGGGGGCGGGCCTGGTGAGCTGTATCACGTTCGTCTGGCTTTCGGCGCCGGATCTTGCGCTGACCCAGCTGCTGGTGGAGACGGTCACCACCATACTCCTTCTGCTGGGCCTGCGGTGGCTTCCCAAGCGCCAGCCTGAGCGCTGGCGCGGCGGGCCCGCTCCGGTCTCGGCGCTGTTCCGGCGCGGGACCGACCTTGCTCTCGCGGTTCTCGTCGGCGCGGGGATGGCGCTTTTGTCCTATGCCGTGATGACGCGGCCGATCGGCTACACGATCTCCCAATACTTCCTCGAGAACGCCTATCCCGGTGGCGGCGGCAGGAATGTCGTCAACGTCATCCTGGTCGACTTCCGGGCCTTCGACACCCTGGGGGAAATCACCGTCCTTGCGATCGTGGCGCTTACCGTGTTTTCGCTCCTGCGCCGCTTTCGTCCGGCGGAGGAGAGCGTCATCACTCCCGTTCAGCAACGTCAGCAACACGCATATGACCAGCGAGAGGAAGGGCGCAAGCCGGGGGACACCATGGCCGATTACATGGCCGTGCCACGCGTCGTGATGGAATGGCTGTTTCCGGCGATCGTGGTCATCGCCCTGTACCTGCTGATCAGGGGGCACGATCTTCCCGGAGGGGGGTTCGCAGCCGGGGTTACGATGTCGATCGCGCTGATCCTGCAATACCTGGCGTCGGGAACGCGCAGCGTCGAAAGCCGAATCCGGGTGCGGCCGATGATCTGGATCGGAACCGGCCTGCTGATCGCGCTCGGAACCGGAATGGCGGCCGCGGTCTCCGGCTATCCGTTCTTCACGACCTGGTTCAGCTATGCCGATGTGCCGATCGTCGGCGATGTGCCCCTGGCCAGCGCCCTGTTGTTCGATCTCGGGGTGTTCCTGCTCGTCATCGGCGCCACGGCGCTGATCCTCATCGCCATCGCGCACCAATCGATCCGCATTCCGCTCGCGCCGCAGAAATGGGACATCGACGACACGGAACGGGATGCTGTCTGATGGAACTTGTGCTGGCCCTCGGCATAGGCGCTTTCACCGCATCCGGCGTGTGGCTGATTCTGCGCCCCCGCACCTTCCAGATCGTCCTGGGACTGTCCCTGCTGTCCTACGCGATCAACCTGTTCCTCTACGCGATGGGCCGCTTGCGGGTGGATGCCCCGCCTGTCGTGGGGGCGGAGGCGGCCGTGAACGTGGCGCAGCATACCGACCCCGTGCCCCAGGCCCTGGTGCTTACCGCGATCGTCATTTCCTTCGCCATGACCGCGCTGCTTCTCGTCGTTCTGCTTGCCGCCCGCGGCCTGACGGGCACCGATCACGTGGACGGTGACGAACGCGAATGACCGGCTGGACGGATCACCTGATCGTCGCGCCCGTGCTGCTGCCGTTGACGGCGGGCGCGATAATGCTGTTGCTCGACGAGCGACGGCGGTTGGCGAAGAACACGATAACCCTCGTCACGCTGGCGGCGCTGCTTGGGATCGCGATTGCATTGCTGGCGCAGACCGTGTCGCTCGGATTTTCCGGCGCGGCGGCTACCAGAGCCTATCCGATCGGAGACTGGCCAGCTCCGTTCGGCATAATCCTCGTCGCCGACTGGTTGTCGAGCCTGATGCTCGTCCTGACGAGCATCATCGGCGCGCTCGCCATGATCTACGCGCTCGCTCGCTGGGACCGGGCTGGGCCGCGCTTCCATACTCTTTTCCTGCTGCAGATCATGGGGCTCAACGGCGCGTTCCTGACCGGCGATCTGTTCAACCTCTTTGTTTTCTTCGAGATTCTGCTCGCCGCCTCCTATGGCTTGCTGCTGCACGGAGCAGGCGTCCATCGGGTCAAGGCCGGGCTGCACTACGTCGCGATAAACGTGGGCGCCTCGCTGCTTTTCCTGATCGGCGTCGGCCTCATCTACGGCGTCGCCGGGACATTGAACATGGCCGACCTGGCGACGATCATCCCGGGTACGCTGGGCCTGGATCTCGCGATCCTGCAAAGCGGTTTCGCGGTGCTCGGAATCGCCTTTCTCGTGAAGGCCGGCATGTGGCCGGTCGGCTTCTGGCTGCCCCGGACATACGCCGCGGCCGTGCCTCCTTCCGCCGCGGTGTTCGCGCTCCTCAGCAAAGTGGGCATCTATGCGCTGCTTCGCGTCTATCTGCTGCTTTTCGGCGGCGACGTGGGCTGGGCGCGGAACTTCGGCGAAGAGTGGCTGCTGTTCGGCGGCATCGCCACGGTCGCGTTCGGCACGATCGGCGTGCTGGCCGCACGCACGCTGTCCCGCGTGGCAGGCTATTGCGTGGTCATTTCGTCCGGCACCTTGCTCGCCGCCATCGGCGCGAGCGAAGGTTCGTCTCTGGGCGGCGTGCTCTTCTATCTCGTCAGCTCGACGCTCGGCCTCAGCGCGTTCTACCTGCTGCTGGAACTCGTCGAGCGCCGCGATGCCGACGCCAGCATCCAGTCGGTGGTGGAGCCGGTCTTCGATGACGAGTACTCGGGCATTGCGCCTGGCGAGGACGGAGAGGAAGAGGAAGTCGGTATCGTCATTCCGGCTACGATCGCCATTCTCGGCGGAGGATTCGCCTTCTGCGCCCTTCTTCTGGCCGGCCTTCCGCCACTTTCGGGCTTCATCGCGAAGTTCGCGATCATCCATACCCTGATAAACGGCGAACAGCACATCGGCGCGCCGACGTGGGCGTTCGTAGGGCTGCTGATCGGCTCGGGGCTCGCCATCCTGATCGCCACCACGCGCGCCGGCATCGATCTGCTCTGGGAACCATCCGACAAACCGATGCCGGCCCTGCGGCTGGCCGAAGCGGTGCCGGTCGGGCTGCTTCTGCTGGTGTGTTTGGGCCTCATGGTCTTTGCGGGGCCGGTCATGCGCTACATGGAGCGCACGAGCCAATCGCTTCAGGACCGACAAGGCTACATCAATGCCGTCCTGAGCATGGACCGCGAGATGACGGAGCCGGCATCGTGATCCGTCGATGGCTTCCTTACCCGGCGCTCGCCCTTGGGCTCTTCGTCATGTGGCTGCTCCTGACGCAGTCGTTCTCGCCGGGGCAGGTCGTGTTGGGCGCGCTCTTCGCAAGCGTGGGGACATGGGCGATGGCCGCGCTTCGGCCAAAGCCTCCCGTCATCCGCGAATGGCGAACGGCGCTGCGGCTCGCACGGACTGTCTTTCTCGACATCCTGCGGTCCAACCTTGCGGTTGCGCAGATCATCCTGTCCCCTGCGGCCAATCGCACGTCGGGCTTCGTTCCGCTCCGGCTCGAACTGCGCGACGAGCACGCTCTCGCCATTCTGGCGCTCATCATCACCGCGACGCCCGGAACGGCCTGGGTCCAGTTCGACCACGTCAACGGAATGCTCCTCATTCATGTTTTCGACCTTGTCGACGAAGAGGAATGGGTCCGCCTGATCAAGACACGCTACGAGGCCGAGTTGATGGCGATCTTCGAATCATGAGCACGATCGTTCTCGCCTGGGCGCTGACCCTGGCGCAGGTCATGCTGGGGTTGAGCATGATCTGCGCGACTTACCGTGTCGCGCTCGGCCCGCGCGCGCAGGATCGCGTGCTTGGGCTGGACTGCCTTTACGTCAACGCGATGCTCATGCTGCTCGTCTTCGGCATCCAGACGGGACGGACGCTCTATTTCGAGGCGGCGCTGATCATTTCTCTTCTCGGTTTCACGAGCACGCTCGCCCTTGCCAAGTTCCTGATGCGCGGAGAGGTCGTCGAATGATCTTCGTTCCGGATCTTCCCGCCTGGGCGGCCATCCTCGTCGCCATCCTGGTGCTCGCCGGCGCGGCGATGACTTTGACCGGGTCCATCGGCTTGTTGCGCTTCAAGTCGTTCTACCAGAGGTTGCACCCGCCCACGCTGGGCTCCAGTTCGGGCACGCTGCTGATCGTGGCCGGATCGATCCTGTGCTTTTCCGTCCTGCGGACCCGTCCATCGGTGCACGAACTGCTGATCGTCCTGTTCGTCACGCTGACGACACCCGTGACATTCATACTTCTCGCGCGCGCCGCGCTGTATCGGGATCGGGTCGAGGGAAGAGACGACGTGCCCCGCGTCGACGGATCTTCGAACCACAAGGATCGCTGACCGGGCGGCGCGTTAACCCCTCGCAATGCGTCGCTCGCTCGTCCTGACCGATGAGGCCGCCCGGCATCCGTTCCGGGTTCCGGGCACCGACGCCCCCACAGGGGACGGTTCCTTTCGCCTTCCCGGCTTTGCCATAACCGCACATTGCCCGTGACGATCGGGCCGCGCGGGAAGCAGAGGCAAGCGCCAGCCTTATCGAGGCATTCGGTCGCGGCAGCCTCAACCGCCCGGCCTGCCTTTCGCAACCCGCTCCCTCAGAACTCGAACGTCGCCTCGACGCCGTAGACTCTCGGGCGCGCCTTGAAGACGAAGCCGCCGGGCGAGAACTCGGCGTTGTATTCCTCGTCGAGCAGGTTCTTGGCGAAGGCGAACAGCCCCCAGTTCGCACCTTCGACACCCGCCCGCGCGTCGACCAGATGAATGGGCTCGCGCACGGTGGAGTTCTCCACGTCCCACCAGGTGCGTCCCGTACGGCGGTAATCGATCCGCAGCAGCCCATCGAGGCCGGTGCTCAGCTCCGGCGTGAACTGCGCGCCGAGGTTGAGCGTCGAACGGGAGATCAGCGGAGCCTCGTTGCCGACGTGGGCAGGGTCGGGAAACTCCTTGATCTCGCTGAAGGTCATGCCCCAGGCGGCGTTGAACTGGATGTCGCGGCTCGGCCGGGCGAAGGCCTCCAGTTCGAAGCCCTCGATCCGCGTCTTCGGCACGTTGCCGAGATTCTGCGTGGAGTTGGCGGCGAGGAAGACGAAGAAATAGCTGTTCTTCGATTCGGTCGTGTAGGCCGCGCCGTTGAAGCTCAGCACACCGTCGAACAGCCGGGTCTTGAAGCCGGCCTCGAACGTCTCGGCGGTTTCGGCCTGGTAGATGTCGCCGACGCCGACGATGCCGTTGGCCACCGCCACCGCGCCCACGCCGGTCTGGTTGAAGCCGCCGCTGCGGAAGCCTTTCGAATATCCGGCATAGAGAGTCAGGTCCGCGGTGGGCATGTAGGTCAGCGTCACCTTCGGCTGCCAGGCGTCGAAGCTTTCGGTGCGCACTTCGCCGGTGGCGCCGTTGGGCTGGCTGGGCCCGTTCATGAACCCGGCCGGAGTCAGCGTGGTGTTCTCCCGCTTGTCATGATCGTAACGCAACGAGGCGTCGGCGCGGAACTGCGGGCTGAATTCGTAGCCCAGGTTGGCGAACGCCGCCCAGGCGAAGTTGTCCTGCGAATCCGACAGGAAGGTCGCCTGTGGATTGTCCGGGTTGGTGCTCGGCTCGCGATAGACCGGGAACACGCCCTGGCCGGTATCGACCATGTTGCCGGTCGAAATGAAGCGGTCGGTGGCGATCAGATAACCGCCGATCATCCAGAACAGCTTCTCGTCCGGCGGCGATTCGAGGCGCAACTCCTGGCTGAATGCCTCGACGTCGAGGAACTGGCTCTGATTCATGTCGAAGCCGAGGATGTTGTAGAACAGCGATTCCTCGATCGGCAGGAAGTCGAACGCGTCGCCGGTAAGGATTTCGCTCAGCCAGTCGTACGACGTGATCGACGTCGCCGTGAAATGCTCGCCCTCATAGGCGATCCTCGCCGCCAGGTTGTAGATGTCGCGATCGTTCTGTCCGGCATTGTTGACCCGCACCGGCAGGCTGGTGTCGTTCACGTCGCCGACGATGTTGAAGTACAGCGCCTGCGTGCGCAGCAGATCCATCGACGCCCGCAGGTCGATTTCCCAGTCCGGGGCGGGTTCGATCAGCAGACTGCCGCGCAGCGCGGTGTCGCGATAGGGATCGGCTTCCTCGCCAAGGTAGGCGTTGGGGATGAAGCCGTCGGTGTCGTAGTGCAGGCCGGAAAGGCGGAACTTGATCCCTTCGGCCAGCGGTCCGCTGACGCCTCCGCGCGCGAAATAACCGAAGCCGTTGTCCACGCCGACAGTGACCTTGCCTTCGAACACGTCGCTCGGCTCGGCGGTCCGGATGATGATCGCGCCGCCGATGGCGTTGCGCCCATAGAGCCCGCCCTGCGGGCCCTTGAGCACCTCGATCTGCTCGATGTCGAACAGATCCTGGTTGAACTGCGCCGGGTTGACCTGCTGCACCCCGTCCACGACCACCGCGACCGATGGCTCGGAATTGCGCGCCTGGGTTATGCCGCGGATGACGATGAAGGCGTTGCCGGCGTTCTGGGTTTCGACCAGGGTGACGTTCGGTGTCAGGTTGACGAAGTCGGCCGGGCGGACGATCCGCGCATTCTCGATCGTATCCGCGGTGAAAGCGGTGATCGCGGCGGGCGTGTCCTGCAACGCGTCGGTCCGCCGAAGACCGGTGACTAGGATCGTGTTGCCATCCGCATCGCCGACCGCCTCCGCCGCGCCGGCATCCTGCGCGGCGGCAGGCGAGGCGATCGTCAGAGCGGCCAGTGCAAGCGATGCGCTGGATACCGCGCCCAGTCCGGTGCGAGACATCGTTATCCTCCCCGTATGTTTATCGCCCCGGAATAGCGCGAAACGCGCCCGAAGTGAATCCCGCGTCGATAGCGCTTGGCGCGCCTGCGCGCGGGCGGGTATGCGATGCGCCGTGGGAGAGCGCAGCATCCTGATCGTCGGCGGCGGGACCGCGGGGTGGCTGACCGCGGCCTATCTGGCGCGGTTCTTCGACATCGCGCGCAACCCGCGCGTGCGGGTGACGGTGCTGGAATCGCCGGAGATCGGCATCATCGGCGTCGGCGAAGGGACATTCCCGACGATCCGCAACACCTTGCGCTACATCGGCGTCGACGAATCCCATTTCGTCCGGTCCACCTCGGCCACGTTCAAGCAGGGCATCCGCTTCGACAACTGGGTGCGCACGCCCGAACCGGGCCGGGAAAGCCATTTCCTCCACCCGTTCGAACCGCCCTTCCATGCCGACGAGCACGCCCTGGTGTCATACTGGCTGTTGCAGGACGAAGCGACGCGCCCGGCGTTCGCCGAAGCGATGTCGATCCAGAACCGCGTGGCCGAAGCGGGCCGCGCGCCCAAGGGGCAAGGCGAAGGCGATTTCTCCGGGCCGCTCAACTACGCCTACCACTTCGACGCCACCGGCATGGCCGAGGTCCTCTCCCGCCACGCCCGCGCGCAGGGCGTGCGGCACTTGCAAGGCCTGATGACCGGGGTCGCCCTCGATCCCGAAAGCGGGGCCATCGCCCGCGTCCACACGCGCGAGCACGGCGATCTCTCGGCCGATTTCTACATCGACTGCTCGGGCTTTCGCGCCGAGCTGATCGAGGGCGCGCTGGGGGTGCCGTTCACCGATGTCGGCGATGTCCTGTTCACCGACCGGGCGCTGGCCTGCAAGCTGCCCTACGACACCCCTGACACGGCTTTGCCCAGCTACACCGTCGCCGCCGCGCACCAGGCGGGCTGGACCTGGGACATCGGCCTTGCCGGAGCGCGCGGCATCGGCTGCGTCTATTCGAGCAAGCACCTGAGCGACGACGAAGCCGCCGGCGCGCTCTTCCGATACCTCGGCGCGCGCGGCGGCGATGTCTCGCCCCGGCTGATTCCGTTCCGCAGCGGCTATCGCGCGCGGGCGTGGGAGAAGAACTGCGTCGCGGTCGGCCTTTCGGGCGGCTTCCTCGAACCGCTGGAATCGACCGGCGTGGTGATGATCGAGGCGGCGGCGGCGATGTTCGCCGAGCTGTTCCCGCACCATGGCCCGGTCGACGGCCCGGCGCGGCGGTTCAACGCGCTGATGGAAGCGCGGTACGAGGCGATCGTGCGGTTCCTGAAGCTGCACTACTGCCTTAGCCTGCGCGAGGAGCCGTTCTGGCGCGACAACGCCGATCGGGCGACGATTCCGGAGGCGCTGGGCGATCTGCTCGATCAGTGGCGCTATCGCCCGTCGAGCCGGTTCGATTTCGTGCTCGACCACGTAAGCTTCGCCTACTTCAACTATCAGTACATCCTCTACGGCATGGAATTCCGCACCGATCTGACCCCGGTGCGCGACGAGTTTCCCCACGCGCGCGAGGCGGCGCGCATCTTCAGCCGCATCCGCCAGCTTGGCGACAGCGCGGCGCGCGACCTGCCGCCGCACCGCGCGCTTATCGAACGTATGGCGGCCGGCGGCGCGGGAACGGCGGGCGGTTGAGCGCGGTCAGGCCGCGCTCGGCGCGCCCCCGCCCCCGATCGCTTCCAGCTCCCCGCTTTCGCGGGCCTTGCGGCCGTAGACGAACTCGAACAACGGGCCGGCCATCATCGTGGTGATGATCGCCATCAGCACCATCATCGAGAACAGCTCGAAACCGATGATGCCGTGTTGCAGGCCGATGTTGATGATGATCAGTTCCATCAGGCCGCGCGCGTTCATCAGCGCGCCGATGCCCAGCGCGGTGCGGTTGTCCTCTCCGGCAAGCCGGGCCGCGGCCCAGCAGGCGCCGAGCTTGGCAAGGATCGACACCGCCAGGATACCCAAGGCGATCGCCAGCAATTCGAGCGAGTTCACCATGTCGAAGCGCGTATTGAGGCCCGAGTAGGTGAAGAACATCGGCAGCAGCACGATCACCGCGAACGGTTCGATCTTGCGCTTCAGTTCGGTTACGAACAGCCCGCGCGGCAGGCAGGCGCCAAGCAGGAACCCGCCGAACACCGCGTGGAGGCCGGCGGCGTCCATCAGGAACGCCGACAGGCAGAACAGGGTCAGCGTGATCCCGAGCACCGTGTTGCTCATCGACCCGGCCCGTTCGACCGCGCGCCCCAGCGGAGCGAGCAGGCGCTGGCCGAAGAAGTACAGGAACAGGGCGTAGAAAACGCCGCCCATGATCGCCAGCAGCGCAACGCCCGCTCCGGCGCCGAACACCGCGAGAACGATCGCCAGGATGCACCACGAGGCCACGTCGTCGAACGCGCCGGCGGTCAATGACAATGTCCCGAGCGAGGTGTCGGCCAGGCCCCGCTCGTTGATGATGCGGGCGAGCATCGGGAACGCCGTCAACGCAATGCAGGCGCCAAGGAACAGAGTCGCCGCGCCGGTGCTCAGCCCTTCCGCGAAAAGACCGGGAATATCCATCAGGAACGGTGTGATGATCGCCGCCATCAGGAACGGCGTGGCGATCCCAGCGATCGACACGCCGACCGCGCTGCGCGCCTTCGTGCGGAAATGGTCGAGCCGCAACGTGGCGCCGATCAGGAACATGTAGAGGCCAACCCCGAACTGCGCGCCGGCGTAGAGCACGTTCTTGGTTTCCGGATGGAACACCGCTTGCTGGAACTCGGGGAACAGCAGCCCCAGAAGCGACGGCCCGAGGACGACGCCGGCAATCATCTCTCCCACCACTTGCGGCTGGCCGAGGAGCTTTTGCCCCAGCCAGCCGACCGCGCGGCAGGTGGCGATGATGATGGCGAGTTGGAGAAAAAAGCGGATTGAGAAATCGGTCGGCGACAGGCTCGCCGCCTTGTCCAGCGCCGGCCCATGCGGCGCGAATACGTCCCCCGCGGCCCGCAACAGGTCGCCGATCCACAGCGTCTCGATCATACATCTTCCCCCGCCGCCCCTATCCCTATGGGGCTCCCGCACACGAGAGGAACGAACATCGGGCCGCTCGCACAACCGGCTTTTTTCGCCGAGCCGCACGAATTTGCCGCGATCGAACGAAAGCGTTGCAAGCCTGCTACATTATAGTAACGTACCTATACGGTAGCGGTATCAAAGTAGCATTATAGATTCATTCTGGAGAGGATGATGAAGGTCGTCACCGCGCGGGAATTCAATCAGGACACGAGCAGGATCAAGCGATTCGCCGTGACCGAACCGGTGTTCGTCACCGACCGTGGACGGCCCACCCATGTGCTGCTGAGCATCGAGGAATATCGCCGGCTGAGCGGAGGCTTCGACAATATCCTCGACCTCGTCGGCGCGCCGCCGGAAAGCGCGCCGCTGATCCCGCTCGATCCCCGCGCCGGCCTCGCGGGCCGTCGCTGATGTACCTGCTCGACACCGGCGTGATGCTGGACTTGCGCGAGGCGCGCAGCCCCGGAGCGGACCCCGGCCTTGCCGCCTGGGCGGAACGCACGCCGGCGCAGCGGATGTTCCTCTCCGCCCTGACCCTGCTCGAACTGGAGAACGCCGCCGCCGTTGCCGGGCGGCGCGGCAAGGAATTCGGCGCGGCGTGGCGCGACTGGCTCGATCGCCAGGTGGTCCCCGCGTTCGAGGGGCGGATCATGCCCGTCGATGCCGCCGTCGTGCGCCGCCGGGCGCAGATCGCCAATGTCGACGACCGCGAGGGCATTCTGGCCGCCACCGCGCTGGTGCACAATCTTACGCTGGTGACGGCATCCCCGGACACTTATCGCACCAGCCGGGCAAAGGTGCTCGATCCCGCGCGCTACGAACCGGAGGGCGAAGCCGGCGACGACTGGCGCGAAGCCGCGCGCTCCGGCGGCGAATGGCTGAGGAACCTGTTTATCCGCTAGCTCGCGGCGCGCGATTGGCGCGCATCAGCCCGGCGACGGTTGTCGCGCTGGCGGCGAGCACGGCCGTCGCCGCCCCGCTCGCGCCGGCCCACGCGACGGCCCAGGGCAGCGACGCGACGGCGAGCAGCGTCGGCACGGCGCGCAGCATGAAATTGCGCAGGGCATGGCCGCGCGAAACCAGCAGCGCCTCCAGCGTGGCCCCAGCCAGCTCGATCGCGGCCGCCGCCGCCAGCAGCAGCATCGGGCCATAAGCCGGCAGATATTCCTCTCCCCCGACCAGCGCGATCAGCCAATGGCCGGCCAGCGCGCCGAGCGCCACTGAGCCGGCGCCGGTGAACGCCGCGATCTTGCCGATTCGCGCGGCGATGTGGCGCGCCGCATCGGGATCGCGCACCAGCTCGGGATATGTCGCGCGCAGCAGCGCCTGCGCCAGCTTGAGCAGACCTTCGCCAAGCTGGGCCGCCACGCGGTAAATACCCGCCATCGCCGCCCCGCCGAGCGCGCCGACCAGCAGCACGATCAACTGCCGCGAGGCGACGAGCAACATGCCCGAAAGGCCCGTGCCGATGACGAAGCTCCAGACATCGCGTTGCGCGCGCGGCAGCCGCGCAAGGCTCGCCCTGGCGAGCGACGGCTTGTGATACCGGAGCGCGTAGAACCAGTAGGCGGCCGCGGTCGCCACCTCCGCCAGCGCCCAGACCAGCAGGAACGCGGGGATCGAAGGGGCCGCCAGCGCGACAACCACCGCCCCCGCCAGCCGCACGACCGAAGTCGCGGAATCCGCCGCGGCGGCCTGCGCGTAGCGATCGTGGAGGCGCAGGATGCCGGTCGGCGTCGAGCGGATCGCCAGCAGCGACACCACCGTCAGTCCGAACGCGTGCCAGCGCAGCGCGTCGGGCACCGGCAGCCAGTTCCCGGCGAAGTTGAGCAACAGCGCCGCGCCGATCGCGCCCACCGTCACCGTCAGCAGATCAAGCGCGAGCGCGAAGCCGACCGCGTCGTCCACGGTGTCTCGGCGTTGCCCCCAGCGGACCACCGCCTGCCAGGTCTGGAACGACGCCAGCCCCACGATCGCCTGCGCGAACGCGGTAACGAGAATGAACTGACCGAAGCCTTCGAGCCCCAGCGCGCGGGTCGCCAGCGCCAGATAGCCGAGGCTCAGCACCGCGTTGATCCCGCGCGCTCCCATCAGCCAACCGGTGTTCTGCAATGCGCGGCGGATCATCGGATGCGCCTTTGGCCCAGCCCCGCGAGGATTGCAAAGCGCGAGGCGAACGCGCTAGCTGACGCCAGGGTCCTGGCCCAGGGAGACATCGATGGATTTGCCAAAGATCAGGCTCGGCTTCTTCAAGCTCAACGTACCCGAAATGGAGCCGGCGCTGGCGTTCTGGCGCGACGCTTTCGGCTTTGCGATCGCGCAGACTTTCGACGAAGAGGCGTTTCTCGAACACATGCTGGCGCTGTCGGGGCAGGAAGCAGGGCCGAACCTGCTGCTGGTCGCGTGGAAGGACGGGCGCGATTGCGGCGTGGGCCCCGGCCACGGCCCCGTGGGCCTGATCTGCGACGACATCGAAGCCAGCCACGCCCGCGCGCTCGCCGCCGGCGCGCGAGCGCTTACCGGCATCTTCGACGCAGGCGGCGTGGAGGTGGTGATGATGAACAGCCCGCAAGGCCACGAGATCGAGCTGATCCGCCTTCCGGGATAACGCTCAGCCGGCATTCCCGGAAAAGACCGAAATGGTCCGGTAATCGGGATCCTGCAACACCGCCGACATCAGGAACGCCTGCACCGCATCGCAGCGCGGATCCTCGCGGTTCTTGCGATACCACAGCAACCGCCAGTCCTCGAGCGGATGGAGCAGGATCACCTCCTCGCGCATATCGCGCGGCAGGATCGTGTCGGCGAACGAAGAGACGCCCACGCCGCGTTCCAGCATAGCCGCCATCACGTCGTAGTACTGGGTGTGGCCGATGACGTTGCGCGGCCGGATTCCGTAGCGCTCGAACAGTCGCAGCATCTCGTTCTCCTGCGCGCTCGCCGCCAGCGGCATGATGAACGGCAGGGCGCTCACCTCTTCGGACGGCAGCGGCAACTGCCTGCCTTCGGCGAACTTGCGATGGCCGTAGACGCCGCCCCGCACCAGCGCCAGCGAGCGGAAATGCGGCTCGACGGACCGGTCCGCGCGGCGGTGGATCATCGCGAAATCGTAGCGTCCGTCCTCGATGTCGCGCGCCAGCTCACTGCTCGGCGTGCGCGCCTCGAACGACAGCTCGATATGCGGATTCTGCGCGAAAAACCGGTCCAGCTTGCCTCTGATATAGCCGTCGAGCAGGCCCTGCCCGACCAGGACATTGTAGCGCACCTGCCGCTCGTCGCTGTCCGGATCGGGCCGCCGATGCTCGGCGAGCGCCCGCGCGGCGGCGTTGAATGCGCGCAGATCGTCCAGAAACGCCATGCCGCCCGACGTCAGCGTCGGCCGCTGCCCCGGTCGCCGGGCGAACAATTGCTGGCCGAGCTGTTCTTCCAGCGCCTTCATCTGGTTGCTGACCGACGCCTGCGAGATTCCCAGCACTTCCGCGCTGCGGCGGAAGCTGCGCGTGGCGCACAGGCTCTCGAAGATCTCGAGCTGGCGCAGCGTGAAAGGCAGGCTGGGCATTATCGGTTTCGCTCGCAGCCATAACTTCAAAATTATCGGCTGTCATCACTTCGCGATGCGTTGCTTTCCCGCGTCCGGCGGAGGACTTCGCGCGCCAAGGGAAAAATGAGGGAGGGGATCATGACAGTTTTCTCAACAGGTACGCGCGCCCGCAATCGGCGAGCCTGGCGGGGCGGTGCAAGCGCACTGGCCCTTGCGCTCTGCGCCACACCGGCGCTGGCGCAGGATGAAGGCGCGGAGGGGGGAACCGGCGAAGGCGAGGTAATCCTCGTTACCGGCTCACGCCTCGCGGTTCCGTCCGGGATGGATACGGCGACCCCGGTCACGTCGATGGACGCCCAGGAAATCGACAACATGGATCCCGGTACGCTGATCCAGGCGATGAACGCGCTGCCGATCTTCGTGAACAACAACACGCCGAACAGCAACGCCGGCTTCTTCGCCCGGTCCGGCACCGGCAACCTCAACTTGCGCGGTCTGGGCACCAACCGCACGCTGACGTTGCTCAACGGACGCCGGGTCGCGCCGACGACCGCCTTCGGCGGTGCGGACATCAATCTCATTCCGGCCGCCATGCTGCGCGGGGTGGAGAACGTCACCGGTGGCGCGTCCGCAGCTTACGGGACGGACGCCGTCGCGGGTGTGACCAACTTCCTGCTGGATACCAACTTCACCGGATTGGAAATCAACCTCCAGGGAGGCATCACCCAGCGCGGCGACGGGGAGAACTACGAGGCCAGCATCTCCTACGGCACGCGCATCGGCGATCGTGGGCACTTGCTCCTTTCGGCCGAAGTCAACCAGATGCAGCCGATCTTCAACTACAAGGGCCGCGATTGGTATCGGGGCTGGGGCCTGCTCGATTCCGATGGCGACGGTGTCGATGAGGAGTGGCCGGACGTCCGTTCGTCCCGCGTCAGCTTCGACGGCATCATCAACGCGCCGGGGACGGCGATACACGGCCTCCAGTTCAACCGCGACGGCGGCACGGCGCCGTACCAGCTCGGCGCGGCGTCCGACGGACCGGTGGCCGGCTTCGACTCGCGCACCTCTGGCGGCAGCGGGGACGACATCGTTTGCGGCGAAGTATGCAACGTCTGGCCCGACACGGGTCGCTATTCGTTGTTCGCCTACGGCGACTACGAAGTGTCCAACAACTTCAAACTGTTCGCACAGTATATGCGCGGACGGAGCCATCACTTCGAGAACGCCATCCCCCGCGGATCGTTCGTCGGCTTCCCGACCACTCTGACAATCTACCAGGACAACTTCTTCCTGCCCGATAGCATCCGGGAAACGATGGAAGACAACGATATCGCGTCTTTCCAGCTGTTCCGGATGTGCAGTGTCGAGGACTGCGGCAACCTCTACTACGAGGAATGGAGCACCCAGAATATCGGCACGGCCGGCTTCGAGGCCGAGATCAGCAACAATGGCGGGCTTTTCGATGGCTGGCGGGTCGATGGCTATTATCAATACGGCCACTCGAAGAAGGTGTGGGACCAGTTCGGCCTGAGGGTCGATCGCATCTACGCCGCCATCGATGCCGTCGATGATGGAAGCGGCAACCCGGTCTGCCGTGTAACGCTGTTCGACAGCCCGGATTTCCCAGGGTGTCAGCCGCTCAACCTGTTCGGCCGCGGCAACGCATCGCCCGGAGCGATCGACTACGTGACGGGAATGGATCCGGGCGTGGACATCACTACGCCGCTGTATTTCGCCGACACCGGATTCGATCTGGGAATCACCGATTCCTACACCTCGACACCCGGCAAGCGCGCGATCACGACTTTCAAGCAGCACTTCGCCGAACTCAGCTTCGCCGGAAATGTCTTCAACTTGCCGGCGGGTCCGCTGTCGCTCGCGTTCGGCGCATCGTACCGCAAGGATTCAATCTATCAGGTGAACCGTGATCCGGCGCATCCCACGTCCAATCACGACACGGGACGCCCGGTGCTGTGCTCCGGCCAGTCGCCGGGGCTGCGCGGCGTGGGCGGCGACTGCAACAATTCGGTCGCAACGCAGTATTCGAAGGTCTCGAACATCCGCGGCTCGGCCGACGTCAAGGAACTCTTCGCGGAAACCCTGATCCCGGTGTTCGACACCGGACACGGCCAGCGCGCCGGCCTGAACCTCGCCGGGCGCTGGGCGGACTACGAGGGTTCGGGCGAGATCTGGTCCTACAAGGGCAGCCTCGATCTCAGTCTGGTCGATGGCTTGCGCCTGCGCGGCACTTACTCGCGCGACGTGCGCGCCGCCAACCTCAATGAGCGGTTCAACAAGACCGGCGGTCTCGGAACGGTAACCGATCCGCGCATTTCGCAAGCGGATATAAGCGCCTGCACCGCGCTCGAAGATCCGACGCTCGCGTGTAGCGCCAGCTACAGCATCACCACGTTCTCCGGCGGCAACCCGGCCGTGGCGCCCGAAAAGGCCGACACGTTCACGGCGGGTGTCGTGTTCAAGCCGGCGTTCTTGCCCGGTTTCCAGGCGTCGCTCGACTGGTTCAAGGTCGACGTCAAAGGAGCCATCGGCCAGGTCGGCGTGACCGAAGTGGCGCGGCGCTGTTACGAAGAACAGGATCCTTCGTTCTGCGCGCTCGTCACCGAGAGCGCGTCGGATGTCACCGACGCTGGCGGCTATCCGCTGCTGCAACTGGTCGGCGACCTCTACGTCAACGTCGCGAAGTCGCTGGTCGAAGGCGTCGACGCCGAACTGGGCTACACCACAGATCTCGATCTGTTCGGCGGCGGGGACGAACGTATCTCGGTCCGTGGGTTCGGAACCTGGCTGCTTGAGCGGTCCGACACCGGCGCGCCGACCCCCGCGAACAACTTCGATCCGCAGCCGACGCGCTTCGATGGCTTCGGCACTTTCCCGAAGTTCCGCGGAACCGGTTATGTTTCATACAACAATGGCCCATTCAACGCGGTCTTCACCGGCCGAGTCATCGGCAAGAGCCGAATCCAGAATCCCGCCACAGCGGGTGCAACGGGCATTACGGTAGAAGACAACGACATTCCGTCCGTCTTCTACCTCGACGCCCGGCTGAACTACGATTTCGACATCGCTGGTACGGAATCGCAGGTGTACCTGTCGATCACCAACCTGCTCGACAAGGATCCGCCGGTCATTGCGACCTACGACTTCTTCACCGCAGGGGGAACGCAGACCTATCCGGGCCTGCATGACGTGCTCGGGCGCCGCTTCACGCTGGGCTTGAGAGTAAAGATGTAACACCGGGGTTGGGGGGATGGCGATGCCGGGAACGAGGTGCTCCGGCCCCGGCATCGTCAAAATCGGACGGCCCGTCCCGGCGGAAACTTCGGGGCGGGCCGTTTCCATCGCGGCTGTTGCGGCCGGCTATCTGGGAATGGAGAAAGGCAAACGATGACCGACAGGACAACCGGACCGAACCTCACCCGCCGCACCGCGCTCGCCGGCGCGCTCGGCGCCGCGGCGCTGGCGGCGGCGGGTCCGGGCATTGCCCAGCCGCGGCCGCGCAAGCCCAACTTCCTATTCATCATGGCCGACGACCTCGGCTATGCCGATCTCAGTTGCTACGGGCGGCGCGAGTACGAAACCACCGCGCTCGATTCACTCGCTGCGCAGGGGATGAAGTTCACCCACGGCTACGCCAACAGCGCCGTGTGCAGCGCCACGCGCTTCGGCCTCATCACCGGCCGCTACCAGTATCGCCTCCGCGCCGGGCTGGAAGAGCCGCTCGGCAACCCCGATCTCGGCTTGCCGCCCGAACACCCCACCCTGCCCTCGCTGCTGCGCGAGCAGGGTTATCACACCGGCCTGATCGGCAAGTGGCACCTCGGCGGCCTGCCGAAATTCGGTCCGCTGAAGAGCGGGTACGACGAATTCTGGGGCAATCGCGGCGGCGGGGTGGACTATTTCACCCACAAGATAGGCGACGCCACGGACCTGTGGGACGGCGAAGTGCGGATCGAGGAATCCGGCTATTACACCGACCTTCTGGCCGATCGCAGCATCCGCTTCCTCGAAGACCGGGCGAAGGAGGACAAGCCTTTCCTCCTCAGCCTCCATTTCACCGCCCCGCACTGGCCGTGGGTCAGCAACACGCCCGAAGGTCGCGCGGAGTCGCAGCGGCTCGCCGGGCTGCCCGGCCTGTCGATCGCGCATTACGACGGCGGCGCGCTCCAGACCTATATCGAGATGGTCACCTCGCTCGATCGCAACGTCGGCCGCGTGCTCGCGCGGCTCTACGAACTCGGGCTCGACCGGGATACCGTGGTCGTCTTCACCAGCGACAACGGGGGCGAGCGCTTTTCGGACAACTGGCCGTTCTCCGGCATCAAGACCGAACTGCTCGAAGGCGGCATCCGCGTGCCGTTCATCGTCAAGTGGCCGGGCCTCACCGCGCCGGGCAGCGAGAGCGATACGCCCGCCCTGTCGATGGATTTCCTGCCGACGTTCGTCGCCGCCGCCGGCGGCAGGCCGCATCCCGACTATCCGAGCGACGGCGTCGACATCCGCCCCGCGCTGATGGGCGGCGCGCTGCCCGAACGCACGCTGTACTGGCGTTTCTTCAACAAGGACCAGAAGGCCGCGCGCCGGGGCCGCTACAAGTACCTGTCGATCAACGGCAACGAATACCTGTTCGACGTGATCGCCGACCCGCGCGAGCGCGGCAATCTCAAGGATCGGCAGCCGGAAAAGTTCGCCGAACTGAAGGATTCCTTCGAGACCTGGAACGCCGGGATGCTCAGCGATCCGAAGGTCTCCAGCTTCGGCTGGACGCCAGAGCAACTCGCCGATCACTACGGCTGGAACGACTGAGGCGGACGATCAGTAGTCCGGCTCCAGCACCGGCTGGGGGTTGTTCGGAACGAGGATCATCGTCTCGCCCTCCAGCCGCATCGAAGCGAGCCGCGACAGGAAGTTCATCCCGATCACGTTGGTCGGCCCGAGCCCCGGAGCGATGATCGCGTCGAGCCCGCGTGCGACCACGTTGCCGAACCGCAGTTCGTCGATCGTGGTGAGTTCGGCCGCCACCGTGCCGTTGGCGGTCTGCATCCGCACCGGCAGTCCCGCTCCACGCGGCTCCAGCCCCAGTTCCGCCGCCGTTTCGGCCGAAACCGCCGTCAGCGTGGCCCCGGTATCGACGAGAAAATTGGCGGGCCGCCCGTTCACTTCGGCGCGCAGCCAGTAGTGCCCGTCGGGCGCGCGCGGAATCCGCGTCTCGCCGCCTTCGACCAGTTGTTCCGGCAGACCGAGCTGGGGAACGGCGAGATCGAACCGGGGATCCATCCGCGACAGTTGCAGGACCACCAGCAGCAGGATGCCGACGAGGCCCAGCGTGCTCGCCGCCCGCAGCACCCGCCCCAGCGCCGGCACGGACCGCATCAGCATCGAACCGACGATGCCAAGCACCATTGCCCCTATCGCCGCAAGCAGCAGCCCCGATCGCGGCAGCTCTCGCAGGCCGTTGGCCAGCTGATCCCAGACGGGGGCAAAATCCATGTCCGCTATATAGGATAACGCGGCATGCTTTGCGATGAATCGCTCGCCCTATGGCGCGCTCCTCGGCCGCGTCGCCTCGGCCAGCACCAGCGAGAACCGCTCTTGCGCGTCGGTCCACCGTTCGACCGGCGTCCAGCCGCCCGCGAGCAGCAGCGTGTACTGGCTGCGGCGATCGAACTTGTGGCTGTTCTCGGTGTGGATCGTCTCACCCTCGGCAAGCGAGAATTCGCGCCCCGACACCTCGAATGCGATCGGCTCGATCGCTTCCAGATGCATTTCGATCCGCGCGTAGCAGTCGTTCCAGCGCGCGACATGGCGCAGCTTGTCGAGCGGCAGCGTGCCGCCCAGCTCGCGGTTGATGCGCCGCGCGAGATTGAGGTTGAATGCGGCCGTCACGCCTTGCGCATCGTCGTAAGCAGCCTCCAGCATCGGCACGTCCTTTATCAGGTCCATGCCGATCAGCAGCAGCGCATCCGCGCCGAGCGTCTCGCGCATCGAACGCAGCAGGTCCACCGCGGTGCGCGCAACCATGTTGCCGATGGTCGAGCCGGGGAAGAAGCCGAGCTTGGGCAGCCCGGCCACTTCGCCCGGCAGCACGACCGGCTTCATGAAGTCGGCCTCGACGGGATGGATCGGCAGGCCGGGAAACCTGCCGGCCAGGTCCGCCGCCGCCGCGCGCAGGAAGTCGCCCGATATGTCCAGCGGGACATAAGCCGCCGGATCGATGCGGCCGAGCAGCAGCGGCGTCTTGACCGAGGAGCCCGAGCCGAACTCGACCACCGCCCGCCCCGGTTCGATCAAACGGCGAAAGTCGTCCCCGCGCCGCTCCAGGATCTCGGTCTCGGCGCGGGTCGGATAGTATTCGGGCAATTGCGTGATCGCCTCGAACAGCCCGGACCCCTGATCGTCGTAGAGCCAGCGCGCCGGAATCGCCTTGGGCTGCTGCGACAGCCCCTCGATCACCTGCGCGCGAAATGTCTTGTCGACGCCGTCTTCGTCGCGTTCGACCAGAGCGAGGCCGTCTTGCGCGCCCATCACAGGTCCTTCGCCAGGCGCAGCCCGGTGAACTGCCAGCGCTGCCGGGGATAGAAGAAATTGCGATAGCTGGCGCGCGAATGGCCGCGCGGCGTGGCGCAGCTCGCCCCCTTCAACACCCATTGCCCGGCCATGAACTTGCCGTTGTATTCGCCGACCGCGCCGGCGGCGGGCCGGAAGCGGGGATAGGGGAGATAGGCCGAGCGGGTGAACTGCCAGCAATCGCCGAACAGCGACGCGCCGCCCGCGGGAAGCGGCGGCGCAGCGCCGTCGAGCTGGTTGCCGCCATCCGGATCGTGCCGCTGCGCTATCGTCTCCCACTCGAATTCGGTCGGCAGCCGCGCGCCTGCCCAGCTCGCGAAGGCGTCGGCTTCGAAATAGGATACGTGGCACACGGGCGCGGCCGGATCGCGCGGCCGCCAGCCGGTGTGCGTGAAATGCTCCTCGCCACGCCAGTAGAGCGGCGCACCGATCCCATTGCGGTTGAGCCAGTCCCAGCCGTCCGACAGCCACAGCGAGGCGGTGCGATAGCCGCCGTCCTCGACGAACGCGCCCCATTCCGCGTTCGTCACCAGACGGTGCGCCAGCGCGAACGGTTCGAGGACGACTCGATGCGGCGGCCCCTCGTTGTCGAAAGCGAAGCCATCCCCGTCGTGCCCCACGCGCGCGATGCCGCCGGGATGTTCGTGCCATTCCGCCTGCCCCGGCTCGCCCGTTTCGGAAGACCGCCCCGCTCCCTCTACCGCTTCCCACATCGCTGGACCGAGCGGGTTCCGGAACAGCGCGTGCTTGATGTCGGTCAGCAGCAATTCCTGATGCTGCTGCTCATGTGCAATGCCGAGTTCCACCAGAGCCTCGTCGCCGCCCCTGCACAGCAGCGGCTCCATGGCCGCGTCGACATGGGCGCGCCACTCCAGAATCTGGGCCAGCGTCGGCCGCGAGAGCATCCCTCGCCGCGGCCGCGCCAGCCGCTCGCCTTCGGCTTCATAATAGGAATTGAACAGGAACGCCCAACGCTCGTCGAACGGGCGATGGCCGGGCGCGCGGTCGCGCAGCAGGAAGGTTTCGAAGAACCAGGTGGTGTGCGCCAGATGCCATTTCGCCGGCGATGCGTCGGGCATCGACTGGAGGGTCGCATCGGCTTCCGACAGCGGCTCGGCCAGCGCCTCGCTCAGGCGCCGCGTGGCGGAATAGCGGCAGGCGAGCGAGCGCCCGCTCGCTTCCCTGTCTCGTGGCTGCGGTTCGGCCAAAACGAAGCTCCCTGTGCGGGAACAAGCCTTCTGTGCCGAAGATGTTCCGAATTGCGGTTCAGGCGGCGCGCTTCACCTGGTTGCGCCCGGCCTGCTTGGCTTCGTAAAGCGCGGCATCGGCGCGCGCGAGCAGGCGTTCGGGAGTGTCGCCCTTTCGGTACACCGCCATCCCCACGCTGATCGTTGCCCGCGGCAGCCCCCCGCTTCCGCTGCCCTCTGCGATCGCGCGGCAGAGCCGTTCGGCGAGCGAGCGCGCTTCGGCCGCCGACACGCCCGGCAGGATGCAGGCGAACTCCTCTCCGCCGATCCTGCCGACGAGATCCTCGGTCCGCAATTCGCGGCGGGCGAGCGCCGCCACGCGCCGCAGCACTTCGTCGCCGGTCTGGTGGCCGCGCGTGTCGTTGACCAGCTTGAAGTGGTCGATGTCGAAGATCAGCGTGGCGAGAGGTTCGTCCACTTCCGCCGAAGCGCGCACCAGCCGTTCCAGCCAGTCGAGCGTGCAGCGCCGGTTTGCCAGCCCGGTAAGCTGGTCGGTATTGGCAAGCTTCTGCGCCTCGGCTGCAAGGCCGATGGCGCGCTGGCGGGCGCGGTGGAGGGCCTCCTCGCGCTGCACCTGGTCGGTCACGTCGATCGCGACGGCGAACAGCGCCGAGCGCTCGCCATTGTCGTCGAATTCGTTGGTGACGTGGATGCGCAGCATTCGCTCGCTCTCGTCCGGCATGCGGATGCGATACTCGAAGCTGTAGGGCTCCAGGCTCTGGCGATGGGCGGACAGCGCTCCGAACAGCTCTTCCCCGCCATCGGGCAGCAGGTCGCGGATATTACCGGGATCGGGCGCCAGATCGCGCGACAGGCCGTTCAGTTCCAGCATCAGCGGCGACCACTGCTGCGCGCCAGTGCGCAGGTCGTAGCGCCACCTGCCGATACCGGCGAGCGATTCGGCAAGGTTGAGGATCGTCAGGTTGTCGTGCAATTCCGCGTTCTGTTCGCGCAGTTGCGCCTCCAGACGGTCGCGGATCATCAGCATCGCGGCGATCGGCAGCGCGCTGGCCAGCATCAGCACCATCAGCGCGCCGAGCGCCAGTGCAGCCGTCTCGCGGTCCGCGCCGAGGTAGGGCGCGGGGTTTTCACCGCCCAGGCTGGCGAGCGTCCCCGCAGCGGCGTAGGCGATGACCCCGCTCGCCGCGGCAAGCTGCCCGTAACGGATGACGGCGAAGACGATGGCGACGAACAGCGTCGGCAGCAGCGCGGCGTGCGGCAGCGCGAAGACGGCTACGGCAAGTGTGAACAGCGCGGCGGTCGTCAGCAGGAATCCGCGATTGCGTTCCTTGACCCAGAAGCGGACGTTCTGGTCGCCGAATCCCAGCCACTGGCGCAAGTAGAGCAGCACCGGGGTGGCCGCGAGCACCGCGAGAACCGTGCCGAGAAACCATTTCAGGAATTCCGCCGCGCCGGCATCGGGACGGAACGGCAGGGCGATCAAGGCCCCCGCCGCGCAGCCGGTCACGGCAATCGCGAACAGCGACACGATGTCGGTGAAGCTCTGCGGTCCGCGCCCGCGCCCGCCCAGCACTTTCACCCCCAGGCCGGCGCAGATCACCGCTTCGATCGTATTGGCGAGCGCGAAGCCCGCCGCCATCGCCAGCGAACCGACCGCTATCAGCCCGATGGCGACTTGCGCTACGCCGAGCGCGGCGACGACCAGCGGCCAGCGACGCTCCGGCGTGGCGTAGAGACTGGCCACCGCGATCGCGCTGGGTATCCAGATCAGCAACTTGGCGTCGGTGGCGGCCTCCAGGCGCAACGACAGGAGCGCGCAGGCGAACCACAGCGCCGCCGCGAGAACCGGGCCGCGAATATGTTCGAGCCGGATCACATGCGTCCCCTTTTTCCGGGGTTCCGCATAGGACGGCGAGGTTAAGCGAATCCTTCAAACGCGAGATGAATCATCCCGTAGGATTACGCGGCGTGGCGATGGCGCTCGGTGATCTCGAGGTTGAGCATTTCCGCCAGCAGGAACGCCAGCTCCAGCGATTGCGCCGCGTTGAGGCGCGGATCGCAATGCGTGTGATAGCGATCGGCCAGCCCCGCGTCGGTGATCGCCACCGCGCCGCCGGTGCATTCGGTCACGTCCTGCCCGGTCATTTCCACGTGGATGCCGCCGGCATGCGTCCCCTCGGCCCGGTGAACGGCGAAGAAGCCCTTCACTTCCTGTAGGATGCGGTCGAACGGACGGGTCTTGAAGCCGCTGTCCGCCTTGACCACGTTGCCGTGCATCGGGTCGCAGCTCCACACCACCGGGTGGCCTTCGCGCTTCACCGCGCGCACCAGCTTCGGCAGCCCGGCTTCCACCTTGTCGTGGCCGAAGCGGCTGATGAGCGTGATCCGCCCCGCCTCGCGCGCCGGATTCAGCGTGTCGAGCAGGCCCAGCAGCGCGTCCGGCTCCAGGCTCGGGCCGCACTTCATCCCGATCGGATTGCCGACCCCGCGCAGGAATTCGACATGCGCGCTGCCGGCAAACCGCGTGCGGTCGCCGATCCACAGCATGTGGGCGCTGGTGTCGTACCACTGTCCGGTCAGCGAATCCTGCCGCGTCAGGGCCTGTTCGTAAGGCAGCAGCAGCGCTTCGTGGCTGGTGTAGAAATTGGTCGACTTGAGCTGCGGCACCGTTTCCGGATCGACTCCGCAGGCCTCCATGAAGTCGAGCGCTTCGCCGATCCTGTCGGCCACGTCCTTGAACCGGTCGGCCCACGGACTGCGGCCCATGAAGTCGAGCGTCCACTGGTGGACCTGACGCAGGTTGGCGTAGCCGCCGCCGGCGAAGGCGCGCAGCAGGTTCAGCGTGGCGGCCGCCTGGCTGTAGGCGCGCAGCATCCGCACCGGGTCGTTGGCGCGGCTTTCCCCGGAGAACTCGATGCCGTTGATGATGTCGCCAAGGTAGCTCGGCAAGGTGACGTCGCCCTGCGTTTCAGTGGGCGAACTGCGCGGCTTGGCGAACTGTCCGGCCATGCGCCCGACTTTCACCACCGGCAGCTTGCTGGCGAACGTCAGCACCACCGCCATCTGCAACAGCACGCGGAACGTGTCGCGGATGGTGTCGGGATGGAACTCGGCGAAGCTTTCGGCGCAATCGCCGCCCTGGAGCAGGAACCCGCGCCCTTCGACGACTTCGGCAAGCTGTCCCTTGAGCGCGCGCGCCTCGCCGGCGAACACCAGCGGCGGGAAATTGCCCAGCGTCGCCTCGGCCCGCGCGAGCTCTACGGCGTCCTCGTACACGGGCAGGTGCTTCGCCTCGTGATTCTTCCAGCCGTCGGGTGTCCAGTTCTTAGCCACATCGAATTCCAGGTGTCGGTCGGGTCGCGCCCCTACTCCCACGGCAGGCAGGGCGCAAATGTTACATGGGTTATCGTTTCAGCATCTACCAGTGAGTCAACGTCCCCCACCGAGCCCGGTCTGTTGATCGGGCAGGATCGCCGCGCGCCAGCCGCCGTGCCCGCCCAGATAGCGGGCGGCCAGGGTCTGCATCTCGGCCGGGGTCACGCGCGTGTAGTCGCCCATCAGCGTAGAAAGCCCGGCAAGGCGGTTGGCATCGAAGCTCGATCCCTGGAGCTGGTTGAGCCAGAACGTATGCCCGGTCGCCATCCGTTGCAGCAGCTGGCGCATCGGTTCCGTGACCCGCGCCAGCTCGTCGGCGCTCGGGCCGTTGGCGGCAAGATCGGCGGCGATCGCATCGGCGGCGGTGAAGAACGCCGGCACCTGTTCCGGCGGCAACTGCGCCAGGGCCAGGATATTGCCGCCCGCGGGCCGGTCGAGCGGCCAGGTCGATCCGACATAGGGCGAATAGCTCGTCCCCGCCTGTTCGCGCAGCGCGTCGAGCAGCCTGTTCGAGAACACTTCGGCCAGCACTTCGAGCTTGCGGCTTTCGGGCAGCGCGGCGGAACCGCCGCCCGTGGGCCACGCGATCACCGCCGCCGCCTGGTCGGGGCTGCCGCTGTGATGCACCACCAGCGGTTCGTCGTTCGCCTGCGGGAACCCGCCCAGCGCATCCGCCGCCGGGGCGGCCGGCTCGCGCGGCGCCAGCGCGCCGAATGTGCGCGACAGCGCCTCGACCACCGCCTCGCGGTTGAAGTCGCCGAACACGCTCACTTCCACCGGCCCTTCGGCCAGCACGCGCGACCACACTTCGGCGAAGCCTTCGGGCGTGGTCTGGCGCATCGCGTCGGGCGAAGGCGTGCCGAAACGCGGATCCCGGCCGTGAACCAGCCACTGGAGATCGCGATTGAGCACCCCGTTGGGATTGCCGGCATAGCTGTCGTAAGCGAGCAGCGCGCTGGCCTTGGCGCGCTCGATCGGGCCGGCATCCCAGCGCGGCATCGCCAGCTTGGCGGCGAACAGATAGAGCTGGTCGGCCACGTCCTCGGCGCGCGTCAGTCCTTCGAACACGAACGCGCCTTCCTCGAGATGGAATCGCAGGCCGAGCTTGCGCCCCGCCGTGATGCGGTCGAGGTCGTTCTGGTCGAGCGGGCCCATGCCGGTGCTCATCAGCGCGATCTGGCCGAGGTCGACATAAGGCGCCTCCTCGCGCGAGAAGGCCTGGAGCCCGTTGCCGAACCTGACCCGGACCGTGGCGCGCCCCGGCTCGTTGTCGGTCGGCCACAGCAGGGCGCGCGCGCCATTGGCGAAAGTCAGCTTCTCGACATCGGTCAGATAGGGCCCGGCGAAGGCGCCGAGCGGTTCGCTGAGCGTCGGCGAAGCCGGCGCGCCGATCGGCGGCAGGTCGGAAAACACGATCGCCTCGCCCGATCCGCGCGCGGCGTCGTCGGCATCGGCTTCGGCCAGCATCGCCGTGCGCAGTTCGGCCGGTGCCGCTTCGTCAGGCGCCGGCGTCAGCAGCATGGCGCGGATGACGTCGCCCGAAAAGAGCGCCCTGGTATGTTCGTGAATCGCCTCGGGCGTGAAGCGGTCGCGCATCGCGCGGAACACCTCGAGGATCGTTTCCGGCGAGGCGACGGCCTCGCGGATGTCGACCGCGTTGACGATGTCGTCGGCCAGTTGCGAACCGGCCTGGATGCGGCTCTGCTCCACCATGTTGGCGAAGATCACATCGTAAGCCGCCAGTTCGCGGTCGATTTCCGCCTGGCTCGGCGGATGGGCCAGCGCATCCGCGATCACGCCGCGCACTTCCGCCAGCGGCGTCTCCCAGTCCTCGCCGAGCGGCGCGAAGGCGACATAGGTTCCATAGGCCGAACGGCTCGGCTTGTCGGTCTCGACGGCGGCGTAAAGGAAGCTTCCCCCGCCACGGGCGCGCGTTTCCAGCCGGCGGTTGACGATCGCCTCGGAAATCGAATCGATCAGCAGACCGCGATTGTATTCGAGATTGTCGGTCACCTCCTGCCACGGCCGCAGGATCGCATATGTCAGCTGGCGCGGCTGGCCCGGCTCGACCACGACTCTCACTTCGCCGAGCGGATTGTCGGGATCGACTCCGCGCGGCGCTTGCGGATCGCCGAAGTCCGGCTCCGGCTCCGGCTTTCCGGATACCTTCCAGTCGCCGAAATAGCGCTCGACCAGGGCTGCGAGGAGAAGCGGATCGGCATCGCCGACCACGGCAATCACGGCATTCTCCGGCCGATACCACCGCCGGTGGAACGCCTGCACCGATTCCGCGGTCGCGCCCTGCAAGGTTTCGACCGTGCCGATCGGGCTGCGCTCCGCCAGCCGCTGCCCGGCGAAGAACAGCTCGCGCGTCGCTTCGGTGATGCGTTGCTGCGGCCCGTTACGCTCGCGCCGTTCGGCCAGCACGATCGGCACCTCGGTGGCGATGTTGGAAGCGCTGAGCGTCGGCTCACGGATCATGCCCGACAGCAGGCGCATGCTCTGGTCGAGCGTCGTCGCGTTCGCGTTGGGCAGGTCGAGCTGGTACACCGTGTGCGTCGGGCTGGTGACGGCGTTGGTGTCGTTGCCGAGGCTCGCGCCGAGCCGCTGGAAATAGGGGATCGCCTCGCCCACTCCCAGATCGCGCGACTGGCGGAAGGTCAGGTGCTCGACCAGGTGGGCGAAGCCGCGCTCCTTGTCGCGCTCGTGCAGCGATCCGGCGTCGATCCGGACCCGGATCGAAACCTGCCCCGGCGGCACGCCGTTCTGCCGCACCGCATAGCGCAGGCCGTTGGGCATCTCGCCGAACAGCCACTGCTCGTCGACCGGGATGTCGGTCCCGCGATAGATCCACGGATCGTCCGGCTGCGCATACTGCGGAACGGGCCGCGGCGGCGCCGTTGCGGCAGTCTTGGTGTCGACGGCTTGCTGTGCGGCGCCCGGCGCCGGAACAAGCAGGATCAGCGGGGCGAGAACGCGCAGCGCGCGTAGGGACCATGTCATGACAGCGGCAATAGGCGGTCCCGTCCTGAAGGGATAGTGAATGCGGCAACCGAAACGGACGGCCCGCGCTTGCGGGCGCGCAGGCCGCACCCTACATTCGCGCCATGTTCATCGAAACCGAAACCACGCCCAATCCGGCCACGCTCAAGTTCCTGCCGGGCCAGCAGGTGATGCCTTCCGGCACGCGCGATTTCGCCTCGCCGGAGGACGCGGAAGCATCGCCGCTGGCGCAGGCCCTGTTCGACACCGGAGAAGTGACCGGCGTGTTCTTCGGGGGCGACTTCGTCTCCGTCACCGCGGCCCCCGGCGTCGAGTGGACGGTGCTGAAGCCGCAGATCGCCGCGGTTCTTCTCGATCACTTCATCAGCGGCGCGCCGCTGTTCGCAGGCGGCGACGCCAGCGGCTTCGCGGTCCCGGCCGAGGAGGCGGAGGAAGACATCGGCGACGATCCCGCCGATGCCGATGTGGTCGAACAGATCAAGGAACTGATCGAAACGCGCGTCCGCCCGGCGGTGGCCAACGACGGCGGCGATATCCGCTATCGCGGTTTTCGCGGCGGCGTCGTCTACCTGGCGATGCAGGGCGCGTGCTCCGGCTGCCCCAGTTCCACCGCCACGCTCAAGCACGGCATCGAAAACCTGCTCAAGCACTACGTGCCCGAGGTGACCGAAGTCCGCGCCGCCTGACCGCCGGGGGAAAAACTATGTCGGATCCTCTGTCGGACGCCGCGCTGGACCAGCTGTTCCGCGAGGCGCGCAGCTTCAGCTACTGGCTGGACCGCGACGTTTCCGAAGACCAGCTTCACGCCGTCTGGAATCTGATGCGGATGGGGCCCACGTCGGCCAACCAGCTTCCGGCGCGCGTGTCGTGGTGCAAGTCGGCGGAGGCGAAGGAACGGCTGGTCGCCCACGCCTCGCCCGGAAATCACCACAAGATCCGCACCGCGCCGGTCTGTGCGATCGTGGCGATGGACACCGAATTTCACGAACAGTTGCCGTGGCTGTTCCCGCACACCGATGCGCGCAGCTGGTTCAGCGGCGATGCGGACAAGCGCCGCGAAAGCGCGTTCCGCAATTCCGCGCTTCAGGGGGCCTACATGATCCTCGCGGCGCGCGCGCTGGGGCTCGACTGCGGGCCGATGTCCGGTTTCGACAACGCTGCGGTCGACGCGGAGTTCTTCGCCGACCGGCCGAACTGGAAATCGAACTTCATCTGCTCGATCGGCTATGGCGACCGCTCGACGCTGCACCCGCGCAGCCCGCGGCCGGACTTCGACACTTTCAACCGCATCCTGTAGCCGTTCCCCATGCGCACGCTCGCCATCGATAGCGCGACCGAAGCCTGTTCGGCCGCCCTGTTCGAAGACGGGGCGCTTGTCGCCGGCGCATGCGAAGTCATCGGGCGCGGCCATGCCGAGCGGCTTGTGCCGATGATCGCCGCCCTGCCCGACAAGGGGCGCGCCGGCCGGATCGTGGTCTCGCTCGGTCCCGGCAGCTTCACCGGCGTGCGCATCGGCCTCGCCGCCGCGCGCGCGCTCGGCCTTGCCTGGCGCGCCGAGGTGCTCGGCTATCCCACGCTGTCGCTGGTCGCCGCCATGGGGCGGGACATGCGGCCCGGCCCGGTGACCGTGTGCATGACCGGCGGCCACGGGGAATGGTTCGTGCAGGACTTCGCGGCAACCGGGACGGCGGAGGGCCGCCACGCTTCGCTGCGGCCGGACGAAGCGGCGCGCGCCGCCCGCCATCGCGCAGTCGTCGGCAGCCAGGCGGAAGCGCTCGTCGCCTTGCGCGGACATGGCGAGGCTCTGCCGCTCCTGCCCGATGCGCGCCGCGCGGGCTTGCTGCCCGCCGCATTGCTCACGGCCGACCTCGCCCCGCTTTACGGCCGCCCGCCGGATGCAAGGCTGCCCGGATGATCGACGACATCGACCGCGTCATGGCGGTGATGGAGGCCGCCTTCGACCCGGCCTATGGCGAGGCCTGGACCCGCCGCCAGATCGAAGATGCGCTGACATTTCCCGGAACGCACCTCCTGCTGGCGGACGCCGGGGGCGCGATGCCGGCGGAAGGCGCGGCCGCCGCCGGCTTCGCCCTGTCGCGCGGCGCGGCGGACGAGGAGGAACTGCTCCTGCTCGCAGTACACCCGCAATGGCGCGGCAAGGGCGTCGGCGGCGCCTTGCTCGCCCGCTTCGTCGAAGCCGCGCGCGCGCGAGGCGCAAAGCGCCTGTTCCTCGAAATGCGCGACGGGAACGAGGCGCAGTCGCTTTATCGAAGAAGTGGCTTTCATGAAATCGGCAGACGACGCGAATACTATACGCGGGGAACGGGAAAGCCCATCGACGCCATTACGTTAGCGCTATCAATCTCATAATAGACAATTCAGCCCCTTGAAAAACATTCCGGGCGCGCGCAAGACGGTTTCAGTTGCAGCTAGTCGTTAAGAACTGCTCGCAAAAGGCGTCGCACCAACAACCCGAGGAAACCATGGCTACAATCGAAAACGACATGGCCGAAACTTTGATTACACTGACTTCCGACGTTGTCGCCGCTCACGTAAGCAACAACAGCGTTTCGGTGGACGAAGTGCCGGCGCTCATTCGCAACGTTTACGGCGCCCTCGCCTCTCTCGGCGCCTCGGAACCGGAAGAAGAGCGGCCGGAACCCGCAGTTTCCATCCGCGCCTCGGTGAAGCCGGACTACATCGTCTGTCTTGAGGACGGCAAGAAGCTCAAGATGCTCAAGCGTCACCTGATGACCGCTTACGGCATGACGCCGGACGATTACCGCAAGCGCTGGGGCTTGCCCGCCGACTATCCGATGGTCGCGCCCGAATATGCCGAAAAGCGGCGCGCGCTCGCCAAGGAAATCGGCCTGGGCCGCAAGCCCGGCCAGCGCCGCGGCCGCAAGAAGGCCGACTGACATCGGCTTGAGGTTGAAGAATCGCCCCGCCGCTTCCATAAGCAGCGGGGCGATTTGTTTTTTGCGGGACAGACGTTGCACCAACCGATCGATCTTGAAGCCCTTTGCGCAGAGCGCGGCCTGCGTATTACCGAGCAGCGGCGGGTGATCGCCCGCGTGCTGTCCGAAGCCGAGGACCATCCCGACGTCGAAGCGCTCCACCGGCGCGCGTCGGCGATCGATCCCAAGATCTCGATCGCCACGGTCTACCGCACCGTGCGCCTGTTCGAGGAAGCCGGGATTCTCGACCGGCACGATTTCGGCGACGGCCGCGCGCGCTACGAGGCCGCGCCCGAAGCGCATCACGATCACCTGATCGACGTCGAAACCGGCAAGGTTCTCGAATTCGTCGATCCGGAGCTGGAGGCGCTGCAAAAGGTCATCGCCGAAAAGCTCGGCTACCGGCTCGTCGACCATCGGATGGAGCTTTACGGCGTCCGCATCGACCGCGAGGACTGAGGCGCGCGGCCTCGGCTGGCGCTGGCTGCTCGTCGGCGGACGGGTGGCGGCGATGCTCCTCGTATTCGCCCTGCTGGTTCCTTTCCACGCGCTCCTTTCCGCTTTCGGCCGGCGTGACGCGATGCCGCCCCGGTTCCTCGCGATCATTGGCCGGCTCGCGGGCCTGCGCGTGCGGGTGGAAGGCCGCCCGGCCCCCGGCACGCTGCTGCTGCTTCCCAACCATGTGAGCTGGCTCGACATTCTCGCTCTCGCCGGCGTGGCGCGCGCCGCCTTCGTCGCTCATGGCGGGTTGCGCGGGCATCGTTTCCTGCGCTGGCTATGCGAACAGAACGACACCGTGTTCGTCACCCGCGACCGCCGCGGCACCGTGAACCGCCAGGTGGAACAGGTGCGCGAGGCGCTGCGCGAACAGCCGCTGGCGATCTTCCTCGAAGGCACCACCTCCAACGGCGCGGGCCTGCCGTTCAAGAGCGCGCTGCTCTCCGCGGTCGAGGGCGCGGACGACAACATCGTCGTCCAGCCGGTCGCGCTGGCCTACCGCGACGCGGCCGAAATCGCCTGGTCCGACGGCGAACCAGGCGCGGCCAACGTGCGCCGCATCCTCGCCCGCACGCGTCCGGTGCGGCTCACCGTGCGCTTCCTGGAGCCGCTCGCCGGGCCGCAACTCGCCGGACGCAAGGCCATGGCGCAGGCGGCGCAGGAGGCGATCGCGCGAGCGCTGGGCCTTTAACCTCCCGCCGGATTGCCCTACAGGCGCGGCCCATGTCGCACGGCGCGCCTCCCCGGACCTTCAGGGTCAAGAGCTTCGGCTGCCAGATGAACGTCTACGACGGCGAGCGCATGGCCGAACTGCTGGGCGAACAGGGCATGACCGCCGCGCCCGAAGGCGAGGATGCGGACCTCGTCGTGCTCAACACCTGCCACATTCGCGAAAAGGCGGCGGAGAAGGTCTATTCGGACATCGGCCGGCTGGTGAAGGCGGGGGCCATGGGACCGGGCGGCAAGCCGCCGATGATCGCCGTCGCCGGCTGCGTGGCGCAGGCGGAGGGCGAGGAGATCATGGCCCGCGCCCCCGCGGTGTCGGTCGTGGTCGGCCCGCAGGCCTATCACCGTTTGCCGGAAATGATCGCGCAATCGGCCAAGGGCGGCCGCACGGTCGATACCGACATGCCGCCCGACGCCAAGTTCGCCGCCTTGCCCGCGCGGCGCAAGGTCGGGCCGAGCGCGTTCCTGACGGTGCAGGAAGGGTGCGACAAGTTCTGCACCTACTGCGTCGTCCCCTATACCCGCGGCGCCGAAATCTCGCGTCCGTTCGACGATCTGCTGCGCGAAGCGGAAAAGCTAGTGGAACACGGCGCGCGCGAGATCACGCTGCTCGGCCAGAACGTCAACGCATGGCGCGGCGGCGATGGCAAAGGTGACACGCTCGGCCTCGACGGCCTGATAAGAGCGCTCGCGAAGATCCCGGAATTACAGCGGATTCGCTACACGACCAGCCATCCGAACGACGTTTCCGAAGGCCTGATCCGTGTCCACTTCGAGGTCGAAAAGCTGATGCCCTTCCTCCACCTCCCGGTGCAGAGCGGCAGCGACCGGGTGCTCAAGGCGATGAACCGCAGCCACACTGCGGACAGCTACCTTAGGCTGCTCGACCGCTTCCGCCAGGCCCGCCCCGACATCGCGCTGAGCGGCGATTTCATCGTCGGCTTCCCCGGCGAAACCGAGGCCGAGTTCGCCGACACCCTGCGCCTCGTCGACGCGGTCGGTTATGCCCAGGCGTTCAGCTTCAAGTACTCCCCCCGCCCCGGCACCCCCGCCGCCGCGATGGACGGGCAGATCCCGCGCGAGGTGATGGACGAACGGCTCCAGCGTCTCCAGGCCGCGCTCAACCGCGATCAACTCGCCTTCAACCGCGCCAGCCTCGGCAAGCGCTGCCGGGTGCTGGTCGAACGGCGCGGCAAAAGGCAAGGCCAGTGGCTCGGCAAGTCCCCCTGGCTGCAATCGGTGTTCTTCGAAGGCGAGGCGGCCATCGGCGACATCGTCGAGGTCGCTCTCGAACAGGCCGGCCCCAATTCCGTTTCCGCCCGTCTGCTGGAGCCGGTCGCGGCCTGATTGCGACAGTCCGGTGACTTTCCACCGCCATGCGCGGCCTCCCGGCTTGCGCCCCTCGCCGCCGCGCCTACATTTCGGCTGACAGGTCGAAAGGAGCGCATGGCCCGCAAGTCCCATCGCGTCGATCACGCATCGGCGCTCGCCCACCCCGAAGATCGCCGCGACGCCGCCCGCCGCGCGAGGGTTGAGGTCAGGTTCGACGACCAGGCCATGCTCGGCGCCCTGTTCGGCGAGTTCGACGCCAATCTGGTGCGGATTGAAAACCGGCTCGGCGTGCTGATCGCCGCGCGCGGCGACAGGGTGCTTATCGAAGGCGCGGAGGACGACGTGGCCCGCGCCCGCGAAGTCCTGCTGGCCATGCACCAGCGGCTGCTCGCGGGCCAGGAGCTGGATGCCGGCGCCATCGAAGCGCTGATCGCGCTGTCCAACGAACCCACTCTCGACGGCATCATCACCGGCGATGCCGATGCGCCGCCGATCATGATCCGCACCCGGCGCAAGACGATCGTCCCGCGCACGGCGATGCAGGCCGACTACATGCGCCAGCTCGCCAGCCGCGACATCATCTTCGCGCTCGGGCCCGCCGGCACCGGCAAGACCTATCTCGCGGTCGCCCAGGCGGTCAGCCAGTTGATGACCGGCAGCATCCAGCGCCTGATCCTCAGCCGTCCGGCGGTCGAGGCGGGCGAAAAGCTCGGCTTCCTGCCCGGCGACATGAAGGACAAGGTCGATCCCTACCTGCGCCCGCTCTACGACGCGCTCTACGACTGCATGCCGCCCGAGCAGGTGGACCGGCGCATCGCCAGCGGCGAGATCGAGATCGCCCCGATCGCCTTCATGCGCGGCCGCACGCTCTCCGACGCCTTCGTTATCCTCGACGAGGCGCAGAACACCACCCGCGAACAGATGAAGATGTTCCTCACCCGCTTCGGCCAGAACAGCCGCATGGTGGTCTGCGGCGATCCCCGGCAGGTCGACATCCCCGGCGGCGATTCGCACAGCGGACTGAAGGACGCGGTGGAGCGACTGGAAGGCGTGGAAGGCATCGCCGTGACGCGCTTCACCGCCGCCGACGTCGTGCGCCATCCCATCGTCGGGCGGATTGTCGAAGCCTACGAAGGCAATGACGGCTAAGGGGCCTCGGGTTCCTTCACGCGATTCGATTGGCACAGATGGCTACGCAGCCCAGCCCCACCATCCTGATTCTCGCCGGCCAGCGGCTCGGCCGGGTCGATCCGCTCGCCGCGAAGCATGGCGTCGCGCACAAGTGCCTCGTCCCGCTGCTCGGGCGGCCGTTGATCGGTTACGTGTTCGACGCGGTCGACGCCGCCTTTCCCGACGCGCCCATCGTCGTCTCGATCAACGATCCCGCCGCGCTCGACAGCGAGCCGGAGGCGCAGCGGTTCTTCGACGCCGGCCGCCTCACCGTCGCGCCCTCGGCGCACAATCTGCTCGAAAGCGTGATCGCGGCGGCGGGCGCGGTGTCGTATCCGCTGCTCATCACCACCGGCGACAACGTGCTGATGACGCCCGACGCCCTGCGCGGCTTCCACGCCTTCGCGCTGGCCGAACGGGCCGACGGGGCGGCGATGTTCGCCCGCAAGGAGGATATTCTCGCCGCCCATCCCGAAGGCCAGCCGCGCTTCTGGCAATTCCGCGACGGCGAGTTTTCCGGCTGCAACACGTTCTGGATGAAGGACCGCGACGCGTTCTCGGTCGGCGAGATCTTCCGCGGCGGCGGGCAGTTCCTCAAGTTCCCCAAGCGCTTCATCGCCGCCTTCGGCCTGTCCAACCTGATCGGCTTTCGCCTGCGCCTGTTCACGGTGGAGCGGATGCTGGCGCGCGTCTCGAAGCGCTTCGGCAAAACGGTCAAGGTGCAGATCGCCACCGACGGCCGCCTGGCGATCGACGTCGACAACGAATTCAGCCACAAGGTCGCCGAACGCCTGCTGCGCGCGAAGGGCGCGCCCGACCGGGCGGCCTGACATGGATCTCGACATCGCCATCGAGGAACCCTGGCCCAAGGGCGAGTGGGAGGCGCTGGCCATGCGCGCCGCCGCCGCCGCCGAATCGGTCGCGCCGGAACTCGCCAACCCGCGCCTTTCGGCCAGCCTGCTGTTCACTTCGGACGCCGAAGTCCACGCGCTGAACCGCGACTGGCGCCGGCGCGACAAGCCGACCAACGTGCTGTCATTCCCGATGCTCGGGCGCGAGGACCTGCTGACGCTCGCGCCCGAAGGCCCGCCCGAACTGCTCGGCGACGTGGCGCTGGCGCATCAGACCTGCGCCCGCGAAGCGGCGGAAAAGGGCGTTCCGCTGGTCGATCATGCCGCCCATCTGATCGTTCACGGTCTGCTCCATCTGGCGGGGCACGATCACGAAATTTCGGCCGCCGAGGCCGATGCCATGGAAGCGCTCGAAATAAAGGCGCTTGCGATTTGCGGAATTGCTGACCCATATGGGTCCGGCAACGCACTTTAAGGGGAAAGCAGCAGGGCGATGCCCGACGATTCCAGACCCGGCGACTCCAGCAACGGAGACGCGGACAGTAAGCGCGGACTGTGGAACGCGATCCGCAATTTCTTCGAGGAAGAAGGAGAAACCACGCTCCGCGCGCAGATCGAGGAAGCGATCGACGAACACGTCGAGGAGCAGGCCAGCGGGGAGGAGCGGCCGGTCAAGGGCGACCTCTCGCCGCTCGAAGTCACGATGCTGCGCAACCTGCTCCATTTCAGCGAGCACGATGCGGACGACGTGGCGATCCCGCGCGGCGAGATCGTCGCCATTTCCGCCGGCGCCAGCTGGGACGAACTGGTCGCGCTGTTCGCGGAGCATGGCCATTCGCGCGTGCCGGTCTATCGCGACACGCTCGACCGGGTGATCGGCATGATCCACATCAAGGACGTGTTCCCGTTCCTCGCCAACGGCAAGCCGCTGCCGGCCGACTGGACGGTGCTGATGCGCCAGCCGCTCTACGTGCCGCAGGCGCGCGGCGCGCTCGACGTGCTGGCCGACATGCGCGCCCGGCGGATGCACCTCGCCATCGTGGTCGACGAGTTTTCCGGCACCGACGGCATCATCACCATCGAGGATCTGGTCGAGGAAATCGTCGGCGACATCGAGGACGAGCATGACGAGGCCCCGGTGGATCTGGTCGTGCCGATTGGCGAAGGCATGTGGGACGCCGACGCCCGCGCCGAGCTCGACGACGTCGCCGAAACGGTCGGCGATCCGCGCATCGCCGAAGTCGAGGAATCCGTCGGCACCCTCGGCGGGCTGGCCTTCGTCCTCGCCGAGCGCGTGCCCCAGGTCGGCGCGGTGCTGCATCATCCGAGCGGGTGGTGCATCGAAGTCACCGCCGGCGACGAGACGCACGTCACCAGGCTGCGGCTGCACCGCCCGGAACCGGAAATCGCCGCCGACGAAGGCTGAAGCCTTGCCGGTGCAGGTTGAGCCGAAGAAGCCCTCCCCCGATCGGGAGATTCAATCTCTTGCGGACAGGCTTAGCCGAGCGGCTTGGGCTCGCCGCCTTCCATAATGTAGGCGCAGCCCAGCCGCGCGGCATCGTCGGCCTCGTCCAGCGCGGCCACGGTGCGCCAGCCTTCGGCGCGCAGCCGCGCCGCGACGGCGGGATCGTGGCCGAGCGGCAGGAACACTGCCTCGCGCAGCGGCTCGTCCGCCTTGACCGCATCGACCAGATTCTCGGGATAGAGCGAGAATCCGGTCGCGGCTTCCTCCGTGCCGTGAATGCGATAGGTGCCGCCCCGGCCCAGCGCGCCGCGCACCCCTTCGGCATAGACGGTGAAGCCGAACCAGGTCTGGTATTCGAAGCCGTGGCGCTCGGTGGGATCGAGCGTCAGCCGCGCGCGCCCTTCCGCCCGCGCGGCGATCCGCCGCAAGGCCTCTATCCGCGTGGCGAGCGCGCCGCCACTGTCGAGCGCGGCCAGCTTCTCTATCGCCTCGGGCACCGGCCCCGCTGCGTAGAGCAGCGGCAGGTAGGCTTCTCCGCCCGCGTCGCGCAGCCCGCCCGCGTCCTTGGCGTCGAGTTCGCGGCGCACCGCCTCCACCTGTCCGGCCGCCAGGGGCAGCTCCCCGGCGGCGAGCGTATCGACAAGGTCGGGCAAGGTGAAATCGACCGAAATGCCCGTCGCGCCGGCGGCTTCGAGCGCGGCGATCGCCAGTTCGACGATCTCGCCTGCGGCCGCGGCGCTGTCGCTGCCGACCAGTTCGGCGCCCAGTTGCAGATCCTCGCGCCGGGGCTCCAACTGGTGGCCCGCGATGCGCACGACCTGCCCGGCGTAGCACAGGCGCAAGGGGCGCGGCTTGTCCGCCAGCCCCGTGGCGGCAATGCGGCCGACCTGCGGGGTCATGTCGGAGCGCAGCGCCAGCGTGCGCAGACTCTTGGGATCGACGAAGCGGAACAGGCGACGGGTCTTCACCCCGTCCATCCGCCGCGCCATCGACTGCATGAATTCGATCAGCGGCGGGCGCACCCGGTCGTACCCGTGATCGTCGAGCACGCGCAGCACCGCGCGCTCGATCCGCGCCGCCGCCGCCGTGCTTTGCGGCAGGCGGTCCTCCAGCCCTTCGGGCAACAGGTCGGCGGCGGGATCGATCATCGCGGCTGCACTACCCTCACTTCGTCATTCCCGCGCAAGCGGGAACCCAGCGAACAAACAAGGCGCGCGTAGCGCTCGACCGCCCCCGCTTTCGCGGGGGTGGCGAGGTTTTGCAAGGGTATCCGATACCAGTCAGAACGCCAGCGCCATGACCCGCATCACGCCCGGAAGCGCGCGGGCTTTCTCCAGCACGTCGGCGGACACTTCGCTGTCGACCGACAGCAGCAGCACCGCTTCCCCGCCCGCCTCGCGGCGGCCGAGGTTGAACGTGCCGATGTTGATGCCGTTCTCGCCCAGCAGGGTGCCGATGCGGCCGATGAAGCCGGGGGCGTCCTCGTTGACGATGTACATCATGTGGCCGGTCAGCTCCGCCTCCACCTTGATGCCGAACAGCTCGACCAGGCGCGGCTCCCGGTTGTTGAACAGGGTGCCGGCGACCGAGCGCTCGCCCGCCTCGGTCTTCACCGAGACGCGGATCAGCGTGTGGTAGTCGCCCTCGCGCTCGGTCCTGACCTCGCGCACTTCGATGCCGCGCTCCTTGGCCAGGAACGGCGCGTTGACCATGTTCACCGTGTCGGACTGCTGGCGCAGGAAGCCTGCCAGCACCGCCGCGACCATCGGCTTGATATTCAGCTCGGTCGCCGCGCCTTCGGTGTGGATCGAGATGCGCGGGAGAGAGCCGGTGGTGAGCTGGCCGACCAGCGAGCCGAGGCTTTCCGCCAACGCCATGTAGGGCTTCAGCTTCGGCGCTTCCTCGGCGCTGAGCGACGGCACGTTGAGCGCGTTGGTCACGCCGCCGTTGACGAGATAGTCGCTCATCTGCTCGGCCACCTGCAACGCCACGTTGACCTGCGCTTCGTTGGTCGAAGCGCCCAGGTGCGGGGTGCAGATGAAGTTCGGCGTGCCGAACAGCGGCGATTCCTTGGCCGGCTCGACAGCGAAAACGTCCAGCGCGGCGCCGGCGATATGGCCCGAATCGAGCCCTTCCTTGAGCGCCTCCTCGTCGATCAGCCCGCCGCGCGCGCAGTTGACGATGCGCACGCCCTTCTTCGTCCTGGCGAGGTTTTCCTTCGACAGGATATTGCGCGTCTGGTCGGTCAGCGGGGTGTGCAGGGTGATGAAGTCGGCGCGTTCGAGCAGCTGGTCGAGATCGACCTTCTCGATGCCGAGTTCCACCGCCCGCTCCGGCGAGAGGAACGGGTCATAGGCGACGACCTTCATCTTCAGGCCCAGCGCCCGGTCGGCGACGATGCCGCCGATGTTGCCCGCGCCGATCAGGCCGAGCGTCTTGCCGGTCACTTCCACGCCCATGAAGCCGTTCTTCGGCCACAGACCCTGCTGCGTCTGGGCGTTGGCTTCGGGAAGCTGGCGCGCGAGCGCGAACATCAGCGCGATGGCGTGCTCGGCTGTGGTGATCGAGTTGCCGAACGGGGTGTTCATCACCACCACGCCCTTCGCCGAAGCGGCGGGAATATCGACGTTGTCGACCCCGATCCCGGCGCGGCCGATCACCTTGAGCCTGGTCGCGGCGTCGAGGATGTCCTTCGTCACCTTGGTCGAGCTGCGGATGGCGAGGCCATCGTACTGACCGATGATTTCCTTCAGCTCGTCCGGGGTCTTGCCGGTGATGACGTCCACGTCGCAGCCGCGCTCTTCGAAAATGCGCGCGGCGTTGGGGTCCATCTTGTCGGAAATGAGTACGCGGGGTTTGGTCATTATCTTAACTCCCTCTCCCCTTCAGGGGAGAGGGCCGGGGAGAGGGGAATGTCCTGTCCCGGCCCTGATTGAATAGTGGAAAGCTTCGGGAGAGTCCCCCTCTCCCAACCCTCTCCCCTGAAGGGGAGAGGACTATCGGCGTCAGTTCTTCAGCGTGTTCCAGGCCCAGTCGAGCCAGGGGCCGGGCGCTTCGACATCGGCGGTGTCCACGGTGGCGCCGCACCAGATGCGCAGGCCCGGCGGGGCGTCGCGGTATCCGGCGATGTCGTAGGCGGCGCCTTCCTTCTCCAGCAGGCCGGCGAAGGCCTTGATGAAATCGGCGTCGGCGCCCTCGACCGTCAGGCATACAGACGTGCGCGAACGGATGCCCTTGTCTGCCGCCAGATGGCCGAGCCAGTCCCGCTCCGCCACGATCTTGTCGAGCGCCGCGGCATTGGCGTCGGAACGGGCCTTGAGCCCTTCCAGCCCGCCGAGCCCCTTCGCCCATTCGAGCGCCCAGATCGCGTCTTCGACCGCGAGCATCGAGGGCGTGTTGATGGTCTCGCCCCTGAACACGCCTTCGGCCAGCTTGCCCTTGCTCATCAGGCGGAACACCTTGGGCAGCGGCCAGGGCGGCGTGTGCTGCTCCAGCCGTTCGACCGCGCGGGGGCCGAGGATGAGCACGCCGTGCGCGCCCTCGCCGCCGAGCACTTTTTGCCAACTGAAGGTGGCGACATCGATCTTGTCCCACGGAATGTCATAGGCGAACACGGCGCTGGTCGCGTCGGCGAAGCTGAGGCCCTCGCGGTCGGCGGGAATCCACTCGCCATCGGGCACGCGCACGCCGCTGGTGGTGCCGTTCCAGGTGAACAGCACGTCATTCGACCAGTCGACCTTGTCGAGATCGGGGAGCTGACCGTAGTCGGCGCGCGAAACCGTCGCCTCGATCTTCAACTGCTTGACCACATCGGTCACCCAGCCCTCGCCGAAGCTTTCCCACGCCAGCGCCGTCACCTCGCGCGCGCCGAGCATGGTCCACATCGCCATCTCGAACGCGCCGGTGTCCGAACCGGGCACGATGCCGATGCGGTGCGTGTCGGGAAGCTGCAGCACCTCGCGCATCAGGTCGATGCAATAGGCAAGGCGCGCCTTGCCGATCTTCGCGCGGTGCGAACGGCCCAGCGATTCGGTTGCCAGCTTGTCTGGGGAGTATCCCGGCGGCTTGGCGCAGGGACCGGAAGAAAAAAACGGACGCGCAGGCTTGCGCGCCGGATACGCTACGTCAGTCATGTCTGACTCTCCTTGCAGAGAGCACGCGCGGCGTTGGGACCGCGTGGCCCGCCGCGGCCCTTAGAGGGGCGGCGCGTCATGTCAAGCCGAAGCATGGCGCGCTCCGCGGAACGTTAGGACATGGTTAACCATAGCCGTCGACAATGGCCGGCATGATCCGGATCGGCCTTGTCCTTTCGCTGCTCGCGCTGTCGGCCTGCTCGATGGTGCCGGGCAGTTCCGGCGAGAGCCGCCAGAGCACCGCGCAAACGCCCGCCCGCACCCTCCCGACGCCCCGCACCAGCGAGGCGGGCCAGTGCCTGTCCGATCTCGGCCGGCAGGGCGCCATGTTCTCGCCCCTGCCCGACCGCTACCTCGGCGAAGGCTGCACCAATCTCAACACCGTGCAGCTCAGCGCCGTCTATTCCGACGACGCGCCGCTTCCCGTCAGCAACCTCGGCCCGGTGACCTGCGAAGTCAGCCGCGCGTTCGCCGGCTGGGCGCGCTACGGGGTCGATCGCGCCGCGCGGCAGATGCTCGGCTCGCCGCTGGCGCGGATCGAGACGTTCGGCAGCTACTCGTGCCGCGACGTCGCCGGCTCGGGCCGCCGCTCCGCCCATGCGAGCGCCGCGGCGATCGACATTTCGGCCTTCGTGCTCGCCGATGGCCGCCGCATCTCGGTGAAGGACGGCTGGCGCGGCGGCAACACGCAGGAACGCGCCTTCCTGCGCACGGTGCAGCAAAGCGCCTGCAAGCGTTTCGACACCGTGCTCGGCCCCGACTACAACAGCGCCCACGCGGATCATTTCCATGTCGAGGGCGTGATCGGGTCGAAAAGCTACTGCCGCTGACGCCGTTGGCGAGGAACCGGAACAGCCGGTTCCGACTGCCCCCCGATGCGGGCGAAAACCGCATCCGGCTCGCCACGCAGCTCGTCGACGGCCACCGACTCGCCCGTGTCGGGCCGCGCATCGATCCACAGGCGCACGGCGTCCGCGACATGGCCCGCGCCCAGCTTGGTCATCATGTTGCCGCGATGAATTTCCACCGTCCGCGGCGATATGGCCAGGACCCGCGCGATCTCCTTGTTCGAGCGCCCGTCGCTCAGCAAGCCGAGCACTTCCCGCTCGCGCGGGCTGAGGCGGGCGATCGCGCAATGCGCCTCCACCGCGCGGCGGCGGCGGCGCGCATGGACGGCGCCTTCCGCCAGAATGGCCTCCAGCCGGCGCGCGAAGCTGTTCATTTCCAGCGGCAGTTGCAGATAGTCGATCGCGCCCGCCTTGATCGCCGCGACGACGCGCTCGATTTGCGGCGTCGCGGCGCTGAACACCACCGGCAGCCAGACGCCGCCCGCGGTCAGACGGCTTATCACCCGCGACGCCTGGTTGCTCTCGCCCTCGTCGGCGGCGACGACGACCCCGGCGCGCGGCGTGTGGTCGAGCAGTTCGTCGAGCCCGGCATAGACTTCCGCGTGATGGCCGAGCGCGAACGCTATCCGCGCCTGCTCGGCGCGCGAACGGCTTTCGCCATCGACAATATGCAGAGTCGATCTTTCCATCCGCCCAAAATGCCCCCCACAGGCCGGGGCCGCAGCAGGAGGCCCTGCGGAAACGAACTATTGTGCCGGACGCCGCGGCAAAATACGGCGCAATGCCTAGGGGATTTTACGTCCATTCTGGATGCAAATCGGTAAGATTTGGCTTTTCATTTCAAGCGCCTGATGGCGGCAGGCCAGCTATTCGGCGGCCTGGTGGAAGCTGTAGTCCGGCAGCGAATGGAACGCGGCGCGCAGCGCGTCGCTCCAGCTTGAGGAAATCGCCTCGTAATAGGGATCGCCATGTTCGATCCGCCGCTCGTGCAGCGGCGCGAAACCGTCGCGCTCGATCACCAGCAGGTCCAGCGGCAGACCGACCGAAAGGTTGGCCTTGAGCGTCGAATCGAAGCTCACCGTCAACAGCTTGATGGCGTCCTCGAAGCTCATCGTCCGATCATAGCCGCGAATCAGGATCGGGCGGCCGTACTTGGTCTCGCCGATCTGGAAGAACGGCGTATCGAAGCTCGCCTCGATGAAATTGCCTTCGGGGTAGATCATGAACAGCCGCGGCTCCATGCCCTTGATCTGCCCGGCGAGGATCATCGAGGCGGTGAAGCGCCCCTTGCCGTGCATCCCGTTTTCGTCCTGAGTGTCGCGCACGGTCTCGCGCAGCAGCTTGCCCACTTCTCCCGCCACCTGGAACATCGTCGGCAGTTCGAGCAGGGAGTTCTGGCGCTCGACCGGGGCCTTGGTTCGCTCCTCCAGCCGGCTGATCACCGACTGCGTGGTGGCGAGGTTGCCGGCGGTCATCAGCGCGAGAATGCGGTCGCCCGGCTTCGACCAGTGGTACATCTTGCGGAACACGGAGATGTTGTCGACGCCGGAATTGGTGCGCGTATCGCTCATCAGCACCAGCCCCCGGTCGAGCACCATCCCCACGCAATACGTCATCGTTCGTCCCTGTCAGGCCCGCGCAATCCGCTTCGCCTATTGCTCCACGATCTGCTGCTCTACCGCAAGTTCCACGTGCAGCGCTTCGGTCACCGCGCCGAAGCTTATCCCCGCGATCGGCGCGGCATCGCGATAGTCGCGCCCCGTGGCGACCCGGACATAGCGCGGATCGGGGCTGATGCCGTTGGATACATCGAACCCGACCCAGCCAAGGCCCTCGATCCAGGCTTCCGCCCAGGCGTGGGTCGCCTCCTGCTCCACCCGGTCGTTCATCATCAGGTAGCCGCTGACATAACGCGCCGGCACGTCGAGCAGCCGCGCGGCGGAGATGAAGATATGCGCGTGATCCTGGCACACGCCATGCTCTGCCGTCATCGCCTCTTCCGCCGTGGTTTCGACATGCGTCGTCCCCACTTCGTAAGCCACCCGCTCGCGAATCGCGTTGGACAGGTTGTGCAGCGTCGGCAGCATGCCGTCCGGGCTGCGTTCGACCGAGGACAGCAGTTGGCGGATACGCGGCCCCGGCCGGGTCAGCTCCGACTGGCCGAGGAAGGCCCACAGCGGCAAGTGCCCGGCATGGCGGCCGATGACGCCGGCATGATCCTCCGTCGTCACCGTTCCCCGGCAGGTCACCACCACTTCGCTCGCGCCCTCGTCCACCGAAACGAAGGTGACATGGTTGTGGTTCTGGTCGTCGTAGCTGAATTCCTCGCGCGCGCCGGCGAAATCCATCCGCCATTCGACGATGCGCTGGCCCTGCGTTTCCTTCGGCGTCAGGCGCACGCGCTGGATGCCGTGCGCGACCGGTTCGTTGAAACGGTATCGGGTGGTATGGCGGATCGCGAGGCGCATCGGGGTATCAGGCCACGAAACGGTACTGTTCGGCAATGGCGCTGGCCACCGCCTGGTTGCTGGAAATGAAGCGCGACAGGAATTCGTGCAGCCCGAAATCGAAGATCTGCTCGATCGGCTTGCCCGTCACGTGCTCTTCCACCTGCCTCGCCAGCACTTGCGCGGTCCCTTCCCCGCCATGCAGCCGCGCCAGCGTATCGAGGTTTTCGCGCAAGGAGGCATAGCAGAACGCCAGGCTGCGCGGGAAACGCGCGTCGAGGATCACGAAATCGGCGATCGAGCGCGCGTCCATCCGCCCCGCGTTGAGCCAGCGGTAGGCGCGCTCGCCGGACAGCGAGCGCAACACGTTGTCCCACTGCGCGGTGTCGAGCGGCGTGCCGACATAGGCCAGGCTCGGCAGCAGCAGGTAGTACTTCACGTCGAGGATGCGCGCGGTGTTGTCGGCCCGTTCGATGAAAGTGCCGGCGCGGGCGAACGAATAGATCTCGTTGCGCAGCATGGATCCGTGCGTCGCCCCGCGCACCAGCGTCGATTCCCGCCGGATGGCCGCCAGCACCGCGCCCAGGTTGGCGTCGCGCACCTGCCGTGCGAGCTGGTCGCGCAGCGTCATCCAGCCTTCGTTGACCGCTTCCCACACTTCCAGCGTGATCATGGTGCGGCAGGCGCGGGCGTTGACGCGCGCCAGCTCCGCCATCGACAGCACGTTCTGCGGATTGCCCTTGCCGCGCAGCACGAAGTCGCAGACCTGCGCGCTGGTGAATTCCGCGCCCGTCGCCTCGAAGGCCTGGCGCTGGCCGAGCGTGGTGAGGACGGAGCGCCATTCCTCGGTCGCCGCGTC
>JBIQKC010000018.1:0-58831 GCA_044506885.1 Sphingomonadales bacterium
TCCCAACCCTCTCCCCTGAAGGGGAGAGGGCTCTGGAGCGGTCTCCACCGCTGCGCCCAAAGCCCCCTTCACGCTCGCGGGATCCTCCCCTTCTTCGGCGAGAGTGGCGATGACGGTGCCGACTTTCACGCCCTCGGTGCCTTCGGGCACGGCGATGTCGGCGATCGTGCCTTCGTCGACCGCTTCGAATTCCATCGTCGCCTTGTCGGTCTCGATCTCGGCCATGATGTCGCCGGAGGAGACCTTGTCCCCCACCTTGACCAGCCATTTGGCCAGCGTGCCCTCCTCCATCGTGGGCGAAAGGGCGGGCATCTTGATGGCGATGGGCATGGCGGGACGCGGTATCCTGTTCTCGGGCCGGAGTTCGCTGCCGTCTAAAGCCAATTTGCGCGGGGTCGGCAAGGTTCTTGCGCGGGTATGCGTTCGGCTGATACCTCCGCGCACGAGGGGGAGACGGCCCATGCGCGTCTATCTGGTCATCATCGACGAGACGCAGGAAGCGCACGGCGCACTGCGTTTCGCCGCCCGGCGCGCGATCGACACCGGGGGCGCGGTCCATATCCTGGCGCTGGTGCCCAAGCAGGGTTTCAGCGCGTTCGGCGGCATCCAGGCGACGATCGAGGAAGAAGCGCGCGACCGGGCCGAAGTCATGGCCAACAGCGCCGCGGGCGAACTGATCAACGAAAGCGGCCTGATGCCGCAGATCGCGGTGCGCGAGGGCGACGGCAAGAAAGTCATCGACGAATACCTCGCCGAGCATCCCGAAGTCGCGGCGCTGGTGCTGGGCGCGGCGGCGGAAGGCAATCCGGGGCCGCTGGTGAGCCACTTTTCCGCCACCGCGGGGGCGCTGCCCTGCCCGCTGTTCATCGTGCCGGGCGGACTGGGCGACGAGGACATCGACCGGCTGAGCTGAACGCTCGGCGGCCGCGAGACATCGAAAGCAGGGGGCTGCGAGCAATGACCGCCGACTGGCAGGCGTCCATCGCCAACGCCGACATGGCCGACTGGGTGACGGTGGCGGCCTACCTCGTGGCCGCGCTGCTCGCCGCGCGGGCCGCGTTCCACGCCTGGCTGCGGCGCGAACCGCGCGAGCGGGCGTTCTGGTGGTGCACGAGCGCGCTGCTGGTGTTCCTGGGCGTCAACGAGCTGCTGGATTTGCAGACGCTGCTGACATCGCTCGCCCGCGCCCATGCCAGGGCGTACGGGTGGTACGGCGAGCATCGGCAGGTGCAATATGCGTTCGTGCTGGCGCTGGGCGCGGTGGCGGCGCTGGCGGGGCTCGCCGTGCTGTGGTTCACGCGGCGCATGCATGTGGCGATCAGGCTGGCGCTGGCGGGGCTGATCTTCATCGGCCTGTTCGTGCTGCTGCGCGCGGCGTCGTTCCATCATCTGGACGACTTGCTGGGCCGCGGATTGCGCGAATTCAACTACGGGTCGATCCAGGAGATGGCCGGCATCCTGATCGTGGCCGGCGCGGCATGGCTCTATGCGCGCCGGCGGCGGAGGAGGCGGCGATAGGGCCTATTTCCGGCGACGGCCCTGGTGGCGGATGTTGGCCGGGCGGCCGCGCTTGCCCTGCGCATGCTTCGCCCGGCGCTTCGGTTCGGGCCGCGCGCCGCGCGGCTCCACGCGCGAGCCGTCGGCTTCGAGCGGTTCGAACTTGAGCGCGCCGGTGAGCGGATTGGCTTCGGCCAGTTTCAGCGGCAGCATGTCGCCGACGGCGTAGCGCCGGCCGGTCTGCTCGCCGGTAAGCGCGTGGGCGGCTTCGTCGTAGTGGAAATATTCGCGGCCGAGCGTGGACACCGGCACCAGCCCGTCGCCACCGAGGCCGGCGATGGTGGCGAAGAAGCCGAAGCTCTGCACGCCGGTGATGCGGGTGGTGAAGGTCTCCCCCACGCGGCCCGCGAGCCACGCGGCGAGATAGCGGTCGATGGTGTCGCGTTCGGCCTCCATCGCGCGGCGCTCGGTCAGGCTGATGGCGTCGGTGACCTTGGCGAGATCGGCGCGGTCCTGTTCGGAAAGGCCGCTGTGCGGGGGCAGCTTTCCCTTCGGTTTCGGTTGTTCGAGCTGGAACGCATCGACCAGCGCGCGGTGGACCAAGAGGTCGGCATAGCGGCGGATCGGCGAGGTGAAATGCGCGTAGCTGCCGAGCGAAAGGCCGAAGTGGCCGGCGTTCTTCGGGCCGTAGTAGGCCTGCGTCTGGCTGCGCAGCACGGCCTCCATCACCAGCGCCTTTTCGCCTTCGTCGGCGATGTCCTTTATCATGCGGTTGAACAAGCCCGGCGTGACGACCTGGCCGAGCGCGAGCTTCTTGCCGATGCTGTCGAAGTAGTCGCGCAGGGCGACGAGCTTTTCGCGCGTCGGCGGTTCGTGGATGCGATAGACGACCGGGCTGGCCCTGCTTTCGAGCGCCTTGGCCGCCGCGACATTGGCGGCGATCATGAAGTCTTCGACCACGCGGTGCGCGTCGAGCCGTTCGCGCACGGCGATTTCGGCGATGCGGCCCTTGTCGTCGAGCAGGACGCGGCGTTCGGGCAGCTCCAGTTCCAGCGGATCGCGCGCCTCGCGGGCGGCATGGAGCGCGCGCCAGGCGGCCCAGAGGTTCCGGAGGCTCTCGTCCGCCTTGCCGGAATCGATCCGCGCCTGCGCATCCTCGTAGGCGATGTTTTCGGCGATGCGGACGAGGGCGCGGGTGAAGCGCCAGTCGCGCACTCTGCCCTGCGCGTCGATGCGCAGGTGACAGGCCATCGCGGCGCGGTCCTCGCCCTGCTTGAGCGAACAGACGTTGGCGCTGAGCACTTCGGGCAGCATCGGCACGACGCGATCGGGAAAATAGACCGAGTTGCCGCGCTTCCCCGCCTCGCGATCGATGGCGCCGCCGGGCCGGACGTAGAAACCGACATCGGCGATGGCGACGACGGCGCGGAAGCCGCCTTCGCCATCGGGCTTGGCCCAGATCGCATCGTCGTGGTCCCGCGCGTCGGCGGGGTCGATGGCGACGATCGGCAGGTGGCGCAGGTCCTCGCGGTGGTCCTCGCTCAGCGGCAGTTTCGCGGCCAGCTCCGCCTCGGCAAGCGTCTGTTCGCCGAATAGGTGCGGGATACCGTACTTGTGGATCGCGATCAGGCTGAACGCCTTCGGCGCGAGCGGATCGCCGAGCACTTCGACGACTTTCACGCCGGAGCGCGGGGTGCGGCCCGGTTCCGCCAGCACGAGCTGGCCGGCTTCGGCATTGCCGAGGTCGGCGATGGGGGAGGAATTGCGCACCCGCTTGTCGGTCGGGGCGAGCCATGCCTTGCCGCTGCCGTCCAGCTCCACCACGCCGAGCAGCCCTTCGCCGCGCGAGGGGAGCTTCTTCATCGGATGCGCGGTCCAGCCCGATCCCGTTTCCTCGGTGCGGGCGAGGACGCGGTCGCCGGTCTTCAGCGCCCCGCCCTTGCGGCTTTCCTTCAGCCGCAGGCGCGGCGGCGGCGCGGCGTCGTCCGGATGCCAGGAATCGGGAATGGCGATGGCCTCGCCGTCCTCGATCTCGACCACGCGCAGCACGGTGACCTTGGGCACGCCGCCCATGCGGTGGAAGGCGGTCTTCTTGCCGTCGATCAGGCCTTCCTCGGCCATATCCTTCAACAGGCGCTTGAGCCCGATCCGTTCCTGCCCCTTGAGCCCGAACGCCTTGGCGATCTCGCGCTTGCCGGCGGGCTTGTCGGACGACTGGATGAATTCGACGATCTGCTCGCGCGAAGGAAGACCTTGGGGCAAGCCGGGTGCGTTGCTGCGCGGCATGGCGCGCTATATGGGGCCGGTCGCCGCATCGCTCAAGGCATCGGTGCGGGCGTGGGGGTGCGGGCGCGGGCGTCAGGTGTAGGCGATCAGCCGCCCGGCCGTCGCCACCGCGAGCCACAGCGCGATGGACAACAGCGCCGAAAGCCGCGCGACCGGCCTGGCGATAAAGCCGGACTTGTCCGGCCGGCGCCGCCATGCCGCGCGAAACGCCGCGGCATTGGCCAGCGCAGCCACGATCAGCAGCAGCTTGAGCCTGAACACCCCGGAACCGGCCAGCGCCGCGCCGTCGGCGGCGAACAGAATCAGGCCGGACGCCGCCTGGAGGGCCAGCCCGGCCACCGCGATAGGGGTCAGCGCCCGCGAAAGCGCCACCGCCGGCAGCCGCCGCCACAGCCCGATCACGCGCAAATCGACCACCCCGATGCCGCCGACCAGCAGGACCACGCCGATCACGTGCAGCACGTTGGCCGCCGGATAGACCCACGGCGTGGCGCTGGCCCACTGGCGCGCGCCCGCGGCATCGAGCCAACCGGCGAAGGCCAGCAGCGCGGATTCCACCGCTCAGCGCAGCTCGACGGTCTTGTCGCCGACCCGGATCCGCTCGATGCGCATCTCCGCCGTGCCGTCGCGGCGCACATAGCCGGTCAGCGTGACGCGCTGGCCGCTATCTATTTCCTCCTTCGCCAGCCCGCGCGCGGTCATCCGCGAGACGGGCGCGAGGACGACATCCCAATCCTCGTTCCGCCAGTTCATTTTCGCGGTGCCGTGGGGGTTGCCCCAGACGACATCCTTCAGCGGCCCCGTCAGGGTAACGGGTTCGGCTTCGTTGTACGAACTCCAGCCATGATGCGCGAGCGCCGCGACGGGGGCTGCGGCGAGAATGCCGGCGAGCGAGAGCTTGATAAACGGCGACATGATCTGTCCTTTCGGTCCGACCCTTCCCGTGTTTCCCCTGTACGCGATTATCCCGGCCGATGCACCGCCATGAAATCCGCATGGTCAAACCGCGCTCCCGGTCCTAGGAAGTTTCAAATCCAACCATTGTCAGGAGCGCATCGCGCAATGAGGAAACTGGTCATGAGCGGCTTGCTGGGAGCAACCATGCTGGCAAGCGCGCCCGTCGGCGCGGCCGGCCTGACCGAGACGATGGGTCCATTGCTGGCCGAAGCGCCCGATGCGGCGGCGCTCAACGACAAGTGCGATGCCTATGTGTCGGAAATCGAACGCCGCCGGGCGGAGCTTGCCGGGCAGACCGGGCCGGCGACGGTGGAGGGCGCGCTTGCGCCCTATGACGAGATAGTGGCGCTCGTCGGCGCGGGACTGGGCGAATTCACGCTCTACCAGCAGGTCATGGCCGACCAGGAGCGGCGCGATGCCGGCGCCGCGTGCCAGGTGCGGCTGATGACGCTGAACAGCGCGATCAGCCTGTCGCGGCCGATCTACGACCGGATCGCCGCGATCGATCCGGCGGGGCTCGATCCCGCGACCGGCCACTATCTCGCCAAGGTGCGGGGCGATTTCGAACGTGCGGGCGTGGCGCTCGACGACGAGGAGCGCGCCCGCGCGCAGGCGTTGAACGAGGAGCTGGCGCAGATCGGCACCGAGTTCGCCAACAACATCGCCAACAGCCGCCGCGTGGTGAAGGCGCGGCCCGAACAGCTCGAGGGCCTGCCGGAGGATTTTCTCGCATCGCACCCCGCCGGAGAGGACGGCCTGATCGACATATCGACCGACACGCCCGACTATCAGCCGGTGATGAGCTATGCCGAGAGCGACGAGCTGCGGCGCGAACTGAGCGTGGCTTACAACCAGCGCGCCTGGCCGGAGAACGACGCGCTGCTGACGCGGCTGTTCACGCTGCGGCAGGAACTGGCCGAACTTCTCGGCCGGCCGAACTATGCGACGCTGGTGCTGGAAGACAAGATGGTCGATTCGCCGGCGAAAGTAGAGGCGCTGCTGGAGGAGATGGCGGCCGCCGCGCGCCCGGCCGCCGAGCGCGACTATGCCAAGAACCTCCGGATCCTGCGGGAACTGGTCCCCGGCTCGACCGACGTCGCATACTGGCAGACGAGCTGGCTTTCGCCCAAGGTGCAGCAGCGCTTCTACGACTACGATCCGCAGGAAGCGCGCCAGTACTTCGCCTACGACAATGTCCGCGACGGCATCCTGCGGCTGACCGAGGACCTGTTCGGCATCGAAATCCGCCCGTGGGACACGCCGGTGTGGAACCCCGACGTCGAGACGTTCGAAATGGTCGACGGCGGCAAGGTGATCGGCCGGTTCTATTTCGATTCGCATCCCCGGCCGGGCAAGTACACCCATGCCAACATGATCCCGCTGCGCCCCGGTATCGCGGGGGAGGCCGTGCCTGTCGGCGCGCTGGTGATGAACATGCCGAAAGGCGGCCACGCCACCGGCCTGATGGAACATTCGGCGGTGGAGACCTTCCTCCACGAATTCGGCCACATGATCCACGGCATGTTCGGCGGCACGCAGCGCTGGTTCGGCCAGTCCGGCGTGGCGACCGAGTGGGACTTCGTCGAAGCTCCGAGCCAAATGCTGGAGAACTGGGTCTACGACTACGACACGCTGGCGCGCTTTGCCGTCAACGCGGATGGCGAGACCATCCCGCGCGAGCTGGTCGAGAAGATGAACCAGGCGCGCTATTTCAATCTGGGCATGGGGGACATGACCCAGCTCGGCTATGCGAACATCTCGCTGCAATTCCACCAGAACCCGGCGCCCGAAGACCTGGGCGCGGCGACGCGGGCGTGGCGCGACGCCTATGCCACGGTTCCGACGCCCGACTACGTGCAGATGCAGGACGCCTTCGGCCATCTCGATGGCTATTCGGCGATCTATTACACCTATCGCTGGTCCAAAGCGATCGCCGACGACCTGTTCACGCGCTTCGCCGCGGAAGGGCTGCGCAATCCGCAGACGGCGGCCGACTATCGCCGAATGGTGCTGGACCCCGGCGGCACGAAACCGGCGGCGGAACTGGTGCGCGATTTCCTCGGCCGCGACATCAGCCTCGACGCCTACAAGGCCGAACTGGCGAAGGATCAGTAAGCGCGCGCGACGTAGATCCGTTCGACCGCCTGCTCGCCCGTGAAGATGCAGGCGCCGTCCGCCGGGGCGGCGCCGAGCGGTACGTTGCGGAAGGTGAGCTTGAGCGCCTTGAGCCGTTCCACCACCGCATCGAGCGCCGCGCCGCCGGGGCGCGACCATTGCACTTCGGCCCAGCCCGGATAGCGCCGGTCCTCCGCGAAATGCGCGGCAAGATCGTCGAGCGAGGCAATATCGCGCGCGATGTTGGCGTCGCGCCGCTGGCGGGCCTCGTCGAAATAGCCCTGCTGGATCGCTTCCAGATCGCCGCCCGCGCGGGCGGCGAACTCGTCGCGGGTGAGGAATTCGAACGCGGGCTTGCCGTTGGCGGCGTTCCACAGCCGGTCGCGGCGCAGCATGGCGAGCTTGCCTTCGGCCATGTCGCGCGGGCCGACCTCGACAATGACCGGCGCGCCCTTGCGCACCCAGTCCCAACGCTTGGCCGCGGCCTTGCCCGGCGTGCCGTCGAGCAGCACGCGCAGCGGTTCCCCCACCGCGACTTGCCCGGCAAGCGAGGCCCTGATCGCCTCGCAGTATTCGAGCAGGGCGGCGTCGCCGTCATCCTCGCGCAGCATCGGCAGGATCACGACCTGCCAGGGCGCGATGCGCGGCGGCACGCGCAGCCCGTCATCGTCGCCGTGAGTCATGATGATGCCGCCGACGAGGCGCGTGGACACGCCCCAGCTGGTGGTGTGGCAATATTGCTGCGCGCCTTCGCGGTCCTGATACTGGATGCCGGCGGCTTCGGCGAACGAGGTGCCGAGGTAGTGCGAGGTGCCGGCCTGGAGGGCCTTGCCGTCCTGCATCATCGCCTCGATCGACCAGGTGCCGACGGCGCCGGGAAAGCGCTCGTTCTCCGGCTTTTCGCCGGCGATTACCGGCAGGGCGAGGTCTTCCTCCGCGCAGGCGCGGTACATTTCGAGCGCGCGCATGGTTTCCTGCACCGCATCCTCGCGGTCGGCGTGCGCGGTGTGGCCTTCCTGCCAGAGGAATTCGCTGGTGCGCAGGAACATCCGCGTGCGCATTTCCCAGCGGACCACGTTGGCCCACTGGTTGGTGAGCAACGGCAGATCGCGCCACGACTGGATCCAGCGCGCCATGGCGTCGCCGATGATGGTTTCCGACGTCGGGCGCACGACCAGCGGCTCTTCCAGCTTGGCTTCGGGATCGGGGATCAGCCCGCCCTTGCCGTCGGCGATCAGCCGGTGGTGGGTGACGACCGCCATTTCCTTGGCGAAGCCTTCGACATGCGCCGCCTCGCGCACGAAATTGCCCAGCGGGATGAACAGCGGGAAGTAGCAGTTCTGCACCCCGGCGGCCTTGATCCGGTCATCCATCAGGCGCTGGATGCGTTCCCAGATGCCGTAGCCCCAGGGCTTGATGACCATGCACCCGCGCACGCCCGATTCCTCGGCCATGTCGGCGGCGGCGATGACTTCCTGGTACCAGGCGGCGAAATCGTCTTCGCGCTTGACGGTGAGGGCGTGGCGAATGGCGGACATGCGGCTTCCTGCTGAATGGGGCTTTGCGCCCCCTATCCGCTCCGCGCGCGAGAAGTCGAGAGCCTTGGTCGAGCGCCGGGAAGGACCGCCCAGAATCTAGCCGCTGAGTTCGTCGAGCTTCTTCTGCATCTCGGCCATCTGCTTGCGCAGGGCGTCGAGATCCTCGTCGGACCGGGCGGCGGGTTCGGCGTCCTGCGCGCTCTGCGCGCCGCCGGGCATGAAGGCGCTGGTTGCGGCCTTGAACATGGCCATGTTCGATTCCGCCAACCGGGCGAGCGCGTCGGGCCCCATGCTGGCCTTCCACGTCTCTTGCAGCTTGAGCTGGTTGGCGCGGAAGTTTTCCATCGAGGCTTCGAGGTAATGCGGCATCATCGCCTGCATCGAATTGCCGTACATGGAGATAAGCTGGCGCAGGAAGCTGATCGGCAGCATCTGCTCTCCGCTCGCTTCCTCCTCCATGATGATCTGGGTCAGGATGGCGTGGGTGATGTCGTTGCCGGTCTTGGCGTCGATGACCTGGAAATCGACCCCGTCGCGGGTCATCCGCGACAGATCCTCGAGCGTGATGTAGCTGGAGCTACGGGTGTTGTAGAGGCGTCGGTTGGCGTATTTCTTGATGACGACGGGTCCGTCGTCGGATTTCCGGCTGTCGGCCATGCCGCAACTCCGTCCTGCTGCGCCTGCTGCATTAGCATTTGCAGCATGTGCGGCGCAACATGGTTACGTTAACAATTATATGCGGCGGAAGCGGCGTCCCAGAACGGTAAGCAATTCGTATTGCGTCAGCCCGCAATCCTCCGCCGCGCGCGGCAGGCCATAGGGGATGTCGAGCCAGTCGCCTTCGCGCAGGCCGGGCGCGGCGCTGCAATCGGCGACGACCATATCCATCGAGACGCGGCCGAGCAGCGGCAGCGAAGCATCCCCGAAGCGCAGCGCGCCGCGCGCGCCCCAGCAGCGCAGGAAGCCATCGGCATAGCCGAGCGACACCGTGGCGGCGCGCATCGGGCGATCGGCGGTGAACGTGGCGTTGTAGCCGACGCTGTCCCCCGCAGAGAGATCGCGCACTTGCAGGACCACGGCCTGGGGATATGCGACCTGCCGGATCGCAGCGGCCATCTCGGGACGCGGAACGCCGCCATAGAGCGACAGGCCGGGGCGCGTGAGGTCGAAGGCGTAGCGAGCCCCCAACGCAATCCCCGCGCTGTTGGCGAGGCTGCGGCGGGCGGCGGGAATCTGCCGCGCGACCTGTTCGAACAAGGCGAGCTGGCGTTCGTTCTGCGGCGCATCCTCGTCCGCCGAGGCGAGGTGCGACAGCAGCAGGTCGATGCGAAGCGATCCGATCAGCGGATCGCCAATGTCCGCTCCAGGCCAGCCGAGACGGTTGATCCCGGTATCGACCATCAGCCCGCACGGCCCGCCCCCGGCGCCCAGCCACAGGCGCGCCTGCGCGGGCGTGTTGATGACCGGGCGCACGCCTGTCTGGCGGGCGAATTCGGCATCTTCGCTGCGCACCGGACCGTGCAGCACGAACAGGCTTTGCGGCGCAACATGGCGCAGCATGGACGGGACTTCGCTCCAGTGCGCGACGAAGAAGGTTTCCACGCCGGCATCGCGCAGCACGGGCGCAACATTGTCCACGCCCAGCCCATAGGCATCGGCCTTCACCGCCGCGCCGGCCCGCGCCGCGCCCGACATCCGGTCGAGCGCGCGCCAGTTGTCCGCCAGCGCGTCCTTGTCGATCCGCAGCCGGAGCGTGGGCGGCGGCAGGTCCGGCGATGCCGTCATGCCGCCCGGTCGTCGAAATCGCGCGGCGGGCCGGACGGCAGGCCCCACCAGGCCACCAGCAACGCCATCAACACCACCAGCCACGTGTACCACAGCCCCGAATAGGGATCGCCGGTGCTGGCCACGATCGCGGTGGCGATCAGCGGCAGGAAGCCGCCGAAGTAGCCGGTGCCGATGTGATAGGGGATCGACATCGAGCTGTAGCGGATGCTGGTCGGGAACATTTCCGACAGCAGCGCGGCGACCGGCCCGAAAGTCGCGCCCGAAAGAGCGGCGAGCACGAGCAGCGCGGCGACGATCGTGGCGATGGCGACGCCGTCCGGCATCACGCGCGCGCCCGGCGCGGCGGCGAGCAGCGTCGGCTCCATCGCCCAGCCCATCACCCAGTAGCATGGAAACAGCAGCAGCAGCGTGAGCGCATAGCCCCAGACGATCGGCTTCTTGCGCCCGACCCGATCCGACAATGCGCCGGACAGGACGAAGAACGTCATCCCCACGAGCGCCGTGCCGCCGACGATGACCTGGGCCGTGGTCTCATCCATCCGCATCGGGCCGGTAAGAAACGACAGCGCCGAGAAGTTGGCGGTGTACCAGATCACCGTCAGCCCGGCGGCGACGCCGAACAGGGCGATGAGAATGCGCCTCTTGTTGCCCGGATAAGTGAAGCTTTCGACGAAGGGATTGCGGGCGATCCTGCCTTCTTCCTTCATCGCCCGGAACGCTGGGCTTTCCGCCAGCTTGAAGCGCATCCACAGCGAAATCGCCAGCAGCGCCAGCGACAGCAGGAACGGCAGCCGCCAGCCCCATTCGGCCCACGTCGCCTCGCTCACCAGGGCCTTGCAGCCGAGGATCACCGCGAGGCTGAGCACGAAGCCGCCGACCACGCTGGCCTGGATGAAGCCGGTGTAGAAGCCGCGCTTTCCGGGCGGGCTGTGCTCCGAGACGTAGATCGCCGCGCCGCCGTATTCGCCGCCGAGCGCGAGACCCTGGAGGATGCGCAGGAAGATGACGATCGCCGGGGCGGCGAGGCCGATCGTCTCGACCGAAGGCACCAGCCCGACCATCGCGGTGGCGACGCCCATCAGCGTGACGGTGACGAGGAAAGTGTACTTGCGGCCCAGCCTGTCGCCCAGATAGCCGAACAGGATCGCGCCGAGCGGGCGGAAGCCGAACCCGACCGCGAAACCCGCCCATACGACCAGTTGCCGCACCAGTTCGTTGTCCGACGGGACGAACGCCGCACCGATCAGCGTCGCCAGCGTGCCGTAGATGAAGAAATCGTACCATTCGAACACGGTGCCCGCGGACGAGGCCGCGATGACCAGCCGCATCTCTTTCGCGTCCGTTTCACGCTTCACGGGATCCGCCGCAATCGTCGCCATCGCTTACCTTTCCCTTGGCCTTTCCCTTCGGCCCTTCCCCTCGGCCTTCCGTCAGGCCGCGGCGGGTTACCGCGCGGCTTCGTCGCTGGAAAGAGCGGCGACGGCCGCCCTCCACGGCAGAAGCATCGCGCCGTGCCGCGCCGGGTAGTCCGCCGCGCGGGCGATCAGCGCGAGGTCGGGCCAGTCCGGCATCTCGCCCTGCCCCGCCAGCCATGCCTCGATCCGGTCGAGCGCGAGCGCTATCCCGGCAAGATCGCGCCCCGCCGCATGGCGGGCGAAGATCGCCGCCGCCGCCTGCCCCACGGCGCAGGCGCGCACGCGCAGGCCGATGCGCCCGATCGCGCCGCCCTCCCCCGGCGCGACGTCGACATCGAGCGTGCTGCCGCAGGTGGGCGAACGGGCGTGGCCGTGGAGCGGGGCGGATTCGAGCGGGCCGTAATCGGCGAGTTCGACCGTGAGCGCCAGCAGATCCGGAGTATAGAGGCGGTCGGCCGCGCTCATGACGGCCCGTCCGCGCCCTCCCCCTCCTGATTCAGGTATCGCTGCCGCTCACCGATCAATTGCACGAGCTCGTCGGCGCTGGCGTTGACGAACGGATAGGTGCGCGACGTGACCATCCACGCGGGACGCCCCGCCGGGCCCCAGACCGTATCGTAGCCGAGCACCAGAATCGAGAAGGCCATGATGACGATGATCACGCCCTTCACGGTGCCGAACCCGAACCCGAGCACGCGATCGAACGGCCCGAGCGCCGAATTGCGCGTGGTCTTGCCCGCCCAGCCGGCGATCAGCTTCATCGCCGCCATCGGAATGAACAGCAGCAGCACGAAAGCGAGAACCGCCGCGCCCGAAGGCGTGCCGATGATCCCGTTGAGGATCGCGGTCATATCCGTGTGCAGGTAGCGGATGGCGAAAATCGCCAGGATCCACGCCGCAAGCGACAGCACTTCCTGCACGAAACCGCGCATGAAGCCGCCCACCGCCGCCACGCCGACGATCAGCAGAACGATGATGTCAAAGCCCGTCATCCGTGTTCCGATTTATGCCGAGGCCATTATCCGGTCAACGAGCTTGGGCAGACTGTCCAGTCCGGCGTAATGCAGCCCAGCCACGTCCTTGAGTCCGTCGGCCGGGCCGAACCCGCAATCGAAGCCGAGCTTGGCCGCCTCGCGCAGCCGCAGCCCGGCATGGGCAACGCCGCGCACTTCGCCCGACAGCGAGACTTCGCCGAACCACACTCCGCGCAGCGGCAAGGGCTTGTCCGCCAGCGCCGAAACGAGCGCCGCCGCCACCGCGAGGTCCGCGGCCGGATCGGCCAGCCGATAACCGCCGGCGACGTTGAGATAGACTTCGGCCGAGGAAAAATTGAGCCCGCAGCGCGCCTCCAGCACCGCCAGCAGCATCGCGAGGCGGCCACCGTCCCAGCCCACCACCGCGCGGCGCGGAGTCGCGCCCGATTGCAGGCGGACGATCAGCGCCTGCACCTCGACCAGCACCGGGCGGGTGCCTTCGAGCGCGGGGAAGATCGCGCTGCCGGCGATCGGCTCCTCGCGGCCCGAAAGGAACAGCAGCGAGGGGTTCGGGACTTCGGCCAGGCCCTGCCCCTCCATTGCGAACACGCCGATCTCGTCCACCGCGCCGAAGCGGTTCTTGAGCGCGCGCAGGATGCGATACTGGTGGCTGCGCTCCCCCTCGAAGCTCATCACCACGTCGACCATGTGCTCCAGCACGCGCGGCCCCGCTATCGCGCCGTCCTTTGTGACATGCCCGACCAGCACCAGCGCGACGCCGTTCTCCTTGGCGTAGCGAATCAGCTCGAAGGCGCTGGCGCGGACCTGACTGACGGTGCCCGGCGCGCCCTCGATAGTGTCGGAATGCATCGTCTGGATCGAATCGACCACCAGCAGCGCGGGCGGCGGAGCGGCGTTGAGGGTGGTCAGGATGTCGCGCACCGAAGTCGCCGCCGCCAGCTTGAGCGGCGCGCCGGCCAGCCCGAGCCGCGCCGCACGCAGCCGCACCTGTCCGGTCGCCTCCTCCCCGCTGACGTAGATCGCGCTGGCGCCCGAAGCGGCGATCTTCGCGGCGGCCTGGAGCAGCAGGGTCGACTTGCCGATCCCCGGCTCTCCCCCCATCAGGATTGCCGAGCCCGGCACGATCCCGCCGCCCAGCGCGCGGTCGAACTCCGCCAGCCCGGTGGAGCGCCGCGTCAGCGGCTCTACCGGCGAATCGAGCGGCTCAAAGGTCAGCGCACGACCGCCGCCCGACAGGTCGTGCCGCGCGGAAAAGGCCGTCTCCGGCGCATCCTCGACCAGGGTGTTCCACTGCGAGCAATCCGCGCACTGCCCCTGCCAGCGCGTGGTAACGCTGCCGCATTCGGTGCAGACATAGCGGCGTTTGGGTTTGGCCATACGGTTGCGATATTCGGAACGGATAGGGAACGCAAGCAGTGCGTGGAGACGGCGACGGTGGAATGCGGACGAGCTATCAGCGACCCAATTGCGAACCTTCGAGGATCATGAGACTTTCCTATGCGTGGAGGTGGCATGATGACCGGCGCAGTACTTAGGGGCCTCATCGGAACTGCGCTCTTTCTGGAGCCGGTATCCGCAGTCAGCCAGTCACCACTACCGCCGCCCAGGGCGGTAGAGTTCTTTAATCCAACAATGCGCGAGCATTCTGTGTCAGCCGAATGCGGTAAAGGCAGCGCATCGGTGGTCTGGACGTTCGATGGGCAAAACGCGACCTTGCGAACATTCACGTTGGGCGGTCGTTCTCTTTCGCCGCCACAACTCGTCCGGATTCAGACTTGGATGTCTGAGATCGGCGGTGACATTCTCATTGATATCGAGTGCAATGGCGATGCGAGTGGAGTTGCGGCGGGGATGAGGTTGATCAATGCGCAGTCCGCGGGAAGTGGGATGGCTCGCATGATTAGGGGCCACCTTATCGACGGAGCTCTGTCTGAGTTCGCCCGATACAACTTTGACGGCAAGAAAATATCTTTTCCTCAAGACCGATCTGAGGTTCGGTAAAATTGGAGTACTCGTTCACGTCGAAGGTATTTGATGCATTGCATCACTTGTCCTCAATAACCCCTATGCAGGATTTCATTCGAGCAGCGTGCCACAGTGTTATGAGTCCGATGGCGGCAAAAGTCTGAAAGCTGGCCCATGTGAACAGCATCGTTTGCTGAGCATAGATGTAACCGGCAATCACCAAACTCGAACAGCCGATGAGCACGCTCGCGGCTGCCCATCGCGCCGTACGGCCAATCAGTTGGCCAAAGGTAGCGAGGCTCAAGACCAGAAATGCGAGCGCCAGGACGAACGAAGGAACGCTCATTTCCCCTCGCGGACCGAACGGCGCGACCACGCCTGTGGCAAAAAAGCCGACGGCGAAGAGCAGCGCTATTAGCCCCGCCCCAACTCCAATGAACTGTCGCACAGCGCCTCCAGACAGACCGCTCAACAATAACCACGGCAATGCCGGCTTTCCACCCGTGGCGGACCTTCTCGCTCTCCCCCTTGCGAGGGGAGAGGATAGCGAAGCCCGGGCTTGGCCATGTGCCTCGTGTATCAGAAACGTATAAAGACCAAATGCGGCCCGGCGCCGCGCAGCCCAGAGCGCACAGATTGGCTTCAGACGATACCATGCTGCCTCAGAAGCGCCTCCTCGTCGCCCGAGACCCAGCCGAAGACCCTCGGCTCTTCGCGGAGTTGCTGGACGAAATAGTGGACGTCGAAATCGATCGCCACGTCCGGCCGGTCCCCGCGCGCATAGGTGGCCGTCCAAGCGACATGGGCGAGGCAATGATGCTCGTCGATCGGAGAGAGGCGGACGCCGCGCAGCCGCATTTCCTTCGTCCCGATGGCGCGGTAGCGCGCGTAGCCTTGCGCCATGACCTGCTTGAGCCGGTCGTCGTTCTTGCCGGCCATCACCCCGTCGGGCGAGGCCGCTATGAACTCGGAAGCATAGAGCGCCGCGACCTCGTCCATGTCCTCGTCGCCGGCGAGCGCCCGATTGAACAAGCGCTCGTAACGCTCGAAGAACGACCTGACGCTGGCTTCCATCGTTCGCTAACCCAAGGATCACTCACCGCAAGTGCGGAATGCAAGGTCGAGAAGGCGGATCAGCCCGCGCCTATCGCTTCCTTGACCCGCGCCGTAACCGCCGCGTCTATGCGCCGGGCGCCGATGCGCCGCCATACCACGTAACCGGTTCCGGCAACCAAGGCGAGCAACGCCAGGCTGATCGACGATACCAGCCACACGACCAGGAACAGCGCGATCAGCACCAGGAACAGCGCAGTCTTGTTGAGCGACCGGGAAAGGGAGCGGATGTTGTCCTTGACAACCAGCGTCTGCCCAGTGGTCTCGTTCCTGAGGCCGATCAAGGTTCCCAAAGCCTCATCGCCGCCGCCGACCCGGCCGTACACCGCCTTTACGCTGTGCCCGTCGCGCACGGCAAAGCCGGTATTCCAGGTGGTGATTGCTCTCTCGCTGCCGTCCGCCTCCACCAGGAAGAAGCGATTCTTCTCGTGGGACGTGACGCTGGAAGTCGTCGATCCGGGCAGGACATTGCCGAAACCGTCGGACGTGGGGGCCGACGTGCGGACGTTGACCTCGGTTTCAGACCAGATGCTCGACCCGGCCACCGTTCCGCTGCGAATGCGAAGTTCGACGTCTTCCGGACTGCTCGCGACTTTAGCCACCGCGCCCCCTTCCTCGATGCCCTGGCCGAAAGGTTAACACGAGGCGCGGTTATGGAGTCAAGGCGTCGAAGCGGCGGCTCCGGAGGAAAGCGAGGAAGGCTCAGCCCCCAAACGCACCCTTCAGCTTGGCGAAGAAGCCCTGGCTTTCCGGGCATTCCTCGCCCGTCTCGGTCTCGCGGAACTCGCACAGCAGCTCTTTCTGCCGCGCGGTGAGCTTCGTGGGCGTTTCGACCACGATTTCGGTGACCAGATCGCCGCGCCCGCGCCCTTGCAGCACCGGCATGCCCGCGCCGCGCTTGCGGAGCTGCTTGCCGGACTGGATGCCCGTGGGAATGTCGATAGCGTGGATTTCGCCGTCGAGGCCGGGGATCTCGATCGTGCCGCCGAGCGCGGCGGTGGTGAAGCTGACGGGGACGCGGGTGAATAGCGTCGTGCCTTCGCGCTGGAAAACCGCGTGCGGCCTGACGTGGACGAAGATGTAGAGATCGCCTGGAGGCGCGCCGTAGGGGCCGGCCTCGCCCTTGCCGGACAGGCGGATGCGGGTGCCGTTGTCGACGCCGGGCGGGACTTCGACCGTCAGCGCCTGGATCTTGTCCACGCGCCCTTCGCCGCGGCATTGGCCGCACGGCCTTTCGATCACTTCGCCCTGCCCGTGGCAGTTGGGGCACGGCTTCTCGATGACGAAGAAGCCTTGCTGCGCGCGGACCTTGCCGTGGCCGCCGCACAGTTCGCAGCGGCGGCGCGAGGTGCCCGGCTCGGCGCCCGAACCGGCGCAGGGTTCGCACGTGACCGATACCTCGACCTTGATCTCGGCGCTCTTGCCGTGGAACGCCTCTTCCAGCCCCACCTGCATGTCGTAGCGCAAATCCGCGCCGCGGCGCGGCCGGGCGCGCGATCCGCCGCCGCCGAAGGCGCTGCCGAAGATGGTCTCGAAGATGTCGCCCAGGTCACCGAAATCGGCGTGTGGCCCGCCGCCCGCGCCGCCCTGGGTGAAGGCGGCGTGGCCGTAGCGGTCGTAGGCGGCGCGCTTCTGCGGGTCCTTGAGGCATTCGTAGGCGACGCTGATCGCCTTGAACTTGTCCTCGTTCTCCTTGCACCCGCCGTTGCGATCGGGGTGATACTTCATCGCCAGCTTGCGATAGGCGGACTTGATCGCCGCGCCGTCGGCAGTGCGCTCGACCCCGAGCAGTTCGTAGAAATCGGTTTCCATTGCCGGCATAGCCAGAGACCCCCGCCCGAAAACCTAGCCGCCGCCGGCGTGGATTGCACCGGTGGCGGCCATGGTTTTCATCGGGCGATCAGCCCTTGTTGCTGTCTTCGTCGACTTCCGAGAACTCGGCGTCGACCACTTCCTCGTCGGCGCTGGCGGAGGCGGTATCGCCGCCCTCGCCGCCCGGAGACGCAGCGGCCGCCTGCTCCTTCTCGTAGATCTGCTGGCCCATCTTCATCGCGAGGTCGGTGAGCGCCTGGCTCTTGGCCTTGATCGCCTCGACATCGCCGCCTTCGATGGCGGTCTTCGTTTCGGCCAGCGCGGCCTCGATCTCGCCCTTGAGCCCGGCGTCGATCTTGTCGCCATGCTCTTCGAGCTGCTTCTCGGTCGTGTGGACGAGGCTGTCGGCGTTGTTCTTCACTTCCGCCGCCTCGCGCCGCTTCTTGTCTTCCTCGGCGAACTTTTCCGCGTCCTGCACCATCTGGTCGATGTCGGCGTCGCTGAGGCCGCCCGATGCCTGGATGCGGATCTGCTGTTCCTTGCCGGTGCCCTTGTCCTTGGCGGAAACGTTGACGATGCCGTTGGCGTCGATGTCGAACGTCACCTCGATCTGGGGCACGCCGCGCGGGGCCGGCGGAATGCCGACAAGGTCGAACTGGCCGAGCAGCTTGTTGTCGCCGGCCATCTCGCGCTCGCCCTGGAACACGCGGATGGTCACCGCCTGCTGGTTGTCCTCGGCAGTCGAATAGACCTGGCTCTTCTTGGTCGGGATCGTGGTGTTGCGGTCGATCATCTTGGTCATGATGCCGCCCAGCGTCTCGATGCCCAGCGACAGCGGGGTCACGTCGAGCAGCAGCACGTCCTTGACGTCGCCTTGCAGCACGCCGGCCTGGATGGCCGCGCCCATGGCCACGACTTCGTCCGGATTGACGCCGGTGTGCGGTTCCTTGCCGAAGAACTCCTTCACCGTCTCGCGCACCCTGGGCATGCGGGTCATGCCGCCGACGAGCACGACTTCGTCGATGTCGGACGCCTTGAGCCCGGCGTCTTCCAGCGCCTTCTTCATCGGCTCCTTGGTGCGCTCGATCAGCGGCGCGACCATCTTCTCGAGGTCGGCGCGGGTGACCGTCTCGACGAGGTGCAGCGGGGTGGTCGTGCCGCCCTCCATGCGCGCGGTGATGAACGGCAGGTTGATCTCGGTCGTCGCGGTGCTCGACAGCTCGATCTTGGCCTTCTCGGCGGCTTCCTTGAGGCGCTGAAGAGCGAGCTTGTCGGTCTTCAGGTCCATGTTCTCCTTGGCCTTGAACTTGTCGGCCAGCCATTCGACCAGCCTGGAGTCGAAGTCCTCGCCGCCCAGGAAGGTGTCGCCGTTGGTGCTCTTCACCTCGAACACGCCGTCGCCGATCTCGAGAATCGAGACGTCGAAGGTGCCGCCGCCGAGGTCGTAGACGGCGATGGTCTTGCCGTCGTTCTTCTCCAGCCCATAGGCCAGCGCGGCCGCCGTCGGCTCGTTGATGATGCGCAGCACTTCGAGGCCGGCGATCTGGCCGGCATCCTTGGTCGCCTGGCGCTGCGCGTCGTTGAAGTATGCGGGAACGGTGATGACGGCCTGCGTCACCGGCTCGCCGAGATAGCTTTCGGCGGTTTCCTTCATCTTTTGCAGGATGAAGGCGGAAATCTGGCTCGGCGAATAGTCCTCGCCCCCGGCCTTGACCCAGGCGTCGCCGTTCTTGCCCTTGACGATGGTGTAGGGGACCAGCTCGGTATCCTTCTTCGTCACCGGGTCGTCGAACCGGCGGCCGATCAGGCGCTTGACCGCGAACACGGTGTTGTCGCTGTTGGTGACCGCCTGGCGCTTGGCCGGCTGGCCGATCAGCCGCTCGCCGTCCTTGGTGAAGGCGACGATGGACGGCGTGGTGCGCGCGCCTTCCGCGTTCTCGATGACCTTGGGCTTGCCGCCATCCATCACCGCAACGCAGGAGTTGGTGGTGCCGAGGTCGATACCGATAACTTTAGCCATAGATGTTCCCCACATCCCTTTCTCAACTGGACGCCGTGCCGTGGGCCTCCCGTCATGGCGAGGCCGGTCGTCGGCTCGTTCACGCGGCGGATATAGGTGCGCCACGGCTTGGCACAAGACCGCCAGCAGGTTACCAACCGGCAGGAGAAACAAAGGGGGAGAAGCAATGAAGAGAACCGTCTGGAGCGCGCTGGCGCTGGCGCTCGCCGCCACCGGTCCGATCGCATGCGGCGAAGCGCCCGAGCAGCAGCCGACGGAGCCCGACGCGCCCGAGGGCATTTCCGCCAGCAACGGGCGAGTGATGCTGCCCGCCGTCGCCGGCAATCCCGGCGTCGCCTATTTCGACGTCGCCAACAGCGGCGAACGTGATCGTATGATCCGCGCGGTTTCGGTCCCGGATGCGCAAGGGACGACGCTGCACGACACCATCGACGGGCAGATGTCGGAGATTTTCCAGGTTTCCGTGCCCGCCGGCGAAACGCTGTCGTTCGCGCCCGGCGGCCTGCACGTGATGCTCGATGGCCTGGCGGAATCCGTCGCCGCCGGCGGGCAGACCGAGATTACGGTGACTTTCGTCGGCGGGGACAAGGTCAGCTTCCCGGCCGAAGTGCGCGCGGCGGGCGACGAGCGCTGAATTCGACGGCGACCTGTCCGGTCGGCGGCGAGCGGCGCCTGACCGACGGAGAGGTCGCCCTCGCCCGCAGCATGTTCGGCAACGCGATCGACTGCGCCAAGGTCACCATCAGGCGGCGCAAATTCTTTCCGTTTCAGCCCCGCCGGATAACGATGGCGCCGCGTGGCCACCTGCATTTTCATCCGCTTGGCGATGCCTATTGCGACGATTTCTCGGACCAGACGCCGACGCGGCAGGGCCTGTTCATCCACGAAATGACGCATGTCTGGCAGACGCAGACGCTCGGCGACTCGTATCTGCTGCTCCACCGCCATCCGTGGTGCCGTTACGACTACAGCCTCAAGCCGGGATGGAAGCTGGAGCGGTACGGCATCGAGCAACAGGCCGAGATCGTCCGCCACGCCTTCCTGCTCCGGCGCGGGATACGGCTGGCGGGGGTGCCGGACCCGGCAGCCTACGAACTGCTGGTCGACTTCCCCGGCGCGGGGTAGATTGCGGGGAAAAGGGAGACAGACCATGCCGCACCGGATCGATCACCACGCCATTCTCGAACGCGTCGGGCGCGCCCGGCAGCAGATGGATCGGCTCGATCCCGCGCGCACCGCTCATCTCGTGATCGATATGCAGAACGGCTTCGTGGAGCGCGGCGCGGCGGTCGAGGTGCCCCAGGCGCGCAATGCGGTTGCCGCGATCAACACCATCTCCGACGCCGTGCGCCGGGCGGGCGGGCTCAACGTATTCGTGCAGTACACTTCGCCCGAGGACGGCGACCGAAGCTGGTCGCGCTTCGCCGAGCGGCTGGGCCCGGCGGCCGCCGGCCATCGCGCGGCGTTCGAGCGCGGATCGCACGGCTGGCGGCTGTGGCCCGCGCTCGATGTCGCGGAAGAAGACCTGGCGGTGGAGAAGCGCCGGTTCAGCGCCTTCGTCATCGGTTCCAGCGAATTGCACGATGTTCTCCAGGCGCGGGGGATCGACACCGTGATCGTCACCGGGACGATGACCAACTGCTGCTGCGAGAGCACCGCGCGCGACGCGATGCAGCTCAACTATCGCGTGATCTTCGCTCCCGACGCCAATGCCGCGTCCACCGACGAGGAGCACGCCGCCACGCTGCACACGATGGGCCGCATTTTCGCCGACTTGCTGAGCGCCGGAGAAATCGCCGCAATTCTGGAGCAAGCGAAGGCCCCCGCCTGAAGGAGCGATGCCGGTGGACGAAGTTCTGGACAGCTTCCGCTCCTCCACCGGCGGGTGGCTGCGCGGGACCGCGGCCGGCCTCGCGACGGTGCTGCTGGGCATCGCCGGCTTCGCGATGCTGATCGCCGCCGCCGGGGACTGGGGCGCCTGGCCGCTGCTGCTCACCGCGTTCGCCCTGCTGATCGTGCTGGCGAAGTGGATCGCGAACATGGCCGCGCGCTACGATGTCACCACCGACCGGCTGATCGTCCGCCGCGGGATCGTGTTCAAGAGCATCGACGAGATAGAACTCTACCGGGTCAAGGACGTGCGGCTCAACTTCACGCTGCTCAACCAGTGGGCGGACATCGGCACGATCTCGCTGTCCTCCAGCGACGAGACGACCCGCGTGGGCGAACTGTCCCTGCGCCACATCGAGCGCGCGCAGCAGCGGCGGGAGGACCTGCGACGGCTGGTCGATGCCGCCCGGCAGCGCCGGGGCGTGCGCGAGATCGACATGGGGCGCGATGATTTCTGACCGTCATTCAACGGTCGTTGCAAGATTGTTGCAGAGTCGCGCAGCAAACTGAAATTGTCGTCAGGCCGCCGGCTTGGTATCTCTTGCAACCATCGGGCGGCCCAACCCGCGCCCGGCGACGGAACGACCATGCAGTTGTCCGACTACGGCATGTCGCGCGAGCGCGGCTTCCTTTCGTCCCACGAAATAGACGAGGTCTTTCTTCCCACGCGGTTCGATGCCGTGATCGACACCGCGGAGCGACTCGCGGATCTGCTCTCCACCGGGCAAATCCGCCACTGGCTCGGCCGGCTGCGCGCGCCGGACATGGAAAAGTGGCTGGCTGACGCTTCGGAAGAGCAAGTGCGCACGATGATGGTGCACTACAGCTTCCTGGTGCAAGCCTGGGTCTGGGGCGAGCCCGATCCGCCCGCGCACCTGCCGGCAAATCTCGCGCGGCCGATCGTGGCGCTCGCCGACCGGCTCGGCCAAGCGCCGCTGCTGCCCTATTCGGGCTATGTCCTCGACAATTGGGCGCGGGTCGACAAGAGCGGGCCGGTCACGCTCGACAACATCCGCATGGTCCAGAACTTCCTCGGCGGCGGGGACGAAAACTGGTTCGTGATGATCCACGTGGCGATCGAAGCGGAAGCGGGCGCGCTGCTCGACAACGCCGTGCAACTGGTCGCGGCCGCGCGCGACGAGGACACGGAGCGGTGCGAAGCGCTGCTTGTCGGGATGGATGCCGCCTGGGAGCGGATCTACGCCGTGTTCCGACGCATGCCCGAGCGCTGCGATCCCTATATCTATTTCCACCGCGTGCGGCCCTACATCCACGGCTGGGCCAACAATCCCGCGCTCGGCGAGGGTCTCGTCTACGAAGGCGTCGAGAAGTTCGGCGGCAGGCCGCAGGCGTTCCGCGGGCAGACCGGATCGCAAAGCTCTATCGTGCCGGCGATGGACGCACTGTTCGGCGTGGGCCACAGCGACGACCCGCTGAAGCGCTTCCTCGACGAACTGCACCACTATCGCCCGGTCGCGCATCGCCGCTTCATCGAGGATCTCGCCGCCCGCTCGACGCTGCGCGCGTTCGTGAGCCGCGTGGGCTCGCCCGCGCTGAGCGAAGCGTTCAACGCCTGTCTGGAGCAGGTTGCGCGCTTCCGCACGCGGCACCTCGAATATGCGGCGAGCTACATCAACAAGCAGGCCGGATCGTCAGGCGGCAACGATCCCGACGTCGGGACCGGCGGCACGCCGTTCATGAAGTACCTGAAGAAGCACCGCGACGAGAACCGGGCGCAACTGGTCTAAAGCGCGATCGCCTTTGGCGGCAGCGTGCTCGTCATTGCGACGAGGGCTGCGCTCGTCAGCAGCGCTCGCGATATTCCTGTCCGTCGCGGCCGCGATAATAGCACCAGTCGCCCTCCTTGCGCAGCAGCGTGCCGCCCACCGCGCCTGCCGCAGCGCCGACCGCCGCCGAAGTGGCGACATCCCTGCCGGTGAGCGCGCCGACACCCGCCCCTGCGGCCGCACCGGCCGCCGCGCCTTCGACCGCGTAATTCTCTGCGCAGCCGCCGAGCGCCAGCGCCGAGGCGAGCAAAGCCGAACCAACCAACCCTTTGACAGTCATTGTATTTCTCCGAAGATCCTTACGAGAGATACGGAGAGGGGCGGGAGTTCGTTCCTCAGGCCGTCGCGGCTAGCGGTCAGTCCGGCTTCTTCGCCACTGCGACCATAGCCGGGCGCAGCAGGCGGTCCTTGATCATGTAGCCGGCCTGCATTTCCTGCACCACGGTGCCCGGCTCGGCTTCGCCGGTCGGCACTTCGAGCATCGCCTGATGCTGGTTGGGATCCAGCGGCAGCCCCTTCGAGGCGATGCGGGTGATGCCGTGCAGGCCGAAGACCTTTTCCAGCTCGCGCTGGGTCGCCTCGATCCCGGCGAGGAAGCCCTTCAGCTTCTCGTCCTCGCGCATTTCGGGCGGCACGTGGTCGAGCGCGCGCGCGAAGTTGTCGGCGACCGACAGCATGTCGCGGGCAAAGCCCGTGGCGGCGTAGGCGCGCGCGTCCTGGATGTCCTTTTCCATCCGCCGGCGGACGTTCTGGGTTTCGGCGCGGGCGTAGAGCGCGTCCTGCCGGGCCTTGTCGAGATCGTCGCGCAGCGATTTCAGAGCCTCGTCGAGTGACCCTTCGCCGGCTGCTTCGGGCTCGCCCTTGTCGAGCAGATCCTCCGGCACGCCTTCAAGCTCCTTCGCGACCGCTTCGTCCTGCGGCTTGTCGTTTTCGATCATCGTCATCCCGGTATGTCAGCCAATGCGCTTGCCCAGCGAGCGGGCGGTGAAGTCCACGATGGGCACGACGCGCGCGTAATTCAACCGCGTCGGCCCGATAACCCCGATTACGCCCGCCACCCTCCCCTCGCGGTCGCGATAGGGCGCGGCGATGACCGAGGAGCCCGACAGCGCGAACAGGCGGTTTTCGCTGCCGATGAAGATCCGCATCGCGTCGGCCTCGCGCGCGCTTTCGAGCAGTTCGGCGACAGATTGTTTGCTTTCGAGGTCGTCGATCAGCGAACGGACGCGCTCTATGTCGCCGAGCGCCGCTTCGTCGAGCAGCTTGGCCTGCCCGCGCACGATCAGCACCGGCCGCCGGCTGGCGTCCTCGCTCCATACCGCGAGGCCCCGCTCGACCAGATCGCGGCTCGCCTTGTCGAGCGCGGAGCGGCCGGAGGCGATCTCGGCCTGTATCGCCCGCGCCGCGTCGGCCAGCGAACGCCCGGCAAGCCGCGCGGTGATATAGTTCGAGGCTTCCTGGAGCGTTCCCACCGCCGTGCCGGGGGGCAGGTCGAGCAGACGGTTCTCGATCGATCCGTCCTGCCCCACCACCACCGCGAGGGCGCGGTCGCGATCGAGCGAAACGATGTTCATCTGGGCGAGAATCGGCTCGCGGCGCGGGACCATGACCATGCCCGCCGCGCCGGAAATGTCGGACAGCACCGCGCTGGTCGCCTCGAGCGCCGCTTCGACCGGACCGGGCCGTTCGAGCCGCCGCTCGATCGCCGCGCGTTCCTCGGGCGTCGGCTCGGCGACCTGCATCATGCCGTCCACGAACAGGCGCAGCCCGGTCTCCGTCGGCATCCGTCCGGCGCTGGTGTGCGGCGCGGCGAGCAGGCCGAGCATTTCCAGTTCCCCGAGGACCGAGCGGATCGAGGCGGGCGACAGGTTGAGCGCCCCTTCCGCCGCGAGCGTCTTCGAGCCCACCGGGCTGCCGCTGGAGAGGTATCCTTCCACCACCAGGCGGAATATCGCCCGCGCGCGCTCGGTCAGTTCGGTTACCGGGGGAGAGTCCATGACAGCCGCCTGTCTAGGCGCTACGGCGAGCCCAGAAAAGCCAAACCCCGACGGAGTCCCCCTATGCGACCATCCGGCCGCGCGCCCGACGAAATGCGCGTCATCGACATCCAGACAGGATTCACCAGGCACGCCGAAGGGTCGGTGCTGGTTTCCTTCGGCGATACCAGAGTGCTGGTCACCGCCAGCGTGGAGGAGCGCGTGCCGCCTTTCCTGCGCGGCAAGGGGCAAGGCTGGGTCACGGCGGAATATTCGATGCTTCCCCGCGCCACGCACACGCGCGGCAGCCGCGAGGCGGCCAAGGGCAAGCAGAGTGGCAGAACGCAGGAAATCCAGCGGCTTATCGGCCGATCCTTGCGCGCGGTGGTTGACCTGACGAAGCTCGGCGAGCGGCAGATCGTACTCGATTGCGACGTCATCCAGGCCGACGGCGGCACCCGCACCGCGGCGATTTCCGGCGCATGGGTGGCGTTGCGCCTGGCGGTCGACAAGCTGATGGCGTCGGGCGCGCTGGTGGAGGACCCGATCGTCGCGCGGGTCGCGGCAGTCAGTTGCGGCATCTGCGGGGCCACGCCGGTGCTCGACCTCGACTATGTCGAAGACAGTTCGGCCGACGCCGACGCCAACTTCGTCCTGATCGAAGGCGGCCGGATCGCCGAGGTGCAGGCGACCGCCGAAGGGGCCACTTACGACGAGGAAGGGCTGCTGCGCCTGCTGCGCCTCGCCCGCATAGGCTGCGACCGCATCTTCGCCGCACAGGCGGAGGCGGTAGCGAAGTGACCTCTCTCCGTCTTCGTCATTCGAGATTGCGATGAGCAGGAGACTCGGCTCCGGCAAGCTGGTGATCGCCACGCACAACGCGGGCAAGCTGAAGGAAATCGGCGCGCTGCTGGCGCCGTACGGGCTGGAATGCATTTCCGCCGGCGCGCTCGGCCTGCCGGAACCGGCGGAGACCGGGCGGACGTTCGTCGAGAATGCGCTGATCAAGGCGCGGGCGGCGGCGGAGGCTTCGGGCCTCCCTGCTCTTGCCGACGACAGCGGTCTTTCCGTCGCCGCGCTCGATGGCAGGCCCGGTGTCTGGACTGCGGACTGGGCCGAACGGCAATGGTTCGAAGGCGAGCCGGGCCGCGACTGGCACATGGCCATGGGCAAGGTCGAAGGCATGTTGCAGGCGAAAGGGCCGGACGCGCCGCGCGACGCGTGGTTCTCCTGCGTCCTCGCCCTCGCCTGGCCGGACGGCGAGCACGCGGTCTACGAAGGGCGTGTGGACGGCGCGCTGACCTGGCCGCCGCGCGGGGACCGGGGCTTTGGCTATGACCCGGTGTTCGTGCCCGGCGGGCGAACGGAGACTTTCGCCGAGATCGCCCCGGAGGAAAAGCACCGCATCAGCCACCGCGCCGACGCCTTCGCCAAGCTGGTCGCGGAACAGTTCGGCGGGTAAGGTCTTCGCGTGGCTCGCGCGCTCTACATCCACTGGCCGTTCTGCCTGAAAAAGTGCCCGTACTGCGACTTCAACTCGCACGTGCGCGACGGGGTAGACATGCCGGCGTGGCGCGATGCCCTGCTGGCGGACATGCGCCACGAAGCGGCGCAGGCGGGCGGCGAGACGCTGGAATCGGTGTTCTTCGGGGGCGGAACCCCTTCGCTGATGCCGCCGGAACTGGTTGCGGCCTTGCTGGCGGAGGCTGAACGGCTGTGGGGCTTTGCGCCGGATATCGAGATAACGCTGGAGGCCAACCCCTCCTCGGTCGAGGCGTCGCGCTTCGCCGCGCTGGCCAGCGCCGGGGTCAACCGCGTCTCGCTCGGCCTTCAGGCGCTCGACGACGAAGCGTTGCGGTTTCTCGGGCGGCTTCATGACGTCAACGAAGGTCTGGCCGCGCTGGAGATCGCGCAGCAACACTTTCCGCGCGTCAGCTTCGATCTGATCTATGCCCGTCCCGGTCAGACGCCGGAAGAATGGGACCGGGAGATGGCCCGCGCGCTGACTTTCGGCGTCGAGCACCTCTCGCTCTATCAACTCACCATCGAGGCGGGCACGCGCTTCGCGACCGACGTGCGGCAAGGGGCATTCGCTCCGCTGGACGACGATCCGGCCGCCGATCTCTTCGCCCTCACCCGCGAGCGCGCCGCCGCAGCCGGACTGCCGGCCTACGAAGTCAGCAACCATGCCCGCCCCGGCGCGGCGAGCCGGCACAACCTCGCCTATTGGCGCTATCGCGACTACGCCGGAATCGGCCCCGGCGCGCATGGGCGGCGCGGCGGGATGGCCACGGTGCGCCACCGGAAGCCGGAGAACTATCTGACGGCGGTGGCGCGCAATGGCCACGGCATGGCGGAAGAACGCGCGCTGTCATCTCGCGAACAGGCTGGCGAAGCGCTGCTGATGGGGCTGCGCCTGGCCGAAGGCGTCGATCCGGCGTCCCTCGCCCATCGCTTCGGGCTGGCGGAAAGCGCGTTGCTCGACGGCGAGCGCGCCGTATTCCTCGAAGGCTTGGGCCTCCTTTGGCGAAACGAGGGGCGCATTGGCGTCACAGGCCGGGGAATGCCGGTGCTCGACGCGCTGCTGGGCGAACTGGTGCCCGAGGAACTCGCCACGGCATGAGCAAGGCCGATCTTCTCGAGCGCTGGCATGACCATCTCGCCAACGGCCGCCGCCGTTCGCCGCACACGGTGCGCGCCTATGTCGCCACGGCGGCGCGATGGCTCGACGCCACCGGGGCGCAGGATTGGCACACGGTCGCCCGGCTCGATTCCGCTGCCCTGCGCGCGCAACTAGCGTCACGACGCGGCGATGGCATCGGCAATGTTTCCGCCGCGCGCGAACTGTCGGCGCTCAAGAACTTCGTCGCCTTCGCCCGCGCGGAGGCCGGACATACGGACACAGCCGCGCCGCGCCTGCGCGGCCCACGCGTCAAGAAGGGCCTGCCGCGCCCGGTGACGCCGGACGATGCCGTCAACGTGACCGATGCGGTGCAGGAGTCGGCGGCTACCGACTGGATCGGCGCGCGCGATCGGGCGGTGCTGCTGCTGATGTACGGCGCTGGCCTGCGCATTGCCGAGGCGCTGTCGCTGAAAGGTTCCGACCTGCCGCTAGGCGAAACGCTGCTGGTTACCGGCAAGGGCGGCAAGCAGCGCGTGACGCCGCTGCTGCCCGTGGTCCGAGCGGCGGTGGCGGACTATGCCGCGCGCTGTCCGTGGCCGCTCTCGGCCGAAGAGCCGCTGTTCCGCGGCGCGAGAGGCGGCCCGCTGGGCCAGGGAATGGTGCAGAAGGCCATGGCGCGCGCGCGCATGGCGCTGGGCCTGCCGCCGACGGCCACTCCGCACGCCTTGCGGCACAGCTTCGCGACGCACCTGCTGGGCGAAGGGGCGGACTTGCGCAGCTTGCAGGAACTGCTCGGCCACGCGAGCCTCGGTTCGACGCAGATCTACACCAAAGTGGATGCGGCCACGCTGCTCGACACCTATCGCGCCGCCCATCCCCGCGAACGGGATTAGGGTCAGGACCCTAGCAGTCGCGCTCGGCGCGCGGCTTCCAGGTGGCTACGCGCCAGATGTAGGCGATGATCGTCAGGGCAACGGCTCCTAGGATGATCCAGGTCAGGATGTCCTGCGAATCCTCCAGGTATCCGCCCAGCCATCGCCCGCCGTAGATCAGCAGCACGTTCCAGACGCCCGATCCCAGGAAGGTATAAATCACGAACTTCCACTTGCTCATGTGCGCAAGGCCGGCCGGCAGCGAAATGATCGTGCGCAGCACGGGCGAGAAGCGGAGGAAGAACACCACCCATTGTCCGTGCCTGCGGAAGAAGCGGCTCGCTTTCTCGATGTCTTCCCATTCGAGCGTCAGCCACCGGCCATAGCGCTCGACGAACGGAGCGAGGCGCTGGTAGCCCCACGCGTCGCCGAGCCAGAACCAGGCGTAGTTGCCGATGGTCGAGCCCACGGTGCCCGCGATCAGCAGCGGCCAGAACTCCATCTGGCCGCGCGCGACCAGGATACCGCCGATGCCCATGATGACTTCGGAAGGGATCGGCGGAAATATGTTCTCGATCGCCATCAGCAGCGCGATGCCGAGATAGCCGCCGCGCGCGATAGCCTCGATGATGAAGTCTTGCATTGGAAGAATAACGCGCCGGCGGGGTTCAGGGTTCGCACCCTACCCCAATTTCTCGTCACCCCCGCGAAAGCGGGGGCCCAGTTGGCTCTGCGCGAACACTCGACTGGGTTCCCGCTTTCGCGGGAATGACGAATCGGGGATCATGAGCCAAGGCGACTTTCGATCGCGTCCCATATGAGCGCGGCGGTGTCTGTGCCGTCGAACCTGTCGATGGCGACGATGCCGGTGGGAGAGGTGACGTTGATCTCCGTCAGCCACTTGCCGCCGATAACGTCGATGCCAACGAAGATGAGCCCGAGGCGCTTCAGCTCCGGGCCCAGCGCGGCGCAGATTTCCTCCTCCATCGGCGTAAGCGTGGTCGGTTCGGCGGAGCCGCCCTGCACCAGGTTGGAGCGGAACTCCCCTTCCCCCGGCCTGCGGTTGATCGCGCCGGCCACTTCGCCGTCGACCAGCACGATGCGCTTGTCGCCTTCGGCCACTTCGGGGAGGAACGGCTGCACCATGTGCGGTTCGGGCCAAGTCTGGTTGAACACCTCGATCAGCGCCGACAGGTTATCGCCGCTTTCGGGCACGCGGAAAATCGCCTTGCCGCCGTTGCCGTGGATGGGCTTGACCACCGCCGCGCCGTGGCGGCGCATGAAAGCGCGCACCTCGTCCACGCTGCGCGTCACCAGCGTGGGCGGCATGAAGCGCCGGTAATCGAGCACGAAGACCTTTTCCGGTGCGTTGCGCACGCTGGCCGGGTTGTTGACCACCAGCGTTTCCGCCTCGATCCGTTCCAGCAGGTGCGTCGCGGTGATGTAGCCCATGTGGAACGGCGGGTCCTGCCGCATCAGCACCACGTCCACGTCGCGCCCGAGATCGAGCCGCCGCGCCTCGCCGGCGCTGAAATGGTCGCCCGCGACGGGCTGCACCCGCACCGGCCGGGCCAGCGCATGGAGCCGGTCGTCCTCGTCCAGCGTCAGGCTGCCGACGTCGTAGTGGAACAGCTCGTACCCGCGCGCCTGCCCGCCTAGCATCAGGGCGAAGCTCGAATCGCCGGCGATGTTGATGCTTTCCAGCGGGTCCATCTGGACCGCGACGCGCAGTGTCATGCTTGTTCCCTCAGGGCTGCCAGGCGTTGACGATGTGGCGTGGCCAGCGGCCCGGTGCAAGCAGCAGCACGTCTATGCGGATCGTGTCGCCGGGTTTCGCGAAGCGATGCGCGACGGCTTCGGTGGCAGCGGCCACGCGGCGCAGGCGATAGCCGTCGATCGCGGTTTCGAGACCTTTCCCCTCCGCGCGCCACTTCACTTCGACGAACAGCACCGTGCGCCCGCGCCGGGCGACGAGGTCGATTTCGCCGCGCGGCGTCTTCACGCGGCGGGCAAGCACGCGCCAGCCGTGGAGATAAAGCCAGCAGGCGGCGGTCCATTCGCCGCGCCAGCCGCGCCGTTCCGCCTCCTGCCGCTTCACGCGCCGCGCAGTTCCAGCGCGCGGGCATAGAGCGCCTTGCGGTCGAGCCCGGTCGCCTTCGCCACCCGCGCTGCGGCCTGCGACGGCTTCTCGGTCGCCAGGGCCTGGCGCAGCAAGTCATCGGGATCGCCCGCCGGCGGCCGCTCGCCTGGCGGGCCGACCAAGAGAACGATCTCGCCCTTCGGCGGGTGCGCTGAATAGTGCGCCGCGAGTTCCACCGCGCTGCCTGTGCGGCATTCCTCGAACACCTTGGTCAGTTCGCGCGCCACCGAAATCTCGCGGCCGGGCAGCGCCTCGCCGACGGCCTCCAGCGCCTTCGCGAGGCGCGGCGCGGTTTCGAAGAACACCAGCGTCGCGCGCACCCCGGCCAGTTCTTCCAGCACCTCGCGCCGCGCCTTGTCCTTCTGCGGCAGGAAGCCGGCGAACAGGAAGCGGTCGCTCGGCAGGCCGGAGAGCGTCAGCGCCATCACCGGCGCGCTCGGCCCCGGCAGGCTGGTAACGGAGAGGCCGCGCGCCTTCGCTTCGCGCACCAGCTTGTAGCCGGGATCGGAAATCAGTGGCGTGCCGGCATCGCTGACCAGCGCCACGGCCTTTCCCTCCATCGCGCGCAGCAGCCGCTCCCGATCGGCCTCCGCGCTGTGATCGTCGTAGCGCCACAGCGGCCTGGAAATGCCGAGGTGTTTGAGCAATTTCGCGGTGACGCGCGTATCCTCGCAGGCGATGGCGTCGGATCGCGCCAGAATGTCGGCCGCGCGAACGGTCAGGTCACCAAGATTGCCAATCGGAGTCGCGACTATATAGAGGCCGGGAGGCAGAGGTTCGGGTCGGTCGGCGTCGCTCACGCGGCGCTTGTGGCCCACATTCAGCGGGAGCCGCAAGGATGTTGGCGAATTTGAAGCGCGGCCTGGCTGTCGTGCTGCTCACGGTAGCCCTCGCGGCGTGTAAGGTAATCCCCGATTCCGGCCAGCCGGGGCCGCCGCCTCCCCCGCCGGTCGATACCCCTTCGGAAGACGTGCTGCCGACCGACACTACGCGCCACCGCGTGGCCTTGCTGGTGCCGCTGTCGGGCGACAACGCCGCGGTCGGCCGTTCGATCGCCAATGCTACGACGATGGCGCTGCTCGACACCAATGCCGAGAACCTGCGCATCACCACTTACGACACCGCCACCGGCGCCAGCAGCGCAGCGGCGAGGGCGATCGCCGACGGCAACAAGCTGATTCTCGGCCCGCTGCTGCGCGACGACGTGGCGGCCGTTTCCGCTCGCGCCCGCCCGGCCGATGTGCCGCTGCTGACATTTTCCAACGATACATCGGTCGCCGCGCCCGACGTGTTCGTGATGGGACATGTGCCCGAACAGTCCGTCCAGCGCACCGTCGCCTATTCGGCCAGCAAGGGCGCGCGGCGCTTCGCGGCGCTGTTGCCCAACGGCGAATACGGCCGCCGCGCGGGCGACGCCCTGTCCGCCGCGCTGGGCCGCGCCGGCGGCTCGCTGGTGGCCACCGAGCGTTACGACCGGGGCAACACCTCGATCGTCAGCGCCGCCCGCAGGCTGACCGAAGGGGGCGGCTTCGACGCGGTCCTGATCGCGGAAGGACAACGCCTGTCGGCGCTCGCCGCCAACATGCTCAAGGAAAGCGACGCGCAGGTCGTCATTCTGGGCACGGAGCTGTGGAGCGGCGAAGCGGGCGTGGCCGAATCGGCATCGCTGAACGGCGCGTTGTTTTCGGCCGTGTCCGACAATCGCTATCGCCAGTTCGTCACCAGCTATGAATCGCGCTTCGGCGAGCAGCCCTATCGCATCGCCACGCTCGGCTACGATGCGGTCCTGCTTACATTGCGCATCGCCCGCGACTGGAGCGTGGGGAGCGACTTCCCGACCGCGCGGATGCTGGCGAACGACGGCTTCCTGGGGCTCGACGGCCCGTTCCGGTTCCGCAGCGACGGCGTGGGCGAACGGGCGATGGAAGTCCGCCAGGTAGGCAACGGCGCCGTTTCGGTGGTCGATGCCGCCCCGACGCGCTTCTGATCGCGCGTTGGCGGAAAACCCCGCCGCGCCAGCTTGAAGGCGGCCGAGCGCCACCCCTATAGCCGCGCCATGTCAGACGACCTGTTCGAGCAGTTGCCCGCTGGGGGCGGCGACTACGATTCTTCCGCCATCGAAGTCCTCGAAGGGCTCGAGCCCGTCCGCCGTCGCCCCGGCATGTACATCGGCGGCACTGACGAGCGCGCGCTGCACCACCTCGCCGCCGAAGTGCTCGACAACGCGATGGACGAGGCGGTGGCGGGCCACGCCACGCGGATCGAGGTGGAGCTGAACGAAGGTAACCGGCTGAGCATCGCCGACAACGGCCGCGGGATGCCGGTGGACGAGCATCCCAAGTTCCCCGGCAAGTCTTCGCTCGAAGTGATCATGACCATGCTGCATTCGGGCGGCAAGTTCTCGGGCAAGGCCTATGCCACCAGCGGCGGCCTGCACGGCGTGGGCGTCAGCGTGGTCAACGCGCTGTCGGTCAACACTCGCGTGGAAGTCGCGCGCAACAAGGAGGTCTTCGGGCAGGAGTTTTCCAGGGGCCTGCCGCTCGGCCCATTGCAGCGGATCGGCAGCACCCCGAACCGCCGCGGCACCACGGTCGCCTTCACGCCGGATCCCGAAATCTTCGGCGAGCGCGAGTTCAAGCCGATGCGGCTGTTCAGGCTCGCCCGCTCGAAGGCGTACCTCTTCGCCGGAGTCGAGATCCGCTGGAAATGTGCGCCCGCGCTGGCGACCGACGGCGTGCCCGAGGAAGCAGTGTTCCAGTTTCCCGGCGGCCTCGCCGATCACCTCGCCGAGCAGGTGAACGGGCGCGAATGCGTGACGTCCGAGTTCTTCACCGGGCGGCAGGACTTTCCGGACGAACAGGGCCGCGTGGAATGGGCGATCGCCTGGCCGCTGTGGTCCGACGGCGCCTATTCCTGGTACTGCAACACCGTCCCGACCCCCGATGGCGGCACGCACGAGCAGGGCCTGCGCGCCGCGCTGGCCAAGGGCATCCGCGCCTTCGGCGAACTGATCGGGCAGAAGAAAGCCAAGGACATCTCCGCCGACGACATCGTCACCGGCAGCGAAGTCATGCTTTCGGTATTCGTCCGCGATCCGCAATTCCAGAGCCAGACCAAGGATCGCCTGACCAGCCCCGAGGCCGCGCGGCTGGTCGAGAATGCGGTGCGCGACCATTTCGATCACTTCCTGGCCGACAACATGGAGCGCGGGCGGGCGCTTCTCGGCAGCGTGATGGAGCGCATGGACGAGCGGCTGCGGCGCAAGGCCGAGCGCGAGGTCAAGCGCAAGACCGCCACCAACGCCCGCAAGCTGCGTCTGCCCGGCAAGCTGACCGATTGCTCCGGCGAAGGCGACGGCGAGACCGAGCTGTTCATCGTCGAAGGCGACAGCGCCGGGGGCAGCGCCAAGCAGGCGCGCGACCGCAAGACGCAGGCGATCCTGCCGATCCGGGGCAAGATCCTCAACGTCGCCTCGGCAACCGCCGACAAGATCCGCGCCAACGCCGAGATCGCCGACCTCACGCTCGCGCTCGGCTGCGGCAGCCGCAAGGACTTCGATCCCGATACGTTGCGCTACGACCGCGTGGTCATCATGACCGACGCCGATGTCGACGGCGCGCATATCGCCACGCTGCTGATGACCTTCTTCTTCCAGGAAATGCCCGAGCTGGTCCGGCGCGGTCACCTGTTCCTGGCCCAGCCCCCGCTCTATCGCCTGACCGCCGGCAAGGAGAGCCACTACGCCCGCGACGACGCGCATCGCGCCGAGCTTGAGGAAACGGTGTTCAAGGGCAAGAAAGTCGAAGTCTCGCGCTTCAAGGGTCTCGGCGAGATGAACCCGCAGCAATTGCGCGAAACCACGATGAGCCCCGACAGCCGAACGCTGACCCGCATCACCCTGCCTCCCGAACACGAGCAGCGCTATGCGGTGAAGGAACTGGTGGACCAGCTCATGGGCCGCAACCCGGAGCATCGCTTCAACTTCATCCAGAACCGCGCCGGCGAAGTGGATCGCGACCTGATCGACGCGTGACTCGGATCGGATAGCGGAGGGGGGACCAGGGTGCCTGAATTGAACCACACCCGCTTTGCCCGCGTCCGCGCGCTGCTGGAGGGCTACACGCCGTCTCCGGGGTGGCGGAGCTGGCTCTACGAATTCGCGCTGTTCGGCTTCAAGCAAGGGTGGGCCTGCCTGTTCGGTGGCCTGATGCTGGCGCTGCTGCTGGCGACGCACCTGTTCTATCCGCAAGGTGCGTCGCTCGCGCGCTACGACTTCCTCACGCTCGCGGCGCTGGCGATCCAGGTCGCGATGCTCGTCTTGCGGCTGGAAACGCTGGCGGAGGCCAAGGTGATCCTCGTCTTCCACGTGGTCGGGACGGTGATGGAACTGTTCAAGACTTCCGCCGGATCATGGCTCTATCCCGAACCTTCGCTGCTGCGCATCGGCGATGTGCCGCTGTTCTCCGGCTTCATGTACGCCGCGGTCGGCAGCTATCTTGCGCGCGTCTGGCGCATCTTCGATTTTCGCTTCACGCATTACCCGCTCACGCCGTGGACGCAGGTGCTGGCGCTGGCGATCTACGTCAACTTCTTCGCCCACCACTGGCTGCCGGATGTCAGGCTGGCACTGTTCGCGGCGATGGCGCTGCTGTTCTGGCGCACGCGCGTGTACTTCACCGTCTGGCGCGAGCCGCGCTGGATGCCGCTGCTCGTGGGCTTCCTGCTCGTCGCGCTGTTCATCTGGTTCGCGGAGAACATCGGCACGTTCGCCCGCGCCTGGACATATCCAGGGCAGGAAGGCGAATGGACGATGGTTTCCCCCGCCAAGCTGGGGGCCTGGTACCTGCTGATGTACATTTCGTTCGTGCTGGTCGCGTCGGTCCACGGCCGCCGGCCGCACACGGCTCACAGCGCGTAGGAAATCTCGTAGTCGCCCCAGCGGCGGCCCTCTATCACGATCGGCACGCTGGCGAGCCGGACGACGCGGTACTGGTCGCCGTCGCCTTCATAGCGGTAGACGGCCATCGAGAACGGCGCATCGCTCTTCTTGATCCGCCGGTCGATGGCGTTGAAGATCATCCGGCCGTTGCGACAGAACTGGAGATCGTGCTTGTAGTCGCCCGTCGGCGGGCGCGACCGGTCCGTCAGGTGGGTCGGCAGGAAGCCGTTGCGATCGTCGCAAACCGTGGCGACGATGCGCGGATCGGACGCCTTGACCCGGTCGAGCACCGGACGCCAGTTGGCATCGGCCCAGTCGCTGAACCGGTTGCGATAGAGTTGCGGATTGGTGCCCGGCACCTCGACATAGCTGTCGTCGAACAGGGCGCTTTCGGCAAGCGTTCCGCCGACGAGCGCCGCCTTTGCGAGCCGGGTAACCTCCTCGGCGCCCTCCTTCGCCCGTTCAACCATCGCCATGTCCTCGGGCGCGAGGCCGGCGCGGACGATGTGATCGAACATCACGCTGGCCATTTCTTCGAGATCGCTCATCCGGTCCTGGGCCTGCCCCAGCTTGCCTTCGTTCTCGCGCGCAGCCTCGTTGAACGAAGCGAGCACCTGTTGCAGCCGGCCGACATGGCCGCTGATCGCGCCGGTCGTCTGGGCGATCTGGTCGTTCTGGCGGTCGACCTCGCACACCATCTCGCCGACCCCGGCGAGCGTATCTTCGATCCGCGCCACCGAATTGCGAGCGTCATCGCGCACACGCACGCCCTTTTCGATCTGGGCGATGACGTGCTCGGCTTCGCTGCCGAGGGCGTCGATCGTGCGGGTGATCTCGTCGGTGGCGAGCCGCGTATCATTGGCGAGGCTCTTCACCTCGCCGGCGACGACCGCGAAAGTCCGGCCGGCGGCGCCGGCGCGCGCGGCCTCGATCGTGGCGTTGAGCGCGAGGATGTTGGTAGTCTGCGCCAGCTTGTCGATGTCCTCCGAACAGCGCCGCACCTGCTCCATCGCGGCGGCGAACCCGGTGACATGCTGCGTCAGGGTGTCGACCAGCGCCAGGAGATTGCCGATTTCGCCGAGCGAGGCGCGGATATGCTGGGTGCCTTCGGCCAGGCGGTCGCTGGCCTGTTGCGACAGCAGGCGCGATTCGTCGCATGCTTGGGCAACATGGTCCTGATCCGCGTTGAGCGCCTCCACGGTGCCGAGCAAGGCGGTGTGTTCGGCGCGCAGCCGCTCCGACGAAGCGAGCACCTCCTGAACGAGGCCGGAGACATCGGAACAGCCGACCGAAACCTCGCTACAGCTCTCCGAAATGCCTTCTATCGTGCCGCTTCCGGGCGCATCGATGACCTGGTGCAACATAGCCCGCCGGTTCTCCCTCAAGTCCCGATGGGAGCGCTATCACCCGTTTGGTTATCGCGGCGTTAAAGGAGATGTCGCGCCAACGCTCAGTCGGCTGGCGGACCGAGCCGTTCGCGCTGCACGCTGGCGAACATCGCCTGCACCTTCGGCCGCGCGTTGATCTGCGCGATCCAGCGCACCAGATGCGGCGTGTCGTCGGCATTGACCAGTTCGGCGAACCCGTTCTCCATGCCGTTGGCGATGGCGAAGTTGCAGATGTCGGCCAGCGAATAGATTCCGCCGGCGAGCCATTCGTTGTCGGCCAGATGATCGTCGAGCTTGCGCACCGAGACGCGGATCTTGCGCATTTCCTCGTCGAGCAGATCCTGCGGGAAGCCTTCGCGCGCGCGGCGCCATTTCACCTGCTGTTCCGGGATGGGAATGTCCTTCAGCCGCTCTTCGAACTCCTCGTCGCTCAGCGCCTTGGCCATATGGCTGACCCCGCGATGCCAACCGATCGTCGAAACGCACCAGCAGAAGTATTCGTCGACCCATTTGGTCCATACGCGCATCTGCGCGCGGTCATAGTGGTCGGCCGGACGCAGCACCGTTGCCGTCGGATGCGCGTCCTCCAGATATTCACAGATTACAGTGCTTTCGGTGACGATCCTGCCATCGTCTTCGAGTGCGGGAACCTGGCCGCGCGGATTGATCGCCTTGAACCAGTCGGAATGATGCTCGAACCTGGCGGGATCGAGCCGGCGAACCTCGAACCCGCGATCAAGCTCGAACTTCTCGAACAACGTGAGCATCGGCTTGAGCGAGTTGGCCATCGGCCCGAAGCTGTAGAGTCGAAGCATTGCATCCTCTCGGCTGTTGTCGCGCCGACATAGCGAGGTGGATGGGCCGCGCACAAGGCGTTGGCGGCGCGCTTTCCTAAAGCTTGCGCGCCGCCAGATAGAGCCAGTCGCCCATGCCCACCCACGGGCCGATCAGCGCGCTGGGCGCAAACAGCAACGCATAGGCGAAGAGCTTCGGGCTCACCTTCCAGCTTGCCGGCGTGCCGAAGTTGTAGCCGAACCGAATCCGCGTCTGATCAGCGCGGGCGATTTCGTATCCGGCGCGTTCGGTCATCTGGGCCAGGGTGCGCTCCGAAAACTGGTAGAGATGGTGCGGCGGTTCCGGATGCGGCCAGTAGTCCAGCAGACCCGCCAGCCGATAGGACAGCTGCGGAAACAGCCCGTCGATGTTGGGGGTCGATTGCAGCAGCAGCCCGCCGGGCTTGAGCAGGCGGCGGATTGCCTTCAGTTCGGCAAGCGGATCGGGCAAGTGTTCGATCACGTCGAACAGCGTCACGACGTCGAAGCCGCCCTCGGCATAACCCGCGTCGCGCCAATCGCCGGTGTGAACCTCGAGCCCGAAATGCCCGCGTGCGAAGGCCGCCGTGTCGGGCAACAACTCGGCCCCCTCGGCCTCAAAGCCTGCCTCGCGCGCTTCGTTGAGGAACAGGCCGCTCGAACAGCCGATGTCGAGCAGGCGCAGCCCCTGGGCATTTCCGGTGCTGCGCTTCAGCATTCGCAAATGCTGGCGAGCAATCCCGGCCATCCGGGCAAAGGCGGGATCGGCCGGATCAAGCAGTTCGCCGTGATAGTCGGCATCGGCGCTGTAGAAAGCCGCCACTTCGGCCGGAGGCGGAGGGTTGCCGACGAACACCAGCTCGCAATGGCCGCACTTCAGCAGGTCGTAACCGAACTTGCGGAACAGAAACCGATGGTCGCGCCCCCCGCAAAGGTTGCAGGCGGGCGCTTCGGCGACGCGAATATCGATGGCGAGTTCAATGCCCATGGTCGGCCCGGTAACAGCGGAGCGGAAGCAGGCAGGTTAACGCCGGCCGGATTTTGAACGACGTGTCCCGCTATGACATGATGCGCCCCAGTTCAGTAAAGCAGCAGGTCCGCCACCTCATCGCGCCATAGCGCCTCGTCGCGCGCGGCCTGCGTTTCGAGGTCGCTGGCGTCCGCCTCCCGATCGTCGACCCATTGGCGCAGCGCAGGGCCGCCGTTGATGACGTCGATCGCCAGCCGATCGAATTCGTACTCGTAGGGAAAGTCGCGCCAGATCGCGTATTCCGGATAGAGCCGCCGGATCGCCTTGAACGCCAGCGCCTGCAAGCGCCACGGGCGGAAGCCCTCGTGCGCGTAGAATGCGCCTTCGGCATGGACCATCACGCCGTTGCACAGTTCACCCGCGTGCTTGTGGAACGTGGGCGTGAACCAGCATTCGCGCAGCGCGCAGCCGGCCAGCCATTCGGGCGCGAACCGCGCCATCTCCGCCAGCACCGCCTTTGCATCCAGATCGGGCGCGCCGAACAGCACTTCCAGCGGGCGCGTCGTTCCCCTGCCCTCGCTGAGCGTCGCGCCTTCGAGCATGACCGTGCCTGCATAGGCCCGCGCCATGTTGAGGCTCGCCGCGTTGGGGCTCGGGTTGATCCAGATACGGCTTTCGGGCCAGCCAAACCCCGGCCCCGCCTCGGGCAGCCAGTCATGCATCTCGATGACGCGATAATCCACGTCGAGTTCGAACCGGCGCACGAACCAGGCCCCCATTTCGCCCATCGTCAGCCCGTGGCGCATCGGCATGGGGCCCGCGCCGACGAAACTTTCGTGACCGGGCAGCAACAGCGTGCCTTCGACCGGGCGGCCGGCCGGATTGGGCCTGTCGAGCACCCATACCGCCTTCCCGCGCCGCGCCGCCTCTTCCAGCAGGTAGAGCAGCGTGGTGCAGAAGGTGTAGATGCGGCAGCCGAGGTCCTGGAGATCGAACAGGAACACATCGGCCGCATCCATCATCGCCCCTGTCGGACGGCGGACCTCGCCGTAAAGACTGAACAGCGGGATGCCGTAGCGCGGATCGATCTCATCCGCGGTCTCGACCATGTTGTCCTGCTTGTCGCCCTTGATCCCGTGCTGCGGGCCGAAGGCGGCGGTCACATTGATCCCGGCTGCGACAAGCGCGTCGAGCGAATGCGTGAGGTCGAGCGTGACCGAGGCCGGGTGCGCGACGAGGGCTATGCGCCTGCCGCCCAGATCCTTGCGCAGGTCCGCCTCGGCCAGCAGGCGGTCGATCCCGAACTTCATGCCGCGCCCGCTGCCGGAAGCGTGGCGGCGAAGCAAGCCGGAGCGTGGAAATCGGGCGTGTCGCCCTCATGCGCCAGCGCCCAGTAGCTGACGACGCCGCCTTCTTCCTCGATCACCGCGTTCAGCCCCATCGCGCACTCTCCGTCGGGCAGTCCGGCGACAGGCAGAGCCGCGTCGAAGATCGCGAAGCTGCTGCCCTGCCGCATCGTGCATTCGGGCTCGCGCGGGAACGACCGTTCATGCATTCCGGTGCGATAGCCGTCGAAATCGTAGGCGTTCCACCGTTCCGACGGCGACAGGTTGAACTCGCTGTAGGCTTCTCCGCCGGCAGGTTTGAGAAACAGCTCGAAACAGGTCGTCTTCCACAAGCCGTCCGCCCGGCCCTTGCCGGCGAAGGGCGGCACGACGACCTGCTGGGCGCCCTCAATCCTCCAGCGCACGCGCAGCCACGCGGCATCCCTGCCGATGATCCGCGATTCTATCCCGGTCACGGCGAGCGGCGAGCTTTCGGGATGAACGGTCAACAGGTGCGCTTGCATGAAGTCCTCTGTGCCCCGGCCGCTAGTCCAAAATCGCGGCGTTCACCTCTACGCGACGAGCGCGGCCATATCCACAGGATCGCCGCGAAGGCGGCCTTTTACTCTTTCTCCAGCATTTTCTGGCAGTCATCGCCATCGAAGCAGCGAGTCTGAAAGGGAGCGATTGATGGCAGGTGGCGCGCAACTTTCAGTGCCCGACATGCGCGGCGCCGCGCGGCACCCGGTCGATTACACGGTCGTGGGGGAGCATCGCGTCAACGGCGACGTCGCGCTTCGTGTCACCAACCTTTCCGCGCATGGCTTCATGATCGAAGATGCGTCGGAGCTGGCGCGCGGCGATCGGGTTATCATCCGTCTGCCGGTGATCGGCCGAATCGAAGCCTATTGCATCTGGCTGGCCGATACCCGCGCGGGGTTCCAGTTCGAGCGCATCATCCGGTTCGACGACTTCGTGGCGATGATCGAGGAAATTCAGCCGAGTCTGCCGATCCGCCGCCGAGGGTAAAAGAGACGGTCGCGCTCCAGCGCGCAAATATCCGCTGAATCCCAACGAAGTTTCTGACGGCTTGGCACTCGCCCACGCCCCTGCCATGGGGCGTGCGTGAGCGCCCCCGAGCCGACATCCCCTTTGCAGATCGCCGACTACCGCCGGCTATGGCTGTCGCGCTTTTTCGCGGTCTTCGCCACGATCGCGATGGTCGTGCTGATCGGCTATCAGACATACGACGTTGCCCGCGCGGACTACGGCATGGACCCGCCCACGGCCGCTTTCATGCTCGGGCTGCTCGGCCTTGCCCAGTTCGTTCCCCTGTTCCTGCTCACGCCCGTGGCGGGGGCCGCGGCCGACCGGTTCGACCGCCGCCGCGTGGTGCTGTTCGCCAACCTGATCGACTGCACGATCGCCTTCCTCCTCGCGCTGTTCACGCTGTCCGATGCTATGACGCTGCCGATCCTGTTCGCGCTTGCCGCCGCCCACGGCGCGGCGCGGGCGTTCAACGGCCCGGCGCTGAGCGCCATTGCGCCGAATGTGGTTCCACCAAGGCTGCTGCCGAAAGCGATCGCGCTCAGTTCCATCGCCTGGCAAATCGGCATCGTAGTCGGCCCCGCCGCCGGCGGGCTGCTGTTCGGCTGGTCCGAGCCGGCGCCCTACTTCGTCTCCGCCGCGATGCTCTTGCTGTCGGGAGGGCTCATTTCCTTCATTCGCCCGATTCGCGCGGTGCAGGAAGGCCCTCCACCGCGTCCGTTGCGGCAGATCGGCGAAGGATTCCGTTTCGTGTGGACCGAGCGCTTCCTGCTCGGCTGCATTTCGCTCGACCTGTTCGCAGTCCTACTCGGCAGCGCCACGGCCATGCTGCCGGTCTTCGCCCGCGACATCCTCCAGGTCGGGCCGGAAGGGCTGGGCATCATGCGCGGCGCGCCCGCCGTCGGCGCGGCACTGGTCGCCCTCTACCTCTCGTTCCGGCCGTTCGAGAACAATGTCGGGGTGAAGATGCTCTGGGCCGTGGTGGTGTTCGGCGCCGCGACATTCGCCTTCGCCCTGTCGCGCAATTTCGCGCTGTCGCTGGCGTTGCTGGCGGTGCTGGGCGCGGCGGACATGTTTTCCGTCTTCATCCGCAACTCGCTGATTCAGCTCAACACGCCCGACAGCAAGCGCGGCCGGGTCTCGGCGATCTCCGGCCTCGCGATTTCCGCCTCCAACGAACTGGGCGAGCTGCGCGCGGGATTGTTCGCCGGGTTCATGGGCGTGACGGCGGCGGTTGCCATCGGCGGCGTGGGTGCGATAGTCGTTACCGCGCTCTGGGCCTGGATTTTTCCTGAGCTGCGTAAAGCAAGGACGTTCGCCCCGACATTTCTGCACGAAGACCCTCCTGCGGTCACAGCAAAGGAGCCCGCGTCATGAAGGCCGACTCAGTCCTCGCTACAATTGGCGATACGCCGCACATCCGCCTTTCCCGCCTGTTTCCCGACCACGAGGTCTGGGTGAAGAGCGAGAGAGCCAACCCCGGCGGATCGATCAAGGATCGCATCGCGCTGGCGATGGTCGAGGACGCCGAACGATCCGGAGCGCTCAAGCCCGGCGGCACGATCATCGAGCCGACTTCGGGCAACACCGGCGTCGGGCTGGCGATGGTGGCCGCGGTCAAGGGCTACAAGCTGGTGCTGGTCATGCCCGAATCGATGTCGCTTGAGCGGCGGCGGCTGATGCTCGCCTACGGCGCCAGCTTCGATCTGACGCCGAAGGAAAAGGGCATGAAGGGCGCGCTGGAACGCGCCGCCGAGCTTATCGCGCAGACGCCCGGCTCGTGGATGCCGCAGCAGTTCGACAACCCGGCCAATGTCAGGGTCCACGCCGAAACGACAGCCCGCGAAGTGCTCGCCGATTTCGCCGATACCCCGATCGACGTGCTCATCACCGGCGTCGGCACGGGCGGCCACCTGACGGCCTGCGCCGGGGAGCTGAAGAAGACCTGGCCCGGCCTCAAGGCCTATGCGGTGGAGCCGACCCTGTCGCCGGTAATCTCCGGCGGGCAGCCCGGCCCGCATCCCATTCAGGGCATCGGCGCCGGGTTCATCCCGGCCAATCTCCACACCCAGGCGATCGACGGCGCAATCCAGGTCGAGCCGGAGGACTCCAAGGAAATGGCCCGCCGCGCCGCGCGCGAAGAGGGCCTGCTGGTCGGCATTTCCAGCGGCGCGACTTTGGCGGCGATCCGACAGAAGCTGGAGGACTTGCCCGCCGGTGCGCGCGTGCTGGGCTTCAATTACGATACGGGCGAGCGCTATCTCTCGGTGCCGGACTTCCTGCCGACGGAATAGGCGCGCGGACAACCGGGGGAGATCGGCTTGCGCCGGATACTGGTCCGCATCCATCGCTGGATCGGCATTGTCCTGTTCGCCTACGTGGCGCTGATCTGCGTGACGGGCAGCGTGCTGGTCTATCGCCCGGAGCTTTTCCGGCTATTCGAGCCACAGCCGATCGAGGTCGCGCCGGGGGACGTGCTGCTGTCCGACGAGCAGTTGCTCGCCAGCGCCGCGCGCGCCTTTCCGGCGGAGGAGCCCGCCGCCGTGTGGCGGGGCCGTGAGCCGCATCACGCGGTCGAGGTGGAACTGGTCCGCGATGACGAGGTGCGCGGACACCTGTTCGATCCCTATACCGGCCGGCCGTTGCGTCATGCGATCCCGTGGGACTTCTGGCTGGTCATGAAGCTGCTCGACCTTCACCGGGAGCTGCTCGGCGGCGAGAACGGCCGCCTTCTCAACGGTGCGCTCGGGCTTGGGCTGGTGTTTCTGGCCCTCAGCGGAGCGCTGGCCTGGAGGCCCATGAAGCGCAAGGCGGCATCTGTGCGGGCAGGCGGGAGGTCCGGAAGGCTCCGCCGCCTGCACATGACTGTCGGCATCTGGTCCGCGCTGTTCGCGTTCATGTGGGGCCTCACGGGCTTCAACCTCGCCTATCCCGACGTGCTGATCGCAGTCGTCGACTGGATCGAGCCGTTCGACGAGACAAACCCCGTGGAACGCGTGGGAGACACGATTTCCTACTGGCTGACCTACCTCCATTTCGGGCGCTTCGGCGGCTACATCCCAGGTTGCGAGCGCGGCAGCGGATGCGACAGCGCGCTCAAGGCCCTGTGGGCGCTGATCGCGCTGGCGCCGGCTTTCCTTGCGGTCAGCGGCTTCGTCGTGTGGCTGCGCGGCCAACGGGCGAAAGCACGCGTGGACCGCCTGCGCCGGCAAGTCGCGCCGCCGGGTGATTTGAGTTAGGGAAGCACCATGCCTCAGCTAGCCCCCCTCGCCTATGCAGATGGCGACACTGCCCTGTCCGGCTTGCTTGCCCGTCCTTCGGGCGCGCCGCGCGCGGCGGTGCTCGTGTTTCCCACGATCATGAACGCGACGCCGGCGGTCGAAACCAAGGCCATCACGCTCGCCGAAACCGGCTACCTTGCACTGATCGCCGACTTCTACGGCCGTAGGCCAGCTGGCTTCGACGAAGCGCGCGCGTTGGCTGCGGAGATCCGTCCCGATCCCCTTGTCTATCGCCAGCGTCTCAAGGCCGGTCTGCGCGCAATCGCCACGCATCCAGAAGCACAGGGTTTGCCGCTCGCGACGATCGGCTTCTGCATGGGTGGGCAGGCGGCGCTGGAGTTGGCGCGCGATGGCGCGCCAGTGGCCGCCGCGGTCAGCTTCCACGGGCTGCTCGATACGGGTCTTCCGGCCGAACCGGGGCGGATTTCCGCCCGCATCCTCGTCTGCCATGGCGATGCCGACCCGATGGTTCCGCGCAGCCAGGTGCTTGCCTTCTGGGAAGAGATGGATGCGGCGCGGGCCGACTGGCACTTCCATTCCTATAGCGGCGTCAGGCACGGCTTCACCAATCCAGCTCCCACGGAGAACCCCGCTACCGCCTACGACGCCAGCGCCGACCGCCAGAGCTGGGCGGCAATGCTCGCGCTGTTCGACGAGGTGTTCGGGTAGCAGGTGAGCGAGAGTGCGGAACGGTTGCGGCGATCGCTCGCTTTGATTTCGCACACATGGCCTCTCGTTCCTCCATTCCCTCGTTCACGGCGCTCCGGTCGCGAGTAGCGAACCTCGCGCCCAGGGACGAGGCGGGCTATGACGCGGCGCGCAAGCACGCGATCTGGAACAAGCGGCTCGACACCGCCCGCGCACCGGATGCGGTGGTTCGTTGCACATCGGCCGAACAGGTCGTTTCCACGATCCGCTTTGCCAGGGCGCAGGGCCTGAAGGTCTCGCCGCGCGGCAGCGGCCATCACTACGAGGCGGCCGCGCTGCGGGACGGCGGCCTGCTGCTCGACCTCGGCGGGCTCGACTTCATCGAGATCGATAAGGGCGCGCGCATCGCCAGGGTGGGGCCCGGAGTCAGGGGCGGCGCGCTTAGCGAGCGGCTTGCGGCGCAGGGCCTGGCGTTCCCGGTTGGCCATTGCGTCGACGTCGGCCTGGGTGGCTATATCCTCGCCGGAGGCTTCGGCTGGAACAGCGGTGAATGGGGCGCAGCCTGCGGCAACCTCGCTGCGATCGAAATGGTCACCGCCACGGGAGAAGCAATCCTGGCGAGCGCGGAGAGCCAGGCGGACCTCTTCTGGGCCGCACGCGGCGGCGGGGCCGGCTTCTTCGCCGCCGTGACCGCCTATCACCTGCGGCTTCATCCCTTGCCCGAAGTCTATGCCTGGCGGCGGATCTTCGCCGCGGAAAGCGCGCCCGGACTGGCCGACTGGCTCAGTGACGCCACCGCCGCAGCGCATCCAGCGACCGAGGTCGGATGCTTTCTCGTCTCTCATCCGAAGAACGGCAAGCCGGCAATCATCCTGCGGGTTACGTCCTGCGCGGCCAGTGCAGCCGAGGCGCGCGAGCGAATCGCCCCGTTCTTTTCGCCTCCGGATGATGCCGAGCCGCTGGGAGCGGTCGAGGGCGAGGCGATCCCTTTCACCGAGTTGCCGAAGATGTCGCCCATGCCCTCTGGCAAGCGCGCCGCCGCCGATCATCTGTGGACCGACGCGCCGCTGGGCGATCTGCTGCTCGCCATTCACGCGATGCCCGCGCCGAGCCCGCACGCCACCGTCGACCTCGTGGCGCCAGGCGGCAATTCGCGAATGGCGCTGCCGGCCGATGCGGCCCTGTCGGTCGGCGGCGGCGCGGGCGCAGGCATCTATGCGCTATGGGACGATCCTGCCGAGGACCAAGCCAATATCGCCTGGGTGCGCCGGATAGACGACGCGCTCGCGCCGTTCAGGTGCGGCCGCTACGTCGGTGAGGCGGATCTTGCCGTCGATGCCGGGCGGCTTGCCGAATGTTTCACTCCCCAGGCGCTTGAACGCCTGCGCGCATTGCGCGCGCGCCATGATCCCAAGGGGCTGTTCTTCGCCTATCCCTGAACGCCGAAGGCTTCGGCGGGGATCGCCATCAGCGCCTCGGCGCCGGCTTCGACCCTGCGCCTCAACATTGCGGCCTGGGGCAACGTGTGCAGCGCATAGTGCCGCGCGGTCGCCAGCTTGGCCGCGCAGAACGGATCGGCGGCGTCCGGAAGCGCGACGCTCGCCATGCGCAGCCACATCCAGCCGATCGCCAGCATGCCGACGAGCTGCATGTAGGCGTAGGAACCAGCCGCCGGGTTGTCCGGGTGCCCCCCGCCCGCCGAAAGCAGCCACAGCGCCGCTTCGCGCGCCTCGTGCGCCGCTTCCCGCAGCGGAGCCGCGATGAGGCGCAAGGCTTCGTCGGACCGGTCGCAATCCGCTTCCACGCGGGCGAGGAAGCGTTCGATGGTCCCGCCGCCATCGCGCAGCAGCTTTCGCCCCACGAGGTCGAGCGCCTGGATTCCGTTCGCGCCTTCGTAGAGCATCGCCACGCGCGCATCGCGGACGACCTGCTCGATGCCGGTTTCGACGATGTAGCCGTGCCCGCCGTAGATCTGCTGCATCGCCACCGCGGTCTCGAACCCGCGATCGGTACCGTAGGCCTTGATGACCGGGGTCAGCAGCGAGACCAGCGCATCGGCTTCGGCGCGCTCGGCTGCGGTTTCCGCATGGTGCGAAACGTCGATCTGCTGCGCAGTCCACAGCACCAGCGCGCGGAACCCCTCGGTAAAGGCCCGCGCATCCATCAGCAGCCGCCGCACGTCGGGATGGGCGATGAGAGGGGCCGCGCCCGCTTCGCCGGTCGCCCTGCCCTGGCGGCGCTCGCGCGCATAGGCCGCGGCGTTCTGGTAGGCGAGTTCCGCCTGCGCCAGCCCCTGATTGCCGCACGAGAGGCGCGCGGCGTTCATCATCAGGAACATCGCCGCCAGCCCAGCGCCTTCCTCGCCGACGAGCCACCCGCGCGCGCCGTCGAAGTTCATCACGCAGGTCGCGCTGCCGCGGATGCCCATCTTGTGCTCGATCGCGCCGCAGGACGCGGCGTTGCGGCTGCCGTCGGGCAACACCTTGGGCACCACGAACAACGACAGCCCGCGCGAACCCTCGGGCGCATCGGGCGCTCGTGCGAGCACCAGATGGACGATATTGTCCGTCAGGTCGTGCTCGCCGCCGGAGCAGAAGATCTTCTCGCCGGTGATGGCGTAGGCGCCGTCGCTGCCCGGCACCGCCTTCGTGCGCACCATCCCGAGGTCGGTGCCGGCCTGCGGTTCTGTCAGCGCCATCGTTCCCAGCCATTCGCCCGAGACAAGCTTGGGCAGGTAGCGTTCGCGCAGTTCCTCGCTGCCGCGATCGAGCAGCACGCTCACCGCGCCGTGGGTAAGGCCGGGGTACATGGTGAAAGCGTGGCAGGAGGAATTGAGGAACTCCTCCACCACCGTCGCCAGCACATGGGGCATGCCCTGCCCGCCGTATTGCTCGGGCAAAGCCAGCGTACCCCACCCGGCCTCCCGGTAACTGGCATATGCTTCCCGAAAACCCGGTGGAGTGGCGACCGAACCGTCAGGATGGCGCGTGCAGCCGATGCGGTCGCCCGGTTCGTTGAGCGGGGCGATGACCTGGGCGCAGAAGCGGCCGGCTTCTTCCAGGATGGTGTCGGTCAGTTCGCGGTCGACGCCGTCGAACCGGAGCAGCCGATGAAGGACGAACGCGACGTCTCGACGCGGAGGAGTATAGCTGAGCACCATAGCCGCCTAGCGCCGCTCAGCCGTCGATGCGAGTCAGGCTGTCGCCTTCGAGCGCGCGATAGAAGCAGCTTCGCGCGCCGGTGTGGCAGGCCGGGCCGGCGGGCCGCACCTTGAGCACCAGCGCATCCTGGTCGCAATCCACGAGAATGGCTTCGACCCGCAGCACGTTGCCCGAGGTTTCGCCCTTCTTCCACAAGCGCTTGCGGCTGCGCGAATAGAAGTGCGCGAGGCCGGTTTCGCGGGTGCTGTCGAGCGCCTCCCGGTCCATGAACGCGACCATCAGGATCTCGCCGCCGTCCGCATCCTGCGCGATCGCGGTCAGCAGACCGGCGGAATCGAACCGGGGGCGGAAATCGGCGCCGGTTTCAATCGAGGAAGCATCGTCGGCCATGGAATTCCGCCTGTTCATTTCGTCCGGAGAACGCCTGCCGAACGCTTGTTGCACGATAACCACATGATTCCGCGAAAATCCATCGGACGTCGCGAAGGCGCTTTGTAAGTTAACGGTTCGATGGGATGACCTTGGCAGCGGCTTTGACGGGTCGCGACCTGCCGGAATGCCGGACACGGCCAAGGAAGGGGGGCTCGGCGCAAGCCCAAAGGGGCAGCGTCGGCAAAATGAGGGTTTGGATCGGGCGCGCCGCGACGGGGGCGCGGCATTTCGGTCCAGCGATTTTCGTCACGCGAACGCCCGGGGTTTCCCCGGGCGTTTTGCTTTTCAGGCAGCGGATCAGAGCGCTTCATCGAGCACTCTGGCGAAACAGCAGACGATCACGCGATCGGCCCCGGCGCGCTTGAGGGCGCGGACGCAGGCAGCGGACGTCGCGCCGCTGGTGAGCACATCGTCGACGAGGACGACCGACGCGCCTTGAAGGGCGGAGCGCCGAGCCGGATTGGCGACGATCGCGCCCGAAAGCGCCCTCGCCCGCGCCGCCCGGCCAAGCCCGCCGAGCGCAGGCGTCGGCTTGCGCCGGACCAGCGCATCGACACAGAGCCGCGCCCCCTTGAGCCGGGCGATCTCGGCGGCAAGCAGCGCCGACTGGTTGAAGCCGCGCCGCCACAGCCGCCAGCGGTGCAGCGGCACCGGCGCCACCAGCCACTCGCCATCGAGGTCGGGCAGCCGCGCGGCGGAAAGGCGCGCGAGCATCGGCGCCATGGCGATGCGCCGGCCATGCTTGAAGGCGAGGACGAGCTTGCGCGATGCGTCATTGTAGAGCGTGCCAGCGGCGATTCCGTCGTGGCGCGGCGGATCGGCAAGGCACGGGGCGCAGATTGCGCCCTCCTCCACCCTGTCGGCTGCGAAAGGGCGCTGGCAGGCGGCGCAGGCGGGTTCACCGGGGATGACCAGTTCCGCCCAGCAGACGCCGCACAAGCCGTCCTGCGCCGCGATACTCCCGCCGCAGGACGGGCAGCGCGGCGGATAGACCAGATCGACCAGCGGCGCGAAAGCTTCGGCGAGCGTCACGGCCGGCGCGCCTTGCAAGCCCGGTCCCGGCGCGGCAGGAGGCGCGCATGTCCGCTCCGCCGACAATCTTTTCGCCTGCGCGCAGGGTGGCGGCGCGGCGCAGGATCGCGGCCTTGCAGCGCCGGCCCGATGCCGCGCGGTTCATCATCGACGACATGGTCGAGGATACGCTGGAGCGGCTCGCCTTCCTGCGCCACGAGCCCCGGCGGGCGCTGGTGATCGGCGACTGGTCCGGGATGCTGGCGGAAGCGCTGCGGGCCGGCGGCGCGCAGGTTTGCGAAGCCGAGCCCGGCGACGGGTTCGACGACGAGCGGCCTTTCGCGTCGGAGAGCTACGACTTCGTCGCCAGCCTGGGGACGCTCGATACGGTCAACGACCTGCCGGGAGCGCTGATCCATATCCGCAACGCGCTGGCCCCCGGCGGCCGCGCCATTGCCAGCCTGGCCGGTGCGGGAAGCCTGCCGGCGCTGCGCCGGATCATGCTGGCGGCCGACGGCGAGCGGCCGGCGGCGCGGCTGCATCCGATGGTCGACGTGCGCGCCGGGGCGCAACTGCTCCAGCGCGCCGGGTGGGCCGATCCGGTGGCCGACAGCCGGGCGCTGACGGTGGCCTACCGGTCGCTCGACCGGCTGGTGGCGGACCTGAGAGCGCAGGGCCTGGGCAACATGCTCGCCTCCCCCGCCCCTCGGCTCGGCAAGGCGGGGCTGGAACGCGCCCACGCCGCGTTCGCCGCTGAAGCCGACGACCGGGGCCGCGTGGTCGAGACCTTCGAGATCCTGACCCTCAGCGGCCTGCGCCACGCCTGACTACGCCTTAAGCGCCGCCTGCGCCGCGGCGAGGCGGGCGATGGGGACGCGGTAGGGCGACGCGCTGACGTAATCGAGGCCGACCTCTTCGCAGAACGCGATCGAGGCCGGATCGCCGCCATGCTCGCCGCAGATGCCGAGCTTGATGTCCGGCCGGGCCGCCCGGCCCCGTTCGGCGGCGAGGCTGACGAGCTGGCCGACGCCTTCGATGTCGAGGCTGACGAAAGGATCGCGCGGATAGATGCCCTTGTCGACGTAGACCGACAGGAAGCGGCCCGCATCGTCGCGAGAAACGCCGAGAGTTGTCTGCGTCAGGTCATTGGTTCCAAAGGAGAAGAACTTCGCCTCTTCGGCGATTTCTCCCGCCATCAGCGCGGCGCGCGGCAGCTCGATCATGGTGCCGACCAGATAGTCGAGCGTGCGCCCCTTCTCCCCGAACACCCTGGCCGCGGTTTCCTCCACCAGTTGCTTGAGGATAGCCAGTTCCTTACGGGTGCCGACCAGCGGGATCATTACTTCGGGCACCACAGCCTCACCGCTGGCGGCAGCGACTTCGCAGGCGGCTTCGAAGATCGCTCGCGCCTGCATCTCGTAGATTTCCGGGAACGTGATGCCGAGGCGGCAGCCGCGATGGCCGAGCATCGGATTGAATTCATGCAGTTCGTCCGCCCGGCGCTTCAGGTGATCGACGCTGACGCCGACAGCGGCGGCAAGATCGGCAAACTCCGCTTCGCCATGCGGCAGGAATTCGTGCAGCGGCGGATCGAGCAGGCGGATCGTGCACGGCAGGCCGGCCATGGTGGTGAAGATCTCGACGAAATCCGCCCGCTGTTCGGGCAGCAGCTTGGCCAGCGCCGCGCGGCGGCCGACCTCGTCATCGGCGAGGATCATCTGGCGCACGGCGCTGATGCGCCCGGCGTCGAAGAACATGTGCTCGGTGCGGCACAGGCCGATGCCCTCGGCGCCGAACTGGCGCGCGGTGCGGCAGTCGGCCGGGGTTTCGGCATTGGTGCGGACCTTCATCCGCCGGTGCCGGTCCGCCCATTCCATCAGGGTGCCGAAATCGCCGGCCATTTCCGGTTCGATGGTCGGCACTTCGCCGGCCATGACCTCTCCGGTCGCGCCGTCGATGGTGAGCAGGTCGCCTTCGGCCAGCTCGCGCGAGCCGATGCGCAGCGTGCGGCCGGCCAGGTCGATCGAGACCGCCGACGCGCCCGAGACGCAAGGACGGCCCATGCCGCGCGCGACCACCGCCGCGTGTGACGTCATGCCGCCGCGCGCGGTGAGGATGCCCTGCGCCGCGTGCATGCCGTGAATGTCCTCCGGGCTGGTCTCGACGCGGGCGAGGATGACCTTCTCGCCCCGCCCAGCCCATTGTTCGGCGGTGTCGGCATCGAGCACCACCTTGCCGCTCGCCGCGCCGGGGCTGGCGGGCAGGCCCTTGGCCAGCACGTCGCGCGGGGCCTTCGGGTCGAGCGTCGGGTGCAGGAGCTGGTCGAGCGCCATCGGATCGACGCGCAGGATGGCGGTCCTTTCGTCGATCAGCCCTTCGCCGACCATGTCCACCGCCATCTTGAGCGCGGCCTTGGCCGTGCGCTTGCCGCTGCGGGTCTGGAGCATCCAGAGCTTGCCCTGCTGCACGGTGAATTCGATGTCCTGCATGTCGCGGTAGTGCCGTTCCAGCAGATCGAATACCCGGCCGAGCTCGGCGAAGGCTTCGGGCATCGCTTCTTCCATGCTCGGCGCACTGGCCCCGGCCTTCTCGCGCGCGGCCCTGGTCAGGTATTGCGGGGTGCGGATGCCGGCGACGACGTCCTCCCCCTGCGCATTGACCAGCCATTCGCCGTACCAGGCGTTTTCGCCGGTCGAAGGATCGCGGGTGAAGGCGACGCCGGTGGCGCTGTCATCGCCCATGTTGCCGAACACCATCGCCTGCACATTGACGGCGGTGCCCCAGTCGCCGGGAATGTCGTTAAGCCGGCGATAGACCCTGGCGCGGTCCGAATCCCAGGAATCGAACACCGCGGCGATGGCGCCCCATAGCTGTTCGGTCACGTCCTGCGGGAAAGGTTCGCCCTGTTCCTGTTCGACGATACGGGTGTATTCGGCGACGAGGGCTTTCCAGTCCTGCGCGGACATTTGGGTATCGTTGGAATAGCCCTGCTGTTCCTTCGCTATATCAAGCGCTTCCTCGAACAAGCCGTGATCGAGACCGAGCACGACGTCCGAATACATCTGGATGAAGCGGCGGTAGGAATCCCACGCGAACCGCTCGTCGCCGGCCGTGGCGGCGAGACCCTGCACGGTCTCGTCGTTGAGACCGAGGTTGAGCACGGTATCCATCATGCCGGGCATGGAGACCCGCGCGCCGGAGCGGACGGAAACGAGCAGCGGATCGGCCGCATCGCCGAAGCGCTTGCCGACCGTGCGTTCGATATGCGTCAGCGCCTGCGCCACCTGGGCGCGCAGATCGTCCGAGAAATCGGCGCCGTGCTTCAGATAACGAATGCATTCCTCGGTGGTGATGGTGAAGCCCGGCGGCACCGGCAGACCGATTTCGGCCATTTCGGCAAGGTTCGCGCCCTTACCCCCGGTGATCGTCTTGTCCCTGGACCGCGCGTCATCATGCTTCACGCCGCCGCCGAAGGTGTAAACCGACTTGCTCATCGTCCCGAGATTTCCTCCACCAGGGTGACACAGGTGACAGGCGTCACCCTCAAAGAATGTCCATCAATACCTTGATATTGCTTATTATTATGGGCGGGTTTCAGGGTGACGAATGACGGGAAAACAAAAAAGCGCGAGAAATCACCCCTCGATCTTCGAAAAATCGGCCACGTTGTGCACCGCAGCACGGAACCGGGCAAGCAGGTCAAGCCGCGCGGCGCGCTTGTCCCGGTCCGGGTCGTTCACGGTCACCTCGTCGAAAAACGTGTCGATCGGCGCGCGGAGCGAGGCGAGCGCGGCCATCGCGGCGGCGAAATCCTCCGCCGCGACCGCATCGGCAGCGCGCGGCTCGGCCGAGTCGAGCGCTTCGATCAGCGCCTTTTCCGCAGGTTCGGGCGAATAGGACAGCTCTTTCTCGTGCCGTTCGGCCATCTTGGCGGCGATCACGGGGGCGAGGTCCGGATCGTCGACTCCGGCCAGCGGGTCTTCCTCGCCGGTGCGGGCGATCTCGCCCTCGATCCCGCGCCAGTCTTCCTTCTTGAGGATGTTGGCGGCGCGCTTGTACCCGGCGAGCAGGTTGGCGCCGTCCTCGGCGCCGATGAAGGATTGGAGGGCGTGGACGCGAGCGAGCAGGCGGACGAGGTCGTCCTCGTTCCCGAGCGCGAAGACCGCGTCGATCAGATCGTGGCGGACCCCGGCTTCGCGTTGCTGGACTTTGAGGCGATCGATGATGAAATCGAGCAAGCCATCCGGTGGGAATATGCCCTGTTGCCCAAGATGTTGAATGACGCAGGCCTGCAACATGTCATTCAATCCGCCCCTGGCAGAGTTCTCCAGGATCAGTGAAATGACCCCCAAAGCAGCGCGGCGAAGGGCAAAAGGATCCTTCGATCCGGTCGGCTTGAGCCCAATCTCAAAAAACTGGACCAGGCTGTCGATCTTGTCCGCCAGACTCACCGCCACCGTCACCGGCGCGGTGGGGACCTCGTCGCCCTGGCCGACGGGCTTGTAGTGGTCGCGGATGGCGTCGGCGACGGCGTCCGGCAGGCCCTCGGCGCGGGCGTAGTAGCCGCCCATCAGGCCTTGCAGCTCGGGAAATTCGCCGACCATTTCGGTGACGAGATCGGCCTTGCACAGGCGGGCGGCCTGCTCGGCGAGGGTGGCGAGCTCTTCTTTCGTCATCCCCGCGGACGCGGGGACCCAGTCGGCTCCCTTGGCGCTATCGGACGCGACTGGGTTCCCGCTTTCGCGGGAATGACGAGGTGGGTTGGTTGCGGGGGTAGGATTTGAACCAACGATGCCCTCTTCCACCAGCCAGCGGGCGAGCTTCGCCACCCGCTCCACCTTGTCGGCGACGGTGCCGAGCTTTTCGTGGAAGGTGATGCGTTCGAGCTTCTTCGCCTGTTCGGCCAGCGGCGCCTTGCGGTCCTGTTGCCAGAAGAAGCGCGCGTCGGACAGACGGGCGGCGAGGACCTTGCGGTTGCCGTCGACGATGGCCGCGCCGCCGTCTTCCGCCGCGATGTTGGCGGTGCAGACGAAGGCGTTGGCGAGGGAAGCCCCCTCCCCTTCAGGGGAGGGGGTTTGGGAGTGGGGGCTGTCTGCCACACCCCCCACTCCCTCCGCGCCTTCGGCGCTCCTCCCTCTCCCCTGAAGGGGAGAGGGCTTTGAGGTACACACGAAATACTTCTGGTTTACGCGCGCGGTCAGCTGGATGACTTCAGGCGGAACCTCAAGAAACCCCTCATCGAAGCGGCCGAGCAGCGGCACGGGAAATTCGGTGAGGCCGGCGTTTTCGATCACCAGCCCTTCGTCTTCCACCAGCGACAGGCCGGCATCGGCGGCGGCCCGCGCCGCGCCTTCGCGGATCAGGTTCTGCCGCTCCTCGTGATCGACGATCACGTGGCAGGCGCGCAGCTTTTCCCGGTAATCGTGCGCGCCGCCGATGGTGATCTCGCCCGGATGGTGGAAGCGGTGCCCTTTGGTAACGAAGCCGCTGGCCACGCCGCCTGTCTCGAACGGCACCGGTTCTTCGCCGAAGATGGCGACGATGCCGGAGAGCGGGCGGACCCAGCGGGCGCTTTCGGTGCTGAGCGACTGCGCGCCCCAGCGCATCGACTTGGGCCAGGGGAAGGCGCGGACCACGGCCGGGACGGCGTCGGCCAGCACCTCGCGCACCGCCCTGCCCGGCCTTTCGACCACCGCGAACAGGACGCCGTCGCGCTCCGTGAGCTGGCTTTCGGTGAGGCCGGTCTTGCGCAGGAACCCTTCGAGCGCCTGCGGCGGCGCGCCGACGCGCGGGCCCTTCGTCTCCTCGCGCACCGGCTCGGTCGCTTGCGGAAGGTCGCGGGCGATCAGCGCGAGCCGGCGCGGAGTGGACCAGACGACGATTTCGCCGGGCGCGACGCCGGCGGCTTCGAGTTCCTTGCGGAACAGCTTTTCCAGATCGGCGCGCGCGGCGGCCTGCATCCGCGCGGGGATTTCTTCGGAGCGGAGTTCGAGGAGGAAATCGGTCACGGCCGCGCCTCCCCTTCACCAACCTTCGTCATTCCCGCGAAAGCGGAAACCCAGTCGGCTCTTGCGCTCACACGAGACTGTGACTGGGTCCCCGCTTTCGCGGGGATGACGAGTGGAGGGACGGGGATGACGAATGAAGGGATTGTCACGCCGACCACCCCGCGTATTCGGCGGCCCAGCGGTCCTTGTTCTTTTCGATCCACGCTTCGCAGCTGCCCTTGGCGAGGTCGCGGACGCGGGCGATGTAGCTGGCGCGTTCCTGCACGCTGATGACGCCGCGCGCCTGGAGCAGGTTGAACAGGTGGCTGGCCTCGATCGCCTGGTCGTAGGCGGCGAGCGGGATTTCGGCTTCGATGCAGCGGCGGCATTCCGCCTCCGCATTGCGGAAGCCGGCGAAGAGCTGGTCGGTGTCGGCGATCTCGAAGTTGTACTTCGACATTTCCTGCTCGTTGGCGAGGAATACGTCGCCGTAAGTCACGCCTTCCCTGTTGAAAGCGAGGTCATAGACCCGGTCCTTGCCTTGCAGGTACATCGCGAGGCGTTCCAGCCCGTAGGTCAGTTCGCCCGCGACCGGCTTGCAGTCATAGCCGCCGACCTGCTGGAAATAGGTGAACTGGGTCACCTCCATGCCGTCGCACCAGACTTCCCAGCCCAGCCCCCATGCGCCGAGCGTGGGCGATTCCCAGTCGTCCTCCACGAAGCGGATGTCGTGCTTCAGCGGGTCGATGCCGATGACCTCCAGGCTCTTGAGATAGAGTTCCTGCAAGTCCGGCGGGTTGGGCTTCAGGATCACCTGGTACTGGTAATAGTGCTGCAAGCGGTTGGGGTTTTCGCCGTAGCGGCCGTCGGTCGGGCGGCGGCTGGGCTGGACGTAGGCGGCGTTCCACGGCTCCGGCCCCAGCGCGCGCAGCGTGGTCGCCGGGTGGAACGTGCCCGCGCCCATGCGCATGTCGTAAGGCTGGAGGATCAGGCAGCCCCGCGCGCTCCAGTAATCGTGGAGCGCGAGGATCATGTCCTGAAAGCTGCGGGCCGGTTCCAGCGTCATCGCGCGCGCCCATGACCGATAGGCGGGGGTAGCGTCAATGCCACACGGTGCGGACGATCGTTCGCGCCCAGTGGCGCGACGCCGCGCGAGGCACTAAGTGAAGGGCAAATAGGGGATTCTTCGACAATGCTGAAGCGCCTGCTCGGCACTCTGGTTGCATTCACGCTCGGCCTGTCGGGCTGCGCGACGGTGGAAACGCCGCCGGCGGGCGCGACGCCGGGTCCGGCGCTGTGGCGGATCACCGACGACGACACGACGATCTACCTGTTCGGCACCGTCCATGCCCTGCCGAAGGACAAGCAGTGGTTCGACGAGCGGATCGAGCGCGCCTTCGCCGCCGCCGACGAGCTGGTCACCGAAGTCGACATGTCGGACGCCGCCGCGTCGAGCCAGGCGCTGCAAAACGCGGGAATGCTGCCCGAGGACCAGTCGCTGCGCGACATGATGACCGACGAGAACCGGATGGAATACGAAGCGGCGCTGGTCGCGCTGGGGCTGCCGGTCGAAGCGCTCGACCGGCTGGAGCCGTGGTTCGCGGCGATGACGCTGTCGCTGCTGCCGGTGATGCAGGCCGGATACGACCCGCAGAGCGGGGTGGAGATGGCGCTCGGCACGCGCGCGGACGGCAAGCGGAGGGACGCGCTGGAAACGATCGACCAGCAGGTGGCGCTGTTCGACGGGATGCCGATGGATGCGCAACTCGCCTTTCTCGACGAAACGGTCACCGGGGTTCCGGCGGCCGCCGGCACGCTCGACGCGATGGTCGGCGAATGGATCGAAGGCGACGCCGACGGCCTTGCCGCGCTGATGAACGCCGAACTGACCGATCCGGTGCTCAAGGACCGGCTGCTGATCGAACGCAACGCCAACTGGGCCGGCTGGATCGAACAGCGGATGGACCAGCCGGGCACGGTGTTCATCGCCGTGGGGGCCGGACACCTTGCCGGCAAGGGGAGCGTGCAGGACCAGTTGCGCAAGCGCGGGATCAGGGTCACGCGCATCTGGGAGTGATCCGGCTTCTTGCCGCGCTGTTCCCTGCCGCGCTGCTCGCGACGCTGGCGCTGGCCGGCTGCGCGCCCGAACGTTCGTGGCCCGAGCCGACGCCGGCCTTGTGGGAAGTGACCGGGCCGGACGGTGAGCGCGGCTGGTTGTTCGGAACGATCCATGCGCTGCCGGGTGGCGCGGAGTGGCGCACGGGGGCGGTCGACGAGGCGCTGGCGGCGGCCGATGTCGTCGTGGTCGAGGTGGCGGAGCTGGGAGACGGGCAAGCGGCGCGGGCGGCGTTCGCCGAACGGTCGCGGACCGCGGGCCTGCCGCCGCTGTCACGGCGCGTGGCGGAGCGCGAGCGCCCCGCCCTCGCCCGGCTTATGGACCGCGCCGGGATGGACGACCGCGACTTCGCCGATGTCGAGAGCTGGGCCGCCGGCCTGCTGCTCGCCGCCGCGGTGCGCGACGGCGATCCCGCGAACGGGGTCGACCGCGCCCTGCTGGCGCAAGGCAAGCCGGCGATCGGGCTGGAAGGGTTCGCGGCGCAATACGACCGTTTCGACAGCCTGAGCGAAGCCGATCAGGCCGACCTGCTGGCGGGCATCGCGCGCGAGGCCGAAGGCGGAGCGCAGGACGAGCGGATCGCGGCGTGGCTGACGGGCGACATCGCTGCGCTGGAGCGCGACACGCTCGCCGGCATCCTCGCCTATCCGCGATTGCGGGAAGCGCTGCTCGATTCCCGCAACCGCGCCTGGGCGGAGCGGATAGACGAACTACTGCGGGCTGGCCGCAGGCCGCTCGTGGCGGTGGGCGCCGCGCATATGTTCGGCGATCAGGGACTGCCTGCGCTGCTGCGGCAGCGCGGACACGCGGTGCGGCGGATCCAATAGCGGCTAGCAGCGGGCCGCGCCCGCGAATGCTTGCATACCCGGCGCTTTCCCCCTAAGGGCCCGCGCTTCCCGTCATGGTCATCCCTGGAGGCGTGGCG
>JBIQKC010000019.1:0-58316 GCA_044506885.1 Sphingomonadales bacterium
TCATGGCGGTGATGGCCGCCGCCTATGTCCTCGCCGCGCGACGCGCTCCGGCGCTGAACCGGTACTGGCCGGCGGCGGGGCTGCTCTACGGGCTGGCGCTGTGGCTGGCGATGTACTGGATCGTTATCCCGCTGCGCTGGCCGGGCAGCCCCTCGCGCGAGGCGGTGGCCATCATGCAGCAGCTGGTCTCGCATTGCCTGCTGGTCGGCTTGCCGATCGCGTGGATCGCCGCGCGGAGCGGCAAAACCGGTATCGGCTGAAATCGGCGAACAACTCGCGCCGTTCCTCTCGCGGACAAAGCCCGGCTGCGATAAGCAACCGCCACGCTCCAGGAGCCGCGCATGGCGACCACCGCACCCGACCGCATCCTCTCGCTCGACCTCATCCGCGGCCTCGCGGTGATGGGCATCTTCTCGGTCAACGTGGTCGGCATGGGGATGTTGGAGAGCGCCTATTTCTACCCGCCCGACTACGGCTTCGACGGCCTCGGCGACCGGATCATGTGGGCGCTCAATTCGATCTTCGTCGACGGCCGTTTTCGCAGCCTGTTCTCGATCCTGTTCGGGGCGTCGATGTCGGTGGTACTCGACCGCGCCGTGGCTACCGGACGCGAGACGTGGAAAGCGCACTATCCCCGCATGATCGTGCTGATGGCGTTCGGCGCAGCGCACTATTACGTGCTGTGGTGGGGGGACATCCTGGTCAATTACGCGATCGTCGGCATGATCGCGTTCATGTTCTGGCGCCTGCCACCCAAGTGGCTGCTGGCGGCCGCGTTCGCCATGCTGGCGCTGCATATCGCGCCCAACTTCCAGCAGAACGCCGCCTACATGGCCAAGTACGAGGCCGGCACGGCCGCCGACGCCCCGCCGGAACTGCGGGCGAAAGTGCAGGAACTGCTCGCCGGCCCCAGCGCGGAGGAAATGGCGGAGGAAATCGCCGCCAACGAAGAGAAGAATTCCAGCATCGCCGCGCATATCGCCTATCAGGTCGCCGAGAACCCCTGGCGTCCCTGGGCCAGCGTGCTCGGCTACGGCCTCGAAACGCTGGGTCTGATGCTGATCGGCATGGCGGGATACCGGATCGGGTTCCTGACCGGCCAGTGGCGCGCGCGCAGCTATGCTATCGTGGCCGTCGCGTTCCTCGGCGCGGACTGGCTTGTTCACGGCTATGGCGCGTACCTGACCTTGCAGGCGGATTTCGCGCCGCAGGTCTACTATCCGTGGATATATACCTACACCGTCCCGTTCCATCCGATCGGCGCGCTGGGATATGCCGCCCTGTTCATGCTGCTGTTCCCGCGTCGCAGCGCCATCGCCGACCGCTTCGCCGCCGTCGGCCGGGCGGCCTTCACCAACTATCTCGGCGCGACGCTGATCGGGACGCTGCTGTTTTCCGGCACGTTCCTGGGAATGTTCGGCGATTTCTCGCGCGGCGAGCTGTGGCTGTTCGCGCCGCCGGTCTGGGCGCTGATGCTGCTGTGGTCGAAGTGGTGGCTCGACCGCTATCGCTACGGCCCGTTCGAATGGGCCTGGCGCTGCCTCGCGCGTTGGCGGTGGGAACCGATGCGGCGCGCCTAATCCATCCGCCAATCGCGTTCCGCTATACCGAGCAGCCGCAACAAGGTGGTCAGGTCCCCGCAGTCGATCCACCCGTTGGCCGCGGCGCGCGCCTTGGGCTTGGCGCGATAGGCGATGCCGTAGTGCGCGGCCTCGAGCATCGGAATGTCGTTCGCGCCGTCCCCAGCGGCCATGGCCAGCGCATTCTCGCCCAGCTTCGCCAGCTCCTCGCGCAGCACGCGTTCCTTCACCGACGAATCGGTGATCGCGCCGACCAGCCCGCCGGTCAGCCGTCCGTCCGCCACCGCCAGCCGGTTGCCGACCACGCGTTCGAAACCGATCTGTTCGGCCACCGGATCCGCGAAATGGTGGAATCCGCCCGTCACCAGCACCGTCCTGCATCCCGCGTGCTTCAGCGACGCGATCAGCGTGCGTGCGCCTTCGTTGGGGCGGATGCGCTCCTCCAGACACTGGCCGATGGCTGCTTCGGGCAGGTCCGTCAGCAGCCCCACCCGTTCGCGCAGCGCGCTCTCGAAATCGAGCTCGCCCTGCATCGCCCGTTCGGTGATCGCGGCAATCCGTTCCTTCAGCCCGGCGAAATCGGCCAGTTCGTCGATGCATTCCTGCCCGATCATGGTCGAATCCATATCGGACACGAACAGCGCCGGAATCCGGAACGGCTCGCGCGCCACGATGGCGTCGCTTGGCGCGAAGTATGTGTCGATCGCCTGCCGCAGCGCCGCCTCGTCGTCGCCCGGCGCGATCAGTTCGAGCACGTCGCTGCACGCATCGAGCATCTGCGCCGATGCGAGCGCCATGCCGGCCTGCTTCAAGGCGTCGGCCGCGGCGTCGAGACGCGTTTCCAGTGTGGCGGGGTCTGCTATCAGCCGCGCGATGAGCAACGGGGAATCTCCGGACAGGAATGCGGTGGCGCTCATTGCAGGGCCCACGGCGAGCGGCAAGAGCGATCTGGCCGTCGGGCTGGCGCTGGAGATCGAGCGTCGTGGCGCAGCGGCAACCGTAGTCAATGCCGACAGCGCGCAAGTCTATCGCGATCTCGCCGTGCTCAGCGCCCGCCCGACGCAGGCCGAAATGCGCGGCGTCAAGCACCGGCTGTTCGGCGCATGGGACGGGGCCGAGCCACGCTCCGCCGCCGACTGGGCGGCGGCGGCGAAGCGCGAGATCGCAACCGCACATCTGGCAGGAAGCGCGCCGATCCTCGTCGGCGGCACCGGGCTTTACCTGCGCACGTTGCTCGACGGCATCGCGCCGGTTCCACCGATAGATCCGGCCATACGCGAAGCGGTGCGCGCGTTGCCGGTCGCCGAAGCCTACGCCGCGTTGCAGGCCGAAGACCCCGAACGGGCCGCCGCGCTCGATCCCGGCGATTCCGCCCGCGTCGCCCGCGCGCTCGAAGTCGTCCGCTCGACCGGGAAGCCGCTGGCGCACTGGCAGGCGCGGCGCGAAGGCGGCATCGGCGATAGCGTCGCCCTGTTCCCGGCGATCCTCCTGCCCGACCGCGAGCAGCTCTACGAACGGTGCGACATGCGGTTCGAGCGGATGCTGAAAAGCGGCGCGGTCGAGGAAGTCGAAGCGCTGCTGGCGCGGAACCTGCCCCCTTCCCTCCCCGTGATGCGCGCGATCGGCGTGCCGGAGATCGCCGGCTGGCTGCGCGGCGAATGGTCGCGGGAAGAGGCGCTCGCGCGCGGACAGCAGGCGACGCGCAACTACGCCAAGCGCCAGTTCACCTGGTTCCGTCGGCAGCCCCCGGAAGATTGGCACAGAACCGGGAATGAAGATTTCGATCTGGTGGGCCTATTTGGAACTTTATTTCATCATTTAAGGTTGACATGACATATCCTGTCGTCTAGGCGCACTCCCAAGCGCGGGCCCTCGCCCGCTCAACGGCTGGAGAGGAGCGGCCCGGCGCGACGCAATCGCGCCGGGTCCGTTTTTTGAAAGAGGAGATAGACGTGTCCGAGGAACGCAGCGGCGCTGCGATACTGGTCGAAAGCCTGGTCCGTCAGGGGGTCGAATTCGTGTTCGGCTATCCCGGCGGCGCGGTGCTGCCGATCTATGACGAGCTGTTTTCGGACACCCGCATCCGCCACATCCTCGTGCGGCACGAGGCCGGCGCGGCCCATGCGGCGGAAGGCTATGCGCGCTCCACCGGCAAGCCCGGCGTCGTGCTCGTCACCTCCGGCCCCGGCGCGACCAACGCCATCACCGGCATCGCCGACGCGTTCATGGATTCGATCCCGCTGGTGGTCATCACCGGCCAGGTCGCCACTAACCTGATCGGCACCGACGCCTTCCAGGAAGCCGACACCGTCGGCCTCACCCGCCACTGCACCAAGCACAACTATCTGGTGAAGGACCCGGCAGAGCTTGCCGCGACCATCGACGAAGCGTTCGAGATCGCCATCACCGGCCGTCCCGGCCCGGTCGTGGTCGACATTCCCAAGAACGTGCAGGTCGCCACCGCCGCGCTGTCCGACGCGCCGCCGCAGCGCCCGAAGCGCTACACGCCGCGCATGGTCGCTTCGGCCGATGAGATCGCCGAAGCCATCGACCTGATCGCCAGCGCGAAGCGTCCGGTGCTCTATACCGGCGGCGGCGTGATCAATTCCGGCCCGCGCGCCAGCGAGCTGCTGCGCGAGTTCCAGCGCCTCACCGGCGCGCCGCTGACCTCGACGCTGATGGGCCTCGGCGCCTTTCCGTCCGATCATCCCGACTGGCTCGGCATGCTCGGCATGCACGGCACTTACGAAGCCAACCTGGCGATGAACGAATGCGACGTGATGGTCTGCATCGGCGCACGGTTCGACGACCGGGTGACGGGACGGCTCGACGCTTTCTCGCCCGGCTCGAAGAAAATCCACATCGACATCGACCGCGCCTCGATCAACAAGGTCATTCCGGTCGATCTCGGCGTGGTCGGTGATTGCGCCACCGTGCTCGACCAGCTCATCGCCGCCTGGGGTGCGCGCAAGCCGCTCCCGCTCGGCGAATGGAAGGCGCGGATCGATGGCTGGCGCGGCAAGAACAGCCTCGCCTACCCGGCGCGCAAGGATTCGATCATGCCGCAGCTGGCGGTCGAGCGGCTGTTCGCGCTGACCCGAGAGCACGATCCGGTCATCACCACCGAAGTCGGCCAGCACCAGATGTGGGCGGCGCAGTACTTCGGCTTCGACAAGCCCAACCGCTGGCTCACGAGCGGCGGGCTCGGCACGATGGGCTACGGCCTGCCCGCCGCGATCGGCGCGCAGCTCGGCAATCCTGGTCGGCTGGTGATCGACATCGCCGGCGAAGCCTCGATCCAGATGAACATCCAGGAAATGGGCACCGCCAGCCAGTTCCGCCTGCCGATCAAGGTGTTCATCCTCAACAACGAATACATGGGCATGGTCCGCCAGTGGCAGGAACTGACCTATGAAAGCCGCTATTCGAACAGCTATTCCGACAGCCTGCCGGACTTCGTGAAGCTGGCCGAAAGCTACGGCTGGAAGGGCATCCGCATCGAAAGCGAAGCCGACCTCGACGCCGGCATCCGCGCGATGATGGCGCACGATGGCCCAGTGATGGTCGATTGCATGGTGTCGAAGGAAGCCAACTGCTTCCCGATGATCCCCAGCGGCGCGGCGCACACGGAAATGCTGCTCTACGGAGATATGGTGGCGGGAACGATGGACGACGAAGCGAAGGCCTTGGTGTGATGAAGATCCAGCATCGCGATTCCGAGCGTCACGTGCTCACGGTCACCGTCGATAACGAGGCGGGCATCCTCGCCAAGATCGCCGGGCTGTTCACCGCGCGCGGATACAACATCGACAGCCTGACCGTGGCCGACATCAGCGAGAACCACGCCGTCAGCCGCATCACCGTCGTCACCCACGGCCCGCCGCAAGTGATCGACCAGATCGAGGCGCAGCTCGAGCGGCTGGTGCCGGTGCACCGCGTGGTCGATCTGACTCAGGCCGGTCCGCACGTGGAGCGCGAGCTGGCGCTGGTGAAGGTCGCCGGCAAGGGCGAGAACCGCGTCGAGGCGCTGCGCCTCGCCGACGTGTTCCGCGCCAAGGTTGTCGACACCACGACCTCCAGCTTCATCTTCGAGCTGACCGGCGCGCCGGACAAGATCGACACTTTCGTCACCCTGATGCGCGAGCTGGGGCTGGTCGAAGTGGGGCGTACCGGCATCGTGGGCATGATGCGCGGAGCCGAGGGGGCCTAGGTTGCATCCAGGCCCCGCATAGTTTTTCCTCGTCACCCTGAACTTGTTTCAGGGTCCATCGTGCGCCAAGGCGACGACCGTGCGTGGAGGCGCAATGGATGCTGAAACGAGTTCAGCATGACGGTTGCAGTAAGGGATTGAAATGAAAGTCTACTACGACGCCGATGCCGACCTGAACCTGGTCACCGACAAGAAAATCGCCGTGCTCGGCTACGGCAGCCAGGGCCACGCCCATGCGCAGAACCTGCGCGATTCTGGCGTGAAGGACGTCGCCATCGCGCTGCGCCCCGGCTCGGCCAGCGCGAAGAAGGCCGAAGGCGCCGGGTTCAAGGTGCTGAGCAACAAGGAAGCGGCCCAATGGGCCGACGTGCTGATGATCCTCGCCCCGGACGAGCATCAGGCGGCGATCTGGGAAAACGACCTCAAGGGCAACATGAAGCCCGGCGCGGCGCTCGCCTTCGCCCACGGTCTCAACATCCACTTCGGGCTGATCGAGGCGCCGGCCGACATCGACGTCATCATGATCGCGCCCAAGGGCCCCGGACACACGGTGCGCGGCGAATACCTGAAGGGCGGCGGCGTGCCGTGCCTGATCGCCGTCCACCAGGACGCCAGCGGCAACGCGCACGACATCGCGCTGGCCTATGCCAGCGGCGTCGGCGGCGGCCGCTCGGGCGTGATCGAGACGAACTTCAAGGAAGAGTGCGAGACCGACCTGTTCGGCGAGCAGGCGGTGCTGTGCGGCGGCATCACCCACCTGATCCAGGCCGGGTTCGAAACGCTGGTCGAAGCCGGCTACGCGCCCGAAATGGCCTATTTCGAATGCCTGCACGAAACCAAGCTGATCGTGGATCTGCTGTACGAAGGCGGCATCGCCAACATGCGCTATTCGATCAGCAACACCGCCGAATACGGCGACATCACCACCGGCCCGCGCATCATCACCGATGAAACGAAGGCGGAAATGAAGCGCGTTCTGGCCGACATCCAGTCGGGCCGGTTCGTGAAAAACTTCGTGCTCGACAATCGCGCCGGCCAGCCGGAGCTGAAGGCCAGCCGCAAGGCCGCCGAAGCGCACCCGATCGAACAGACCGGCGCTCGCCTGCGCGCGATGATGCCCTGGATCGGCAAGAACAAGCTGGTCGATCAGGAAAAGAACTGATTGGAAGGTGGCGGCTGGAGCCCTCCGAAGGTCGGCTCCAGCGGCTCGGGCGAAAATGCTTTCCTACCGGCCGCCAGGCGTGTCACGCTCGGCGTATGCCGTGCGAATCGTCTCGTGAACCGCTACTTCCCTCTCTCGGCAAAGCAGCGTGGTCCAATGTTCGGAACGTGACAGTCCCGGCTGCGCGTGCGGCATCTATTCATTTGAATCTTCTCTATAAATATGGGCTGAAAGGTGACACCTCGCCCCCCTCATCCGTGTCCACTTGTCGGCTTGGGTATCGTCGCTCCCCGGATAGGGGCTGACCGGCTGGCCCGACAGGAACAGACCTGATACCCCCGATGCCGCGCGCCAACGAAGGATAACGCCGTCTCGTGACCCCCGATACTTTCGTCGAAATCTCACCCCAGTTCGCCGGTACCGCCATCGAATGGGGCCTCAGGCTGGCCTACGCCGCCGTCATTCTCGGCCTCGGTCTGTGGCTGGCGTTCTTCGTTTCCAGGGCTGTCCGCCAGCGCGTGCAGAAGCACCCCCACGTCGACACGACGCTCGGGTCGTTCTTCGCGCTCGTCATCCGCTACGCGATCATCGCCGTGGTCGTCATCGCGGTGCTCCAGAAGTTCGGGGTGCAGACGACCAGCCTCGTCGCCGCGCTCGGCGCCGGCGCGCTGGCCATCGGTCTCGCGTTGCAAGGCACGCTCGGCAACGTCGCCTCGGGCATCATGATCGCCTTCATGCGCCCCTATCGCATCGGCGATTTCGTCGAGATCAACGGGCACGAGGGCGAGGTGATGGACCTCGACCTGTTCTTTACCCAGCTCATGACGCTCGACGACCAGCGGATCTTCGTGCCCAACGGCGAGGCCATGTCCAACCCGATCGTCAATTTCTCCCGCGACGATCTGCGGCGCTGCATCATGGTGTTCGGGATCGGCTACGATGACGACATCGACAAGGCGGTCGGCGTCATTCAGGCCGTGATGCGGGCGGACGGGCGCACCGTCGCCGAACCGCCGATCTGGATCGGGGTGGAGGAACTGGGCGAATACGCGGTCGGCATTTCCGCCCGCGCATGGGTGCGGGTCGCGGATTACCTCCAGTACCGCGCCGACATGCTGCAATGGGTGAAGGAAGCGTTCGATCGCGAGGGCATCGACATCCCCTACCCGCACGGCGTCGAGATCAGCAAAGGCGAGATCGAGCTGCGCATGCCGCCGATCAAGCCTTCGCCTACGGAAGGAAGCAACCCGGCTCCGGAGTCCGCCCGGAGCAAATGAACCAGCCTTTGCATCGTGTCGCCGCCGCGCTGTTCGCGGTGGACATCTGCCCGGCTTGCCGCCAGATTGACGCGACACACCTTCCCCGAAAATGGAGAGAGTTCGATGCGTAAATGGACCCTGCCCCTTGCCGCCGCCGGCGCTGCCGTGCTCGCGATCGGCACCCTCCATGCCCAAGGCGGCGCGGACGCGCCCATCGACAAGAGCCAGATCGAAGCGGGCACATATGCGGCCGACCCGGCGCACTCCCTCGTTGGATGGCGCGTCGATCACCTCGGCTTCAACGACTATTTCGGCATCTTCGGAGACGTTGCGGGCACGCTCGAACTCGATCCGGCCAACCTTTCGGCGGCCAAGGTGGACGTGACCATCCCGGTGGCCTCGGTGGTCGTAGCCAGCGCGGGCCTCAAGGATCACCTACTGCGGGCGGGCCAGGATGGCGGCGCTCCCGACTTCTTCGGCCCCGATCCGGCGCCGGCGCGCTTCGTTTCCACTTCGGTGCAGGTCGATGACGGCGACGAAGCCACGATCACCGGGGACCTGACGCTCAACGGCGTGACGCGGCCCGTGACCATCGAGGCCGAGCTGAGCGGCGCCGGCACCAACGGCATGAACCAGAAGAAGACCGTCGGCTTCCACGGCGAAACCTCGATCAAGCGCTCCGAGTTCAACATGAGCTGGGGTATCCCGTTCGGGATCGGCGACGAGGTCGATCTCGAAATCACCGTCGCGTTCGAGAAGCAGTAAGGCTCAGGCGAGCGGCGCGGACCACGGGTTCGCGCCGCGCGCTGGACAAATCGCAAGCTTTTCACCATATGCTCGCCGGTATGGACCGCCGCGAGCCCCTTTCGCTGCTTCGACTTACGCGCCCTTAGGCGCGTTACCTTGCCTGCGCGCGGCGCGGGCGCCCGCCTAAGGGCCTTTGAAACCCGCAGTCGAAACGATCTCGCGCCACTTGCCGCGCGCCGGTCAAGCGTTAAGGCACGAACATGACGATGCTCACCGAGCCGGGCCGAAAGTACAGGCCCTTTCCCGCGATAGACTTGCCAGACCGGCAATGGCCGAGCCGCGCCATCACCGCTCCCCCGCGCTGGCTTTCGACCGACTTGCGCGACGGCAACCAGGCGATCGTCGATCCGATGGACGCGGTGAAGAAGAACCGCTTCTTCGACCTGCTGGTCGAGATCGGCGTCAAGGAGATCGAGATCGGCTTCCCCGCCGCCGGCCAGACCGAATTCGATTTCATCCAGGGCCTGGTCCGTTCGGGGAAAATCCCCGGCGACGTCACCGTGCAGGTGCTGACCCAGGCCCGCGACGACCTTATCCGGCGGTCGTTCGACAGTCTGGAGGGGGCTTCGAAGGCTATCGTCCACGTCTACAACGCTCTCAGCCCCGCCTGGCGCGAGATCGTGTTCCGGATGAGCCGCGACGAGGTGAAGCAGATCGCCATCCACGCGGCGAAGCTGCTCCGCGACGAGGCGGCCAGACGTCCGGACACCGACTGGCACTTCGAGTATTCGCCCGAGACCTTCTCCACCGCCGAAATCGATTTCAGCCTTGAGGTGTGCGAGGCGGTGATGGACGTGCTCCGGCCCACGGCGGAGCGCCCAATCATCCTCAACCTGCCGGCCACAGTCGAGGCGGCGACGCCCAACGTCTATGCCGACCAGATCGAATACTTCTGCCGCAACCTGCCCAATCGCGAGGCGGCGGCGGTCAGCCTGCACACCCACAACGACCGCGGCACCGGCGTCGCCGCCGCGGAGCTCGGCATCATGGCGGGCGCGGACCGCGTCGAAGGCTGCCTGTTCGGCAACGGCGAGCGCACCGGCAATTGCTGCCTCGTGACCGTGGCGCTCAACATGTACACGCAAGGGATCGACCCGAAACTCGATTTCTCGGAGATCGACCGGATCATCGAGACGGTCGAATACTGCAACCAGCTGCCGGTCCACCCACGTCATCCGTATGGTGGCGAGCTGGTCTACACCGCGTTCTCGGGCAGCCATCAGGACGCCATCAAGAAGGGGTTCGAGGCGCAGGAGGCGCGCAACGACGAGCTGTGGCGCGTCCCATACCTCCCGATCGACCCCGCCGATCTCGGGCGCAGCTACGAGGCGGTGATCCGCGTCAACTCGCAGAGCGGCAAGGGCGGCTTTGCCTGGGTGCTCGAACAGGGGCACGGACTCAAGCTGCCGAAGAAGCTGCAAGCGGACTTTTCCCGCCACGTCCAGCACCTCGCCGACGAACTCGGCCGCGAGCTCGACGGCGAGGACATCTGGCGCACTTTTGAGCGCGCCTATTTCCTCGGTGCGGAAGGTGCGACCTTCGAACTGGTCGACTACGAAGAAAGCCGCGCCAGCGACGGCACGCGTCTGTTCGCTGGTACGATCAGCGTCGCCGGCAAGAGCCAGAACGTCAGCGGTCGCGGCAAGGGGCTGGTGTCTTCGGTGCTCGCCACCCTGAGGCAGACCTTCCAGGTCGATCTGGAGGTGCTCGACTATTTCGAGCATGCGCTCGGCAAGGGCGCCGATGCGCGCGCGGCCGCCTATCTCGAATGCGCGCTGCCCGATGGGACGACCGTCTGGGGCGTGGGCATCGACGAAGATGTCGCCACCGCCAGCGTCAGGGCGATTCTCAGCGCCGCCAACGCGGCCAGGGCAGAAGGTTAGTACGGACCCTAGACCGGTTCGAGCGGGGTGAACGCGTCCGGAAGTGTGACTTCAATCCCGTCACCGGGGCGCACTTCGCCGCCTTCCAGCACGATCGCCATCACCCCCGCCTTGCGGACCAGCGAGCCGTCGGCGCGCCGTGCGAGAGTCGCGGCCATCGCGCCTCGGCCGATATTGTCGTCGATCTGCGCGCAAGGATTGCGCAGGCCGGTGATTTCTATGAGCGCCGAGGGCCCGAGCCTGAGGCGTGCGCCACGCGGCAAGCCCAGGAGGTCGATTCCCTGCGTGGTGACGTTCTCGCCCAGTTCTCCGGCGCCGACCGTGAAGCCGGCGCGCGCCAGATCGGCGAAAAGCTCCGCATGGATCAGGTGCACCTGGCGCAAGTTCGGCGCATCGGGCGTTCGCGCCACCCTGGACCGATGCTGTACGGTCGAACCACTGTGGGCATCGCCACGGACGCCAAGCCCGGCGACCAGGATCACCGCATCGCACGGCCGCTTTGAGAAGCGATGCCCGGAATCGGCGGCAACGGCGAGGACGATGGGCTGCATAAGAGCAGCTACATTCCCTCTGCGCCAACGTGCAAGACGTTCGCGGTGCCGCCCCACAGCAGCTCCGCCATCGCGTCGAGCCGGGTGAAGTCGAGCCCGACGCCGAGCGGATCGCGCCGGTTGAGGCGCATCCGCGCGCCGCGGCTTTGAAGCAGGCGGCGGCGCAGGGCTCGTTGCAACAGCGCCAGACGCATCACGGCCTGTTCGGCCGCGGCTTCGGGTGCGCGCCACCGCCCCCTCGCCCAATCGCGTTCGATCTGACCCGTCCGTTCGACCACGAGATCGTTGTACAGGCGATGCGGCCCGCGATGGAGCGGCAGACCGATACGCAGCACGGCATCGTCGCGGGCTGGCAGCAGCAGTCCGTTCCGACGAAAATCGTCGATCCCCAGGCGATCGGGGCCGATGGCGTCGAACATGCGGCCGAAGCACCGCTGCGACAGAAGCTGGCGCCGCAGCAGATGGTGCCGCTGCATGCCCGGCTGGTAACCCGGCCCGCTCTTCAGGCTGACCGACCGAAACGGCACCCGCGGCCGGCGGACGAGCGACGATGAACCGGCGGCGTCCAGATGCTGAATGGCGTCAGTCCCGCCAGACGCGGACGAACTGGCCGTTGGGCGACGGAGCGAGCCGCAGTTCCTCGCCATCCGGTCCCGCGACGCTCTGCGGTTCCGCCACCGGACCATGCTCGAACAACCAATGCAGCAGCCTGACGCCGAGCTTCGCGCCCGTGGCGCGATCGTGCACGAGGTCCGGCTCAATCCGCAGTTCCTGCCCGATGAACAGCGCCATCCCTTCGCTTTGCATCCCTCCGTCAGCCGCCACCGCCAGCGCAGCGAGACCGAGGCCGGGGAATACTCCCCCTTCGGACCAGCGCAGCACGGCGCCACGGAAATGATCGGGACCGCACCAGATTCGACCCGCCGGCCAGGCCACCACGCGCACGCCGGGAAGATCGGCGAGTTCCGCCGCCAGCCATGCGAGAGAACGAATCACCGGAATCATCCGCGCGCCGCCCGCAAGGTGCGGGCCCGGCCGCAAAGTCACCGCTCCGAGCCGCGCCGGCGAATCGTCATCGGAAAGCCCGAACCGGTGGCCGCAGGGCGGAAGCGCCGTCGGTTGGCCCGGCGCGAGGCCGACGAGATCGAACGTCAGGCCGTTCGCCAGCAGTTCCAGCCATCGCCCCTGCCCCTCCTCGCCGTCGCCGCTACCCTCGCCCTGCTGCGCGGGATCGAAGCTGACTGCGAAATTCCCCCGCATCGCGGCGAGCGACTGGATCGTCTGCGACGCCGGACGCCGGCCGGGCTCGAACAGCAGGACGGCCGTCGCCGAAGAACGGCCGGGATCGTTGTCCGATGTCGCCAAAGCACGGTCCCCTCATGCTGTTGCGCATGGTGTGCAGCGAATGCGGGCCTCGGTCGAGTCCTCTGACGCCAATCAACCTCCGGAACGGATGCAATTGCAGCGCCCGCCTACCCCGGAGAACGCTGCTGTCGAGCAGTCCGGCCCCGGCTTTCCTACACCGCAGCATTGCGATAGGTCCGTCGCATGGCCACCCGCCCCGCAGTGTTCGGCATCGAGAGATCGCTGACTGGCCGCGCCTGGCGCTGGCGCGGCGGGCATATGGAGCTGCCCGGCGGCATCGCCGGCCTGGAAGACGACATCGCCACGCAACTCCTGCTTGCCCGCGGCGTGCCGCGCGACGATCTCGCGCGCCACCGCAGCCCGAGCTTGCGCGGCTTCCTGCCCGACCCTTCGATCTTCGCCGACATGGACGTGGCGGCGGAACGGATCGCCGAAGCGATCCTCGCGCGGGAAACCGTCACCATCTATGGAGACTACGACGTCGACGGCGCGACGAGCGCCGCGCTGTTGATCCGCCTGTTCGGCATGCTCGGCCATTCGGCCAGACACTACATTCCCGATCGCCTGCTCGAAGGCTACGGCCCGAGTGGCGAGGCGCTCGTCCGGCTCGGCGACGAGGGTTCAAGCCTGGTCGTGACGGTGGACTGCGGCTCGATGGCGCATGAAGCGCTGGCGGCCGCCCATTCGGCGGGGATCGACGTCATCGTGGTCGATCACCACAAGTGCTCATCCGATCTTCCGCGCGCACTGGCGCTGGTCAATCCCAACCGCCTAGACGAAAGCGACGACGCCGCGGCGCACGGTCATCTCGCCGCGGTCGGCGTTGCGTTCCTCCTCGCCGTGGCCGTGGTTCGCACGCTGCGCCGGCAAGGCCATTTCGCCGAGCGGCCGGAACCCGATCTGATGGCGCTGCTCGACGTGGTCGCGCTCGGCACGGTCGCCGACGTCGCCGCGCTTCGCGGCCTCAACCGCGCCTTCGTCGCCCAGGGGCTCAAGGTCATGGCGCGGCGCGGCAACACTGGCCTCGCCGCGCTGATCGACGCCAGCCGTCTGACGCGCGCGCCGAGTTGCAGCGATTGCGGCTTCGCGCTCGGTCCGCGCATCAACGCCGGCGGCCGGGTGGGCGAGGCGACGCTGGGCGTGCGCCTGCTGACGACCGAAGATCCCGACGAGGCGCGCGCGATAGCCGCGCAACTGTCGCAACTCAACGAAGAACGGCGCGCGATAGAGCAAGCGGTGCAGGAAGCGGCCGAGGAACAGCTCGCGGCGCAACACAATCGCGCGGTGCTGACGCTGGCCGGTGGCGGGTGGCACCCCGGCGTCATCGGCATCGTTGCGGGGCGAATCAAGGAGAAGACCGGCAAACCGGCTCTGGTGATCGCGCTCGACGAAGCGAACGGCCAGGGCAAGGGGTCGGGCCGCTCGGTCGCCGGAGTCGACCTCGGCGCGGCAATCATCGGCGCGCGCCATCAGGGCCTGCTCGTCGCGGGCGGCGGCCACGCGATGGCGGCGGGCTTCACCGTCGAGGCCGGCAAACTCGACGCTTTCGCCGGCTGGATGAGCGACCGCCTCGAAAGCGCGGTCGCCAAGGCCGCCGGCGATCGGACGACCCTGCTGGACCTCGCCGTGGCGCCGCGCGGACTGACGCCGGAACTGGTGGAGACGCTCGATACGGCGGGGCCGTTCGGCATGGGCTGGCCGGGGCCGAAAGTCGCCGTAGGGCCGGTTCATCTGGTGAAGGCCGACGTGGTCGGCAACGATCACTTGCGGCTGATCGCCAGCGGCGGCGATGGCGGAAGCTTCAAGGCGATCGCGTTCCGCATGGCTTCGAGCGAGCTTGGCCAGACGCTTCTGCACGGCGCGCGCGGGCGCAAGCTGTGGCTCGCGGGGCGGGCGAAGATCGACGATTGGGGCAATCGCCCGCAAGCCGAGCTGCACCTGGAAGACGCCGCCTGGGCCGATTGACGGACACGGGCTTGACCGCATCCTTCGCCCCCACTAAGTGCGCCGCTCGCCTCCGGGCGTGGCCCCTTCGTCTAGCGGTTAGGACGCGGCCCTTTCACGGCTGAAACACGGGTTCGATTCCCGTAGGGGTCACCACGGTGGTGCGGTATTCCGTGGGAACACGGAACAAGCCTTCAAGGCCCCTTCGTCTAGCGGTCAGGACGCGGCCCTCTCACGGCTGAAACACGGGTTCGATTCCCGTAGGGGTCACCAGCTCGAAGCAGTGGGCGAAAGTTCAGAACAGTCGCGTCAGCAGATAGAACGCCGCGCCGACTGCGGCGCTGGCGGGAATGGTGATGAACCAGGCCATGACCACGCGCGTCGCCATGGTCCAGCGCACCGCGCTCGCCCGCCGCGCCGCTCCGGTGCCGATGACGCTGCCGGTGATCGCGTGGGTGGTGGAAACCGGGATGCCCATCGCACTGGCGCCGAACACCACGACCGAGCCCGCCGAGGACGCGCAGAAGCCGGTGTGGTGGTTGAGCCGGGTGAGCCGCGTTCCCATGGTGCGGATGATCCGCCAGCCGCCCGACAGCGTTCCCATGGCGATCGCCGCGTAGCAGCTCAGCACGACCCATTCGGGCACGTGGAACTCCCCGCCGAGGTGGCCGGTCGAATAGAGCAGCACAGTGATGATGCCCATCGTCTTCTGCGCATCGTTGCCGCCGTGGCTTATCGAATAAGCGGCCGACGAACACAGGTGCAGGCCCTTGAACAGGTTGTTCGTGCTGCGCGGCTGGGCGCGGCGGAACAGCCAGCTCGTGACCAGCATCAGCAGCATGGCGATGGCGAAGCCGATCAGCGGCGAAAGGAAGATCGCGAGGATCGTCTTGGTCGTCCCCGAACTCTCGATCGCGCCGAAGCCGCTATGCGCCACGCCCGCGCCGAGAAGGCCGCCGATCAAGGCGTGGCTGGACGACGAAGGAATACCCTTGAGCCATGTGACCACGTTCCAGAACATCGCCCCGACGAGTGCGCCGAACACCACGGCGGGCGAGACGACGTCCTTGTCGATGATGCCCGAGCCTACGGTTTCTGCGACGTGCAGGCCGACGATCCAGTAAGCCGCGAAGTTGCCCGCCGCCGCGAACACCACCGCCGCGACCGGAGAGAGCAACTGCGTCGAAACGACGGTGGCTATCGAATTGGCCGCGTCGTGCAGACCGTTGAGGAAGTCGAACGCCAGCGCAACCGCGATCAGGCCGACAAGCAGCGGAAAGGCAAGCTCGTGCATGGTTCCTGCCCGTCCCGCCTCAGGCGTGATCGACCGCGAGGCCGTCGATCTGGTTGGCGACATCCTCGAAAGCGTCGGCGATCTTTTCCAGATGCTTGAATATTTCGCGCGCGACGATGAAGTGAACGGTGTCTCCGGTCTGCCGCGCCTTGGCGAAGTTGGCCTTGAGCCCACGCGAATGGATGATGTCCACTTCGCCTTCCGTCGCGACGAGACTGGCGGTCATTTCGTGGAGCGCGCGCCCGTTGCGGGTGATGTCGCGCAGCATGGGCAGGCCCTGCTCGATCAGCCGGACGGCTCCCAGAACCTCCGTGGCCATCAGCTTCATGTCGGGCTCGAATTCGGAAAACTCGTAGAGGCCCACGGCTTCCGCGCAGGCCTGAATCTCGTCGATCGTGTCATCCATCGCGCCGATCAGGCCAATGATGGCCCCGCGGTCGAAGGGGGTCAGGAAAGTCTGCCGCACCTCGGTCAGAACTTCGCGGATGATGTCGTCGGCGTCATGTTCGCACGCGCGGATTTCCTCCACCAGCGCATCCCGATCGCCGCCGTCGACCAGTTTTGCCAGGGCTTCCGCAGCCAGCACCGATGCTCGGGCATGTCGCTCGAACAATACGAAAAAGTCACTCGATTGCGGCAGCAGACGCTGGAACCAGCCGAACACGTGACCCTCCGATGAACGAGATGTGACTCGGCGGTTGCCCGTCCGAAGCCGCTTGCGCAACCGCAAAGCGACAACTTTGCACCGTTCACCCTCGCCGATCAGCGGCACACCCCGCCGAATCCGCGCACCGCCTGGTCGAGATGGAAGTGATCGGCGTGCGCGGCGTTGTAGTCGGGCGAAAGAACGGTTCCGAAGACCTGACAGGCTTCGTCGCGCACGCGATGCAGGAAGGCCGCTTCATCGCCATTTCCGTTCCAGCCGCCGAGTACGGCAATGCGTCTTCCGTCGGCCAGCACGAAGGCGCCGATGTCGATCGCGTTGCCGGTCGCATGTTCGCTCCACCGGCCTTCCGCGCGGCCATAGAGACGGCGGCAACTGTATGCGCCGAAGTGCTCGATACGGGCCACGGGCGAACCCAGCAGTTCTTCCGCTGCCGGCCCTACCCCGCGGCGCAGCCACAGCTCGAACGCCGCGCCGACCGCGCATGTCGCGGGCGGGGCCGAGGGGGACAGCAGCGTTTCGTCCAGCACCGTGCGGTCATCGCGCCGGCATGCGCCCTCCCCGGCAGGATCGAGCGCGGTAAAGGGCACGCCGCTGCGTTCGAGCACGGCCTGGCATTCGGCGGGATCGCTACGCAGCGCGGCGAGCTTGCGCTGGGTGGCCCATCCCGGCGGGTCGTTCAGATCGAGCGGCGCCCAGGGATCGTGCTGCGGATGTTCGGCCAGCCATGCGCGCACGCCGACGAACGCCGCGCCGAGCACGAGGAGCCAGACCAGCGCCCAATCGAGACGAAAGCGCCCGATTGCGAGGGAAATGCGGGGTTTCAATGGAAATCGCGTGATTTCGGGATCACCCGCACGTTGCGCGGATGACCATGGCCGTTGGCATGATCCCCATAGGAAACCGGTGGACTCAGCAGGTCGTCCGAAAGGCCGTGCAGGCAGTGCGTCGCATCGGTGAGCGAGGTGGCGATGACATGGACTACGTCCTCGTCGTATTCGACGCGGCCGCGCACTTCGATCAACCGGGCGCCCATCACGACCTTGCGGTATCTCTCCATCGTATCGGGCCAGATGACGAGGTTGGCGACCCCGGTTTCATCCTCCAGCGTAATGAAGACGACGCCCTTGGCGCTGCCGGGACGCTGGCGAATCAATACCACGCCGGCGACATCGACCTGCGAACGATGCTTGTGGCGGCGCAAGTCGCATGCGCGCACGAAGCCGCGCGCGGCGAGATCGGCGCGCAGGAAGCTCATCGGATGGGCCTTCAGCGACAGGCGCTGGGTTTGGTAATCGGCGATGACCTCTTCCGAAAGCGCCATTGGAGGCAGCGCCGCGGGCTGCCGCTCGACGCCTTCGGCGCGGGCGCCGGCAAACCGGAACAGGGGCAGGTCGGCGCCCGGAGCCAGGGTCTGCGCGTCCCACAGCGCCTGTCGCCGGGGCAAACTCAGCGAACCGAAGCAATCGGCGGCCGCCAGGCGTTCGACATGAGCCGGCGGAAGGCCAGCACGGTCGCGCAAGTCGGCCACGTCCCGGAACGCGCCGCCCGCCTGCCGCGCCGCGACCAGCCTTGCCGCGAGATGTTCGGGGAAGCCGTCCACTTGTCGCAAGCCGAGGCGCAGGCCCCACCCCTTGTCCAGTCGCCACGCCTCGTCGCCCTGCGTCGGGCGGGAATCCTCGCGCGTTTCCTCCAGCGTACAGTCCCAGTCCGAGCGATTGACATCGACCGGCAGCACCGTGACCCCATGATCGCGCGCATCGCGCACGATCTGCGCCGGGGCATAGAAGCCCATCGGCTGCGAATTGAGCAGCGCCGCCGCGAATGCCGCCGGGTAGTGGCATTTGAGCCAGCTCGAGACGTAAACCAGATGCGCGAAACTGGCGGCGTGGCTTTCGGGAAAGCCGTATTCGCCGAAGCCCTTGATCTGGTTGAAGCAGCGTTGGGCGAATTCGGGATCGTAGCCGCGCTCGACCATCCTCCCGACCATCTTCTCCTCGTGCGCATGCACCATCCCCCGCGAACGGAAGGTCGCCATCGCCTTGCGCAACTGGTTGGCTTCGACGGACGAGAACTTCGCCGCGTCGATGGCGATCTTCATCGCCTGCTCCTGAAAGATCGGCACGCCGTAAGTACGCCGGAGGATGGACGAAAGTTCGTCCAGGGGGCCATGCTCGGGCGCCGGGCCGGGAAGGTGGAATTCCGTATTCCCCTCGCGCATCAGCTTGCGCTGCTTGAGATAGGGATGGACCATGTCCCCCTGGATCGGACCGGGGCGGACGATCGCCACTTCGACCACGAGATCGTAGAATTCCCTGGGCCGCAAGCGCGGCAGCATGTTCATCTGCGCCCGGCTTTCGACCTGGAACACCCCAACCGAATCGCCCGCGCACAGCATGTCGTAAACCGCCGGGTCTTTCTGCGGCACGCTCGCCAGTTCGTATTTTTTCCCGTGATGGGCCGCCAGCAGGTCCAGCGCCTTGCGGATGCAGGTCAGCATGCCGAGCGCGAGCACATCGACCTTGAAGATGCCGAGATCGTCGATGTCGTCCTTGTCCCATTCGATGAAGCTGCGATCGGGCATTGCGCCGTTGCCGACCGGCACGGTCTCGGTCAGCGGCACGTCGGTGAGGATGAAGCCGCCAACGTGCTGGCTGAGATGGCGCGGCATGCCGATCATCTGTTCGGTCAGCTTGAGGACGCGCCGAAGATACGGATCGGACAGGTCCAGCCCCGCCTCCCGCAGCACATGCTGTTCGTCGATCTCCCGGCCATGGCCGCCCCAGACGGTGCGGGCGAGCGCCGAGGTCACGTCTTCCGACAGACCCATCGCCTTGCCTACTTCGCGGATCGCCATGCGCGGCCGGTAATGGATCACCGTGGCGCACAGCCCTGCGCGATGACGGCCGTATTCGCGATAGATGTGCTGGATCACCTCCTCGCGCCGCTCGTGCTCGAAATCGACGTCGATGTCCGGCGGTTCGCTGCGTTCTTCGGAAATGAAACGGTCGAACAGCAATTCGTGCTCGGCCGGATCGACTTCGGTAATGCCGAGGCAGAAGCATACCGCCGAATTGGCCGCCGATCCCCGCCCCTGACACAAAATCGGCGGTTTCCGGCTTCGGGCAAAGTCGACGATTTCCTTGATGGTCAGAAAATAGGGCGCGATGTCCAGCTTGCCGATCAGGTCCAGCTCATACTCGAGCGTCTTCCTCACCTTGCCATCCACCCCTTTGGGATAGCGCCATTCCGCGCCCTTCCAGGTCTGCTGGACGAGAAAGTCCTGCGACGTCATCCCGTCGGGATAGGCCCGCTTCGGATATTCGTACCGGAGTTCCTTGAGATCGAATGCGCAAGCATCCGCCACTTCGCGCGATGCCGCGATGGCGTGCGGCCAGCGGGCGAACAGCTTCTGCATTTCCGCCGGACTCTTCAGGTACCGCTCGGCATTGGCGTGAAGCAGATAGCCCGCATCGGCGACGGTGGTCCTGTGCCGGATAGCCGTCATCACATCCTGCAACGGACGGCAATCTGGCGCGTGATAATGGACGTCGTTGGTGGCCAGCAGCGAAAGCCCGTTCGCCTTCGCCAGCGCATCGAGCCGTTCGATGCGGGCAATATCGTCACCGGTATAGAGATAGCTCGCGGCAAGATGGCGCAGCGTGGGCAGCTGTTCGGCAAGATGGGGGAGGATGCTGGGAAATGACGCCGTGAGTTCCCGCGGAGACGCGGAGAGGCGGCCTGCGGTCCCATTCGGAAACGGAACCACGTTGCTTTCGACCCCGACCGTCAGTTCCGCATCGAGGTCCGCCGGCGGCAGCAGGATCAGCCGCACGCCGTCCGCATGCTCCGCCAGTATCGCCAGCGAGATGTCGCACTTGCCCTTCTCCTGCCATTCGCCGTCGAGCGTACGCATGCGTCCGGTCGAGATCAGCCGGCACAAACGGCCATAGGCGGCCCGGTCGGCCGGGTAGGCGAGGAACGCCAGCCCCTCGACCGTCTCGATCCGGCAGCCGATCACTGGCCGCAGTTTGAGTTCCTTCGCCGCGGTATGGATACGCACGACGCCGGCCATCGAGTTGGCGTCAGCAATGCCGATCGCATCGTAGCCCAGTTCCCAGGCGGTCCTTGCCAGATCGACCGCTTCCGACGCCCCGCGCAGGAACGAGAAGCAACTCAACAGTCCCAGTTCGACGAAAGCCGCGCGCTCCGGAGCGGTTATTACAGCCGGATCGACCTCAAGACGTCGCCTGCCGGGGGTGAGCGGTGCATCGGGCATGGGGACTTCAGACTTTCGCCAATTCCGCCAGCCGCTCGGCAATGGCGGCGAGATCGGCGCGGAACAGCCGCTCCTGTTCGTCCTTCCTCTCGTCCTTGAGGCGCAGCAGGTACGATGGATGTACGGTGACCCACAGCTCGCCCCCGTCCTCGAGCGGATGCGGCCGGCCGCGCGTCTTCGAAATGCCGACCGTCTTGCCCAGCACCCCGCGGGCGGCGCTGGCTCCCAAAGCGAGGATCAGCTTCGGCTTCACCAGCGCGCGTTCCCCCTCCATCCACCAGCGACAAATGTCGATTTCCCTGGCGGTCGGCGACTGGTGCAACCGCCGCTTGCCGCGCTGGACGTATTTGAAATGCTTGACCGCATTGGTGAGATAGACCTGCCGGCGGTCGATCCCCGCGCGTTCCAGATAGGCATCCAGCACTTTGCCCGCGGGCCCGACGAACGGCCGGGCGGCGCGATCTTCCCGGTCGCCCGGCTGCTCGCCGACAATCATCAGCTCGGCCTTCTTCGGCCCCTCGCCCATCACCGCGGTGTTGTCGAGCAAGCCGATCGGACAGCGCCGGCAGGCATGGATCGCCTCACCGATGCCGGTGAGCGTGCCAGGGCGATCTTCGGGCTCTGTCCGGTCGGCTTCGGTCATCGCGTGACTAGGGTCCGTACTCAAGAGCCAGCGCACCCGAGGCGTCCGGATGGCTTCCATCTCGAACGAAGCCGCGCTTGCCATGGCGGCCAGCCGTGGCCGCGCGCGCCTTCGTCCGATATGTTCGCCATCCGGACGTCCCGCAGGGATTTGGCCCTGAGGCCCCACTGCGGCGTCGATCGGTCTTGAAATATGGACATGTTCCTTCGCCCTCTCTCCTTGCACTGGGGCCTCAGGGCCAAACTTCGGGTGCGCCGGCTCTTGAGTACGGACCCTAGGGGACGGGAAGCGTTGCGTCCGGCAACGCCGCAAGCTGCTCGCGGGTCATGGTTGTCGAAAGGTCGGTGTCGTCGCCTCGCATTATGGTGCTGAGACCTTCCACGGGGACTTCGACGAAACGATCGGGATCGCTGTCCTCGATCTCCACCAGCAGGCGATCGACCTGCCCGTTGGCATCCCGCAACAGGCTCTGCACGTCACCCAGCTCGACGCCGTTCGCACCCACCAGTTCGGCATCGATCAATTGCGCTTCGGTCAGCCCCAGCGCGGCCGGAACCGGCCCCGCCGCAGCGGCGCTCGCTTCCGCCGCGTCTTCCATACGGTCTTCGGCGGCGTCATTGGCGCCGTTACAGGCGGACAGCAAAACGGTCGAACAGGCGAATATCGTCATCAGCTTCTTCATGTTCCGGTCTCCTGGCGGCAGGCGGAAGCGTGCCGTGCCGAATAAATGGCAGGTGCGGGGATAGCGTTCCCCCGCGGCGTTGCGGGCCGCATCATGCGCACAGCCCTTGCAGAAACCAGTCGGGCAACCCGCCCCGTCCGTCTCCGGCGAGCCCGGCGCGATAGATCCAGTATCGGCGGCCCGCCGCATCCTCGATGCGGTAATAATCGCGCAACCGGACGCTTCCCTTCTCACGCCACCATTCGGGGGCGATCCGCTCCGGTCCTTCCACGCGGACCACGTCGTGCAGGCCGCCCCGCCAGCGGAACTGGCGGGGGTGGCCGTCGGGGGTTGCATAGAGCACGGCGATTTTTTCCGGTTTGTCGAGCAGCTTCAGCGGCCTGTCATGGAAAACAAGGCTTTCCTGCGAAGGCGTTTCGGCTTCCAGCGGAGGCCGCCAGCGCTGCGCGCGCTCGGGAATATGGCTTCGATACAGCGCTGGTCGGCGAACCGCCCCGGGACCCAGCCGCACAGTCAGCCGGTCCATGCACACGGCCAGCGAGACGCCGGCTTCTCCCCCGGTTCGTTCCAGGTGCGGTTGCGCGATCGTCAGCGGCTCGCACCAGTCGGCGCTGAGCTGCGCCAGTTCTATGCCGAAACCGGCATCGACGGTGTCGAGCCGCGCGGCGAACAGACGGCGGAAATGCTCCGGATCGCGGGTCGCGGCCGCCAATTCGAGCCGCCGCGACAGAACCTCGCCATCGACCCGCCACAAGCCCAGAGCCAACCTGCGCGCGCCCTCGCCTCGCAATTCGAGCGCGCGCGCCATGTCCCGCGCAAGATCCGCCACGACCCGGTCGAGCGCTTCGCGGTGACAGATCGGTTCGGGCAGGCGCCGTTGCGCCAACGCCGGGTGCGCGGGGCTGACAGGAAGCAATGGCTCCGGCATCCGGCCGAGCAGTTGATCCAGTCGCAGCAAGGGATTGGCCGATGGTGAATCGCCCCGGAAGCGCCGTCTGAGAGTGTCGCGGCCGATTCCGGCGAAGTCGCCGATGCGTTTGAGGCCCAACCGCCTGAGCATCAGCAGCACGTCGGCTTCAAGCCGCAATGCCGCCACGGGCAATTTTCCCAGGCGCTGCGCGGCATCGTTGCCGGAGCCGAGAATCGCCCTGTCGGCCGCATGATGCGCCAGCGCCCAGGCAGCGCCCGCGGTCGGAGCAATGGCGAGGCGCGTGGCAAGTCCGCGCCGGGCGAACACCCCCTGCGCATCGGCCAGCAACCGCGATTCGCCGCCGAAAAGGTGAGAAACGGCGCTGACATCGACCAGCAGGCCATCGGGCTCGTCCACCGCCGACCACGGCCCCCATCGCTGCGCCCATGCCGCCAGCCGCTCCAGGAACGCGCGATCGCCTTCGGGATCGCTCGACGCCGTCCTGAGCCAGGGACAAAGCGTGCGGGCATCGGGAAGCATTATCCCTGGCGCGGCGCCTGCCGCGAGCGCCGCATCGTTGGCTGCCTCGATGCGCAAGCCGCGCGCGGTTTCGGCGATCAGCACGGTCGGCGCGCCGTCCGCGCCTTCTCCGCGAGCACAGCCTTCCGCATGCCGCCAACGGTCGATCGCCAGTCGCGGCAACCAGATCGCCATGATCCGGCGACAAGGGGACGCCTTGTTCATACGGATTGTGCGGTCCTTCGAGGCAGCCCTTCCTCGGGGCGAGCGGGGATGTGAGAGCGATCTTCATCCGACCGTTCCAAAGATGGCGTGAGGCCGGAAGCCGAGAGTCCGCCAGGAAGGGCGTGCAAGATCCATTCTCCGGGAGCGTGAGTGCGAGAACGAAACAGTTCGGTGCGCCATGTCGGTGGCCCCGGCGACATGGCGTTCCAGCGGGGCGGCGGCGAAACTTCCGACCGAACCTGCCACCGCATCCGCGCCGCGCTCAGATCGCGCCTGGCGTCGAAGCGTACGAGGAACAGCGGAATGCCGTGCTTTTCCGCCGCCAGGCTCAATCGCCGCGAAGCGATGAAATCGAACGCGCGCGGATTGCCGGCGATTTCCCCGATCACGCAGGCGAGATCGCGGCAACGCAGCCCTTCCTCCAGCGCGAACAGCGCATCCTTTGGTTTGCGCGCCACGACATGGATCAACCGATGGCGCATTCGGGTGGGCAATCCAGGGCGATAGGGCCGCCCATTGCGGCGCAGCGATTCGGCATCCTGCACCCAGAGGAAGCTCCGTTCTTCCCCCTCCTCTTCCTGCATCCCGACGAGAGCCAGCGCCAATGCCGCCGCCGTGCCAGCGCCATCATTGCCGCAGGCGAAAACCTCGCTGTGCAACACACACGGCAGATCCGGCCTCCAGCGGATCGGCCGGGCGCCGCATGCGGAAAGCTTTCCCGCGACCGACAAGGCGGACAGGTCCATGACGAATCGACTCCATTGTTCCCTTTATGTTCCCATATCGATTTTCGCAACGCAATCACCGAGGAACCGATCTTCGCGGGCCCCCGTTCTCCCAAAAGGAGAAGCCGATGACCGACACCGACCGTATCAAGCACAAGTTCTGGACCGCGCTGGCGGACAGCCCGTTCCTGTTTCTCCAGCTCGATAGCGATCCGCATGGCGCAACTCCGATGACCGCCCAGCTCGACAAGCTCGCGAGCAGCGCGATCTGGTTCTTCACCAGCCGCCAGCGCCCGATTGCCGCCGGCGGACCCGCCACCGCGACTTTCGCCGGGAAGAACCACGGCTTGTTCGCCCGCTTCTCGGGCACGTTATCCGAGGAAACCGACCGCGCACGGTTCGACGAAGAGTGGAGCCCGGCGGTGGCGGCGTGGTTTCCAGGCGGCAAGGACGACCCCGACCTGGTCATGCTGCGGATGGATCTGGGCGAAGCGGAGATATGGGATGCCGACCTCGGCCTCATCGACACCGCGAAAATGGCTCTCGGCTTCGACATGCGCGAGGAAGCGCGCGACAATCGCGTCGAAACCAGGCTTTAGTCGAGCAGAACTCCGCTTTCCGAACCGGCCCCTCAGGGCCGGCCGCGATCCTCGATTCCGGGAATGTCGGGCTCGATTTCCGCGATCTCGGCCTCATGCACTTCCACGATGCCGCGGCCGAGATGGCTCTTGTGCCGCGAATAGAGGAAATAGATGACCAAGCCGATCACGCTCCATATCGGCAGGAACAGCATCGCCGGGGTCGGCAGGTTGGCGAACAGCAGAATGCAGCCGACGATCGTCAACGGCGCGACGATCCCCAAGGCCGGAACCCTGAAACTGCGTTCCCTGTCCGGATCCCTGCGCCGCAGCACCAGCACCGCCACCGCCACCATCAGGAAGGCATAGAGCGTTCCCGCGTTGGAAATGTCCGCGAGGCGGCCGACGGGGAAGAATGCCGCCGCGATCGCCACGGCCACGCCGGTGATCGCGGTGACCACGTGGGGCGTGCGAAACTTCGGGTGTACCCGGCTCAGCCCCTCGGGCAGCAGCCCATCGCGGCTCATCACGAAGAAGATGCGCGTCTGCCCGAAAATCAGGATCAGGATGACCGAAGGCAGCGCGAGGATGGCCGCGATGCCGATCGCATTGCCGAACCACGAAAAGCCGAGCGTGCGCAGGACATGGGCCAGCGGCTCGTTGGAGCAGACCAGCGCCTCGGCATGTTGCGGCATTGCGCATTGCCGCGCGAGTTCCGCCGAGCCGGCCTCCAGCGGCACGCCGGAAGCGCCCATGATCGGCTGCCCGCCCATGGTCCCGATCGCGCCGGCAGCGACGAGGATGTAGAACACCGTGCAGAACAGCAGCGACCCGATCAGGCCGATCGGCACATTGCGCTGGGGGTTCTTGGTCTCCTCGGCCGCGGTCGATACGGCATCGAAGCCGACATAGGCGAAGAACATCGTCGCCGCCGCGCCCACCGCGCCGACGCCGGTGCCGAAGCCGCCGAACAGGCCCGCGGGCAGGAACGGATTGAACTTCTCGGTGTCGAATTCGACGCTGGTCAGCGTCAGCGCGACGAAAATCGTCAGCGCGGTCACCTTGATGGCGACCAGGAAAGCATTGAACTTCGCGCTTTCGCTGGTGCCGAGAATCAGCAGGCCGGTGACAAGCAGCGCTATCACCAGCGCGGGCAGGTTGATGAGCCCGCCTTCGGCCCCGCCCAGCGCAAGCGGGCCGGCGCTGAGCCAGGCAGGCAAATCTATTCCCAGTCCGCCCAATATCGTGCCTGTAAAATACCCCGACCAGCCGACCGAGACCGCGGACGCGGCAATGGCGTATTCCATGATCAGGGCCCAACCCACGGTCCAGGCAAATACTTCGCCGATCGTCGCGTAGCTGTAGGTATAGGCGCTTCCCGCCACGGGGATCATCGAGGCGATTTCGGCATAGCACAATGCCGCGACGATGCAGACCAGGCCGGCGATGGCGAATGCGATCATCAGGCCCGGCCCCGCCTTTTGCGCACCGACCGAAGTCAGCACGAAAATGCCGGTGCCGATAACGCAGCCGATTCCGAACAGCGTCAGCTGGAACCAGCCAAGCGTTCGTTTCAGGGATTTGCGTTCGGCAGTTGCAAGAATGGCGTCGAGCGGTTTGACACGGCCGAACATGCGGTTCCCCTCATTTCCGGCGCGCGAGCGACGCCGTCCGTTGCTCATTCGTTACAAAACTAACCGCATTCGCGATCAAGGCAAGCGAGTTCACGATGCTTTGCACAACGGCCGCACAGGCCTAGAAGCGGCTCATGTCAACGACCTTCCAGCTCGACACATCTACGAGCCGCGCCAATCCCACCCCCCGGCCCATCCGCCGGCTGACGATTCCGGCGATTCGCGCGCGCAAGGCGAACGGCGTTACCGAGCAGCCGATTGTCATGCTCACCGCCTATACCGCGCGGCAGGCGCAGCTGCTGGACGAACATTGCGACGTCCTGCTGGTGGGGGATTCGCTCGGTCAGGTGATCTACGGCCTGCCCTCCACCATTCCGGTGACGCTGGAAATGATGGCCAACCACGCGGCGGCGGTGGTGCGCGGCAGCTACCATGCCGCCGTGGTGGTGGACATGCCGTTCGGCTCTTACGAAGCCTCGCCCGCCGCCGCGTTCGACAGCGCCGCCGCATTGCTGAAGGCGAGCGGCGCCGCGGCGGTGAAGCTCGAAGGCGGTGAAGCGATGGCGGAATCCGTCTCGTTTCTCGTCCGGCGCGGCATCCCGGTGATGGGACATGTCGGCCTGACGCCGCAGGCGGTCAACGTGCTCGGCGGCTACGGCGCGCGCGGGCGAAGCGATGCGGAGGCCGCGAAGATCGTCGGCGATGCGAAGGCGCTGTGCGAGGCAGGCGCGTTCGCCATCGTCGTCGAAGGCGTGGTCGAGCCCATCGCCGTTGCGGTGACCGAAGCGGTCGCCTGCCCGACCATCGGCATTGGCGCTTCGGCGCGGTGCGACGGGCAGGTGCTGGTGACCGACGACATGCTCGGCATGTTCGAGCGGGTGCCGCGCTTCGTGAAGCGCTACGAGGAAACGGCCCCCCTTATCTCGTCCGCCGCGGCGCGCTATGCGGCGGACGTGCGCAGCCGCGCGTTCCCCGGCCCCGACCAGCTCTACCAGGCAGACTGACCCCCATGTTCCAGCACTACCGTTTTTCGATCGTGTTCACGCTCGTCTGTCTGGCGCTCGGCGTGTGGTATGGCTGGATGAGCACCGGCACGGTGGCCGGCACCGCGCAAATCCTGTGGATCATCGTCGTCCTTTCGGTGCTCGAAGTCTCGCTCAGCTTCGACAACGCGGTGGTCAACGCTTCCGTACTCAAGGAAATGGACCCGGTGTGGCAGCAGCGCTTCCTGCTGTGGGGCATCGCCTTCGCCGTGTTCGGGATGCGGATCGTGTTTCCGCTGGCGATCGTCGCGATCGCCGCCGGCCTGGGCCCGGTGGAAACGGTCCGCCTGTCGCTGACCGACCCGGCCGAATACGAACGGATCGTGTCTTCGGCCCACGTCGGCATCGCCGGGTTCGGCGGCGCATTCCTGGCGATGGTCGGGCTCAAGTTCTTTTTCAACGCCGACAAGGAAGTGCACTGGATCGGCGTGATCGAACGCAAGCTCGCCGCCGTTTCCGCCGTCAAGGCGGTGGAGATCGGGCTGCTGCTGCTGGTGCTGTGGGGTATCTCGAGCCTGCTCGACACCGCCGACGCGCGGACCTTCCTGGTTTCGGGCATCTTCGGCATCGTGACTTTCATCGCAGTCGAAGCGATCAACACCGCGCTGGAACTGCACGACCAGCGGCGCAGGCTGGCCGGAGCTGCGGTGCGTTCGGGGCTCGGCGGCTTCCTCTATCTCAACGTGCTCGACGCCAGCTTCAGCTTCGACGGCGTTATCGGGGCCTTCGCCCTGTCCAACAACATGGTGGTCATCGCGCTCGGCCTGTCGATCGGCGCGATCTTCGTGCGCTCGATGACCATTCACCTCGTCCGCCGCGGAACGCTGGCCGAATACACCTATCTCGAACACGGCGCCTTCTGGGCGATTATCGCGCTCGGAGGGATCATGCTGTTCGGAGCGGTGGCGCATGTGCCGGAAGTCATCACCGGCTTCATCGGCATTGTCCTGATCGGGCTGTCGCTCTGGTGGTCGGTCCGCCACAATCGGCGGCGCCCCGAAGTCAGCGAGGCGGCGCAGCCGGCGGATTGAGCCGCGCCGCCAGCGGCGCCGATACCACCAGTTGCAGCAGGTGATAGGTCAGCACGGGCAGCAATAGCAGCCCTGCGCTTGCGGGCGGAAACAGCACCGTCGCGAGCGGTGCGCCGAGCGCGATGCTCTTTTGCGCGCCGGCGAAGAGAAACGCGATCCGGTCCGACTTGGCCAGCCCGAGCGAACCCCCGAGCGCCCACGCCCCACCGAAGCCGAACCCCAGGAACAGGCCGACCAGCGCCAGCAAGGCCGCCCAGTCCGCCGGTCCGACCTGTTGCCATAGACCCTGTTCGACCGCGCCGGAGAACGCGACGTAGACCGCGATGGCGATGGCCAGGCGGTCCATCCAGGTCGCGAGGCGTCGATGCTCGCGCACCAGGCGGCCCACTCGTCCCTGCGCGATCTGGCCGATCGCGAACGGCAGCAGCAGGATCAGGCCGATCCGTTCCAGCGCGCCGATGTCGAACGGCGCGGCCGCGCTGCCGGCCAGCAGCGAAAACAGCGGCGCGCTGAGGAACACGCCGAGAATGTTGAGAAGCGCCGCGGCGACGACCGACAAGGCCACATTACCCCCGGCGAGCGACGAATAGGCGGTGGCCGACTGGACCGTCGAGGGCAGCACGCCGAGAAACAGCAACCCCAGCGCTACATAGGGAGGAAGCAGCAGAGCCGCGCCAGCCTCCGCCAGTGCCCAGCCAGCCAGGCCCATGACGGCAAAGCACCACAACGCCAGCGGCGCGAGGAAGCGGGCGTGGCGCATGCCGTTGACGACCTCGGCGCGCGGGAGGCGCAGGCCGTTGAGCAGGAACAGCACGAAGATCGCCGCATTGGACACCGCCTCCGCCGCGAAGCGATAGCTTTCGGTGACCGGCAGGACCGATGCGAGCACGATCGCCAGCACCAGCAGCCGCACCAGCGGATCGAAGCCCGAGAGGATGCGCGACACCGCCATTCGCGCCCCCTGCCTTGAGCGCCCTTCCCTGTCCAGCGGAGCTACCGCTCGGCGGTACGGAGCGCCCTCGCCCGCACGATCTCGGCTTCGCGTTCGTCGCCGCCGCTTGCGGCAATGACACGCGAGAGCGAGGGGGCGACCGCACCGTTCGCGCGATGCAGCGTGTGGGCGCGTCGAGCCGCGATCTCGGCCGCCTCGACATTGCCCGCCGCCAGTTCGGCTTCTGCAAGATCGACCAGCAGGAGAGGATCGCCGGTGGACAGGCTTGCGGCGTGGCGCATCAATGTGGCCGCGCGCGGCCAGTCTCCCCGGCCCCCGAACGAACGTCCGAGCATTGCCGAGGCTGCGGCGGAACGCGGATTCTGCTCCAGATAATCGGCCAACAGGGCTTGCGCAGCGTCAGGCTGCGATGTCGCCCGCAGCGCGAAGGCCATTCGCTCGACCAGCGCGAAATCGCGCCGCACGGCCGCCGCGCGGCGGTAGCGGTCGAGCGCTGCCGCCGGATCGCCAGTGAGAAGGAACACGTCGCCGGCCAGGCGTTCGACGTCGGCCGATTCGGGATAGCTATCGAGCAGGGCGGCGGCATGGGCCGTCGCTTCGGCATGGCGGCCTTCGCTCATCATCCGGCGCAGCAACGGCACGGCGGCGGCGGCGTCCACCTGTTCGCCATGACGCCAGATGGCGAGATCGCCGCTCCGACCCACCGGCAGAACCTCCGGAAGCGCCGGCATCGTCTCCGCGGAGCGATCCAGATAGCGCGCGGCCTCGGCGCGCTTGCCGAGATGTTCGTACGCCCTGCCTACCAGCGCCAGCAGGTAAGGTGGCGTCCCCTGTGCATCGGCCAGGAAACCGAAGCGCGCGACGATCTCGTTCGGCTCGCCATTCGCCAGCAGCGCACGCGCGAGCAGCAGCGCCACCGTGGGATTGTCCGGCTGCCGCCGTGCAAGAGCATCGAATTGCTCCACTGCGAGCGCCGCATTCCCGGTCCGCAGGTCGAGGACGCCTTGCAGCAGCATGGCGGCTGGCAGCTCGTCATAGGCGCCGCCGGTTCGCCACAGTAGCCGGCGCGCAAGATCGTCCAGCCCCGCTCGCGCGGCGAGGACCGCCTGGAGGTAGTACGCGCGCGGATGGCGCGGATCGATCTCGACCATCCGCCGCGCAACGCGCAGCATGTCGCGATTGCGGCCGGCCTCGCCCAGCGTGGCGGCGTATTCTCCCAGCAGGCCGAGATCATCGGGCGCCGCATCGAGAGCCTTTTCAAGCCAATCGATCGCCGCAATCAGGCCCTGGTTATCGCGCAGCAGCTGGCCGCGTAACTCCAACGCGCGCGGATCGGCGGGATCCGCAGCCAGCGCCCTGTCCGCTGCGGCGATCGCCAGCCGGTGCTCCCCGTTGCCGTAGCGAAGCCGGGCGATATCGACCCACAGCGGCGCGTTGTCCTCTCCCTGCGCCAGCGCCTGGTCGAACGCGCGCGCCGCTGCGGCGAAATCGCCCTGGATGACTTCCAGCCTCGCCAGGGCATGAAATCCCCGCTGGCGTGTCGGCGGCGAAAATCGCCCCGGCTCCAGCCAGCCTCGCGCGCCGGCCAGATCGCCCTGGACAAGCTCCGCCTCGCCCATCAGCGCTGCTACCGCCTCGCGCGGTGCGCCCGAAGCCAGCGCTTCGCGCGCGGCCACCTCGGCGGCGATGCCGTCGCCGTTCGCCAACGCCGCTTCGGCTGTGACAAGCGGCTGCCGGCCCGGCGGAGCGGCGCTCGCCGGAGCGAGGCTCAGCAGGGCGGCAGCGACCAGCCAGAGACGCGGATCAGGCCTGCAAGCCATACTGCTTGAGCAGGTCGTAGAGGGTCGGCCGGCTGATCCCGAGCAGCTTGGCGGTATTGGAGATATTGCCTTCGCTGCGCGCCAGAGCATGGCGGATGACCTTGCGGTCAGCACGCTCGCGGGCGCTCTTGAGGTTGAGCACGGCGGGATCGTCCTCGCCGCCTTCCTGAAGGTCCAGGTCCCCCGCGGTCACCAGCTTCCCGTCGGCCATGATGACGGCGCGCTTCACCCGGTTTTCCAGCTCGCGGACATTGCCCGGCCAGCGCCAGGCATCGATCGCGGCAAGAGCGTCGGCGGCGAAGCCGGCGATCTGCGGGTTCATCTCGCGGGAAAAGCGCTTGAGGAACGCCTTGGCGAGCAAAGTCGCGTCGCCCGGCCGCTCCGCCAGCGAGGGGATCTTCACCACCACTTCGGCAAGCCGGTAGAACAGATCCTCGCGGAAGCGCCCCTCGGCGATCATCGCTTCGAGGTCCTGATGCGTGGCGCAGACGATGCGCGTGTCCACGTCGATCGCCTTGCGCCCGCCGATGCGTTCGATCGTGCGTTCTTGCAGGAAGCGCAGCAGTTTGACCTGGAGCGGCAGCGGGATGTCGCCGACCTCGTCCAGGAACAGCGTGCCCCCGTGGGCCAGTTCGATCTTGCCCTCGGTGGTCTTGACCGCGCCGGTGAAAGCGCCCTTCTCGTGCCCGAACAGTTCGCTTTCCAGCAGGTTTTCCGGGATCGCGGCGCAATTGATGGCGACGAAGCCCCCGCCGCTGCGGCCGCTCGCCTCGTGCAGTCCCTTGGCGAGCAGTTCCTTGCCGGTGCCGCTCGCGCCCAGCAGCATGACCGAAATGTTGGTGTTGGCGACACGTTCGATGGTGCGCGCGACGCGGACCATTTCGGGCGCCGCGGTGATCAGGCCGCCCAGCACGCGGTTATCCTCCCCGGCCTGCTCGGCCAGCGCGCGGTTTTCCTCCTCGATCCGGTGCAGGTTGAACGCGCGCCGCACGATCAGCCCCAGCTGCTCGATGTCGACCGGCTTCTGGTAGAAATCGTACGCCCCGCGCTCGATCGCCATAAGCGCGCTTTCGCGCGCGCCGTGGCCCGAGGCGACGATCACCTTGGCATCCGGCTTGAGCGCCATGATCTCGTCGAGCACGGCAAATCCTTCAGTGACGCCGTCAGGGTCCGGCGGCAGGCCGAGATCGAGCGTGACGACCGCCGGCTCCTCGGCGCGCAGGGCGGCGATGGCGCTGGCGCGGTCGCCGGCGATCACCACCTGGAAATCCTCGTAGGCCCACTTGAGCTGGGCCTGGAGCCCCTCGTCGTCCTCGACGACAAGCAGTTTCGGTTTGCCCTCTGCCATCATGCCACCTCCGCCTTGTCCGAACCGAACGATTCGTCGGCCAGCCTGAGGCCGACAAGGAATCGCGTGCCCAGGCCCTCCTTCGATTCCACGTCGAGCTTGCCGCCCATCGCCCGGATCAGTTCCCGCGCCTCGAAAGCGCCTATTCCGAAGCCTCCGGGCTTCGACGAATGGAACGGCTTGAACAGCCGCATGCGCACGAATTCGGGGCTCATCCCGCTTCCCGAATCGACGACTTCGATCACCGCCTGCGGTCCTTCGATGCGGACATCGAGAAACACCGGCCGATCCTCCCCGCTCGCCTCGATGGCGTTCTGGACCAGATGCGCCAGCGCCTGCTCAAGACCCTCGCGGTCCGCCATCACGAAGCACGACGGGCGATCGATGACGATCACTTCGCGCCCCGAATAACGCCGCGCGATGCTCGCCAGCACGTCCTGTAGCGCAAGAGGCTGCAACGCCTCGCCGCCGTGCGAGCCATAACGGCCGAGCCGCGCGAGCAACGCCTGGAGCTTGTCGGCGCTGTTGCGCAGCGTAATCAGCATGTCGGCCCGGAAATCGGGATTGTCGGCGTGCTTTTCGGCGTTGCGCGACAGCAGCGAGAGCTGGCTCGCCAGGTTCTTGATGTCGTGCATCACGAAGGCGATGCGGCGGTTGAATTCGTCGAAACGCTGCACTTCGCCGAGCGCGTCCTGGCTCGCCTGTTCGGCAAGATAGCTGGCGAGCTGGCGGCCGACGATCCGCAGAAGATCGAAATCCTCCCAGTCGAACCGGCGCGCCACGGCGGGCCGCGCGAGCACCACCAGGCCGACCAGCCGCTCGTAGTGCAGCAGCGGCACGATCGCCCAGGCCTGCGCCTGTCCGGCCAGCCATTTCGGAGCGGCCGACGCGGGGATGCCGGCATTCCGGCCGGCGCGCATGTCGTCGAGATCGAGGATGAACTGGGTGCTTTCGAAATAACGCGCGCCGGTGGGCGACACGGCTTCCGCGGGAACGTCGATGGTCGGCCACTGCCAGCGCGCGCCGAGTTCGAGCCCGCCTTCCTCGCGCGGCACCAGCAGCAGGCCCCTGGGGCTGTCGGTGATGTCGGCAACGGCCTGGACCACGCGTTCGCGCAGCGGCGCGGCAGTTGCGCCCGCGCGGCCGATCGTCTCGGTAAAACGCAGCCATTCGGCGCGATAATCGTAACGGTGCTGGAACAGGTGCTTGGACAGCGTGACCCGCAGCCATCCTCTCAGCCTGGGCGAAGGCAGCACGACCAGCGCGATCGCCCCCGCAAGCGCGACGAACGCGGCCTGGATCAGCCGCGCCAGTTCGCCGCCGGCGTAGGCGAGCCCCTGGACGACGAGCACCATCACCGCGAGGTAGGCGCCGATGATCAACAGCGAGAACGACTGGAACGCGAACGATCGCGACGGGCTGAAGCGCAAGTTGCCGTCGTGGCGCATTGCGCCGATCGCCAGCATCGCCAGCATCGCCAGCACCACTGCGCCGCGCGCGGTGACCAGCACCGCCGGCTCTCCGTCGCCGAGATAGGCCAGCGTCGCCAGGTTGAGATCGTAAAGCCACAGCAGCGCCAGCGCCGCCGTGGGCCAGCCGAGCGCGTGCCGGGACGAGGCCGACGCGCCAGCGTAGAGGTTGTGCACCAGCACCAGCGCGCCGATGCAGAACAGCAGCCGCATCACCGCCTCGAAGCCGCCGATCAGCGACAGCGCGGGCAGCGATCCGGCGTAGTTCTGTTCGATCGCCAGCAGCGCCAGTTGCAGCAGCTCGACGAACGCCAGCGCCAGCACGACGGGCCGGATGGGGCCCACGCCCTTGTCGCGCGCATCGTGAGCGAACAGGCGGTAAAGCAGCCACAGCCAGCCGAGGTAGGCGAGGCTCAGCGCCGCCGAGGCCGCCGGCGCGCGGGCGCCGAAGGCAAGCGAGGCGAGCGCCCAGCTCGCCGTAAGGCCGAGAGCGACAGCCTGGGCCGTTCCAGCCGGTCCGCGTTCCGCCCGGCGCGACAGGATCCAGCCGCCGAGCGCGAGCGCCCCGCCGGCCGCCAGCAGGTAGGAGGCGTCGCGCAGGAAGTACCACAGCACCTCCATCAGCGCGCGCCCTCCGGCCACAGGATGACGCGCAGCGTCTGGAGCAGGATCAGCAGGTCGAGGAACGGGGTGTAGTTCTTGGCGTAATAGAGATCGAATTCGAGCTTGCGGCGCGCGTCCTCGATCGAAGCGCCATAGGGATAGTTGATCTGCGCCCAGCCGGTAATGCCCGGCTTGACCATATGCCGCTCCGCATAGAACGGCAGCCGGTCTTCCAGATCCTCGACGAACCGCGGGACTTCGGGACGCGGGCCGACGAAGCTCATCCGCCCCCTCAGCACGGTCCAGGCCTGCGGCAGTTCGTCGATGCGCAAGGTGCGGATGATCCGGCCGACCCGCGTGACCCGCGGATCGTTGCGTTCGGCCCACTTCGCCCCGCCCGCTTCGGCGTCGACCGTCATCGAGCGGAGCTTGAGCAGGGTGAAGGGCTGGCCGTAGAGCCCGATCCTTGTCTGGCGGAAGAGCGCCGGCCCCCGGCTGTCGAGCTTCACCAGCAGCGCGAACAGCGCGATAAGCGGGAACGTCAGCACCAGCAGCAACGCGCTCGCGACAATATCGAACAGGCGCTTGGCGACGCTCGACAGCGCCCGGCCGGAGGAGAAGCCGTCGGAAAAGATCAGCCAGCTCGGGTTGAGCGTGTCGAGATCGACCCGGCCGGTCTCGCGCTCCATGAAGCTGGAAAAGTCGTTGACGTGGACTCCGGCGGTCTTGATCCGCAGCAGGTCCTTCAACGGCAAGGCGTTGCGCCGCTCTTCCAGCGCCAGCACGACTTCGGACACGCCGAGACCGGCCACGAACCGCGCCAGATCGTCGATCGTCCCGCGCGCTACCGCTTCCCCGATCGCCGGCCGCGCCTCGTCCATGCCGATGTAACCGGCGATGACGAAGCCGCTGCCGCGGCGCCCGCTCAGTTCCTTGAGCCGCTGTGCGCGGCGGCCCGCGCCCAGCACCAGTATGCGCCGCCGGAACGCGCCTGCGCCGAGGATGCCGCCGACGACGATCCGGTTGACCATCAGCAGCACGATCGACAGCGCCATCGCGTAAAGCAGGGTGGAGCGCCAGAAGGTCTGACCGGGCAGGACGAAATCCAGGAAGGCGAGCGCGATGATGGCGAGGCTCACCGCCACCAGCATCCGCGCGCCGGCGAAGCGCAGCAAACGAAGCGCTTCGGCGCCGTAGACGCCGACCGCGATCATCGCCGAGAGCACCACCGCGGCGTAGGACGCCAGCATCGCCGCGCGGTCGGTCAGGACCCCGCCATCCATGTCGATCTGGGCCGCGCGGAGCGTCCATGCGAGATCGGCCGCGAGCAGCAGCAGCGCGGCGTCGATTATGCCGAGCAGCAGGACCGCGTGCGGGATGTAATGCTTGAAAAGACGGACCATCGCTCCAGCCGGACGCGCTCGCCTTCGGTGGCGGGCGATCCGGGGCTAGCGACGAGAGGTGAAATGTCGGTAAACTTTACACCACACAAAATTAACCGGCGGGCAGGCCGGCAAGCGCCACGACGCAGTGGTAAACGAACGAGGAAGGATTTCGCGGATGGTGCCCCTGGCCCGACTCGAACGGGCACGTCTTGCGACAATCGATTTTGAGTCGATCGCGTCTACCAATTCCGCCACAGGGGCCCGGAGCCGCCGCGCTTAGCGGGGCATGCGCGGGTGTTCAAGCGGAGCGCGCGATCATTCCTTTATCGCGTCGGCGACCAGCTTGTGCAGGCGCGAATGGAGCGCGTCGTTCCCGGCCACCACCTGCGCCGAACAGATCGCCTGCGAGCGGCCGCGATAGTCGGTGACGAAACCGCCCGCTTCGCGCACCAGCAGGCAGCCGGCGGCGGTGTCCCAGTCGTTCAGATCGCTTTCCCAGAAGCCGTCGTACCGCCCGGCCGCGACCCAGGCGAGATCGAGCGCCGCCGAGCCGAACCGGCGGATTCCCGCGACTTGCGGCCCCACCGCCGAAAGGATGCGGGTCCATTCCCCGAAATCGCCGTGCCCCTGATAGGGGATGCCGGTGGCGATCAGCGCTTCCGACAGATGCCGCCGCGCGGAAACCCGCAGGCGGCCGTCGTGCAGCCACGCGCCGCGGCTTTTCTCGGCCCAGAACGATTCGTCGGTGATCGGTTGATAGACCAGGGCGGCGACGACATCGCCCCAGCCGCTGCCGTCCGGCTTCGGTTCCTGCGCCGCGATCGAGATCGCGAAATGCGGGATGCCGTGGAGGAAGTTGCTGGTGCCGTCGAGCGGATCGACGATCCAGCGCGGCTTGTCGGGATCGCCTTCGAGCACGCCCGCTTCCTCGAGCACGAAGCCCCAGCCGGGGCGCGCCTGGCCGAGTTCGTCCCACAGCGTGCGCTCGGCCGCCTGGTCCGCCCTGGAAACGAAGTCCGAGGGGCCCTTGCGGCTGACCTGCAAGTGCTCGATCTCGCCGAAATCGCGGCGCAGGCGCGCGCCGGCCTTGCGCGCGGCGCGCTCCATCACGCGGATCAATCCGGAAACGGCGGCCAAATTGTGTTCCTTCTCGTCAGTCGAGGGCGACGCGCACGGATTTGGCGGCGACCTTTATCTCGCCCCAGCCGCATGAGAACGCGAAGTTCTCCCGGTCGCCCGACACCGAATAGATGGTGCTGTAGTCTTCGACCTCGCCGCCGTCAGGCCCTTTCGCCTTGTCGATCTGGAGATCCTCTATATCGGCAAACCGGATGTAGCCTTGGCGGTAGCACCCGTCCTGCCCTTCGGCCGGCGGCGCGTACCCCGGATGCGACGGCGCGAGCCGGAAATCCAGCTCCAGCGTCAGCGATTCGTCATCGTAGATGACGCCGAGCACGTAGCTCTTGTCGAATTCGATGCCTTCGAACTTCGGATCGCTGATCTGGCTCATCGCATCTGGCCTATCTCACCCGGCTTTGCCCACGTAGCTGCGCTCGTACACGTCGACCACGATCCGCGTGCCGCTTCCGATATGCGGCGGCACCATGACGCGCACGCCGTTTTCAAGCACCGCCGGCTTGTAGCTGGAAGAGGCGGTCTGCCCCTTCACCACCGCGTCGGCCTCGACGATCGTCGCCTCGACCTGCTCCGGCAACTGCACGCTGATCGGCTTCTCCTCCCACAGCTCCAGCATAACCTCCATCCCGTCTTCGAGGAAGGCGGCGGCATCGCCGATCAGGTCGGCGGGGAGCTGAATCTGTTCGTAAGTGTCCTTGTCCATGAACACGAGCATATCGCCGTCGGCGTAAAGATACTGGAAGTCCTTGGTATCGAGCCGCACGCGCTCGACCGTGTCGGCGCTGCGGAAGCGGACGTTGGTCTTGCGCCCGTCCTGCAAGTTCTTCATTTCGACCTGCATATAGGCCCCGCCCTTTCCGGGCTGGGTGTGCTGGATCTTGGCGACTTTCCAGATGCCGCCTTCATATTCCAGGATATTGCCGGGACGGATGTCCACGCCGCTGATTTTCATCGCAGATGCCTTACGTTCGCAAATTCGGGAAATTGTCGCGGGGCGTTAGCGTTTCGCGGCGTTCATGGCAATGCAAGCCCACAGAGGCTATATCCGTCGCCATGAAGCGCCTTTCCATCGCGATCGCGGCGGCCGTTCTGCCCGCCGCCGTCCTTGCCGCCCCCGCTTTTGCGCAGGGCGCGATCGGCACGGTCGAGCGCGGCCCCTATGTCTGCGAGCTGCCGGGCAGCGCCGATGGGCGCGCGGGCGTGGAGCAGGCCGACCGGGCGCTGACCATCGAAAGCTCCTCGCGCTATTCCTCGCCGCAAGGTTCCGGCTCCTACCTTCGCCGCGGCGATACGCTGACGCTGACCAGCGGGCCGCGCCAGGGCGAAAGCTACGCCGTGGTCTCGCCCGGCTTCCTGCGGCTGATGGAAGACGGCAAACCGGGCCGGCTGCGCTGCGTTCGGCAGGGCTGACGCACCGCTCGCCGGTGGGCGAAAGTCACACGGATCAGGGGTGTGAAATTTCGCCGGTTCGGTGATATTATCACGTATTTTCATATGGTTAATCGAAAATCCTTGAATGTGCGTGTCACCTTCCTGGAAAGGAAGGTTGGCGGTCATATCTGTTGCAAACACGGGCGCCCTCACTCCCGGACCCTTATCCTCATTCGTCACCCTGAACTCGTTTCAGGGTCCATCGGGCCGCACGTCCCGAAGCGTTCGGATGTACCGCAACGGTGCGGCAAAGCCGCGTATGGGACGAGAGTTCCGCGCAGAAGGAAAAATGGATCCCGAAACAAGTTCGGGATGACGAAGGCGAAAAGCGGCTCCCGGTGTTTGCAGACGATACAATCGCCAAAGGCTTTCGCCCGCTGTAGCATCGCCAAGCGCATGGGATCGCCGAATCCGACCGGAGAACATGGCCGGAACATTGGCGCATCCGGCATCGTGTAGGGAAGCGCTTTTTTCGCAGAGGTAGCGTCTCGGACTGAATTCCCATTTTCCCTCGTCATTGCGAGCGGAGCGAAGCAATCCAAGGCGCAATGACGCAACGCTCTGGATTGCTTCGTCGCTTCGCTCCTCGCAATGACGAAGGAAAATTCAAGCCGAGACGCTACCTTCGCGAGCGAAGGTTCCGTCCGGCCGGCGGCTTATTTCAGCGCGTCGGAGAAGGCCCGCACCGCGTCCGCTTCGTCGCCGTCCCAGACGGCGGCGCTGACGGCGAGGAAATCGGCGCCCGCCTCCACCAGCGGGCGGCAGTTTTGCGGCGTGATGCCGCCGATCGCGACGCAGGGAACCTCCATCAGGTTCTGCCACCAGCTCAGCAGTTCCGGTTCGGGCCGGTGCTCGCTCGCCTTGGTGGCGCTGGGGAAGAACGAGCCGAAGGCGACATAGTCGGCCCCCGCCTCTCCCGCTTCCATCGCCAGATGGCGGCTGGCGTGGCAGGTGACGCCGACCTGCGCCTCGCGGCCAAGCGCGTCGCGCGCCTCGCGCACGGTTCCGTCACCCTGGCCGAGATGGACGCCATCGGCCTTGAGCCGCTTCGCCAGCGCGATGGAATCGTTGACGATGAAGGCCACGTCATGCGCGGCGCAGATTTCCTGCAACGGCGCGGCGAGGCGCGCGGCCTCGTGCTGGTCCACGCCCTTCACCCGGAACTGGAATGCCGCCACCGGCCCGGCCGCAAGGGCGCGCTCCAGACGGCGGAGGAAGTCGCCACCCACATCGTGCGGCGAGATCAGGTAGAGCTGGCAACGCGGCAGGTCTGTGGACATCGGGGGTTTCCTATAGCCCCTCCGGGCCGCTCGCCAAGTCGTCACTGGTCTATAGTGAAGCTGTGACTTGACTATAGGCCGGTGACGGCTTTAATGAAGCCAAGCCTTCACTATTGGAGCCGACCATGTCATCGACCGTTCACGACACCTTCTTCATCGAGCGCCGCTATCCGCACAGCCGCGAACGGCTCTACGCCGCGCTGTCCGATCCCGCCATCAAGCGCCGCTGGTATTCGGCCGAACGGTCGGGCGCGATGCTGTTCGAGATGGATTTTCGTGTCGGCGGCGCGGAAACGCAGCACTACACGCTGGGCGACGACACGCCCTTCCCCGGCGCCGCGATCGTGAACGACGGACGCTTCGAGGACATCGTCCCCGGCGAACGGATCGTGCTCGCCAGCACCACGACGTTCCGCGATGCCCGCATTTCCACCGCGCTGGTCACGTACGAACTCGCCGACGCCGATGGCGGCGCCACGCTGACGCTGACCCACCAGTGCGCGTTCTACGACGGCGCGGACGGGCCGGAGATGCGGCGCGGCGGATGGGAAACCCTGCTCGACGTGCTGGCGCGGACGCTGGCCTCGTGACACCCGCCACCGCCGCGATGTTCGATGCGCTGGGCGATCCCACGCGCCGGGCTATCGTTGCGCGTCTTTGCGAAGGGCCGGTGACGGTGTCGGCGCTGGCCGAACCGCTGGGGGTCACGGTGACGGCGGTCGGGCAGCACTTGCGCATACTCGAAAGCGCCGGGCTCGCCGCGTCCGAGAAGCGCGGCCGGGCGCGCCATTGCCGCCTGCGCCCCGAAGGCATGCGGGCGATCGAGAACTGGGCGCGCCAGGTGCGCGGCGAATGGGAAGCGCGGCTCGACCGGCTCGGCATGGTGCTCGACGGGATGGAGTGAAGCGGGGCGTTCGGTGGAGCGAAATGCGCGTGCGCGCGTTGTTCGCCCGATGAAAGCCACCCTCGCCCTCCTCGCACCGCTTTCCCTCGCCGCCTGCGCCACCGCGCCCGCTCCCGCGCCCGCCTCTGCCGAGCAGGACGGCATCGCGAGGGCGGAACTCAATGAGCGCGTCTATGTCGACGGGCCATACGTCACCCCGCTGGAAGTGCGCGAAGACAGCCGCTGCCCGGCGGACGTGCAATGCGTGTGGGCGGGCCGCGTGCGCCTGTCGGTGCGGATCGACCTCGGCGCGCGCAGCGAAACGCGCGAAATCGCCACCGACGCGCCGATCGAGGTAGCGGACGGGCAGCTTTCGCTGGTGGAAGTGCGGCCCGACCGAATGGTGGGCGAGCAGAAGACCGGGCCTGCGCAGCGCTATCGCTTCGGATTCAGGTTCGCAGGCGGTTTGTAGAATTCAGAGGTCGAGCCAAAGGTGCAAGGCCTTGTCGACTCGTGCGATGGCATCGTCATCGACCGCACCGATCTCGGAATCCAGATTTTCGCGGAGGAAAGGATAAAGCCAATCGACCTGCGCCTCGCAAACGACGCGGAGCCCGTTTTCCTCCGAAGGCAAGATCACCGGCCTGTGTTCGGGAATGTGGCGCAGGGTCGAAGTAAGCGGCACACACAGGATCTTGACCCCGTGCTCGATTGTCACGGTCCTTTGCACCACGATGCAAGGGCGGCCTTTCGCGGCGGGGCTTCGGCGCTCGCGTACGAGCACAACCGATCCGCGCCTCACGCGGGCGGCCCTTTCGGCCCCCAATCGAAGCCACCGTCTTCCCGGTCCAGCATCCGCAGAAACTCATCCGTTTCCCGGACGGCACGATCGCGGTCTTCCTTGGTCGAGCTTGCAGCGATGATCTGCGCCGCTCGGGCGATACGGGCATCGACGGAATCGCGTTCGAGCCGTTCCTTTATCCACTCGCGGACGATCACACTCTTCGGTTTGCCTATCGCCCGCGCGTGGCGTTCGAGAGCCCGTTCTTCGTCCGGCTTCAACCTTACGCCAAGCATGGCCACCTCCGTTTAACATGTTAAACGTAAGCGCGGGCCCTTACTTCGTCAAGGCGACCACTCCGGGCAGTTCACGGCCTTCCATCCATTCAAGGAAAGCACCGCCTGCCGTTGAAATATAAGTGAAATCCTGCGCCACGCCGGCGTGGTTGAGCGCGGCCACGGTGTCTCCGCCGCCGGCGACCGAAACGAGCGAGCCTTCCTTCGTCAGCGCCGCCGCGGTCCGCGCCAGCGCGACCGTTGCCTCGTCGAACGGCGGAGTTTCGAACGCGCCGAGTGGACCGTTCCAGACCAGCGTACGGCAGGTCTTGAGCACGTCGCCCAGCGACTCTACCGCTTGCGGGCCGAGGTCGAGGATCATCTCGTCGGGGGCGACTTCGTGGACGTTGCAGGTGCGCCTGCTGGGCGGATTGGCGGCAAACTCCGTCGCCACCACGACGTCATAGGGCAGGTGCACCGTGCAGCCGGCCCTGTCCGCCGCGTCCATGATCGCTTCGGCCTGGGCGGCCAGATCGTGCTCGCACAGGCTCTTGCCGACATCGACGCCGCGCGCGGCAAGGAAGGTGTTGGCCATGCCGCCGCCGATGATCAGGTGATCGACGCGCGCGACGAGGTGTTCAAGCACCGCGAGCTTGGTCGAGACCTTGGCCCCGCCGACGACCGCCGCGACCGGCCGCACCGGGCTGCCGAGCGCCTTGTCGAGCGCTTTCAGCTCCGTCTCCATCGCCCGCCCGGCATAGGCGGGGAGCAGGCGCGCGAGCCCTTCGGTGCTGGCGTGCGCGCGGTGCGAGGCCGAAAAGGCGTCGTTGACGTAGAAATCGCCGTTTTCCGCGATGGCGCGGGCGAATTCGAGGTCGTCCTTCTCCTCGCCCGGCCAGAAGCGCGTGTTCTCCATCAACCCGATGTCGCCGGGGCGCAGGATGCCGATCGCCTGCTGCGCCACCGGGCCCGAGACTTCGGGGATGAACATCACCTCGCGCCCCAGCACGCGCTCCACGTCTCCCTGCACGATGCTGGTGGACATGGTCGAATGCCGTTCCCCCTTCGGGCGGCCGAAGTGGGCGAGAAGCAGCACCTTGGCGCCGGCGTCCGCCAGTTCGAGGATCGTCGGCGCCACCGCCCGCGCGCGGGTGAGATCGGTGGCCGAACCGTCCTTCATCGGCAGGTTGAGGTCGACACGGACCAGCGCGACCTTGCCGGCAACGTCGCCGAGATCGTCGAGAGTGCGGAAACTCGCCATCTATCCTGACCTTCCAACTTGGCCGAAGCAGGCCGGCACAATCCTCTTTTTTTCGTCATCCCCGCGAAAGCGGGGACCCGGTTGCAGTTGTCGCTCCATCGGAGCCGACTGGGTTCCCGCTTTCGCGGGAATGACGAAAGGGGGGGTCAGAGGAACTTCGCCATCGCGCCGGCGGTGTCGATCATGCGGTTGGAGAAGCCCCATTCGTTGTCGTACCACGAAACCACGCGGGCGAGCTTGCCTTCGAGCACCGCGGTTTCGAGGCTGTCGACGGTCGAGCTGGCCGGCTGGTGGTTGAAGTCGCTGCTGACGAGCGGCTGGTCGGTGTACTCCAGCACGCCCTTCATCGCGCCATCGGCGGCGGCCTTGAGCGCGGCGTTGAGCTCTTCCTTCGTCGTGTCGCGCCCCGGCGTGAAGACGAGGTCGATCAGCGAGACGTTGGGCGTCGGCACGCGGACCGAGGAGCCGTCGAGCTTGCCCTTCAGTTCCGGCAGCACCAGCCCCACCGCGCGCGCGGCGCCGGTGGTGGTCGGAATGATGTTCATCGCCCCGGCGCGCGCGCGGCGCAGGTCCGAATGGATCTGGTCGAGCATGCGCTGGTCGTTGGTGTAGCTGTGGACCGTGGTCATGAAGCCGCGCTCGATGCCGACGGCCTCGTGCAGCACCTTGGCCACCGGGGCGAGGCAGTTGGTGGTGCAGCTGGCGTTGGAAACGATCACGTCCTCGGCAGTCAGCATGTCCTGGTTGACGCCGTAGACGATGGTCTTGGAAACGCCCGTGGCCGGAGCGGAGATCAGCACCCGCTTCGCGCCCGCCGCGAGGTGCGGGCGGCTGGCCTCGTCGGATTGGAAGAAGCCGGTGCATTCGAGCACCAGATCCACGCCCAGCTCCTTGTGCGGCAGCTTGCCCGGATCGCGTTCCTTCGTGACGGCGATGTCGCGGCCGTCGACCTGGATCGAATTGCCGTCGGACGTCACCGTGCCGGGGAAGCGGCCGTGCGTGGAATCGAACCCGAACAGGAGCGCGTTGGACTTCGGATCGGCGAGATCGTTGATCGCGACGAGTTCGAAATCGTGGTCGGTGCGTTCAAGCAAGGCGCGCGCCACCAGGCGGCCGATGCGCCCGAACCCGTTAATCGCAACCTTCGTCGCCATGGAAGTTACTCCTGCTACTTGCCTAGTTTTTCGAGGATTTGCGGAACGATGGCGTCCGCGGTGAAGCCGAAGTGGCGGAACAGCACGTCCGCCGGGGCCGACGCGCCGAAGCGGTCGATGCCGATGTTGAGCCCGTCCCGCCCGGTCAGCGCCTGCCAGCCGAGCGTCGTGCCGGCTTCGACCGAGACGATCAGCGCGTCGCGCGGCAGCAGGTCGGCGCGCCAGGCGGCGTCCTGCGCATGGAACAGCTCCATGCAGGGCATGGAAACGACATCGGCGCCGATGCCCTGCGCCTCCAGCGCTGTGGCGGTATCGAGCGCGACCGCGACTTCGGACCCGGTGGCGACCAGCACCACCTGCCGCGCGGCGGTTGCGGCGCGCAGGCGATAGCCGCCCTTTGCGCAGCGGTTGGCGGCCGAAGTCCAGTCCTCGTCCCCCTCCCCGCGCACCGGCGGCAGGTTCTGGCGCGAGAGTGCGAGAACCGACGGCGTGCCGGGCGTCTGCAAGGCGAGCGCCCAGCACTCGGCGGTCTCGATGGCGTCGGCCGGACGATAGACGTTGAGGTTGGGGATCAGCCGCAGGCTCATCACCTGTTCGATCGGCTGGTGAGTCGGCCCGTCTTCGCCGAGCCCGATCGAATCGTGAGTCAGCACATAGACCACGCCGACCTGTTGCAGCGCCGAGAGGCGGATGGCGTTGCGGGCATAGTCGCTGAAGATCAGGAACGTACCGCCATAGGGCGCCACGCCGCCGTGCAGCGCCATGCCGTTCATCGCCGCCGCCATGCCGAATTCGCGAATGCCGTAGTAGAGATAGCGCCCGGCGTAATCCTGCGCGGTCAGCGGCGTGGTGGCGGCGGTCTTGGTGTTGTTGGAGCCGGTCAGGTCGGCCGAACCGCCGATGAGCTGCGGCAGCGTTTCGGTCAGCGGGCCGAGCGCCATTTCCGACGCCTTGCGGCTGGCGACCTTGGGCGGATCCTTCGCCAGCGCGGCGATATGCGCCTGCAATGCCGGCCCGGCGCGATCGGCGACGCCGGCGAGCTGGACGTCGAAATCCGCGCGCCGCGCGCTGCCGGCATGGCGATCCTGCCATGCCTTGCGCGCTTCGGCCCCCTTCGCGCCGAGCGCGCGCCAGTCCGCCATGACGTCTTCGGGAACGACGAACGGATCGTGGGACCAGCCAAGCTCGACCCGGGCGGCGGCGACTTCATCCGCGCCGAGCGGAGAACCGTGGACGGCCGAGGTGCCCTGCTTGTTCGGCGCGCCCTTGCCGATGATCGAGCGGCAGGCGACCAGCGACGGGCGCGGATCGGCCAGCGCTTCGTCGATCGCGCGGCGGATGTCCGCCGCATCGTGCGCGTCGCAGGCCACCGTATGCCAGCCGGTCGCGCGGTAGCGCGCGGCCACGTCCTCGCTGGTGGAAAGGTCGGTCTTGCCGTCGATGGTGATGCGGTTGTCGTCCCACAACACGGTCAACTGGCCGAGCTTGAGGTGCCCCGCGAGGCCGATCGCCTCATGATTGATGCCTTCCATCAGGCACCCGTCGCCGGCGATGACCCAGGTGCGGTGATCGACCAGATCGCCGCCGAACTTCGCGTTGAGGTGGCGTTCGGCAATCGCCATGCCGACGCCCATCGCCAGCCCCTGCCCCAGCGGGCCGGTGGTCGCTTCCACCCCGTCGAGGAGGAAGTTTTCCGGATGCCCGGCGCACGGGCTGCCGAGCTGGCGGAAATTGCGGATGTCGTCCATCGTCGGCCGTGCGTAGCCGGTCAGGTGCAGCAACGCGTAGATCAGCATCGAGCCATGCCCGGCCGACAGCACGAAGCGGTCGCGATCCGGCCAGTGCGGATCGGCCGGATCGAACTTCAGGTAATCGGACCACAGCACGGTCGCCACGTCGGCCATGCCCATCGGCATGCCGGGATGGCCGATGTTGGCCGCCTGCACCGCGTCCATCGACAGCGCCCGGATGGCGTTGGCCATCTGTGCGAAACGGGCGGGATCGTGGCTCATGCAGGGGCTCCGGGAACGGCAGGGACAGAGCCGCGATTCGGCTCGCGGGTTCCTTGGGGAGGGCCCGCCCCCGCGTCAAGGAGCGCCGCCCACGACGGCGACGCGGCCGCCGCGCGGCGGTTCGCCGAGATTTATTCACAGTTCGGACCGCCAAGGTTTTGCCCGGCAAGGCGTTTTCCCTTATCCGGGAGCGCATGGAAGGGGACAGGATCGCCAAGGCCCTTGCCCGCATCGAAGCCGCGGCGGGCAGAATCGAAGCCGCCGCCGCACGGCCGACGGCGGGCGACTCCGAACTCGCGCGCAGGCACGAGGCGCTGCGGACAGAAGCAGGCGCAGCCCTTGCCGATCTCGACCGGCTGATCGGGCGGATCGGATCGTGAGCGACGTCACCCTCTCGATAGCAGGGCGCAGCTACACCGTCGCCTGCGATGCGGGGCAGGAACGGCACGTCGCCGCGCTCGGCCGCGCGATCGACGGCAAGCTGGCGGAACTGCCGGGCATCGCCGGCCAGTCGGAAACGCGCACTTTGCTGTTCGCGGCGCTGCTGCTGGCGGACGAACTGCACGAAGCCCGCGCTGACGGCCCTGCCGCGCCCTCCGCCCCGCCCCCGGCGAACGACGGGGCGGCGCAGGCGCTGGAAAGGCTGGCGGAGCGGCTCGAAGCAGTTGCCGCCGCGCTTGAGAACCCGCGCGCGAACGCCTAGATAAGTGGCGGCGGGACTGCCCGGCACGAGCCGACAGAATATCCCTGAGGCTATAAGCAATCCTTGGGAGCTGTCCCTGCCCGAGTTCAGGCTCGGTGCATATGGCGCCCACCTGACGTTTAGGCGTCAGAGGATTTCCCCGGCAACGACCCATGGTGGTTCCGCCACTTGCCCTTGGGGTCCAACGTGACCAATAGGGCCGCATGTCCGACATCGTCCAACGCAAGAAGCAGCTGCGCAACGAACTGCGGCGCAAGCGTATCGAACATGCGGCGTCGCTGCCGCCCGAGGTGAGCGCGCTGGTGTTCAACCGTCCGCCGGCCCCGGCGCTCGCCCTCGTGCCCGAAGGCGCGACCATCGGCCTGTACCGTTCGGACGAAGGCGAAGCGCCCTCGCGCGGCTACATCAGGTTCTTCTTCGAGAACGGTCACCGCATCGCCCTCCCCCGCGTGACCACGCTCGACAAGCCGATGGAATTCCGCGTCCACACCGACCCTTACGAGGAAAGCGACCTCGAAAGCGGCGTCTGGGGCCTGCGCCAGCCCGGTGTAAGCGCGCCGGTGGTGACGCCCGAGGTGCTGTTCATGCCGCTGGTCGGCTTCACCGCGTCCGGCGACCGGCTGGGTCAGGGAGGCGGATACTACGACCGCTACCTCGCGGCGCATCCGCAGACGATCGCCATCGGCATGGCGTGGGACGAACAGGAAACCCCCGAACTGCCGAGCGAGCCGCACGACATGCGCCTTTCGGCCATCGTCACGCCGACGCGGGTGCTCGGCCCGTTCTGATGCGCGACAAGCCGACGCTGCGGATTCCGCTCGGCATCCTGGCGCTGCTGCTGGCGCTGGGCGTCTATGTCGGCGCGGCAGTCTGGGCATCGCAATGGATAGAGCGGCTGCCGGTGCTGGCGCAGGCGCTGGTCTATCTGGTGCTGGGCGTGGCCTGGCTGCTGCCGCTCAAGCGCTTCCTGATCTGGATGGAAACCGGCCGCTGGGGGTAACTTGGCCGCGTGCTTGCATCCCTTTCGCCGCGCGCTAGCCTGCCGCGCCTGAGGGAGGCCAAAAGGGAGGCCAAAAGGGGGGCCAAAAAGGGGGCTGACATGGCGACAGTTCCGCAAAGCCAGGTGTCCGAACGGGTCCACGCGCTGGATCTTGTCCGCGCGGCGGCGCTGCTGCTCGGCATCGTGTTCCATGCCGCGCTGTCGCTCCTGCCCGGCTTCGACATCTGGCTGGTGGCCGACGATGCGCGGAGCTGGCCGGTCGCGTGGCTGGCGTTCTTCCTGCACATGTTCCGCATGACCACGTTCTTCCTGCTGGCGGGCTACTTCGGGCACATGCTGCTGATGCGGCAGGGGACGCCGGGGTTCGTGCGCAACCGGCTGAAGCGGATTGCGGCGCCGCTGGCGCTGTTCTGGCCGCTGGTGATGCTGCTGTTCGCAGCAGCGGTCATCTTCGGGGCCGTCATCGGCGGGATTCCTTCGGCGGACGAGCCCCCGCCTCCGCCGCAGCTCACGGTGGCAAGCTGGCCGCTGACGCACTTGTGGTTCCTCTACGTCCTGCTGATCCTCTATGCGGGAGCCTTGCTGGCGCGCTCCATCGTCGCCGCGCTCGACCGGCGGGGAGCATTGCGGGCCACAACCGATCGCGCGCTGGCGGCGCTGCTGCGCATTCCGTTCGCGCTGCCGCTGCTGGCGGCCCTGCCCGTCGCGGCGCTCCTGCTGCGCCATCCGGAGTGGCCCGAATGGTGGGGTATTCCGACGCCGGATGTCGGGCTCGTCCCGAATGCGGCCGCGTTGGGATCCTACGGCCTCGCTTTCGCAGCCGGCTGGCTGGTGCATCGGGTGAAGGACGGCTTCGCCCCGCTCGCCGGGCAATGGGCGCTGTACCTGCCCGCCGCGCTCGCCCTTACCATCGCATGCTTGTGGATGACGAGCGGGCCGGCTTTCGGGCCGCAATTCGAAGGCGGAACCAGGATTGTCTACGCCGCCCTCTATGCCGTGGCGGCGTGGCTCTGGAGCCTGGGGCTGATCGGCGCTGCGCTGCGCTTCATCCGGCGCGAAAACCCGCTGGTGCGCTATCTGGCCGATGCGTCGTACTGGCTTTACGTCATCCACCTGCCGGTGGTGGTGGCCTTCCAGGCCCTGGTCGCCCGGTGGGCGATTCCCGCGGAACTGAAGCTCGTTCTCATCACCGGCGCATCGGTGGCCGTGTTGCTGTCGACTTACTGGCTGTTCGTGCGCTCGACATGGATCGGCGCGCTGCTGAACGGCCGGAAATACCCGCGCGGGTTCCCTTAGCCGGCCTTGCGCAAGCTCTCCGGCTCCTCCGCCGGATCGCGCGCCGGCTGATCGGGCCAGATGCCGCGCAGGTCGTAGACGGCTTTGCCGGCCCGTTCGGCGAGCGGGACGGAGCGGAACAGGTCGTGGTCCACCAACACGATCAGCGCGGCGCAGGTTTCCAGCGCATCGTCGATGTCGACCAGTTCGGCGCCGGTGTCGGTGAACTCCACCGGCAGCGTATCGGCATAAGGCTCCACGATGGCGATGCGGCTGCCGAAGCGGCGCGCCAGCGTGGCGGCGACGAGGCGCGCGGGGCTTTCGCGGAAATCGTCGATATTGGCCTTGAAGGCCAGGCCGAGGCAGGCGACGCGCGCCGCCGGGTGGGCCTCGACCAGCGCAGAAGCGCGGGCGATGGCGTGGTGGATCTTGCTGTCGTTGACCACCCGCGCGGTGCGGATCAGCGGCGTGTGGTCGGGCGCGCCGTGGACGATGAACCACGGATCGACCGCGATGCAGTGCCCGCCCACGCCCGGCCCCGGCTGAAGGATGTTCACGCGCGGATGGCGGTTGGCGAGCCGGATCACTTCCCACACGTCGAGCCCCATCGCGTCCGCCACCATCGACAGTTCGTTGGCGAAGGCGATGTTCACGTCGCGATAGGCGTTTTCGACCAGCTTGGTCATTTCGGCGCTGCGCGCGTCGGTAGTGACGCAGGCCCCGCGCACGAAGCGCTTGTAGAACGCCAGTGCCTTGCGCGCACAGCGCGGCGTGATGCCGCCGATGGAGCGATCGTTGCCGGCCAGCTCCTCGAGGATCCGGCCCGGAAGCACGCGTTCCGGGCAATAGGCGATGGATACGTCGGGAATGCCCTCGACCAGCCCCGGCAGCTTCAGGTCGGGCCGTTCGCGCGCGATCAGGTCGCGCAGCGCCTCGGTCGTGCCGACGGGCGAGGTCGATTCGAGAATCACCGTGTCGCCGGGCTTGAGGACTTTCGCGACATCGGCGGCGGCGGCGAGGACATGGGAGATGTCGGGCGTATGCTTGCCGTCCTTTGCGAACGGTGTCGGCACGGCGATCACGAAGACATCGGCGGGGGCGACTTCGGTCGAGGCCGAGAGCAGGCCGCGCTGGACCACGCCGTGGACCAGCCCGTCGAGATCGACTTCCTCGATATGGATTGCGCCGCGGTTGATCGTGTCGACGACATCGCGCGACACATCGACGCCGCGCACTTCCATGCCCGCGCGCGCGACGATCGCCGCCGTGGGCAGCCCGATATAGCCGAGCCCGATCACGCTGACCGTGGGAAGCGCCTCGCCGCGCATTGAACGCCTTTCGCCTGAAGTGTCCGGCGGTTCTTGGCGGCAAAGGGTGAAGGAAGCGGTAACGTTACGCCTGGGCGAGCAGGTCCGCGATGCGCCCGGCGCTGCGGCCGTCGCCGAACGGGTTGTGGGCGCGCGCCATCGCGGCGTAGGCGGCTTCGTCGTCGAGCAGGCGGACGGTTTCCGAGACGATGCGGTCGGCTTCGGTCCCCACCAGCCGCGCCGTGCCCGCCGCGACGCCTTCGGGCCGCTCGGTCGTCTCGCGCATGACCAGCACCGGCTTGCCCAGCGCGGGCGCTTCTTCCTGCACGCCGCCGCTGTCGGTCAGCATCAGCGTGGCGAGATCGAGCAGGCGGGCGAAGTGCGGATAGTCGAGCGGCTCGATCAGCGCGACGTTGTCGAGCCCGGCAAGCTCCGCCTCCATCACCTGGCGCACGTTGGGGTTGAGGTGGACGGGGAAGATCACCGCCACATCCGGCCGCGCGGCAAGGCGGCGGACCGCCGCAGCGATGGCCCGCATACCCTCGCCGAAGTTCTCGCGCCGGTGGCTGGTGACGCCGACGATGCGCTTGCCGGCAAAGCGGAGCTCCAGCTCCGCAAGGCCGGACGCAAGCTCGGGCCGCGCCTCGATGCGTGCGGTAATCCAGCGCAGCGCGTCGATCACCGTGTTGCCGGTGACGTGAACGGTCCCCGGATCGACGTTCTCGCGCCGAAGCGCTTCGGCCGCCGTTTCGGTGGGCGCGCAGTGCAGCGCGGCGATCGCGCCGATGACCTTGCGGTTGACCTCTTCCGGCCAGGGATGATGGATGTTGCCGCTCCGCAGCCCGGCCTCGACATGCGCGACCGGGATCTTGCGATAGTAGGCCGCCAGGGCGCCGCACATCGCGGTGGCGGTATCGCCCTGGACCACGACCCGGTCCGGCCGCTCATTGTCCATCACCCGGCCGAGGCCGGTGAGCAGCGCCGCGGTAAGCCCATCGAGCGACTGGCCGGGCCGCATCAGGTCGAGATCGTGATCGGGCTTTACGCCGGAGATCGCCAGCACCTGATCGAGCATGCCGCGATGCTGGCCGCTGACGCACACGCGGCTCGCAAAGCGCGCATCGCCCTCCAGCGCATGGACCAGCGGGAACAGCTTGATCGCTTCCGGTCGGGTGCCGAAGACGGTGAGGATGCGGCGCGGCTGGGGCATGAGCGCGGCCATAGCAACGCCAAGGTTAAACCGGCGTCAAGCACATCGCGCGAACGAAAGGAAATTGTCCCAAGTGGCGCGAGTGACGGGGCTCGAACCCGCGACCTCCGGCGTGACAGGCCGGCGCTCTAACCAACTGAGCTACACCCGCGGACCCAGATATTTGGGGGGCGTGGCACCTCTTGGGAGCCGCGCCCCTAGGGCAGCGATCCGGGGCTGTCAACCGCGCTGGAGGCGCATGGCCGGGGTGCGCGGCGCAGCGGCAAAGTTGCGTGATCGTTAACCATATTTTCGCACTTCGGAGCGCACCTCGCGCATATGCGGCGAGCGCCGCTTTGTCAGGGGTGGACGATGCGCTGGATACTGGGATTGGCGGCAACGATGGCCGCCGCGCCGCTGAACGCACAGGACGTGGCGGTAGACAGCGCGGTCTATGTCGAACGCGCGAACGGCGGCGCCGTTCAGGTCGAGCCCGCGAGCAAACTGGTTCGCGGCGACCGCGTGGTCACCATCCTGACATGGGACGCGCCCGATGCCGGCAGCTACACCATCACCAGCGCCGTTCCCGCCGGCCTGACCCTGCGCAGCGCAAGCCGGCCCGATCTCGAGATTTCCACCGACCGGGGCCGGACATGGCGACGTCTCGACGATCCGGATGCGATCCCGTCCGGCACGACTCACCTGCGCTGGAAAGCCGGCGGCGACGGACGCCTCAGCTATCGGGGCGTCGTGCGCTGACGCTAGGTGGCTGTCAGCCGGCAAGCAGCAGCACCGGGGTTTCCAGCAGCCGCCTCAGTTCCTGGACGAAAGCCGCCGCGTCGTAGCCGTCGACCACGCGGTGATCGCAGCTGATCGAGAGGTTCATCAGCTTGCGCTTCTCGATCCTCTCTCCGCCGATTCCGTCGGACACGAACATCGGCCGCTCGACGATCCGGTTGGGCGCGAGAATCGCCACTTCGGGCCGGTTGATGACCGGGGTCGAGGCAATCCCGCCCAGCGGACCGAGCGAGGTGAGCGTGAAGGTGGAGCCGGACAGTTCCTCCGACTTCGCGGCGCCCGTGCGCGCGGCTTCGGACAGGCGCGCGATCTCGGCCGCGAGCTGCCACAGGTTCCTTTCCTGCGCATCGCGGATGACGGGGACCATCAGCCCGGCGTCGGTCATCGTCGCCATGCCCAGATGCACCGCGCCGTGACGCGTCACGACGTTCGCCTCGTCGTCATAGCGCGCGTTGAGCATCGGGAACGCGGGAAGCGTGCGGCACAGGGCGACGATCAGCAGCGGCAGCAGCGTCAGCTTGGGCTTCTGTCCGCGATTGGCGTTGAGATCGGCGCGCAGCCTTTCCAACGTGGTGACATCGCATTCCTCGACATAAGTGAAATGCGGAATGTTGCGCTTGGACGCCGCCATGTTCTCGGCGATGCGGCGGCGCAGACCGACGACCTTGATCGTCTCGTCACGCCCCGTCGGGCCGGCGGGCGCATAGCCCTTCGCGCCGCCGTAGGAGAGGAAGGCGTCGAGATCGGCATGGCGAATGCGTCCGTCTTCCGCCGGGCGAACCTCGCCAAGGTCGATGCCGAGTTCCTTCGCACGGGCGCGGACGGCAGGGCTGGCGAGGACCTTGGCGTGGCTTGGAACGAGCTTCTCCCCCTCTCCTTCAGGAGAGGGGGTCGGGGGGCGGGGCATGTCCGGTTCGGGGAGCGGGACGGCATCCCCCTCTCCCAACCCTCTCCCCTGAAGGAGAGAGGGCTTTGGCGCGTTTTCGACCGCGGCTTTCGCATCCTCGACATCGTCTGCATCGGGCGTTTCGGCCTCGATCCGCTCCTCGACCACCGGAGCCTTGGGGGCCGGGGCCGGCGCGGCGGCGGGTTCCTCCGCCGCCGCGCCCTCGGTCTCCAGCACCACCAGCGGCGAACCGGTGGCGATCGCGTTGCCCCCCTCGCCCGCCACTTCGAGCACTTTGCCCGCCACCGGACTTTCCATCTCGACCGTGGCCTTGTCGGTCATCAGGTCGGCGAGGCGGCCGTCTTCCTTGACGACATCTCCCGGCTTCACATGCCAGGCGACGATCTCCGCCTCGGCGATGCCTTCGCCGATGTCGGGCAGCCGGAAAATGAAGCGTCCCATCCCTTACGCCCCCCAAATTCTCGTCATCGCGAGGGCCGGCAGGCCCGCGGCGATCCAGAGGCCGCCTCGCACCGCTCTGGATTGCCGCGGCGACTTCGTCGCCTCGCAATGACGAAGAGACAGCATCACGCCTCCAGCAGCTTGTCGATCGCTTCGCCGACACGGATCGGACCGGGGAAATAGGCCCATTCGAGGCTGTGCGGATAGGGGGTGTCGAAGCCGGTGACACGCTCGACCGGCGCTTCGAGGTGGTAGAAGCAGCGTTCCTGCACCAGCGCCGCCAGCTCCGCGCCGAAGCCGGAGGTGCGCGTCGCCTCGTGCAGGATCATGCATTTGCCGGTTTTTTCCACCGACTTTTCCACAGCCTCGATGTCTAGCGGGACGAGCGTGCGCAAGTCGAGGATTTCGGCATCGACGCCCTTTTCGCGGCACACCGCCTCGGCGACATGGACCATCGTGCCATAAGCCAGCACGGTGAGCGCCGCGCCTTCGCGCACCACCCGCGCCTTGCCGAGGGGGATCGAATAGTACCCTTCGGGCACCCGCGCGTCCGGGTGGTCCTTCCACGGCCGGGTCGGGCGGTCGTAATATCCGTCGAAGGGGCCGTTGTAGATCCGCTTCGGCTCGAAGAAGATCACCGGATCGTTGTCCTCGATCGCCGCGATCAGCAGGCCCTTGGCGTCGTGCGGAGTGCTGGGCACGACCGTCTTGAGCCCGGCGACGTGCGTGAACAGCGCCTCCGGGCTCTGGCTGTGCGTCTGGCCGCCGAAGATGCCGCCGCCGAACGGGCTGCGCACCGTCATCGGCGCGACGAACTCGCCCGCCGAGCGATAGCGCAGCCGCGCCGCCTCGCTCACCAGTTGGTCGAGGCCGGGGTAGATATAATCGGCAAACTGGATCTCGGGCACCGGCCGCAGCCCATAGGCGCACATCCCCACCGCCACGCCCACGATGCCGCATTCGTTGATCGGGGTGTCGAACACGCGCGTCTTGCCGTGTTTCTTCTGTAGCCCGGCGGTGCAGCGGAACACGCCGCCGAAATAACCGATGTCCTCGCCCAGCAGCACGACATCGGGGTCGCGTTCGAGCATGGTGTCGAGCGCGTCGTTGATCGCCTCGATCATGGTCATCGCCCGCGCCGGCGCGTCGGCAAGCGTGACCGGCTCGTCGTCGGGGTTCAGTCGGGCCACTTGATCTGCCTTTCGCGGATCGCCTGTTCGGCCTGTTCCTCCAGATGCCAGGGCAGTTCCTCGAACACGTCCTCGAACATGGTGTGGAACGGGTGGTGCAGGCCGTGGCCGAGGATGCCGTTCTTCTCCGCGTCGCGCTGCGCGGCCTTCACTTCCTCGTCGAGTTCTTCCTCCAGCGCAGCGTGGCGCTCCTCCGACCATTCGCCGAGCGCGATCAGGTGATCCCGCAGCCGCACGATCGGATCGCCCAGCGGCCAGGCCGCGCCTTCGGCGGCGCCGCGATAAACGCTCGGGTCGTCGGACGTGGAATGGCCCTCGGCGCGATAGGTGAAGAACTCGATCAGCGTCGGTCCGGCATTGGCCCGCGCCCGGTCGGCCGCCCAGCGCTCCGCCGCATAGACCGCCAGCGCATCATTGCCGTCCACCCGCAGCCCGGCCACGCCATAGCCGATCGCGCGCGCGGCAAAGGTCGCCCGTTCCGCCCCGGCGATGCCGGAAAAGCTCGAAATCGCCCACTGGTTGTTGGTGACGTTGAACACCGCCGGAGCGTTGTAGACCGCGGCGAAGGTCAGCGCGGCGTGGAAATCGCCCTCGGCGCTGGCGCCCTCGCCCACCCACGAGGCGGCGATCCGGCTGTCGCCCTTCATCGCGCTGGCCATCGCGAACCCGGTCGCCTGCGGCAATTGCGTGCCGAGGTTGCCGGAAATGGTGAAGAAATTCACAGAAGCCGCCGAATAGAGGATCGGCAACTGCCGCCCCTTCAGCCGGTCGGCGCGGTTGGAATAGATCTGGTTGACCATCTCGAGGATCGGATATCCGCGCGCGATCATGCACCCCTGCTGGCGGTAGGAGGGGAAGATCATGTCCTCGAAATCGAGCGCATGGGTGGCGCAGACCGTGGTCGCCTCCTCGCCCGAGCATTTCAGATAGAAGCTGGTCTTGCCCTGCCGCTGGGCGCGGTACATGCGGTTGTCGAAGGCGCGGGTCAGCGCCATTCCACGCAGCAACCGCCGCAGCGTATCGGGCGAGAGGCGCGGATCCCACGGGCCGTGCGCGCGGTTATCGTCGCCGAGCACGCGGATGAGGTCGTTGCACAACGGAAAAGTCTCGGCCGCCGGGCATGCTTCGTCCGGCCGGAGCTGCGCGCCGGGTTCGGAAAGCCGGACGTGGGAGAAATCCACGGTGTCGCCGGGGCGAAATCTGGGCTCCGGAACGTGCAGCGTCAGCCGGGGCCGGTTGTCCCGTTCGCTCTCGTCCTTGTTCGCCATCCCGCTCTCCCGCCGGCTGGAACGAAAATTACGTTATCGGGACATTTTATTGCAAAGCCCGACGATGGTCAACGGCGGCCATCCAGAAGCGAACCCCGCCCCTCGCCTTGACAACGACTCTTGCATGTAATGGTGCCGGAAACGCTCCAGCGAAAGGCAAGACATGCGATTTCTGATTACCGGAACGGCCGGCTTCATCGGCTTTCATCTGGCCCGCCGCCTGCTCGACGACGGGCATGAGGTGACCGGTATCGACGGCATGACCGATTATTACGACGTGCGCCTGAAGCAGGCCCGGCGCGAGATCCTGTCCCGCCGCAACGGCTACCGCCACGTCAACGGGATGCTGGAAGACCGCGCCGCGCTCGACGAGGCGGCGGCGCTGGCCTCGCCCGAAGTCATCGTCCACCTCGCCGCGCAGGCCGGCGTGCGCTATTCGATCGAGGAGCCGCGCACCTACATCGACAGCAACCTGGTCGGTTCATGGAACGTGCTGGAGCTGGCGCGGGAGTTGCAGCCTGCGCACCTCATGCTCGGCTCCACCTCCAGTATCTACGGGGGCAACCGCGAGGTGCCCTCGTCCGAAAGCGACAAGGCGGACCAGCCGCTAAACCTCTACGCCGCGACCAAGAAGGGCATGGAGGCGATGGGCTGGTCCTATGCCCACCTGTTCGGCGTGCCGACGACGACGCTGCGCTTCTTCACCGTCTATGGCCCGTGGGGCCGGCCCGACATGGCGCTGTTCAAGTTCGTTTCCGCAATTCTCGAAGGGCGGCCGATCGACGTTTACGGCCACGGCGAGATGGGCCGCGATTTCACCTATATCGACGATCTGGTGGAAGCGCTGGTGCGGCTGATCCCGGTGATTCCGAACGAAGAAAATCGCGTCGCCGTGGATGGCGTTACCGATACCCTCGCCGACGGGGTGCCGGCCCGGACAGTCAACATCGCCAACGGCTCGCCCACGCGGCTGACCGACTATATCGCCACGATCGAGCGCTGCCTGGGCCGGAAGGCGGAGCAAAACCTGATGCCGATCCAGCCGGGCGAGATGAAGGACACCTTCGGCGACGCCAGCCTGCTGCGCGCCCTGACCGGCTACGTGCCGCAGACACGAGTGGAAGACGGCGTAGCCGCTTTCGTCGAATGGTACCGGGAATTCTACGCCCGCTGAGCCCTCGCCCTCAACCCTCCACCCAACCCTGACAATCCCCACTCCTTCCGTCGTCAGCCCCCAACCCCACCCTCGTCATCCCCGCGAAAGCGGGGACCCAGTCACAGTTGTGCGCGTACAAGAGCCCACTGGGTTCCCGCGTGCGCGGGAATGACGACCGTAGGATAGAACGCACTTTTCTCTTGACATGATGAACCATATGGGTTATACAATGCAGGCCAGCCATAAGCTGGCAATGCGACGGGTGCGGGAGCGATCGAGCTCTTCTCTCCTCACTCCCGCACA
>JBIQKC010000020.1:0-57162 GCA_044506885.1 Sphingomonadales bacterium
ACGAAGGCGTGATCGCGGAGATTTCGGTCCCCGAGGGTACCGAAGGCGTCAAGGTAGGCACGGTGATCGCCACGCTCGCTGAGGAAGGCGAGGATCCGGCCAGCGTGAAGGGGGCTGGAGCAGCCGAAAAGCCCTCTCCCCTTCAGGGGAGAGGGTTGGGAGAGGGGGAAGCAGCCCCGACTCCTGCCGCTCCCGCTCCCGCTCCCGCGCCGAGCCCCTCTCCTTCCGCCGGCAAGCCGGCTCCCTCCTCTCCCCCTGCCGGGGGAGAGGGCAGGATCATCGCCTCGCCGCTGGCCAAGCGCATCGCCGCCGAGAAGGGCATCGACCTCGCCGGCGTGAAGGGCAGCGGTCCCAACGGCCGCATCGTCAAGGCCGACGTCGAAGGCGCGCAACCCGGGGCGGCACCGGCGAAAGCGGCCGCTCCCGCCGCTCCGGCCGCGCCCGCCGAGTCGGGCGAGATCCCGCACGAGGTCGAAAAGCTCACCTCGATGCGCAAGACCATCGCCCGCCGCCTCACCGAATCGAAGCAGCAGGTTCCGCACTTCTACGTCACTGTGGACGTGCGCCTCGACGCGCTGCTCAAGCTACGCGCCGAGCTCAATTCGGCGCTCGAAGCGCGCGGCGTGAAGCTTTCGGTCAACGACCTGATGATCAAGGCGCTGGCCCAGGCGCTGCTCCAGGTGCCGGCCTGCAACGTCCAGTACACCGGCGAGAGCCTGCTCAAGTTCAGCCGCGCCGACATCTCGGTCGCGGTGGCGATCCCCGGCGGCCTCATCACCCCGATTATCGTCGATGCCGGCACCAAATCGCTCTCGACCATCGCCACCGAAATGAAGGATCTCGCCGATCGCGCCCGCGACGGCAAGCTTCAGCCGCATGAGTACCAGGGCGGCACCGCCAGCATCTCCAACATGGGCATGTACGGCATCAAGCAGTTCGACGCGGTGATCAATCCGCCGCAGGCGATGATCATGGCGATCGGCTCGGGCGAGAAGCGGCCCTACGTGGTCGACGACTCGCTGCAGATCGCCACGGTGATGAGCGCCACCGGCAGCTTCGACCACCGCGCCATGAACGGCACCGACGGGGCCGAGCTGATGAAGGCGTTCAAGGAACTGTGCGAAAAGCCGCTGGGTCTGGTGGCTTGAACGAAACAGGTTTCCTACACCGCCGGTGTTCTGGTAACGTTCTCATGACCGTTCTCGTCCGAAAGTCTGCGCCGCCGATGAAACCCGCCGCGAAACATTCAAACAGGTGCGGGATAGAAGATTTTATTTTTCTCCGCAACCGGCTCCATCGTCCGGTTCGTCGCAAACCCGCGAAAATCCGCCATTCCGGCACGGTGACAGCGGCAATAGGACTCGTCGCTTGTGTAACCCTCGATAGGAATTGCGCCGCATGACCGGCCACCGCGATCCCGCGGTCCGCGTCGTCGCGATGCCGGCGGACGCCAATTCCTACGGCGACATCTTCGGCGGCTGGCTGCTCGCCGTGATGGACAACGCCGCCGGCCTCACCGCCGCGCGGCGGGCGAAGGGCAGGGCGGTCACCGTGGCGATGGACGGCATGGTGTTCCACCAGCCGGTCAAGGTGGGCGACGAAGTCTCGGTCTACGCCGAAGTCGATCGCGTCGGGCGCACCAGCATGACCATCGCCGTCGAAGCCTGGCGCCGCGAACGCCACAGCGAGGAGGAGATCAAGGTCACCGAGGCGAAGTTCACCTTCGTCGCGATGGACGATGAAGGTAAGCCGCGGGCGGTGGACAGGTGACGAGCGGGGGCTCGCCTCCAAACTCCTTCCCCCTTGCGGGGGAGGAAGGGGCCCGCGCCGAAGGCGTGGGAAGGAGAGGGGGCGGCCGCCAGGCGCGCCTGATTGTCGAGGCCGATGGGGTCGCGACGGCAATTCTCGCCGCGCTCGAAACATCTTTTCCCAACGATATGAATTCCCCCTCACCCCTCCTTGCTGGGGAGGATAGCGAAGATTACCCGCGCAGCGGGTTAGCGCAGCTTGGAGAGGGGGTATACGGAGCATCAAATGGCTGAAAATTACGACGTCATCGTTCTCGGTTCCGGCCCCGGCGGCTACGTCGCCGCCATCCGCGCGGCGCAGCTCGGCCTCAAGACCGCCATCGTGGAGCGGGAACTGCTCGGCGGTATCTGCCTCAACTGGGGCTGCATCCCGACCAAGGCGCTGCTGCGCTCGGCCGAAATCTACCATTACATGCAACACGCGAAGGACTACGGGCTCGCCGCGAAGGAGATCGGCGCGGATATTGAAGCTGTGGTCAAGCGCAGCCGGGGCGTGGCGAAGCAGCTCAACCAGGGCGTCACGCACCTGATGAAGAAGAACAAGATCGCGGTCCACATGGGGGCCGGTACGCTCACCGGTCCGACCAGCCTGACCGTGAAGGGGGACAAGGGCGAGGAAAAGCTCTCGGCGAAGCACGTGATCGTCGCCACCGGCGCCCGCGCGCGCGACCTGCCGTTCGCCCCGGCCGACGGCAAGCGCGTATGGACCTATCGCCACGCGATGACGCCGCCCGAGATGCCCACCAAGCTGCTGGTCATCGGTTCGGGCGCCATCGGCATCGAGTTTGCCAGTTTCTACAACGACATGGGCGCCGAAGTTACCGTGGTCGAAATGCTCGACCGGATCGTGCCGGTGGAGGATGCGGACGTGTCCGCCTTCCTCGAAAAAGCGCTGACCAAGCAGGGCATGACCATCCGCACCGGCGCGGCGCTGGAGGAACTGAAGGTTACCGCCAAGGGCGTGTCGGCAAAGATCAAAGGCAAGGACGGCAAGGTCGAGACGGGCGAGTATAGCCACGTTATCGTCGCCATCGGCATCCAGCCCAACACCGAGAACATCGGACTCGAAAAGCTGGTCGGGATGGACCGCGGCTTCATCCAGATCGATCCCTACGGCCGCACGAAGGCGAAGGGTCTGTGGGCCATCGGCGACTGCACGCCCGGCCCGTGGCTGGCGCACAAGGCCAGCCACGAAGGCGTCACCGCGGCCGAGTCCATCGCGCAGGAACTGGGCAACAAGGACGTCCACCCGCATCCGCTCGACCGCAACGCCATTCCCGGCTGCACTTATTGCCACCCGCAGATCGCCAGCGTCGGCCTGACCGAAGCCAAGGCGAAGGAGCAGGGCTATTCGGTCAAGGCCGGCACGTTCCCCTTCATCGGCAACGGCAAGGCCATCGCGCTGGGCGAGGCGGAAGGGTTCGTGAAGACGGTGTTCGACGCGAAGACCGGCGAACTATTGGGCGCGCACATGGTTGGAGCGGAGGTCACCGAGATGATCCAGGGCTTCACCGTGGGCAAAGTGCTCGAAACCACCGAAGCCGAACTGATGCAGACCGTGTTCCCGCACCCCACAATCAGCGAATCGATGCACGAGAGCGTCCTCGCCGCCTACGGCCGCGCGCTGCATATCTGACGCCTCCAGCCCGGAACGGCGCGGCGCATGCGGCGTTTTCCGGACAAGGAGAGTCCGCCATGGAATACGAGATCGGCGACGAAACCGTGCTGTTCGACGACAGCACCAACCCGAGCCTCGAACGCAGCAAGCATCAGTCGCCGCCTGCCAGACCGGAACGGCAAAGGGCGGTCCTGATTCCGGAAGAGGAGGAGGAAGACCGGGAGGGGTAGCTGGCGGACAGGGTGGGATTCGAACCCACGGTGGGCGTGAACCCACGGCGGTTTTCAAGACCGCTGCCTTAAACCACTCGGCCACCTGTCCGCGTCGGCCAGCGGCTAGCGCCGGCGGGCGGGATTGTCACCCGTGACTTCGCTTTTGGCTTGCGTTAGGCAAGGGGCAACGCGCGCGAAAGCGCCGGTCGGCTTCAGAGAGGGGAGCGAACTGTCATGAGAGGTATCGTCACCGGGGCATTGTGCGCGGTCGCCGCGGCCGCCACCGCCAGCCCTGCCTTCGCCCAGCAGACCTGCACCCGCGAACGTCTCGTGGAAATCGCCGACCAGTATCGCGCCGCGCAGGCCGCCGGGTCGGTCATCATGCACATGCGCCCGATGGGCGAGTGGGTGAACTACTACGAGAACTTCGAGCTTTCCTCGATGACTTTCGGCAGCGTGATCGCCACGCCGCAGAAGGTCGACTGGGACCGCGCATTCTACGACGAGGCCGCGTGCCTGGTCTATGTCCAGAGCGTCATCACCAATCCCGAGCATCCCTATGTGCTGGCGACGATGATCCGCGCGATCGGCTCGCCCGGCTCGCCTCCGGGCACGATCAGCGCCTTCGACGTGATCGTTACCGACAAGGACGACTGGCTGTTCGACGCCGAAAAGACGCTTTACTACGCCAGCCGCGAGGACTGGGGCGAGATCCCCGAGGCGCGCCGCAATACCCGCGAGGAACTGCGCGCCGCCGCCGACGCCTATCTCGACCTGTTCAAGGACAAGAGCGTCGAAGTGCCATGGGGCACGCCCTGCGCGCGGCTTGAAGGGAGCGCCTATACTGGCCGCGACCTGCCCACCGACAGCTGCAACGTCGGCGTGCCCGACGACATCGAGATGGCCGATCGCCGCTATGTGATCGATCCCGTGGTCGGCTCGGTCGCGGTGTTCCTGCGCATGGGGCCCAACCGCCGCCCGGACGCGCATGTGTTCCGGGTCGAGGACGGCAAGATCCGCTTCATCCACACCGTCACCAACTGCGGCGAGGATGAGAACTGCGGCTTCGGCCCGTTCAGCGAAATGCTCGAGCGCAATCCCGACATTCATCCCGACCTGGGAGAATGAGGATGACGGCCTTGCGCATCGTAGCACCGCTCGGCGCAGCCATGGCGTTTGCCATATCCACTCCGGCGGCGGCGCAGGGCGGCTGCTCGCGCGAACTGCTGACCGAGATCGAGACGAGCTGGATCGCCGCCGTCGAGACCGGCAGCATGTTCACCATGAACCTCGGCGAATGGGTCGACTATTCGGAGAATTTCCAGCGCAGTTCGCTCGGCGGCTTCCTCGATAAGCCGCGCAAGGTGGACTGGCGGCTCACGCTGAAGGACACCGTCGGCTGCCGCGTTTTCGTCGAAGCGGTGATGCTGGACGAGGAGCGTCCTCTGGTCACCGCCACGATCATCGGCAACGGCTTCTTCGGCGTCGGCCCGTTCAACAATATCGTCACCGACGAAGGCGACTGGCTGTTCGACGCGCAGAAGACCTACGAATACGCCAGCCGCGAGGACTGGAGCGAGATTCCCGAGGATCGCCGCAACACCCGCGAGGAAATCCGCGCCGCCGCCGACGCCTATCTCGACCTGTTCAAGGACAAGAGCGTCGAAGTGCCATGGGGCACCCCTTGCGCGCGGCTTGAAGGCGGCATCTACACCGGCCGCGGGCGCCCCGACGATACCTGCAACGTCGGCGTTCCCGAAGGCGTCGAGCTTGTCGACCGCGACTACGTGATCGACGAGACCATCGGCGCGGTCGCCGTGTTCCTCAAGTTCGGCGAGAGCCAGCGCCCCGACAGCCACCTGTTCCGCATCGAGGACGGCAGGATCCGCTACGTCCATACCGTGACCAACTGCGGCGACGAGGACAACTGCGGCTTCCCGCCGTTCGCGCAGATGCTGGCCGAAAACCCCGACATGCAGCCGGACCCCGGCGATTGAGCGACAGCCGACTGACGCACCATCGCCGCCATTCGCCGCGCAGCGGGACGGAAGGGATTCACAGGCCGGGCCGGCCATGGCACAATGCCGTCATGCTTGCCCGCCGCCTTCTTTCCGCCCTCAGCGCCTTGCTCCTGCTGCCGCTAGCCGCCTTGCCGGCCTGTGCGCAGGAAGGCTCGTTCGACGCCTATCTCGCCCAGGTCGCCGCCAAGGCCCGCGCAGAGGGCGTCAGCCAGGCCACCATCGATTCGATGTTCGCCGGCCTGACGCCGAACCAGCGCGTCATTTCGCTCGACCGGGGCAATCTCTCCGGCGCGACGCAGAGCGGCTTCCCCTTGCTCGCGCCATACCTGCGCGACCATAACAGCCAGGCGCGCATCGCCGGTGGCCGCCGCGCCTACCAACGGCTGCGCCCGCTCGCCGCCGAGGTGGAGGCGCGCTACGGCGTGCCTGAGCCGATCGTGCTCGCCATCTGGGGGCACGAAACCAGCTACGGCGCGGTCAAGGGCGACTTCGACCTCGCCCGCTCGCTCGCGACATTGGCCTGGGAAGGGCGCCGCCGCGACCTGTTCGAGCGTGAGCTGATCGACCTGCTCAAGATCGCCGATACCGGCGTTCCCCGCTCGACGCTCGTCGGCAGCTGGGCCGGGGCCTTCGGCAACCCGCAGTTTCTCCCCAGCGTCTACCTGCGCCTCGCGGTCGATGGCGACGGCGACGGCCGCAAGGACATCTGGACCAGCGAGCCCGACACGCTCCACTCGATCGCCAACTACTTCCGTGATGCGGGCTGGCGGCGGGGCCAGCCCTGGGGCGTGCGCGCCTATACCCCCAACAGCGTCGATCGCACGGCCATCGAAACGGAAGTCGCCGCGCCGGTCTGCCCGCGCGTCCATATGCGCCACAGCAAGTGGAAGACCGTGCGCGAATGGCGCGAACTCGGCGTCGTCCCGCAAGGCGCGATCGGCGACGACGTCATGGCCGCACTGTTCGAGCCCGACGGGCCCGCCGCGCCGAGTTATCTCCTGACCCAGAATTATCGGGTCATCCTCGAATACAACTGCTCGAACTACTATGCGATGAGCGTCGGGTTGCTTGCGGACGAGATTGCCCGCTGACGCACGGATACCCGCCCGAAGGCCGATCGCGGCCGCGAGGGTGGCCTGCCGGGACCGAAGCCTCGCTCGCCAAGGTCAGGGACGCGGGCTATAGCGATGCGCGAATCTTGACCAGCGACTGAGCGCCGCCGATCCCGAGCCCGTCAAAGGGCCGCCGCACCGGCGGTGGGGACCGAATTGAACCGACACGCAATCATCGGATCGGCTGCGGCCGCATTGTCCCTGGGGATGGCCGCCGCGGCGGCTTCGGGCGCGTTCGCGAACGATGTCGTGCTGGTTTCTCCGCCCGCCGCGCCGGTCGATCCGGAAATCCCGGTCGTGATGCTCTACGACGTGTCGAGCGGGCAGACGCTCTATGCGCGCGATACGGAGCGGCGCTTCGTGCCGGCCTCGGTCACCAAGGTCATGACCGTCTATTCGGCGTTCAAGCTGATCGACGCGGGCAAGCTCTCGCCCGACGCGATCATCGAGGTTTCACCCGAAGTGGCCGAGCTGTGGTCGGGCGAAGGCTCGACCATGTTTCTGAAGGCGGGCGACAAACTGACGGTCGGCACATTGCTGATGGGGGTGACCACCGTATCGGCCAACGATGGCGCGGCCATGCTGGCGCAAGTCGCCGCCGGGTCGGGGCAGGCGTGGCTCGACATGATGAACGCTAACGCGGCCGAACTGGGCATGCGCGATACGCACTTCGGCACGCCCAATGGCTGGCCCGACGAAGGCCGCACTTATACCAGCGCACGCGACCTGGCGATCCTCGCCGAAGCGATGACCACGCGCTATCCGGAGCTTTACCGCCGCTTCTTCGGCCACCGGGGCATGGCCTATCGCGGAATCGCGCAGAATAACCACGATCCCGTCACCGGGGTGGTCGCCGGTGCGGACGGTATCAAGACCGGTTACACGCGCGAAGCGGGGTACAACTTCCTCGGCTCGGCCGAACGCAACGGGCGGCGGCTCATCATGATCGTCGCAGGCGCACCCACCGGTACGGCGCGCAACCGCACTTCGCGCGCGTTGCTGGAATGGGGCTTCGATGCGTTCGAAAGCCGGGTCGTGCTTCAGGCGGGAACGCCGGTGGGCGATGCGCGCGTGCAGGGTGGGGCGTCCGGCTCGGTGCCATTGCGGACGGCCGGCGAAGTGCTCGCCAGCGTGCCGCGCGGCGGTGGTTTCGACGTCTCGCTGTCGGTCCGTTATCGCGGCCCGCTCGAAGCCCCGATCGCCGCCGGGCAGGAAGTCGCCACGCTGCGCGTCCGCATCAGCGGCCAGCAGCCGCATGACGTGCCGCTGGTCGCCGCGGAGGCAGTCGGCGAGGCCAACCAGTTCCAGCGGCTGCTCAACGGCATCGTGGGAGTATTCACGTGAGCAGGGGGCGCTTCATCGCGCTCGAGGGCGGGGAAGGGGCCGGAAAGTCCACCCAGGCCCGCCTGCTGGCCGATGCGCTGCGCGGGCGCGGCTTCGATGTCCTGTTGACCCGCGAACCCGGCGGCACGCCCGGAGCGGAGGCGATCAGGGGGCTGGTGCTCGATCCGCCCGGCGAAGGATGGGGCGTTCGCGCGGAGGCGCTGCTGTTCGCCGCCGCCCGCGCAGACCATGTCGAGCGTGCGATCGCGCCGGCGCTGGCTTCGGGCACATGGGTTGTCTGCGACCGTTTCATCGATTCCTCGCGCGCCTATCAGGGCGGGGCGGGCGGGCTGGCCGACGAGGAAGTGCTCGGACTGCACCAGATCGGATCTCAAGGTCTTCTGCCCGATCTGACGATTTTGATGGAGGTTTCCCCGAATGTCGCCACCGCCCGCCTGACGCGGCGCGATGGCGGGGAAATGGACGCCATCGGCGGTAGGGACGCGGCCTATCACGCTGGCGTCGCCGCTGCGTTCGAGCGCTTCGCCGCCGCCGAGCCGGGCCGCTTCGCCCGGATCGACAGTTCGGGCGCGGCGGAAGAAACCCATGCCGCCATTCTCGCAGCGCTCGCGCCGCTGTTCGGGGCAGGGCGATGACGCTCGTCGGCCACGAGGACGCCTGGCGCGCCTGGCGCACGGCGCTCGCCGGCCCGCGTATGCACCACGGCTGGATCCTCGGGGGTCGGCGCGGGGTGGGGAAGGCCGCCTTCGCGCTTCAGGCCGCGCGCGAGCTCGTGACGGAGCCGAGGCTGTCGCAACCGCCCGGCAATCATCCGGACGTGATCGTGCTCGAACCGCTTCCCGCCACCAGCGACGACGAGAAGAAGCGCGAAGATGGCAAACCCTACCAGCGCAAGCGCAACATCTCGGTCGATCAGGTGCGGGCGATGCAGCAGCGCCTGACCACGCGGCCGACGCTCGGCAGCCGGCGGGTTATCGTCATCGACCCGGCGGACGACCTTGAGAAGAGCGCTTCCAATGCGCTGCTCAAGAGCCTTGAGGAGCCGCCGCATGGCAGCTTCTTCCTCCTCGTCGCGCACCGGCCCGGCCGCTTGCTGGCGACGATCCGCTCGCGCTGTCGGCTGCTGCCGTTCCCCGGCCTCGACGAAGCGCAGATCGACACGGTGCTCGCGCGCGAAGCGCCGCAGGCTTCGCCGGAGATGCGCGAGGCTGCCATCGCAGCGGCGGGCGGCTCGCCGGGGGTGGCGCTCGAATTTCTCGAGCTCGACGTCGGGGAACTGCACCGGGTGATGAAGGACATTGCCGCCAACGGCGATGCCGGGTTCGCGCGGCGCGGCGCACTGGCCGAAGCGATGGGCCAGCGTCCTGATCGCAAGCGGCAACTCGTGGCGATCGACCTTGCGCGATCGGTCGTTGCCGCGCGGATGGCCGAAACCGGCAGGCGCAATCTGGCCGCGCTTGCCGATGCCCACGCGGAGCTGGTGCGTCTCGGGGCGCAGGCTCCGACCCACAATTTCGACGCCGGGCTGCTGGTGGCGCAAATCGGCGCCTTGCTCGCGTCTCTTGCCGCCCGTAGTGAGCCGGCCCATGGCTGAGCCCTATTACATCACCACCGCAATCCACTACCCCAACGGCAGGCCGCACCTCGGCCATGCCTACGAAACGATCGCTGCCGACGTGATGGCGCGCTTCCAGCGCCTGCGCGGGCGCGAAGTGCGCTTCCAGACGGGGACGGACGAACATGGCCTGAAGATGGCCCAAAAAGCGCGCGATCTTGGCATTACTCCGCGCGAGCTTGCAGATGAAATGTCCAAGTATTTCCAAGTTTTGTTCGATAAACTGGACATCTCGTACGATCGCTTCTTCCGCACCACCGACGCCGATCACACACGCGCCAGCCAGGCTATCTGGCAGGCGATGGAAGCGAACGGCGATCTCTACCTCGACCGCTACGAAGGCTGGTACTCGGTTCGCGACGAAGCCTATTATGACGAAAGCGAGCTGATCGAAGGAGAGGGGGGCGAAAAGCTCTCGCCGCAGGGCACGCCAGTCGAATGGACAGTCGAGGAAAGCTGGTTCTTCCGCCTGTCGCGCTATCAGGAACCGTTGCTTGCATTCTATCGCGACAATCCGGACTTCATCCGCCCGGAGAGCCGTCGCAACGAAGTCCTGCGCTTCGTCGAGGGCGGGTTGCGCGATCTCTCGGTCAGCCGGACCAGTTTCGACTGGGGCGTGAAGGCGCCCGGCAGCGACGATCACGTGATGTACGTGTGGGTCGATGCGCTTACCAACTACATCACCGGCTTGGGCTATCCCGATGATACGGAAGAGTTTCGCAAGTTCTGGCCGGCCGATGTGCACCTGATCGGCAAGGACATCGTGCGCTTCCATGCGGTCTATTGGCCGGCCTTCCTGATGAGTGCGGGCGTAGCGCCGCCGAAGTCCGTGTTCGCGCACGGCTTCCTGCTCAATCGCGGGCAGAAGGAATCGAAGTCGCTCGGCAACGTCACCGATCCGGCCGAACTGGCCGACCGGTTTGGCGTCGATCCGCTGCGCTACTTTCTGTTGCGCGAATTCAGCTTCGGGCAGGATGGCACGTGGTCGCCCGAAGCGATTGTAAACCGGAACAATTCGGAACTGGCGAACAGCTTTGGGAACCTTGCCCAGCGGGTGCTGAGCTTCATTGCCAAGAACTGCGACGGCGGCTTCACGCCTTCAGCGCCGGTGCTCGATGTGGACAGCGCGCTGCGCGATGCGGTCGCGCGCGCCTGTTCGAAGCAGTTGCCAGAAGCGTTCGAGAAGCTCGCGTTCGCCGCCGGGCTGGAAGCGTGGATGCAGGCTGTCTTCGCCTGTAACGCCTACGTCGACGAACAGGCTCCGTGGGCGCTACGCAAGACCGATCCGGCGCGCATGGAGCGCGTGCTGGCGACGCTGTGGGCCTGCATCCGCGATCTCGCCATTGCGGTATCGCCCGTAACGCCGACCGCTTCGGCGAAAGTGCTCGATGCGATGGGCATTCCAATGCAGGAGCGCGACTTTGCCGCGCTGGCGCGCGATTTCTCGGCCGTCCGCGTCGACAATCCCTCCCCGGCTTTCCCGCGGCTCGAATTGCCCGAGGCGGTGTCCTGATGCTGGTCGACAGCCACTGTCACCTCAATTACGCCGGCCTGGTCGAGGATCAGCCGGCGGTGCTGGCGCGGGCGCGCGAAGCGGGGGTGGGGGCCTTCCTCAACATCTCCACCCGCCGGTCCGAATGGGCCGATGTCGTCGCCACAGCCGAGCGTGAGCCTGACGTCTGGGCCAGCGTCGGCATCCATCCTCACGAAGCCGAACAGCACGCGGACCTCGGCGAGGGCGCCCTGCTCGAAGCCACCCGGCATCCCCGTGTCATCGCCATCGGCGAAACCGGGCTCGACTACTATTACGACAAGTCCGACCGCGCCGTTCAGCGCGCGCTCTTCCGCACCCACATCGCCGTGGCCCGCCAGACCGGCCTTCCGCTCATCATCCACACGCGTGATGCGGACGAGGATACCGCCGCCATCCTCGCCGATGAAATGGCGAAGGGGGCGTTTCCAGCGCTGATCCATTGCTTCACCGCGTCCCCGGCCTTCGGGCGGCAGGTGCTGGAACTTGGCCTCACGATCTCGCTTTCGGGTATCGTGACCTTCAAGAACGCCCGCGAGCTACAGGAATTCGCGCCTGAGATCCCGGCGGACCGGCTATTGGTCGAAACCGACAGCCCTTTCCTTGCGCCCGTGCCTTATCGCGGCAAGACTTGCGAGCCCGCCTACGTTCGCAGTACCGCCGAATTCGTCGCCGGATTGCGGGGCGAGAGCCTGGAACAGCTTGCCGCGAACACCACCCGCAATTTCTACGCCCTGTTCCGAAAGGCCGCTCCGTGAAACTGGTGATGCTCGGATCCGGCACGTCGACGGGTGTTCCGCGCATCGGCAACGAATGGGGCGAGTGCGATCCGAACGAGCCGCGGAATCGCCGCACCCGCGTTTCGATCGTCGTCGAGAACGAAGCGGGCTCGCGTCTCCTCGTCGATACCTCGACCGACCTGCGCCAGCAGCTCCTCGCCAACGGCATCGACAAGGTCGACGGCATCTTCTGGACCCATGATCACGCCGATCATTGCCATGGCATCGACGATTTGCGCCCGATGCGCTTTCATCGCAACGCGCCGCTGCCGGGCTTCGCCTCCGAAAGCACCGCGCAGAGCCTGCGGCAGCGGTTCAGCTATGTCTTTTCGGGGCGGTATGGCTATCCGACGATCGTGAAGCTGGAAACGCTCGATCTGGTGAAGATTCATGCGGGCTTCGCCGTTCAATCGGTAGAGATGCCGCACGGGCCAACCTTCAGCACCGGCTTTCGTTTTGAAGCAGACGGAAAATCAGTCGCTTATGCGACCGACTTCAGTGCGGTTACCGATGAGATGGTCCGCGTATTCGATGGCGTGGACATCCTGGTCGTCGATTGTCTGCGGCGGGAGCCGCATCCGACACATGCGAGCCTGGCGACGGCCTTGAGCATGGCGGAACGCTGCCGTGCGGGAACCACCGTTCTCACGCATCTCGACATGAGCATGGATTATGCGACGCTGTCGGGCGAAGTGCCGCCAGGCGTTCTGGTCGGCCACGACGGCTTGGAACTGATCGCATGAACGGCACAAGCTGGGCCTCGATCATCGCGCTATGCGGGGCGCTGGTTCTGGCGGCCAGCGCGTTTCGCGGACACCGGGTCGGCGCATCGAAGATGCTGATCCTCGTTCTGGCATGGGTTGCGATTTTCCTCCTGGTCACTGCGGTGTTCGCATGGGCCGCGGGCCGGTGATGTATAATTTAACATAATATATATTATCATCCTAATATGTCACAGCAGCTCGACCGCCTCCTCTCGATCATGGAACGTCTTCGCGATCCGCAGCGCGGTTGCGACTGGGATGTCGCGCAAACTTTCGAGACGATCGCACCCTATACGATCGAGGAAGCCTACGAGGTTGCCGATGCTATCGATCGAAGCGACATGGTCGATCTGCGGGGCGAACTGGGCGATCTGCTGCTCCAAGTCGTATTTCATTCGCGAATGGCCGAGGAAGCCGGTCACTTTGCTTTCGAAGATGTCACCCGGTCCATTTGCGACAAGATGGAAGCCCGGCATCCGCACATATTTGGCGAAAACGCCATGCCGACATCGGGGCAACGGTGGGAAGACCTCAAGGCCGCGGAACGGATATCGAACGGGGCTACAAGCGCGCTCGATGGCGTGGCGCGCGCCCTGCCCGCGCTAATGCGCGCGCAGAAGTTGCAGAAGCGCGCGGCGCGCGACGGGTTCGACTGGCCGGACACCGAGGGTCCGGCGAAGAAGCTGACCGAGGAAATGCGCGAACTGGCCGAAGCCGCGCCGGACAAGCGACCGGAAGAAGCCGGAGATCTGCTGTTTGCAGCGGTCAATCTGGTCCGCGCTCACGGCATTGAGGCCGAAGAAGCCTTGCGGGCGGCAAACGACAAGTTCGAGCGCCGGTACCGGGCTATGGAAGAGCTTGCGGGAGAGGCGTTTGCGGACCTGCCGCTCGAGGACAAGGAAGCCCTCTGGCAGCGCATCAAGCAGGACGAATCCTAAGCGTTGCCACCTCGCAGGTGCGCTTCGATCCATGCCTTGGCGCCGTGCTGGGATTGGCGCACCACCTCCGGAACGGCGACCTGCCTTCCCGTTTCCAGCTTCACTCCAAGGTATTCCGCCACCTGGCGCACCGCATCCTCTGGGGTGGCGACGACGTCTTCGTACCACAGCTCAAGCGGTTCGATCCGCATTTCGGCGAACATCTGCGACCACGCCTTTTCCTGCGCCTCGACCAAGTTGGCCGCGCGCTCGACGGCTACTTGCGAGTAGCCAGGTTGCACCATTGCCGCATGCTCCTGTTCCTTGCGCCACACCCCGGACAGCATGGCGCGGGCATAGGAAACGGCATGGGCAACCCGGTCACGACGGCGAAGCCGAACGACTCGCTTCACCGTTCCGGGCGGCAGGATCGTGCGCATGACTTCGCGGAGAAGCCCTGGATTGCTCGCATGGACGTCTTCGAACTGGATCGGAAAGCCCTTGAGACCGAACACGCCGTTCGGAGAAGTCCGCGTCCGCAAGGCCGCATGCCAGAGCTTGCGCTGCTCCGCAGGAGACGCGCTGGCGAACCCATATGGGCCGTTGGGATCGAAGTTCAGGTATTCGAGCGGCGCGCCCAGGCAGCCTGTGCGCCACAGAACATGGCTGAGATAAGTGCTGCCCGATCGCGGCGCCGTGGCGAGCAGATACGGCCGCAGCGGCGGCCCTTCCCACGCCGGATAGTCGAACCGTGCTTCGTATCCGGTTTCGGCGGACTTCAAATCATACTCCGATGCGCCTGGAAACGCTCCATATCGCTCGGCGCCAGGCGTACCTCGTACCATGAACGATCGCCCTCGACCCAATGATCGAGAACCTCGCCGTGTTTGTGCAGCCAAGCCGCCGAGGCCCCATCCGAGACGGGAAGTTCCAGTCGGTATCGCCGATGGCCGGCAGTGAGCGCTTCGGCGACCCGAAGCTCGAGCTCCCCTACCCCTTCCCCCGTCTGGGCGGACAGGAGCGCGACATCCGGACGGCCTGCCGCGATGCCTTCCAGTTCCTCGCGTTGCGCATGATCGAGCAGATCGAGCTTGTTCCATGCCTCGAGGATCGGGATCGCGGCCTCGTCCTCCCCGTCGATCACTTCGAGATCGCGCAGCACCTCCAGCACCTGCTGCTTCTGCATGGCGTTGTCGGGATTGGCCATGTCGCGGACATGGACAATCAGGTCCGCGGCGGTGACCTCTTCCAGTGTCGCGCGGAACGCGGCGACGAGTTGGGTCGGCAGATCGGAGATGAAGCCGACGGTGTCCGACAGAATCGCCTTGTCGACGCCGGGCAGCCGCACCGCTCGCATGGCGGGATCAAGTGTGGCGAAGAGCATGTCTTCCGCCATGACGTCAGCGCCCGTCATACGATTGAAAAGAGTAGACTTTCCAGCGTTGGTATAGCCGACCAGCGCGATCACCGGCCAAGGCGCCCTGCCCCGCCGTTCACGATGCAGGCCACGTGTCTTGCGCACCTGTTCCAGTTCCCGGCGCAACTTGCCCATCCGCGCCCGGATCATCCGCCGGTCGGCCTCGATCTGGGTTTCGCCGGGTCCGCCGAGAAACCCGAAGCCGCCGCGCTGCCGTTCGAGGTGGGTCCAGCTTCGCACCAGGCGGCTCTGCTGGTAGTCGAGATGCGCAAGCTCGACTTGCAGGCGCCCCTCCGCCGTAGCCGCGCGCTCCCCGAAGATCTCAAGGATCAGCCCCGTGCGGTCGATCACCTTGCGCTTGAGCTTCTCTTCAAGATTGCGCTGCTGGATGGCCGACAGCGCCCCGTCGACGATCACCAGATCGGCCTGTTCCTGTTCGCAGGCCACTCCGATGCGCTCGATCTGACCCTCGCCGAACAGCGTGCCGGGTCGGACATCGCGCACCGGTAGCACGAAACCTTCGGCGACGACGATACCGATGGCCAGCGCCAGCCCTTTTGCTTCTTCTAGCCGCGCATCGGCATCGCCCGCCTGCCGCTTGCCGCGGATGTCCGGGCACACGACCACGGCCCGCGCGCCGCGGGAGACTTCGCCGTCGAAGTCGTCATCGACAATCAGGCTTCGTCTTCCTCGTCGTCGAAGTCCCCGGTCAAGTCGACCGGAGTTGCCGGCTGGATCGTCGACACGGCGTGCTTGTAGGCGAGCTGGACGAAGCCTTCGCGCTCAAGCAGCATGCAGAACAGGTCGTAGGCGGCGATCCGCCCCTGGAGCATGACCCCGTTGACCAGGAACATCGTCACCTGAACCCCGGCGTCGCGCACTCGGGAAAGGAAGATGTCCTGGAGCAGGCGCTGCTTCTTGCCGCCGTCCCCACCGGGACCGAACTGCTCTGCGTCTACAGGCTGGCCGGGCATGATCGTCGAGATCGCGTGCTTGTATACCAGCTGCGACTGGCCATCGCGGCGCAGCAGGATCGAGAAATTGTCGAACCAGGTCACGATGCCCTGCAACTTGACGCCCTTGACCAGAAACATTGTCACCGGCGTCTTTTCGCGGCGGAGCTGGTTGAGGAAAAGATCCTGTAGGTTGGCGGGTTTCGATCCGTTTGCCACGGGTGGAGGTGGCGGCGGCGCGGGCTCGGGCGCCGGGCGCGGACGGGCCGAGAGAGTGCCCTTGGTCATTCATCTGACTCCTTCTTGTTGGCGGCCGCCAATGCGGTCCGCAATCTGGCCTTGGCCTGCATCCGCAAGCCTACGACCGTATTTCCAGTTCACGGAGATAATCGCGGCCGCCAACTTGGCAAACCCAAAAAAGCGCCCCGGTTCCCCGCGGCGATGAAATTCGTCAGACACATTCGTCAGGCAAATACGTCAGGGGTTTGTCAGCCTTCGCTCCCATCGTCGCGTTCGTTCATGCCCAGCAACTTGAGCTTGCGATGGAGCGCCGAGCGCTCCATCCCGATGAAGCCTGCCGTCTTCGAAATATTCCCCGAAAAGCGGCGGATCTGAATGCGCAGATACTCGCGCTCGAAGCTCTCGCGCGCTTCGCGCAAGGGAACGCCCATCAGCGAGGTGACGCCTCCGGTCTTTTCGGGAAGGCCGCCGATGATCTCTTCCGGCAGCATGTCGGGCTCGATGCGGGCCATTCGTTCGCGCGGGGCGAGAATGACCGTGCGTTCGACAACATTGCGCAGTTGCCGCACGTTTCCCGGCCAATCGTAAGCCTGCAACGTCGCCAGCGCCTCCGGCGAGATCGTCGGGACCGGCAGGCCCTGCTCGCGCGCATAGCGGGTAAAGAAATGATCGGCGAGCGCGGGGATGTCGTCGCGACGGTCGGCGAGCGGTGGTATCGCCACCGGCACCACCGCGAGGCGATAGAACAGATCCTCGCGAAAGCGCTTCTCGGCGATCTCCTTCTCCAGATCTCGCGCCGTGGACGAAACGACCCGCACGTCCACGCCGATCTGGCGATTGCCGCCGGTGCGCACGAAGCTCTGGTCGGTAAGCACTCTCAGGATCCTCGCCTGCGTGCTGAGCGGCATGTCGGCGATTTCGTCGAGATAAAGCGTGCCGCCGTCGGCCATTTCGAGCAGGCCGGCGCGGACCAGCTTGCCCTCGGCTTCCTCGCCGAAAAGTTCCTGTTCGAACCGCTCGGGCGTGATCCGGGCCGAATTGACCGTTACGAAGGCCTTGTCGGCGCGCGGGCTCCATGCGTGCAGGAGACGCGCCGCGACCTCCTTGCCCGATCCCGCCGGGCCGGTGATCAGGACGCGGCTTCCGGTGTTGGCCACTCGTTTAAGGGTGGCGCGAACCTGATTGATTACACTGGAATTTCCAGTGAACTCCTCGGCCAGCGCGATGCCTTCCCGCAACCGCGCGTTCTCGCGCCGCAAGCGTTCGGTCTCGGTCGCGCGCGCGACGAGATGCAGCAGGCGCTCGGCCTCGAACGGCTTCTCGATGAAATCGACGGCCCCCCGGCTGACGGCGGACACCGCGGTGTCGATGCTGCCGTGCCCGGAGAAGATGATCACCGGAAGCTGCGGCTCGCGCGCCTTTATCGCGTCGAGCACTTCGAGGCCGTCCATCGGGCTGCCGTGGAGCCAGACGTCGAGCAGGACGAGGCTCGGTCGGCGTTCGTCGATCAGGCGGAGCGCGGTCGTACTGTCGCCGGCGGTCCGGCATTCGTAGCCTTCGTCGCTCAGAACGCCTGAAACCAGTTCGCGAATGTCCTGCTCGTCGTCCACCACCAGGATATCGAGCGCCATTACCGGGCCTCCATGTTCGAGATTTGATACGGGCTCATTCGGCGGCCACCGTTCCAGCGGCGATCGGATCGCGCGCGAAACGCAGCGTCGCGCATGTGCCGCCGCCTTCCAGGGGAGCGAGGTCGAGGCCGCCGCCATGCTCCTCGACGATCTTGTTGACGATCGCGAGGCCGAGGCCGGTCCCCTTCTCGCGCGTCGTCACATAGGGTTCCTTGATCCGCACGCCTCCATCGGGAAGGCCGACGCCGTTGTCGGTTACGCTCACAGACAGGAAGCGGTCGTCTATATCGACCGCGACGGCTATCCGCCCGCGATAGCTCGGCTCTTCGTCGCGCTTGCGCGTTTCGATCGCCTCGTAGGCGTTCTTCAGGACGTTGGTCATCGCCTGGCCGAACTGGTGACGATCGCAGGCGATCGCGGGAATCTCGGTCTCGACGGAGAGATTGTAGTCGATTTCCGGATGGGCGACCTCCTGAAGAAACAAGGCCTGACGGACCAGATCGAGCGCGTCTTCCTGGCGAAAGTTAGGCTTCGGCAGCCGCGCGAACGACGAGAACTCGTCGACCATTCGGCGCAGGTCGCCCACCTGGCGAATGATCGTGCCGGTCAGTTCCTCGAATAGTTCGCCGTCGTTATCGATCTGCTTGCGGTAGCGACGCTGGAGGCGTTCGGTGGCGAGCTGGATTGGCGTGAGCGGGTTCTTGATCTCGTGCGCGATCCGGCGGGCGACGTCGGACCATGCGGCCTGGCGCTGATCGAGCAGCTGGCGGGTGATGTCCTCGAAAGTGATCACGTGGCCTTCGGCCGCGCGCGCCACCTTGACCGCGAGCGTGAGCAGCTCGCCGTCCTTGCTGTACTGGACGATGCCGTTACTGGCGCCGCTCGACAGGAGCGAAGCGATCTGCGGTGCGACTTGCGCCAGATCCAGCCCGAGCGGCGCCGGCCCCGCGCGATCGAGCAGAAGCCGCTGCGCCGAGCTGTTCATCAGCATGACCTGGCCGTCCGGATCGACGGTGACGATGCCGGCGGTGATCGATTGCAGCACCGCTTCGATGAAACTTCGCCGCTCGGCCAACTGGCGGTTGGCCCCGATCAGGGCGGCGGTCTGCCGTTCGATCTGTTCCGTCATCCGGTTGAAGGCGCGGTTGAGCAGTCCGATTTCGTCCGATCCGGTGCGCCCGGTAACGCGCAACGAATAGTTTCCGCCGCCGACTTCCCGCGCCGCGGTCACGAGGTTGGTGAGCGGCTTGACCTGGCGATCGGCAAAGCGAAGCGCGAACCATACTGCGAGGCCGACCAGCGTCAGCGAGACCGCGAACAGCATCAGGTTGAACTGGAGCTGGCGCACGCGCGCCTGTCGCGCCAGATCGTCGTATTGTCGCAGCACGCTCTGCGCACGCTCCCACTGGCTGAGCGCTTCGGCGTCGGTAGTCCGCGCGTTGTAGAGGTAAAGACCGGCTTCGAGCGAGATCGGCGCCACGGCCTCTATCCGCTCCCTTTGCGCGGTGACGACGTAGCTTTCTCCGGCGCGAAGCCGATCGAGAGCCTCCGCCACCACACGTTCGGGATTGCTGCTTTCGCCGGGGTCGGCGATCGCCGCGACGCTCAAGCTTCCGTCGGGCCTTTGCTGCACGATCGCGCTTTCCGATAGCTCGCGAGCCAGCACCTGGAGATAGAACTGCTCGACGAATTCGTCGCTTCCGAAAGGGTACTGCTGCATCACGAAGCGGAGATCGCTGACCATTGCGGTCGTGGTGTTGCCGATCTCGAGCTGGTTCTCGTTGTAGTATCCGCGGGCAAGCTCGTTGGCGTTCTCGAGCATCCCGCGCGAATCCGGCGAGAACCAGAACTGCACGCCGGACTGGAACAGCAGGCTCGCGAATACCGCCACCAGCAGCGTCGGAATCGCCGCCACCAGCGAAAAGAAGAATACCAGGTTCACGTGCAGGCGCGCGGTCGTGCCCCCTGCCCTGCGGATTGCCAGCCGCCGTCCGATGAGCACGATCAGGCCGAGCGCGGGAATGAGCGTGCCCACCAGCATGGCTGCCGCCTGCCCCGACGGCACCAGCGCATCCGCGTTCGTGCTGGACAGCGCGAGATAAGAGCTGCCGAGCATGACCACGAGCGTCACGACAGCGAGGATTTCCAGCCACAAAAACAGGTTCACCCGCCGCGCGGCCAACAATGTCCGCCGCCACCATCGCGGCCAGCGGTGGGCGGTCTGCATCTGATCTTTCGGGACGGCGTCGGGGGACATCGTTGCAGACTTACAACGGGCCTGTTGCAACAATGCAAGGGCTTTTCGCCAAAGAGAGGCGCTTATCCCCGTTCGCCGAATGCTTCGGGATCGATTCCGAAGTCGTTGAGCCGCTTGCGCAGCGTGTTCCGGTTGATGCCGAGCAGGCGCGCCGCGCGAAGCTGGTTGCCGCCGGTCTCGCGCAGCGCGTGCTCGAACAACGGCTTCTCGAATTCCGCGAGCGCGGCGTCGTACAGCGTTCCGGGAACGGGGGGAGACCGGCGGAGCCAGTCCGACAGGGCCTCCTCGAAGTTGCCGGGCGGACGGGACGTTTCCACCGAACCGCGATCTTCCAGCAATTGCGCGATCGCGGGCGCATCGATCTCGTCCTCGCGCGAGAGCAGCGCGGCGCGGTACACGAAATTGCGCAATTCCCGCACGTTGCCGCGCCACGGCTGGGCTTCCAGCAGTTCTACCGCACGTCGTGACAGGCCGTGCGACGGCAGGCCTTCCTCCGAGGCAAGGCGCAGGAAATGGCGGGCGAGCGGTTCGATGTCGCCTTTGCGCTCGCGCAGCGGCGGCAGGTGAATCGGAACGACATTGAGCCGGTAGTAAAGGTCTTCACGGAACCCACCGCTCGCGATCAGGGGGGCCAGATCGCGATTGGTGGCGGCAACGATGCGCACGTCGATGGCGATTTCCTCACGCCCGCCGACCCTGCGGATCCGCCCCGACTGCAAGGCGCGCAGCAGCCGCGTTTGCGCCTCGGGCGGCATATCGCCGATTTCGTCGAGGAACAGCGTCCCTCCGTGCGCCTGCTCGAACTTGCCGATCGAACGGCTGACGGCGCCGGTGAACGCCCCCTTCTCGTGGCCGAACAGCTCGCTTTCGATCAGTTCGCGCGGAATAGCCGCGGTGTTCACGGCGACGAACGGTCCGGCCTTGCGCGCTCCGAGTTGATGGATGGCCTCCGCCACCAGTTCCTTGCCGGTGCCGGATTCGCCGAGGATGAGCACGGTAAGGTCGTTGCGCAGGACCCGCGTTATCATGCGGTACACGTCCTGCATCGCCGGACTGCGGCCGATCAGGGGCAGGCCGTCGCCTTCGTCGCCGTCCTGGGCGGCCTTTCCGCCGCGCCCGTCCGCCGCCTGGCACGTCGCGCGAACCAGTTCGTCCAGATCGAATGGTTTGGGGAAGTATTCGAACGCCCCGGTGTCGCTGGCGCGGACGGCGGTATCCAGCGTGTTCTGCGCCGACAGAATGATGACCGGCATGTCCGGGTTGTCGCGATGGACGCCGCCGAGCGACTTTATGCCGTCGCCGTCAGTCAGGAGGACGTCGGTCAGCATGACGTCGAAGGTTTCGTGTGCGAGAAGCCGGTCGCGGCCGGCGATGCTGTCGCAGCGGGCCACCGTGAACGCCTCGGCTTCGAGAGCGGCAGTTATGACCGTCGCGATCGCGGCGTCGTCTTCGACCAGCAAGGCGCGCCTGCTCATTTCCGCCCCCCCTCCTTCACCATCGGCAGGTAGACGCGAAAGTGCGTCCAGCCATCGGAGTCGTCTCGCTCGTGACCGATGCGCCCGTCCATGTCGCGCACCAGCTTGTTGACCAGCGCCAGCCCCAGCCCCTGCCCGTTCTGCTTGGTGGAAACGAACGGTTCGAAGATATGCTCGGCAACGGCGGGATCGATGCCCGGCCCGTTGTCGCTCACTTGCACTTCGATGGGCAGCTTCACCGGCCGGCCGAGGCGGAACACGTTCATCACCAGCCCGCTCGCAAAGCGCGTGCGAACGACGACTTCCGGTGACGGACTGGCGCGGCAGGCGTCGCGCGCGTTGGAAATCAGATTGACCAGTACCTGGACCAGCGCGCCCTCGTTGGCGAGCACCGGCGGCAGCGACGGGTCGAATTCCTCCCGTAAGGCAACCTCGAACTCGGACGCGGCGCGGACGGTATCGCAAGCGTGCCTGATCGCCGCGTGGAGGTTGAGCGGCGCCACCGGTTCGGGCTGCTCGCGTCCCAGCCTCTGCATCCGGTCGATCAGTTGCGCGATGCGGTCGACTTCGTCGGTGATCAGGCCCGTCAGGGCGCGCTCGCCTTCGGGCAGTTTGCGGCCGATGAGCTGGGCCGCGCCGCGGATCGCCGAGAGCGGGTTCTTGATCTCGTGCGCAAGCACCGCCGGGCCGCGCAGCGCAACGCCGCGCTCCTCATCGGCGCGCCGATCGCCCTGGCGGGCGTCCGAAAGCGTGACCACCCGCCATCCTGGATGGGCCGGCAACGACGATATGGTCAGATTGACCAGCGACGCGCGGCCTTCGAGTTCCACCGCAAGCCCCCGCGCGACGACCTGGGTTTCCTGCGCAAGGAGCCGGTCGATGGTGTCGCGCTCGGCGAAAGCGGCCACTTCGTGCAATTTCCGTCCAAAGAGCCGCCGGGCGCTGCGCCCGAACAGATTCTCGGCGGAAGGATTGACCTGAGCGATGGTCTGGTCGGGGGCAAGCAGCAGCAGGGCGAACGTCAGCCCGGCGATCTGTTCGTGAGGTCCGGGAATCCCGGCCGCGCTCACGCCGCGCGTCGCCGCAGGAACGGTGCGTAAAACCGCTCGATTTCGCCCAAGACCCGCGCGGCGTCGTCGATGAAGTTCACATGATTCCGGAACTCGGCCGAACCATGCATGCCCTTGGTGTACCAGCCCAGATGCTTGCGGGCGATCTTGACGCCGGTGTCCGTGCCGTAGTGATCGAGCATCGCGCGATAATGTTCGACCAGCACCGCGTATTGCTCGTCGATGTCAGGTTCCGGGATGGCCTCGCCCGTGCGCCACCAGTGCATGACCTGGCCGAGCAGCCACGGCCTGCCATAGGCGCCCCGCCCGATCATGACGCCGTCGGCGCCCGATTGCGCCAGCGCGGCGGCGCTGTCTTCGATCCCGCAGATGTCGCCGTTGACGATCACCGGGATCGACACGGCATCCTTCACCTTGCGCACGAACGCCCAGTCCGCATCGCCCTTGTACATCTGGTTGCGGGTGCGGCCGTGGACGGTGATCATCTTTGCGCCGAGATCCTCGGCGATGCGCGCCAGTTCCGGCGCGTTGAGGCTGGCGTGATCCCACCCCATGCGCATTTTCACGGTCACGGGTGTCGAAACCGCCTTCACCGTGGCTGCGATCAGGCTGGCCGCGAGCGGAAGATCGCGCATCAGCGCGCTGCCGGCATCGCCGGTCACCACCTTCTTCACCGGGCAGCCCATATTGATGTCGATGATCGCTGCGCCGCGATCTTCGTTGAGCTTGGCCGCTTCGGCCATTTCCGCGGGGCTGCATCCGGCGAGTTGCAGCGAAACCGGTTCTTCCACCGGGGCCCATGCCGCCTTTTGCAGGCTCTGGCGGGTTTCGCGGATCATCGCCGGGCTGGCGATCATCTCGGTCACGTTGAGGCCCGACCCGTATCGCCGCACCAGCGTGCGGAACGGCATGTCTGTGACGCCGGTCATCGGCGCAAGGATGACCGGGCACGCGATCCGCACCGGACCGATGTCGATCGGCTTCAATGCCGGTGGAGGGGGAAGTGCTGTCACGCCAGGTTGCCTAAAAATCGGGCAGCCGCATAGTGGATTGCGAGGGGGGCCGCAAGTCGCTAGCGCCCGACGCGATGAGTGGCCCCGCACCGGCACAATTCGCAGCGGTGATTGTCGCCGCCGGCACGGGAACCCGCGCAGGGCTGGCGGCGCCGAAGCAGTTCGCACCGTGGCGCGGCGCGACCGTCCTGCGCGGAGCCGTGGAAGCGCTGCGAGCGGCGGGCGCAGGCGCGGTGGTGGTGGCCCATCACCAGGACCTGGCGGAGCGAACGCGCGCGAACCTGGACGGGCTTTCGGACATCCTGTTCGTAGCGGGGGCGGCGACCCGGCAAGGCTCTGTGCGCAACGCACTGGAGGCGCTGGCGGCCACCCGCCCCGAGATCGTGCTGGTGCATGACGCGGCGCGGCCCGATTGCCCGCCCGAAGTCGTGCGGAGGCTGCTGGCGGCGCTGAGCGAGTATCCGGGGGCCGTTCCCGTCCTGCCGGTCGTGGACAGCCTCGTCTCGGCAAGGGACGGGCTGATGGCCGGCAGCGCCGATCGCGATGCCTTGCGCCGCGTACAGACGCCGCAAGCGTTCCGGTTCGAGAGCATTCTCGCCGCGCATCGCGCATGGGCCGGGCCGCCGACAGCCGGAGACGACGCCCAGGTGGCCCAGGCGGCGGGTCTTGCCGTGGCGCTTGTCGATGGCGACGAACGGTTGCGCAAGCTCACTTATGCGGAGGATTTCATGAGCGCCCGCCCCGCCCCCCGCATCGGCACGGCGTTTGACGTTCACCGTCTCGCCGAGGACGAAGAACTTTGGCTTTGCGGCGAGCGTATCGAGCATACGCGTGGCCTTGTCGGCCATAGCGACGCGGATGTCGGCCTGCATGCGGTCGTCGACGCCGTGCTCGGCGCGATCGGCGCCGGCGACATCGGGCAACACTTTCCTCCGAGCGATCCGCAATGGCGCGGCGCGCCGTCTTCCCGCTTCGTCGAGCACGCGGTTCGTCTGGCGCGCGAGGCCGGGTTTGCGATCGGCAACGTGGATGTCACGATCGTCTGCGAAGCGCCGAAGATCGGCCCGTATCGGCAAGCGATGCGCGCCCGGCTTGCGGCATTGCTGGGTGTCGGGATAGAGGCGATAAACGTGAAGGCCACGACCACCGAACGGCTCGGCTTCACCGGGCGCGGTGAAGGAATCGCGGCCCAGGCGGCGGCAATGCTCGTCCCGCGGGAAAGGACATGACAGCGATGGTTCGCACGAAACAGCTCGTCGCACTTGTCGGTGCGAGCCTGCTGGCTATTCAGCCGGGCCTGGTCGCGGCGCAGCAGGCGCAATGCATCACCGAGGATGAGGTGAGCGCGATCGGAATCTACAGCGCGCCGAGCCTGGTGCAGAGCCTTCGCCTTCGGTGCGGCGGCGAACTTTCGCCGGGCGGCTTCCTCGCGCGCGAAGGGGATAACCTGATCGGCCGCTATGCCGTGCTTCAGGATCGTGTCTGGCCCCGTGCCCGCGTGGGCCTGCTGAAAGTCTTCGCCAATGGTTCGATGCCGTCCGTAGGAAGCCTCGACATGATCGCCCGCTTGCCCGACGAATCCGTGCGCCCGCTGGTCGACGCTCTGATCGTGCAGGAAATGCAGCCTCACGTGCCATTGAAGGACTGCTGGAAGGTCGAGCGTGTTGTTCAGGCGATAGCGCCGATCGACCCGGAAGTGGCCGGGACGCTGCTCGGCACGGCCGTAGGCATCGCGCAACCGCGAGAAGTGCCGGTCTGCGGGACGCCGCGGCGATGAGCGAGACTCTTCTGCCCGACGATATTGTCGCCCTCGCCCGCCGCGTGGTCGAACAGAATGCCGCCTCCGGGCGCAAGGTTGTAGTCGCCGAGAGCTGCACGGGCGGCCTCGTCGCCGCGGCGCTGACGGAAATTCCCGGTTCCTCGGCCGTGCTGGATCGCGGCTTCGTCACCTATTCGAACGACGCCAAGCAGGAGAGCCTGGGCGTTGCCGACGACATCATCGACGCCTTCGGCGCGGTCTCGATCGCCTGCGTCTATGCGATGGCGCAAGGCGCGCTGGAGCGAAGCAAGGCCGACGTCGCGGTGGCGATCAGCGGCGTGGCCGGTCCCGACGGCGGAACCGAGGCCAAGCCTGTGGGCACGGTCGTGTTCGCCCGCGCGGTGCGCGGCAGCGACAAGCCCGACGCGGAATCAAAGCTGTTCTCCGAAAAGGACCGGGGCGGCGTCCGCCATCAGGCGACGCTTTGCGCGCTCGAACTCTTGTTGCCGTAAAGTTCGTCGGCGCGCGCTTCGAACGCGGCCACCATCTTGCGGAAGGCGCGGTCGAAGTACCGCCCGGCCAGCATCTCGAACATCTTGTTCTTGAACGTGAATTCGACCTGAAAGTCGATTTCGCAGCCGCCTTCCGGCAAGTCGCGGAAACGCCAGACGTTGTCGAGATCGCGCATCGGTCCGTCAAGATAGATGACTTCGAGCCGCCGGGGCCGTTCCTTGAGCACGCGCGAGGTGAACTTTTCCCGTAAGGCCTTGAACCCGACCAGCATGTCGGCGACCATTTCGCCGCCGTCGTCGGAGCGAACGCGCGTCGCCACCACCCACGGCAGGAATTCGGGATAGCGCCCGACATCCGCGACGAGGTCGAACATCTGCCCGGCGCTGTAAGGCAGCCGGCGCGTTTCGCGAATTCCGGGCATCAGCCGTGTTCCCGAGCCAGTTTCGCTTCGCGGGCGGCCCGCATCCGGGCAAAATCCTCGCCCGCGTGATAGCTGGAGCGAGTGAGCGGGCTCGACGCGACCTGGAGAAAGCCCTTGGCGCGGGCAATCGCTCCGAAAGCGCCGAACGCCTGCGGGCTGACGAACTCGATCACCTTGGCGTGTCTGGGCGTCGGTTGCAGATATTGCCCCATGGTCAGGAAATCGACGTCGGCGCTGCGCATGTCGTCCATGACCTGATGGACCTCGAGCCGTTCCTCGCCCAGGCCCAGCATGATCCCGGACTTGGTGAATATGCGCGGATCGTGGCGCTTGACCTCTTCCAACAGGCGCAACGAGGCATAGTAGCGCGCGCCGGGGCGGATGGTCGGGTAAAGTCTTGGCACGGTTTCGAGGTTATGATTGTAAACATCCGGTCCAGCAGCGCAAATCGCTTCTACCGCCGGCCGCATCTTGCCGCGGAAATCCGGCGTGAGAATCTCGATCGTCGTGTCCCGCGTGGCGCGGCGGACGGCCTCGATCACCTTGACGAACTGCCCCGCCCCGCCATCGGGCAAGTCGTCGCGGTCTACCGAAGTGACCACGATATGCTCCAGCCCCAGCTTTGCGGCGGCGACCGCGACATGCTCGGGCTCCAGCGGGTCGACCTTGCGCGGCATCCCGGTCTTGACGTTGCAGAACGCGCACGCGCGCGTGCACACGTCGCCAAGGATCATCACCGTGGCGTGCTTCTTGGTCCAGCACTCGCCGATGTTCGGACAGGCGGCTTCCTCGCACACGGTGTTCAGATTGAGGTCGCGCATCAGCGCGCGCGTTTCCTGGAATCCCTTGCTGACGGGCGCCTTGACCCGAATCCAGTCGGGCTTTCGCTGGCGATCCGGCCGGGGGGCTGCGGAAAGGTCGTTCATCGACAACGCACTTAGGGAAGCGGCTTGCCAGTGGCAATGCCGGGGGGCATGGGCAATGGCGATGATAGTGCCGACGATCGAACTGGCGGAATTGCTGCAAGGCTACCGCCGTTTCCGCGAATATGGGTGGAAGCCCGAAAGGGAACGCTGGGCTTCGTTGCGCGAAAGCCAGGAACCGCGGGTCATGGTGATCGCCTGTTCCGACAGCCGTGTCGACCCTTCGCAGATCTTCGACGTTCACCCCGGCGAGATATTCGTAGTCCGCAATGTCGCCGCGCTGGTGCCGCCGTTCGAGACGACGCCGGGCCATCATGGCGTCTCGGCGGCGCTCGAGTTCGCGGTCCAGGTGCTCAAGGTGCGCGAGATCGTGGTCATGGGGCACGGGATGTGCGGCGGCTGCAAGGCCGCGCTGACGCAGGAGCTTCGCGGTACGGAGCCTGGAAAGGGTGGCTTCATCGCCAACTGGATCGACATGCTCGACGAGGCGCGCGAGCCGATCGCACGCGATCTCGGCACCGAAGGCCGCCTTGCCGAACGTGCGATGGAGGAAGCGGCGGTCAAGGTCAGCCTTGCCAACCTGCGCACCTTCCCGTGTGTGCGCGAGAAGGAGAAGCGCGGCAGCCTGACGCTGCGGGGCGCGCTGTTCGCCATTTCCGACGGTGTGCTTCATCTGCTCGACGAGCGGAGCGGCAAGTTCTCGCCGGCGTGACTTGAACCGATCCGCGCGCGGGGGCATTGAGCCGCCATGGCCGACACCCCTCTTCGCAATATCGCCCTGCTGATCGACGCCGACAACGCCAGTCACGCCGGGATAGACCCGGTGCTGACCGCGCTGGCCGAACTCGGCCAGGTCAACATTCGCCGCGCCTATGGCAACTGGGCCAAGCCGGCGCTCAGCAAGTGGAACCAGATCACCCACCGCTTCGGCTTGCAGCCGATCCAGCAGTTCGATCTGACCAAAGGCAAAAACGCCACCGACATGGCGATGACCATCGACGCGATCGACCTGCTCTATCGCGGCAAGGTCGACGGTTTCGGCATCATGAGTTCGGACAGCGACTTCACCCCGCTGGTCACACGACTGCGGCAGGACGGCTTGCTGGTGTTCGGCTTCGGCTCCGCCAAGGCGCCGACCGCGTTCAAGACCGCCTGCACGCGCTTCATCGATGTCGATCAGCTCATCCGCACCGCAACGGACGAAGACGAGCCGGAAAAGCCACAGAAGGAGGATACCGAAGACGGCGAAGGGGGCTACGACGAACTGGTCGAACTGCTCGGCGCCGCGTGGAAGGCCGCGAAGCGCGACGATGCGGGCTTCGCGCTGCTGAGCGAAGTCGGCAACATCGCCGGCAACCGGTCGAGCTTCGACGTGCGCAACCACGGTTTCAAGCGGCTCTCCGACCTGTTTCGCGCCGACGAGCGCTTCCGGGTCGAGAACCGCGACGGGCGGCTTTACGTGAAGCGGGTGCGCTGAGCGCGCGTCAACCGCCGCACTGGGCCAGCCCTTCCCCTTCGTAGACCACCCGGCCATACGAATCGAACAGGGCGATGCGGCCTTCGTAGTTCGCGGTTTCCGTGCCCGCTTCCTCGCCCGCGCCGCCGATTTGCAAGCGCAGCGCATATCGCCGGCCATTGTACAGCGAGCGCGTACGAAGCGGCAGCTCACGCGCGCCGGGATCCGCGGCGAAACGCATGACTTCTCCGTCTATCTTCATGAAGGCGTCCGCCTCGCGCGCGATGACCCTGGTGCCGAGGCTGGTGCCCGGCGCATAATTGCACGCCGCGCCGAACAGATCGTGGCGTTCGATGTCCGGATAGAGGATCGGTTCGGGCGTGACTTCGCGCAGCGGCGGGGCGGAGCTGTTGGCCTGTTCGACCATGGCGATGTCGCGTTCGTCCTGTAGCGCCTGCTCTTCCGGCGTCAGCTCCGGATTGCACGCGCAAAGAAACAGAACAGCAAGGCCGGCCAGTCGCCGCATCAGTGTCTCCCGAACAGCTTCTCGACGTCGGCCATCGACAACTTGACCCAGGTCGGCCGGCCATGATTGCATTGCCCGGAACGCGGCGTCCGCTCCATCTCGCGGAGGAGCGCGTTCATTTCCGACACCGAAAGCGTACGACCAGCCCGAACCGATCCGTGACAAGCCATTGTCGCCAGCACGTGCTCGATCTTTTCGCCCAATAGCAGGCTTTCTCCATGCAGCGCCAGATCGTCGGCGAGATCGCGCAGCAGGGCGCCGGGATCGCCGCCGGCGAGCGCGGCCGGCATTGCCCGGACCAGCATCGCGCCGGGGCCGAAACGCTCGATTTCGAGGCCGAACGCGGCAAACGCGTCCACTTGCTCCTCCAGCCGGTCGCAGGCCGTTTCCTCCAGCTCCACGACTTCCGGTAGCAGCAAGGCCTGCCCGGCCGCGCCGCCACCTTCTCTCGCGGCGCGGAGCCGTTCGAGCACCAACCGTTCGTGCGCCGCATGCTGATCGACGATCACCAGGCCGTCGGCGGCTTCCGCGACGATATAGGTGTTGGCGACCTGCCCCCTCGCGATGCCGAGCGGGTATTCCGCGTCGTCGGCGAGGGGTTCGGCGACTTCCGCCCTCCCCTGCGGCGGATCGAGCGGGAGCGATTCCGCGGCCGTCCATGGTTGCTCCGGCGCGCGCACCGCCGGGCCGGGGGCCGACCAGTCGCGTCCGGCGAAGATCGAGCGCAGCGCCGCCTGCGGTTCGGCGCGGACCGGTTCTGCTTCCCAGCGGTTCATCGCCAGCCGATCGGGCGCCTGGGCGCTGCGCCGGTCGCCTGTCGCAAGAGCCTCGCGCAATGCCGACACGATGAAGCCGCGCACGGCGGCGGCGTCGCGGAAGCGGACTTCGGTCTTCGCCGGATGGACATTCACGTCCACCTCCTCCGGGGGAAGATCGAGGAACAGCGCCAGTACCGCATGGCGGTCGCGCGCCAGCATCCCCGAATAGGCGCCGCGCACCGCGCCGATCAACAGGCGGTCCTTCACCGGGCGGCCGTTCACGAACAGATACTGGTGATCAGCGACGCCGCGGTTGAAGGTCGGCAGTCCGGCGACGCCGGAAAGGCGCAGGTTGCCGCGCCCGACATCGATCGTCACGCCGTTTTCCGCCAGCGCGCGGTCGATCACATGCGCGATCCGCGTCGGCATGGTTTCCCCGCCTTGCAGGCCGAGCACCCGGCGGTCGCCGTGGTCGAAAGTGAAGCGAATGTCCGGGCGCGACATCGCGAGACGTCGGACGACATCGACGCAGGCCGCGTATTCGCTACGGGCCGAACGCAGGAATTTGCGCCGCGCGGGCACGCGGCCGAACAGGTTCTCCACCCTGACCCGCGTCCCCGGCGGCAGCGCGGCGGGCCCTTCGGCAACGACCGCGCCATGATCGACTTCGCGCCGCCAGCCTTGCTCCGCACCGCGCACGCGGCTTTCCAGCGTCAGCCGGGCGACGCTCGCGATCGAGGGCAATGCCTCACCCCGGAAGCCGAGCGTGGCGACTTGTTCGATCGCATCGTCGGGCAGTTTTGAGGTCGCATGACGTTCCAGCGCTAGGGCGATTTCGTCCGCCGTCATGCCGCAGCCGTCGTCGGTGACCTCGATCCGCGCCAGGCCGCCTTCGACGATCGCCACCGCGATGTGGGTCGCGCCGGAATCGATCGCGTTCTCGACCAGTTCCTTGAGCGCGGACGCCGGCCGCTCGACGACTTCGCCGGCGGCAATGCGGTTGACGAGAGCTTCCGGGAGGCGCCGGATTGCAGGCATTTCGACGCCCTAGCGTCCGGGCGGCGGGATTTCGAGCCAAGCGGTGCAAAACCCCCGCGCTATCGACACAAATTTTTGGCCTTTGCGCACACTTCGCGTTAGTGGCTGCACACACCACGGGCAAGCGCTGGCCGCTCGCTTGCCGCACATCCCCTTGGCCACGGTTGGATACGGATCGATCGATGGGTTCATTCTTCTCGAAGTTGTTCAGGTTCGGATCGCAGAACATGGCGATCGATCTCGGCACGGCGAATACGCTGGTCTATGTTCAGGATCGCGGGATCGTCCTCAATGAACCGTCGGTCGTGGCGATGGAAACGATCAACGGGCTCAAGCGGGTCAAGGCCGTCGGTGACGACGCCAAGCTGATGATGGGCAAGACGCCCGACAGCATCGAGGCCATCCGCCCCTTGCGTGACGGCGTGATCGCGGACATCGAAATCGCCGAGGAGATGATCAAGCACTTCATCCGCAAGGTCACCGGCAAGCGCACCAGCATGTTCAGCCCGCCGCAGATCGTCATCTGTGTGCCGTCGGGGTCGACCTCGGTCGAGCGGCGCGCGATCCGCGACGCCGCGAGCAATGCCGGCGCTTCCGAAGTCTTCCTGATTCTCGAGCCGATGGCCGCCGCTATCGGCGCCGACATGCCGGTGACCGAACCGGTCGGCTCGATGGTGGTGGACATCGGCGGGGGCACCACCGAAGTGGCGGTTCTGTCGCTGCGCGGCCTTGCCTACACCACCTCGGTCCGCACCGGCGGGGACAAGATGGACGAGGCGATCGTCTCCTACGTCCGTCGCCATCACAACCTGCTGATCGGCGATGCGACGGCAGAGCGGATCAAGAAGGATTACGGCATCGCCACCGTGCCGGAGGACGGCGTGGGCGAAGCTATCACGCTCAAGGGCCGCGATCTGGTCAACGGCGTGCCCAAGGAGATCACTATCAACCAGGCGCATATCGCTGAAGCGCTCAGCGAGCCGATCGGGGCGATCGTCGAAGGCGTTCGCATCGCGCTGGAAAACACCGCGCCGGAACTCGCCGCCGACATTGTCGACCAGGGCATCGTGCTGACTGGCGGCGGCGCGCTGATCCGCGGGCTCGACGAGCACCTCAAGGAGGAAACCGGCCTGCCGGTGAGCATCGCCGAGGATCCGCTGTCTTGCGTAGCCGTCGGCACAGGGCGCGCCATGGAAGATCCGATCTATCGCGGCGTGCTGATGACCGCTTGAGCAAACCAGAGCAATAGGGGGACAGGCGGTTATGGCGCCGCCCACAAGTCGCCGGGTCGGAACCAACAGGAAGGCGCAGCTCGGTGTCTTCACCGGCTACGTCCTCGCCGGAGCGGGCGCGCTGCTCGGCGCGACGCTGCTCGTCATCTCGCTGCTGCGGCCGGGCACGTTCGACGGCTTGCGCGCGATGGCGGCCGACGTCGCCGCGCCGGCCGGATCGGCGGGCGCGGCGGGCAGGACCGGCGGACAGAGCGTGTTTGAAGCGATCGCCGCCTATTACCGCGCGGGCAGCCGCAACGCCGAGCTCGAACGAGAGGCGCAAATCGCGCGCGTCCGGCTCGCCGAAGCGGAAGCCGTCGCGCAGGAAAATGCGCGGCTCAAGGCGGTGCTGGGCATCGCCGAAACCGAGACCCAGCCAGTCGCAGTCACGCGGCTGATCGGCTCGACCTCGTCGAGCGCGCGCAGATTCGGCTTCATCGCGGCCGGAAGCAGCGACGGTGTGCGGGTGGGAATGCCCGTCGTTTCGCCCATGGGGCTGGTCGGCCGGGTGGTGGCGGTCGGTCGCGGCAGCGCGCGCGTACTGCTGCTGACCGACAGCGAAAGCATGGTGCCGGTGCGCCGGGCGACCGACAGCGTAGTGGCGTTCGCCGAGGGGCGTTCCGACGGATCGCTGCGCCTGCGCCTGATCAATCTCGGCATCAACCCGCTGGAGGAAGGCGATGTCTTCGTCACGTCCGGGGCGGGAGGCTTGTTCCGGCCCGGAATTGCCGTGGCGATGGTGACGGAGATCACCAGGGATGGCGCGATCGCCCAGTTGCTGAGCAACCCGGCCGCGACCGACTTCGTCACCGTGGAGCCTGTCTGGCATCCCGAAGCGCGCGAAGTCCTCGATAGCGCTACGCCGGAACAGGCGCCCGAAAACTGATGGAGCGGCTGAATCCCCAATCGCGGCGCGACCAGTTCGGCAGCAGGATCAACCGGGCGCATTCTCCGCTGCTTGCCTATGGCGTCCCGTGGTTCACCATCCTGCTCGGATCGTCGACGCCGTGGCTGCCGGTGATCGCCTCGGTCCCTATTGTTCCCCCGCTCGGCTTCCTGATGCTGATCGCCTGGCGCCTCCTTCGCCCCGGCCTGCTCCCGCTCTGGGCCGGTCTGCCCCTCGGGGCGTTCGACGATCTCTATTCGGGCCAGCCGATGGGAAGTGCTATCCTGCTGTTCTCGCTGGCGCTGTTTGCCATAGAGATGATCGAGATGCGTTTCCCCTGGCGCAGTTTCTGGCTCGACTGGTTGACGGCGACCGCGCTCATAATCGTCTACATCGGGCTGGCTGCGTTGTTTTCCGGAACCGCGCTGACGTCCGTTCAGCTTTCGGCCATCGCGCCGCAGCTGGTGTTGTCGATCATGCTTTTTCCCCTCCTCGCCCGCCTTGTCGCGCTGTTCGATCGCCTGCGATTGATGCGCGTCCGCCGCCTGGGTTGAACATGCGGCAGAAGTTCACCGCCTCCACTCTCGCCCAAACCTTCGACCGGCGGAGCTTCGTCGTCGGCGCGATCCAAGGCGGCGTCGGGCTGCTGCTGGCGGCGCGCATGGGGTACATCGCCGTCGCCGAGAACGAGAAGTACGAGATGGAGGCGGAAAGCAATCGGGTGAATCTCTATCTGATTCCGCCGCGTCGCGGCTGGATCCTCGATCGCAACGGATCGCCGCTCGCTTCCAACCGCGCCGATTTTCGCGTCGACGTCATTCCCGAGCGCTTGCGCGATCCCGAGCAGACGATCGCGACATTGGGGCAGCTGCTCAGCTTCACGCCGATCGAGATGCAGGATTTGCGCGACAAGCTCGACAGGTCGGCCAGATTTCAGCCCGTGCAGGTCGCCGACGGGCTGGATTACGAGACATTTGCCGCGGTCAGCGTGCGGCTGCCGGAACTCCACGGCGTCATTCCGCAGCGCGGGTTCTCCCGCTATTATCCGACGGGTCCGGCGGTTGGCCATCTGATCGGCTATGTCGGCGCCGCTTCGAGCGAGGATTACGAGGCGGAACGGATTCCCTTGCTGGTCACGCCGGGTTTCAAGCTGGGCAAGGACGGGCTGGAAAAGCAATTCGAGCAGACGCTGCGCGGCCAGCCCGGCGCGCGCCGGGTCGAAGTCACGGCAACCGGCCGCATCGTACGCGATCTGGAAACACGCGAGGATATTCAGGGACGCTCCATCAAGCTGACCGTCGACGGGCCATTGCAGGACTATGCCGCACGACGGATCGGTCCGGAAAGCGGTTCGGTGGTGGTGATGGACTGCCAGACCGGGGACCTGCTGTGCATGGCCTCGATGCCGAGCTTCGATCCCAACAGCTTCTCCGACGGCATCGGTCGCGTCGAATATCGTATGCTCAGCGAAGACGACCGCGTACCGCTGCGCAACAAGGTGCTGAACGCGCTCTATCCACCCGGATCGACGCTGAAGCCGATGGCGGCGATGGCGCTGCTGGAGGCGGGCATCGACCCCGACGAGATCGTGAACTGCGGCGGCGGCTACCGTCTCGGCAATCGCGTGTTCCGCTGTCTCGGCCGGCACGGGCCGATGAACATGCACCGGGCTATCGCGCGGAGTTGCAACACCTACTTCTATTCGATGGCCCACCGCCACGGTTACGAGATCATCGCGGCGATGGCGCGCTCGCTGGGACTCGGCGAGCGCTTCGATCTGCCGGTGCTGAGTCAGAGCTACGGAACGATCCCCGACGCCGCCTGGAAACGCCGCCGCTTCGATCAGGCCTGGAGCCCTTCGGATTCGCTGAATGCGGTGATCGGCCAGGGCTATGTGATTGTGAACCCGCTTCAACTTGCGACGATGTCGGCCTGTATCGCATCCGGTCGGCAGGTGCGCCCGCGCCTGATCGCTGGCCAAGGACCGACGCCATCCGATTTCTCCTACGATCCCGCCCATTTCGAACGCGTGCGACAGGCGATGTCCGAGGTGGTGAACGGCGCCGGCACGGCGGGGCGTAGCCGCTTGCCGTTTCCGGACATACTGATGGCCGGCAAGACCGGCACGGCGCAAGTGCGCGGCATTTCAAGCGGTGGGCGCGGCGGAGCCGGCGTGGAGCGGCGCTTCCGCGATCACGGCCTGTTCGTCTTCTTTGCGCCGGTTGACCGGCCACGCTACGCTGGCGCGGTGGTGATCGAGCATGGGATGGGAGGATCGAGCGCCGCCGCGCCCGTTGCGCGCGACGTGCTCACGTTCCTGTTCGATCCGCAAAAGGGTCTCGATGCATTGCATGCGCTGGAGGCGCAATGGGGCGGCACCGCGCAGGAAAGGCTGGCGGCAAATTACGCGCGCTTTGCCGCGGACGCCGGCTTCGAGGTGCCGCCCGCGCCAACCGTGCCCCCCATGGCAACCGCAAACCCGGTCGATGCCGAAGCGCGCGTTGCGGTCGAACCCGCGGCGAGTGAAACGGCTTCGCAGGCCGCCGAACCGGGTGCAACCGGCGCGCCGCCCGCAGGGACAACCCGATGAAGTTCGGCGTCCTCCCCACGCCGTTGGCTGGCATTCCCTGGCGCATGCTGTTGCCTCTGGCGCTTCTGACCGCATTTGGAGCCGCGGTCCTCTATTCGGCCGCCAGCGGCTCGATGGAGCCGTACGCGACTTCGCACCTCATTCGCTTCGGGGTGTTCCTGGTCGTGGCATTCGTGATCTCGTTCCTGCCGCGCGAACTCGTGCGGGCTGTCGCCTACCCCGGCTACGGCGTCATTCTGCTCCTGCTCATCGCGGTCGAGACGATCGGCGCGATCGGCGGGGGCAGCCAGCGCTGGCTCGATCTGGGCGTGATCACATTGCAGCCTTCGGAGCTGATGAAGCCCGCAATCGTGGTCGTGCTCGCGGCGTTCTATCATTCGCTCCCAGTGGCGATGACGGGAACATGGCGCGCGCTCGCGCCGGCCGGATTGCTGGTCGGCGTGCCGATGGCCCTCGTGCTCCTTCAGCCCGATCTCGGCACCGCGCTGGCGATCGCTTTCGGCGGACTGGTGGTGATGTTCCTCGCCGGGCTGCCGATACGCTGGTTCGCCTGGGCCGGCGTCGCCGCGCTGGTGATAGCGCCGCTGGCCTATTTCTTCGGTCTCCACGACTATCAGCGACGGCGTGTCACGACATTCCTCGATCCGGAAAGCGACCCGCTCGGAGCCGGCTATCATATCACCCAGTCGAAGATCGCGATCGGATCGGGCGGCATCACCGGAAAAGGCTTCGGCGAGGGGTCGCAGAGCCACCTCAATTACCTTCCGGAACCGCATACCGACTTCGTCTTCGCCACGATGGCGGAGGAGTGGGGCATGCTTGGCGGGCTGTTCGTGCTGCTGGTGTTCGGTATCGTCCTGCGGTGGGGATGGACCGTGGCCCGCATCGCGCCCGACCGTTTCTCGCGCCTGCTCGCCGGGGGCATGACCGCCACGATCTTCTTCTACATCGCCATCAACCTGATGATGGTCATGGGCCTAGCCCCGGTGGTCGGGATACCCCTGCCCTTCATGAGCCACGGCGGATCTTCGATGATGACCAACATGGTCTGCATCGGCACGCTGATGATGGTCGAACGCTGGGGCCGCCGCGCCGGCAGCCGGGGCTTTGCCTGACGCAACGGGCCCTTTTCAGCGTCGAGACAATCGCTATATGGGCGCTTCCCGCGATTCGCGGGGCTTCCCCGAACGGGAACGGACGCATAGCTCAGTTGGTAGAGCAGCTGACTCTTAATCAGCGGGTCCTAGGTTCGAGCCCTAGTGCGTCCACCACCCCCTCTCATTCCCCGGCCAGAAACGCCTCGGCCTGTGCGTCGAGGTCGCTCACCGGGTTGCCGGGGCCGGAGTGGCGGCCTTCGAGGAAGTCGTTGAGCACGCGCCGCTTGGCCAGCAGCCATCGGCCGTCCACGCGGCTCAGCTCGTCTTCGTAGGTGCCGAAGGTGCCCATCTTGAGCGAATCCTCGGGACCGTCGTTGGCCATTTCAACCCACAGCGAGCGCGCCCAGGCGCGGTCGCCCTCCACCCGTACGGCGGATTGCAGGATCACGTGGCGCAGCTTGGCGGGTTGGCCATTCTCGGTCGTGTAGAAACGGCCGATCCCCTCGGCAAAGCGCGTCACGGCTTCGCGGATCGCTTCGCGGCCGGTGTAGGCTCCGCTGGCAAACTCGATCTCGCCATCCTCGGTGAAGGTCGCGACGTAGGCGTCCCAGTCGTGGTAATCGATGGCGAACAGATAGCGCGCCATCAGGTCCTCGATCTCCGCGCGATCCTGCGCGTAGCTGGGGGCGTAGTCGACCTTTGCCTGGGCCGGCGAGGCGGCAAGGAAACAGGCGGCGGCTAGCGCGGCGAAACAGCGGGTCATCGGTTCAATCCTCCCAGTCCTCATGGGCGCGTGAAATCAGGTAGTGATGGATGGCCTCGGCCTCGTCCGGCGAGAGTAGGTCGGCAAAGCTCGCCATGCCGCTGCGCGCCAGCTTGCCGCCGATCACGATGTCGATGAAGGCCGTATGCGTGGCGGGTTCCATGTGCCGCAGGTCCTTGATTCCGCCGCGCGCCGCGGCGCCGTGGCATAGCGCGCAGTTCGCGGCATAGAGCCGCTCGCCCAGCGCGATCTGCTGCGGCGAGCCGGCAAGCGGCGGAGGCGGCGCCAGTTCGGGCACCGCCATCGATTCGGACGGCGGTGGCGGCAGTTTTGCCGTGCCCCCAAGCTTGAATACCAGCAGGCGCGGCGGCCCCAGGAACAGTTCGGAATAGTTCGAACGCTCGACATGGGCGAGCCCCCCGCCCCAGCCGGCGTTGACCGCGATATACTGCTCGCCATCGACCATGTAGGTGATCGGCGCGGCGATCGGTACGTTCTGCACCGGCATTTCCCAGAGCATTTCGCCGGTATCGGCGCGATAGGCCGCGAACGTGGTGCCGATCTTGCCCTGGAAGACGAGGTTGCCGGCCGTCACCAGCACGCCGCCGCTGCCTTTCTGCTCGGCGGGCGTGCGCCATGCTTCCTTGCCGCGCGCCGGGTCCCACGCCACCAGCCAGCCCTTGGAATGGGCATCGGCATATTCGGCCATGGCCCGCCGCTTCTCGTCGTTGCCGAAGAAGCTGGTGCCGAGCCCGCCCGTAGCAGGGTCGTATTCCTCGGCCAGCGCGTAGGACATGTAGGTCTCCGTGACCGGCACATAGACCAGTCCGGTCAGCGGGCTGTAGGCCATCGGGTTCCAGTTGTGCGCTCCGCCCGCGCCGGGCGAGACCAGCACCGGCTCCGCGCCATAGCGCGCTTCCGGGTTCTCGACCGGGCGGCCGGTCGCCATGTCGACATGGCTCGCCCAGTTGATCGGCACCAGCTTCTCGGCGCCCAGCAGCTCGCCGGTTTCGCGGTCGAGCACGTAGAAGAACCCGTTCTTGGGCGCTTGCATGATGATCTTGCGCATACGCCCGTCGAAGCGGATGTCGGCGAGGATCATCTGCTGGGTGGCGGTATAGTCCCACTGTTCGCCGGGCACGGTCTGGTAGTGCCAGCGGTATTCGCCCGTCTCCGCATCGAGCGCGACGATCGAGGCGAGGAACAGGTTGTCGCCGCCGCCGGGGCTGCGATAGTCGCGCGCCCAGGGCGATCCGTTGCCGGTGCCGATGTAGACGAGGCCCAGCGCCGGGTCGTAGGCCATCGAATCCCACACCGTTCCGCCGCCGCCCGCCGCCCACCATTCGCCGGTCCAGGTCTTCGCGGCCATGTCCATCGCCGCGTTCTCGAACCCGTCGGCAGGATTGCCCGGCACGGTGTGCCAGCGCCAGAGCAGCTTGCCGGTGGCGGCATCGTAGGCGCTGACGTAGCCGCGCACGCCCAGCTCCGCCCCGCCATTGCCGATCAGGACCTTCCCGCCATAGACGCGCGGCGCGCCGGTGATGGTGTAGGGCTTGTCGGGATCGGTGGTCTGGGCTGACCAGGCTTCCTCCCCGGTCCTGGCGTCGAGCGCGATCAGCCGCCCGTCGAGCGCGCCGACAAATATCTTGCCGTCCCACGCCGCCACCCCGCGCGAAACGATGTCGCAGCAGGCCAGCCGCCCGTACTTGAGCGGCACTTGAGGATCGTGGGTCCACAGCACGCGCCCGGTCTTCGCATCGTAGGCGGTGACGATGTTCCAGGGCTGGATGTTGTAGAGCACCCCGTCGATCACCAGCGGGCTCGCTTCCATGCCCCGCGTGGTGGCGATGTCGGCGTACCAGGCGAGGCCGAGCTGCGCGACATTGCCGGCGTTGATCTGGTCCATCGGGCTGAAGCGCTGCTCGTCCCATGTCCGCCCGGTGCTGACCCACTGGCCCGGCTCGACATCGACGGGAATCGAGGAGCCCTCCTGCCCAGTCGCCGCGACCGTCAGCAGCGCCGCGCAGGCGGCCGCCGCCAAGGCTTTCGGAACCCCCGCCATCCGGCGCATCAGTCCCCCGCTTTCACGATCACCCGTTCCTCGAACAGGCGCGTCAGAACATCCTCGTCGGTGCGCTCGTAGACCAGGCTCGCGGGTTCGCGCCCAGCCGCTGCGGCGATCGCCGCTAGCCTCCCGCCGCCGAGATAGAGCGTGTCGGGTTCGATCCGCGCGATGGGATCGGCATAGGCTTCGTCCATGGTCACGATAGCCCAGCCGTCGTTCCGGAACGCCGCGATCAGATCGACCATGAACAGCGCGGCGATGTCGGTTTCGTGAAGCAGCAGGACATGCGCCGGCGAGCGGCCGAGCACCTCGTGCGCCATATCCTCGTAGAAGTTGGCCGTGCCGACCAGGGTCTCGACGTAGAGGTCGCGCAAGGCGTGGAGCGAGATTTCGCGGCCCTCCGCTATCGCTCGGGCGGCCAGTCCGTCGATATGCCAGTCGTAATCGTCGATGGTAACATAGCCGTTCAGGATGCCGCGTTCCTTCATCGCTGCACGCATTGCGTCGCGCCGTTCGATGTCGCGGCCTTCGTCGAGATAGGGGAAGCGGAACCACGGGCGCTTGCCCGGCATGTCTTTCAGCCAGTTTTCCGCGCGGTTGAAATCGGCGATGTAGTCGGCGGCGGGCGTCTGGTGGAACCAGAGGTGACCGTGCGAATGGTTGGCGATGGCGTGGCCGGCGGCGGCATAAGCCCTGATCCGCGCCTCGCCGCCCTTGCCCGCCGGCTGGTCGAGATTGCCGGTGGTGACGAAGAATCCCGCCTGTTCCACGCCTGCCTCGGCCAACCCGGCGATGAGGGCGACGGTTCGTTCGTCCGGCGTCATGAAGCCGCCTTCGTGGCGCGGGATGTCGTCGAAGCTGATCGCGATGCGCTTTTCCGCCTGCGCCGGGGCGGCGGCGAAGAGGGTGAGCAACAGCAGCGAGGCGAGCGCCCGCACCGCTCGCGCCATCATGCCGCGGCGCCCGGTATGTCGCTGGCGTCGGCCCAGAAGCCGTGGACCTGTCCCACGCACTGGAACGGCATCTTCACCCTGGCGACGGGCCCGGCCGCAACGTCCTTGGTATCGATCAGGATCAGGTCGGAACGTCCGTTCTCCTTGGTGCTGGAACCGATCCCGATCAGGTAACCGTCACCTTCCGGCGCGTCCTTCCGGCGCGGCACGAAGGTCATCTCGGAGAGCTGGTAGTCCGGCACCGAGGCGAGCTGAGTGGTTCCTTCCTGGTGGTCGACAATCCACCAGCCCCCGCGCGGCCCGAAACCGTTGAGATAGCCGTAACGATAAGGCAGCGTGTGAAAGCGATCATCCTGCCGGGCGAGCACGCCGCTGACTTCGGGGAACAGCGTCTCCGTCTGGTAACGGTCGTTGGTGCGGCTCGACAGGTCGATGGTGAAGCGCCGGATCAGGCCGGTGGACTTCGCGGGATCGAACGGTTCGTGCTTGCTGGGGAAGAACGGGAACTGGTTGCCCTCGCCCCCGTCCCAGTCGACGATGATCTTGTCGCCTTCGGACCAGCCGCCCATCACATGGGTGCAGAACAGGTTCTGGCCGGTGAACCAGCGCAAGTCCTTCCCGTCCCCTCCACGGCGCATCACCCCCATGTAGCAGGGCATGCGGGAATCGTAGGAGAAGTGGACCCCGCCGCGCTGGATCAGGTCCATGTCGGCGACCATGTTGGTCAGGTAGAGCACGATGTGCTGCTGGGTCACGACGAAGTCGTGCATCATGCCGGCGTAAGGAGCCTCGACCGTGGCGCTCCACGTCACGTTGCCGTCCCTGTCGGCCGAAAACACGAAGATGTCCTTCGACAACAGCCCGTTCGCTTCATAGCCGAAGCTGATATACTCCCCGGTCAGCGGATCGATCTTGGGGTGCGCGGTGTGCGTCTGGCTGTCCAGCTTGCCGCCGAAGGTATAGTAATCGTCGACCGTCTCAAGCGTCAGCGGGTCCATGTGGACCGGCGGGCTGTCTTCCTTGAACACCAGCAACTTGCCGTGATGCAGGAACAGCTGGGTATTGGCCGTGCCCCGGCTGAGCCCCTCGACGCTGGGGTCGTCGGTCAGCGGATTGCGGTACATCCCGAACAGCGAACGGCGCGCCTCATGCTGTGCTTTCCAGCGCTGGGTGCGGGCATAGCGGGTCTTGTAGTCGACATGCCCGTCCTTGATGCGGAACATGCTGACATGCCCTTCGCCGTCGAACACGATGTCGGACGCATATTCGGGCGGTTTGGGATACTGCGGGTCGGGCCCGACGCGATAGAACGCACCGTCGAGGTCGCGCGGCCAGGCGCCTTCGACTTCACAGTCGAACAGGTCGATTTCCGCGCGATTGACCGCGCCAGCCGCGCTGCCGCCGCCACCGAAGGTTCCGCGCTCGTCGGGAAAGTCGACTTGCCCGCCCGCGCTTCCGGCGGCACTCGCCGGCGCGCCCATCCCGGCAAGGACAGCGCCGGTCCCGGCGGCGACTCCCAGGAATGCCCGCCGGTCCACGGACGACGCAGGGCGTGACGCATTGCCCTCGCTTCCGGCGGACTTGCCTTCACCCATTGCGGCATCTCCCGATGATCGTGTTCTTTCCCGCCATGGTTCAACGTTCGCGCGGGTTTGACAAGACTGCGCTGCGGTTTTCCGGAATCCGCGAATGAAGCCACCTCGGCCGCATTTGATGGTTTCGCTTGGCCGCGCGCTTCACTAAGCCCCTCCGACAACAGCAATCAGGGAGACGCGAGCGTTGAGCATTCTCAAGGACCGGGTAGTCGTGGTCACCGGCGCGAGTTCGGGCATCGGCGAAGCCTGCGCGCTGGCATTCGCGGCCAGGGGCGCACGGATCGTGCTGGCGGCGCGGCGGGCCGAGCGGCTGGAAAAGCTGGTCGCGCGACTGGAGGCGGATGGCCGCGAGGCGCTGGCGGTTGCAACCGACGTGACCGACGAGGCGGCGGTGCAGAACCTGTTCGACCGCGCGGTGGAGCGTTTCGGCACGGTCGACGTGCTGATCAACAACGCCGGCGTCGCAGACAGCACGCCGGTCGACGAGACGCCGCTCGAGCTGTGGCGCAAGGTCATCGACACCAACCTGACATCGGCCTTCCTGTGTAGCCGGGCGGCGTTCCGGGTGATGAAGGGCAAGGGACACGGGCGGATCATCAACATCGGCTCCATTTCGGCGCGCGTCCCGCGCGCGAACAGCCCCGCCTATACCGCCAGCAAGTGGGGCCTCGACGGATTGACACGCTCGCTGGCTGTGGACGGACGCGAACACAACATCGCCGCGTCGATCTTTCATCCCGGCATCGTCGCCACGGAAATCGCGCCCGGCGCGGTCAAGCTGCCGGAAGACATGTCGGCCGATCCAATGGATATTGCGGAAGTCATCGTCCACATGGCCGACATTCCCGACCACCTGAATTTCTACGAAGGACTGGTGGTGCAGAACAAGATTCCGTTCCTCGGGCGTGGCTAGCTCCGCAGACCTCGCCTGCTACAATATCGCCGACTTGCGCGAGCGGGCGCGCAAGCGGTTGCCGCACGGTATCTGGGAATACGCGGAACGCGGCGTCGAGGACGAAGGCGGGATGGCTCGCAACCGCGCCGCGTTCGATCATGTGACCTTCCGCCCCCGCGTTTTGCGCGGTGTCCAGTCGATCGATACGCGCACGACCATCCTCGGATGTCCCGCGGCTTTCCCCCTGGCGGTCGCACCCACCGGGGCGGCCGGCCTGCTCTGGTATCGAGGCGATCTCGCCCTCGCGCGGGCGGCAGCCGACGCGGGCGTTCCGTTCGTGATTTCGAGCGCGAGCACGATGGATCTGGAGGAAATCGCCGCGGCCGGCGGAACGCAGTGGTTCCAGCTCTATCTGTGGGAAGATCGGACGCTGTCCTACGCGGTGGTGGACAAGGCGCGCGATCTCGGTTGCGAAGCGCTGCTCGTGACTCTCGACATGCCCGTTCCGCCGAACCGTGAATACATCCACCGCAACGGCTTCGGCACGCCGTTCAAGCTCAATGCCCGCAACACGCTCGATGTCCTGCGCCATCCGCGCTGGCTGGCCGGCGTCATGGGCCGCTATGCTCTCACCGGCGGCATACCGACCCAGGCGAACCTGCCCGACCGGCTTCGCGCTAAGGTCACCCGCGGCGCGCCGCCGGGCGCGCTGTTCAAGCAGGACGATCTCGACTGGGACGGCGTCCGGGTGCTGCGCGACCGCTGGACGGGCAAGCTCGTGCTCAAGGGGGTACTCCACCCCGAGGACGCCGAACGCGCGCTCGCGATGGGCGCGGACGCGGTAGTCGTATCCAACCATGGCGGCAGGGCGCTGGATTCGTCGATAGCCACCATCGACGCCCTGCCCGCCATCGTCGACGCCGTGGGCGGGCGCATGGCGGTGCTGCTCGACAGCGGCGTGCGGCGTGGAAGCGACGTGGTCAAGGCACTGGCGCTCGGCGCCGATGCGGTTCTTGCCGGGCGCGCTCCGCTCTACGGCCTTGCCGCGGCGGGCGAACCGGGCGTGGCGAGAGCGCTTGAACTGCTACGCAGTGAATGCGCCCGGACCATGGCCATGCTTGGCGTGCGCACGGTCGTCGAAGTGGAGCAGGGCTTGCTGGGGTGAGAGCTTATGCGCTCGTCACGCATACGCCAATCGCACATACGCAAAGGCGCGGCAGAGTCATCACTCCACCGCGCCTTTGGTGTGGCCTGACAGGCCGATACTACGGGCTGACCGGAAGCTCTTCGTCACCATCGGCGGCGATGACGCCAATGACGCCGGCAAGGATGATCAGGCCGAGAATCCAGCTCCACGCACCCATGCCTTCCGCTTCGCCAACCGGCGACCCGGCACGAAGGCTGTCCACCGCCGGCGCGGCGGTGGCGGCCGTCGAACCGAATACCATTCCCGCCGAAGCGAGGGCGAGAAGCACTTTGCGAATAGCCATTTAATGCCCTTCCATTCTTTTCTCGCCGCTCAAATATCACGGCATTTCAATGCGTCAACCCTCGGCAATCTCTTCCGGGCCGATTTGTGTCCAATTGTCCACACGGAACCATTAAACCATCTCGCGCGGTACTTTACGCCGACGGCGCGCCCGCGAGCGCCTGCCTCTGCCGGGTAAAGATTGCGGTTTCCTTAACCTTGTACCCGCCGTAATCGCCAGACAAATGAAAAGTTCCTTGAAATTCGCCGTGGCCTGCGCGGCTATTGCATCCGCGCAACAGGCGGCCGCGCAAGACAGCGCATTGGACGCGTTGCTGGCCCAGGACGCGCGGCTCGCCGCGATAGCCGGGCGACTCCTGACCGCGAACGCGCACTTGTGCCGCAAAACGATGCCGGTGACCGGGATGGTCGTGCATAGTCGTGATCAATATCGGCGGGACTTCGGCGGGGATTCCTTCGCCAACGGGGCCGTCGCGGTGGCCGCGGTCGTGTCGGATTCTCCCGCGGCGCGAGCGGATCTGAAACCTGGCGACGGCCTTGTCGAAATCGCCGGCGTCCCCACGGCATCCCTGAAGGCCGAGGGCGAAGCGCCGGTGCGCGACAGCGTGTTCGATCTGCTGGCGGGTCAGCCGGTGGGGCAGCCGCTGGCGCTGACGGCGCTGCGCGGCGGGCGCGAGGCATCGGTGGCGCTGGAAGGGGTTCCGGGTTGCCGCGCCCTCGTCGAGATTCGCGCGCAAGACGCGCTTGGGGCGCGATCCGACGGCCGGGTGATCCAGGTCAACTACGGTTTCGCGGTGGCCGCTTCGGACGAGCAGCTCGCGGTGGCGTTCGCGCATGAGCTTGGCCATCTCGTGCTCGAGCACCGGCGCAGGCTTTCGAGCGCCGGGGTCGAAAAGGGGTTTTTCGGCGAATTCGGCCGCAACCAGCAGCTCAACCGGCACGTGGAAGTGGAAGCCGACCGGCTCTCGGTGCATCTGCTTGCCAATGCCGGGTACGACCCGCGCATCGCTCCGGCATTCTGGCGCACGAGCCTCGGGCGTCGCGCCGGCGGCGGCGTGTTCCATAGCCGCACCTACCCCTCGGCCGAGGCGCGGGCCCAGCTGCTGGAGCGCGAAATCGCCGATTATCTCGGCGCTGGCATAGCGCCCACCTGGCCGGGGCATCTCCTCGCCAGGCGCGACAAGCCTTTCACCCGCGAATGATCGATCAATCGGGCGCCCGTTCGGGGGCGCCGCTGATGTCGATGTAGTGGCGGTCGTAATACGTCAGCGGCGCCGCGTCCTTGCGGTGCTGGGCTGCGACGAGTTCACCGATGAAGATCGAATGCGTACCGAAATCGTGGCAGTCCCGGCGCAGGCATACGAAGCTCGATTGCGCCGTCGCGAGCACCGGCACGCCGTGGCTCTCTTCCCATCGACCGACGGAGAAGCGATCGTCGCTTCCTGGCTTCATGAACTGTTCGGCTACGTCGCGATTGCCCAGCCCCAGCACGTTGATGCAGAATATCTCCGCGCTGGCGAGCGGCGCATGGAGCGATGCGGTCCGGTTGACGCAGACAAGCAGCGATGGCGGATCGAAGCTGAGCGAACTCACTGCCGTGGCGAGAATGCCGTAGCGCCCTCCCCCATGTCCCGTCGTTACCGCATAGACTGTCGCCGCGACGTGGCGCATGGCCAGGCGGAAGGAACTGAGCAGTTCGTCGCGATTCTGCATGAGGTCGGTCACCGCTCTTCAATGGGCGGCGTCTGAAATGGGCGCAAGCAGTATCACGATGTGAATGATTCCGCTTGTTATCACATTGTGATGTGATTAAACGGCGCCCTATGAGCAGCAACGTTATCGAACAGGTCCGCGCGCTGGTTGGCGATGGGAAGATGACTCGCGCCGGGCTGGCGCGCGCGGCGGGACTTCACGCCAATACGCTTCGCGACTGTACCGAAGCGGGGTGGAATCCGACCGCGGACACCCTCGGAAAGCTGGAGCGCTTTCTGGCGCAGAACGATGACACGCCGGTGCTGGTGCCGATCGAACAGATCATCGACGAGGCGCGCAACGGGCGGATGTTCGTGCTGGTGGACGATGAGGACCGCGAGAACGAAGGCGATCTGATAATTCCGGCGCAGATGGCGACGCCCGATGCGATCAACTTCATGGCCACGCACGGCCGTGGGCTGATCTGCCTGGCCATGGTCAGGCAGCGGGTCGATGCGCTGGGCCTGCAACCGATGAGCCGGGTCAACCGCAGCCGGATGGAAACCGCCTTCACCACCTCTATCGAGGCGCGCGAGGGAATCAGCACCGGCATCAGCGCCGCCGACCGGGCGCGGACTATCTCGGTGGCGATCGACGCGGCCAAGGGGCCCGACGACATCGTCAGCCCTGGGCACGTCTTCCCGCTGGTGGCGCGCGAAGGCGGCGTGCTGGTTCGCGCCGGACACACCGAGGCGGCGGTCGACATCTCGCGTCTCGCGGGGCTCAATCCGTCGGGCGTGATCTGCGAGATCATGGCCGAGGACGGCTCCATGGCGCGGCTCGACGATCTGCTGCGCTTCGCCCGGCTCCACGGCCTCAAGGTCGGCACGATTCGCGACCTGATCGCCTATCGCCGCCGCCACGACCATCTCGTTCAGAAACGCTCCGAAGGGCGCTTCACAAGCCGCTGGGGCGGCGACTGGCGAGCGATCGGCTTCTACAACAAGGCGACCGATGGCGAGACGCTGGCCCTGGTCAAGGGCCATATCGATCCGGCCCAGCCGACCCTTGTGCGGATGCACGCGCTGTCGGTGTTCGACGACGTTTTCGGCCACGACACCGAACGTTGCGGACTGCTGGAGGGCGCCATGCGCGCGATCGGCGAGCACGGTTCGGGCGTGGTGGTGCTGATCAACAGCCCGTCGGCCGACCACGCCACCCGCGCCATTCGCGGACTGGAGCGCGCGCACACGGCCGATGAAGGTGACATGCCCGCCGAACAGCGCGACTATGGCGTGGGCGCGCAGATCCTCGCCGAGCTGGGCGTGCGCGATATGGTGTTGCTGACCAATACCAGGCACGCACTGGTCGGGCTGGAAGGATACGATCTGTCCATTGTCGGCGAACTGCCGATTGCATGAGAGAATAAATGGCAAAGTTCCTGATAGTTGAAGCCCGGTTCTACGAACACCTGAACGACATGCTGATCGCCGGCGCGCGTGGCGCGCTCGAGGCGGCGGGGCATGGCGTCGACGTGCTGACCGTACCGGGCGCGCTGGAACTGCCCGGCGCCATCGCCGCAGCGGCGGAAAGCGGCGTCTACGACGGCTTCGTCGCGCTCGGTGTGGTCATCAGGGGTGAGACGTATCACTTTGAAATCGTTGCGGGTGAAAGCGCGCGCGGGATCATGGCGCTGACGATGGACGGAATTGCCGTGGGCAACGGCGTGCTTACTGTCGAGAACGAGGCGCAGGCCGTGGTTCGCGCCGATCCGGCGCAGCTCGACAAGGGCGGAGGCGCGGCCAGGGCCGCCATGGCGCTGCTGGAAATTCAGGAGAAGCTTTCATGACAGATCATTGGTCGGTAGCCGGAATTCCACTTGTTCTGGGCGGTAATGTGTTCGGCTGGACGGCGAGCGAGGACGAGAGCTTCGCGGTGCTCGACCGGTTCTACGAGGCCGGCGGACGGATGATCGACACGGCGCAGGGCTATTCGGTCTGGGCCCCCGGCCACAAGGGCGGCGAGAGCGAAGCGGTCATCGGCAAGTGGCTGAAGTCCCGAGGCGTTCGCGCGGAAATGCGCGTCGCCACCAAGACCGGGATGTTCGGCAAACCGGGCGATCTCGAACCGCAACGAGTCCATAACGAACTTCAAACGAGTCTCGATCGCCTGCAATCGGACTATGTCGACCTTTACTATGCCCACCGCGACGAAGAGCAGACGCCGCTCGAGGATGTCGCGGCCGGCTTCGATGCGCTGGTGAAAGCGGGCCAGGTGCGCGAACTGGGGGCATCGAACTTCACCCTCGACCGCCTGCGCGCGCTTCACACCGTATCACATTCCAATGGGAAGACTCCCTTCACCGCCCTCCAGAACGAATACAACCTCATCGAACGCGATTTCTTCGATCCGCAGTTGCAGGAATTCTGCATCGCCAACGGCATCGCCCATTTCCCATGGTTCGGCCTCGCCGCCGGGTTCCTGACCGGCAAATACCGCACCCGCGAGGACTTGGAGCGACACAACCGCGGATCGAGCATCGAACGCTTCTTCGATAAGGGGCTGACGGTGCTGCCCGCGCTCGACGCGGTGGCCGGGGAAACCGGCGCAAGCCATGGCGCGGTCGCCCTCGCCTGGCTGCTGGCCCAGCCCGGCGTGACCGCCCCGATCGCCAGCGCCCGTGTGCCCGAGCAACTCGACATCCAGTTCGAGGCGTTGAAGCTTGAGCTTGCCGAGGATCAGATCGCGCGGCTGACGGCGGCCGGCAACCCGCCATCGCAGTGAGCGCAAAGCCACTCCTCATGTCCACGCCCCAACCGATCTATGACCGGATAGGGATCGACTATTCCGATCTGAGGAAACCCGACCCGCGGATCGCCCGGCTGATACGCGATGCGCTGGGATCGGCGGAAACGGTGCTCAATGTCGGCGCCGGAACGGGCTCTTACGAGCCGGCCGGCTTGCGGGTAACGGCGATAGAGCCCTCGCCGGAGATGATCCGCCAACGGGCCGGTTCGGCCGCACCGGCGATCGTCGGCCATGCCGAGGCGCTACCCTTCACCGACAAGAGTTTCGACGCCTCGATGGCCGTCCTTACGGTCCATCACTGGAGCGACAAGGCGAAAGGGCTGAAGGAAATGCGCCGGGTCACGCGCGGGCCGGTCGTAATTCTGACTTTCGACCCCGACCAACGCTCGGCATGGCTGATCGACTACCTGCCCCGGCTTGCCGCGCTCGATCGCGCGCAGATGCCTTCGATGGCCGACTATGAGCGCTGGCTCGGCCACGTGAGCATTGAGCCGGTCCCCATACCCGGCGATTGCAGCGACGGCTTCCTCTATGCCTACTGGCGCCGGCCGGAAGCCTATCTCGATCCCCGCATCCGGCGGGGCAGCTCGTCGTTCTGGGCGCTGGATGGCCTCGATGCAGGACTCGCGCGGCTCGAAGCCGACCTTGCCAGCGGCGCGTGGAACCGGAAGCACCACGATCTGCTCGACCTCGACGAGCTCGATGTCGGCTACCGCCTGATTGTGGCGGCGCGCTGATTTTTCGCGACTACCAGATCCGCACCCGCTTTTCCGGCGGCAGGTAGAGCGTGTCGTCCGGCTGCACGTCGAACGCATCGTACCAGGCGTCGAGGTTGCGCACGGTTAGCGCGCGGTACTGGCCGGGAGCGTGGCCGTCGGTGGCGATGCGTTGGCGCAGGGCTGCCTCGCGCATCTTGGTCGCCCAAGCTTGTGCGTAGGCGATGAAGAAACGCTGGTCGCCGCTGAAGCCTTCGAGCACGGGCGCATCCTCGTCTCCCAACGATGCGCGGTAGGCGTCGTAAGCCGCAGCGAGGCCGGCAAGGTCGGCGATGTTCTCGCCCAGCGTCAGCTCGCCCCTGACGTTGAGGCCGGGGAACGGCTCGTAGAGGTCGTACTGGTCGGTGAGCGCCCTGGCGTTGGTCTGGAAGGTGGCGCGGTCGCTGTCGGTCCACCAGTTTCGCATCAGCCCCGTGGAATCGAACAGCGCGCCGGCATCGTCGAAGCTGTGGCTGATCTCGTGCCCTATCACCGCGCCGATCGCGCCGTAGTTGTAGGCGGCGTCGGCTGAGGGATCGTAGAACGGCGGCTGGAGGATAGCGGCCGGGAAGTTGAGCGCGTTCTGCACCGGCAGGTTCACCGCGTTGACGAGCTGCGCGTTCATCCACCATTCGCCCTTGTCGAGCGGCTTGCCGATCTTCGCGAGCTGCTGGCGGTAATAGAGCGCTTCGGCGGCCTGCTTGTTGGCGTAGGCGGTGTCCGCAGCAAGCTGGAGCCCGGAATAATCGGTCCATTGGTCGGGATAGCCGACGCCGACCGCCATGGTTTCGACCTTGGTCTTGGCCTCTTCCTTGGTCGCCGGCGTCATCCATTCGAGCGCGTCGATGCGGCGGACGAACGCGGCCTTGATGTTATCGACCATCTGCTGGATCGCGGCCTTGTCCGCAGGGGAGAAATATTCGGCGACATAGAGCTGGCCGAGCGCGTCACCGATGTTGGCGTTGACGGCCGAGAGCGCCCGCTTCTCGCGCGTGCGCTGTTCCTCGGCGCCGGTAAGCTGGGTTCCGAAGAAGGCGAACGACAGGTCGTCGATCGCGCCGGGAAGGACGCTGCTGTTCTTGTTGATCTGGTGGAAGGTGAGCCAGTCCTTCCAGCTTTCCAGCGGCTCCGAACCGACCAACGCGGCGAGTTTGGGAATAGCCCCAGCCTGGAAAGCATTGAACTTCTGCTGTCCGGCGAGTTGCGCGGCGTCGAAAAAGGTCTCCCAGTCGAAGCCGGAGGCCTTCCGTTCGAAATCGGCGCGGGTCCAGACCTGTTTGGCGTTTTCCCAGTCGTCGCTTTCCTCGCGCGTGGCGTGCGCGCGGGCGATCTTGACTTCGAGATCGTAGATCCGCCGCGCCCTGGCGGCGGCATCGGTCACGCCGGCCGCGGCCAGCAGATCCTCGATATAGGCGCGATAGGCGGTCTGATGAGCGCGCATCTCGGGCGAGGATGAGAGGTAGTACTCGCGCTCGGGCATGCCGAGCCCGCCCTGGAGGATGTAGGGCATCACCTCGCGCTCCGCGAGCGCCTGGGTGACGAACAGGCCGAACAGGTTCTCGGTGCCCATGTCGGTTGCGTTGAGCGGGTCGACGTCTGCGCGAACATTGCCGCCGAGAACGCGTGCGAGCTGGGTCTTGTCTGCAATCGCCTCGATCCGCCGCAAATCGGGCTGGATTGGGGCCATGCCGAGCTTGTCGATGGTCGCGGTATCGAGGAACGCGTCGTAGTAGGCCTTGACCAGCGCGGCTTCGCTCTCCGCCTCCGGCTCGCTCTCTTCGAGCCCGGCGAGCAGCGTCTGAAGGTTCTTCTCGGTCTGCTGGTCGGCGATCCAGAAGCCGCCGATGCTCGATCGGTCGGCGGGAATCTCGTTGGCCTTCATCCAGCCGCCGTTGGCATAAGCGTAGAAATCGTCGCCAGGACTGACCGAGGTATCCATCGAGGCGAGGAGGATACCCGGCTCGGTACCCGGCGCGCGTGCCGCTGTTTCGGTCCCGGTATCGCGGCAGGCGATGGGGCCGAGGGTAACGGTGGCGGCGCCGAGCAACAGCGCGGCGATCAGGCGATTGGTCATTCGAAAGTCCTCTGGTGGCGCGCGATCCACGCATCCGGTTACGAATGGAACCGCCTTAGGATCGGTTCCCGTCGCGGACAACCGTGTCCGTCGGCGCCGGATGGCGTTTGGTCGAGCGGCGTCCGGTCGAAAAACTTCGCCGATGCGGGCGCGCCAGCGGTCAGCGCGCGAGCCGTCCGAAGCACTGCCCGCCCGCATAGACGGCGCTGTCGCCAAGTTCTTCCTCGATGCGGATGAGCTGGTTGTACTTGGCGAGGCGGTCCGAACGGGCGAGCGAGCCGGTCTTGATCTGGCCGCAGTTGGTGGCGACGGCAAGGTCGGCGATCGTGGCGTCCTCGGTCTCGCCCGAACGGTGGCTCATCACGGCGGTGTAGCCGGCGCGCTGCGCAATATCGACCGCTTGCAGCGTTTCGGTGAGGGTGCCGATCTGATTGACCTTGACCAGCAGCGAATTGGCGAGCCCCTTGCCGATGCCCAGTGCGAGGCGTTCGGGATTGGTGACGAACAGGTCGTCGCCGACGAGCTGGACCCTGTCGCCGACCTTGTCGGTCAGCGCCTTCCAGCCTTCGAAATCGTCCTCGCTCATGCCGTCTTCGATCGAGCGGATCGGATAGGCGTTGCAGAGGTCTGCGAGATAATCCGCGAACTCGACGGGGCCGAAGCTCAGCCCTTCCCCGCTTATCTCGTACTTGCCGCCCTTGAAGAATTCGGTCGAGGCGCAGTCGAGCGCCAGCACTACGTCCTCGCCCGGCGTGAAACCGGCCTGCTCGATCGAGGCCATGATGAAATCGAGCGCAGCGCGGGTGCTGGCGAGGTTGGGCGCGAAGCCGCCTTCGTCGCCCACGGCCGTTGACAGCCCCTTGTCGTGCAGGCCCTTCTTCAACGTATGGAATATCTCCGCGCCCCAGCGCACGGCTTCCGCCAGCGTCGGCGCGCCGACCGGCATGACCATGAACTCCTGGAAGTCGATCGGATTGTCGGCGTGCTCGCCGCCGTTGACGATGTTCATCATCGGCACGGGCAGGACATGCGCCGACACGCCGCCGACGTAGGAATAGAGCGGCAGCCCGCGCGCATTGGCGGCGGCCTTGGCCGCGGCGAGGCTGACGCCGAGGATGGCGTTGGCGCCGAGGCGGGCCTTGTTGGGCGTGCCGTCGAGCGCGATCATCGCGAGGTCGATGTCGCGCTGATCCTCCGCATCGATGCCGAGCAGCGCGTCGGCAATCTCGTCGTTGACAGCGTCGACGGCCTTGCGCACGCCCTTGCCGAGATAACGCCCCTTGTCGCCGTCGCGCAGTTCGACCGCTTCGTGCGCGCCGGTCGAAGCGCCAGAGGGCGCCGCGGCGCGGCCGAAGCTGCCGTCATCCAGCAGGACATCCACTTCCACCGTCGGATTGCCCCGGCTGTCGAGGATTTCTCGTCCGTGGATATCGATAATGGCGGTCATTCCAGGCTCCGGTCGGTCGGGGTGTTGTAATTGGCTATGACACCTCCATATCGGAGGCGCCATACTCCGGTTCGGGGGCCTCCTATGCGGCGGAACCAAGCGGTGCAAGTCGCGTTCGATTTTGCAAGCGCGAAGCCCCGAAACGGGTTATGCGAAAGCGACGGAAAGGAACGACATGGCCGAGACAGCATCCAAGTCCACCGGGGCGCGCAAGACCCCGTCCAGGTCCAAAGCCGTGACCAAGTCAGCCGCGGGGGCAGCCTCTGGCGCGGACAAGCGCACGGAAGCCAAATCGCGCTTCAACGCCGCGCTGGAAGAGGCGCGCGCGGGCGCGACCCTGCTGGGCGAGGACGCCAGGGAACGCGCGCAGGTCTATCGCACGCAGGCCAAATCCAAGGGTGACGACTGGGCGAGCGAAGCGAAGACGAAGGCCGGCGAACTGGCGGTGGAAGGCAAGGCCAGGGCCAGCGACGCGCTGAACAGCCTGGGCCGCGTCGTCGACGAGAACGCCGGCGTCATCGACGAAAAGCTGGGGCCGAAGTACGGCGACTATGCCCGCAGCGCCTCGAAATCGTTGCAGCGCACCGCCGCGAAGCTCGATCAGAAATCGGTCGAAGAGCTGGGCGAGGACGCGCGTGAACTGGTCCGCAAGAGCCCGGCCGCCGCTGTCGGCCTGGCCGCGCTCGCCGGATTCCTTCTGGCTCGCCTCTTCAGGCGGTGAGTCCGCCGGAAGACGGCGCGGTTGCCCCTGCCGATGCCGGCGGGACCGCTCCCGATGAGGATGCGGAAGCGCGTTCGCTGCTCGAGGACGTCGAGGCGCTGGTCGACGACGGGAAGACGTATCTCGAAGCCGAGCTGACCTATCAGAAGACGCGCGCCGCGTTCGTCGCCGATCGGGCGAAGGCGGCGTTCGTCTTCACGATGGTTGCGGCGGCGCTCGGCTTTCTCGCGCTTATCGGCCTGACGGTGGGCATGATCATCGCCCTTGCGCCATGGCTGACCGCATTCGGCGCGAGCGTGCTGGTCGTCGCTCTGCTCGCCCTCGGCGCGGTGCTGTGCGCGCGAGCGGCCTCGAAACGCTGGAATGCGCTGATGGACGCCATCGACAAAGATTCGGAACCCGGCGCATGAACGATCTCGAGCGGCGGCTGATCGAGGACAGGGCGTTGCGCGATTCCGCGTTGCGGCTGTTCCGCTCGGACTTGCAGGTCATTCGCGAAGACTTGCGCGAGCGGCCCGTGAGCGCACGGATTTCGAGCCGGCTGGGCGATGCGGCGATGGACGTTCTCGACGAGGCGGTGGACTACGCCGACGACAACCGCGGCAAGGTCGCCGCGGCGGTCGCGGCGGTGGTGGTGTGGTTTGCGCGCAAGCCCTTGCTCGGAGCGCTGGCGGACCTCCTCGATCCCATGGAATAGGACGCGGGCGAGGATGAGGAACCGGACAGCGCGGCCGCCCGTTCGGACGAGGACTGAGTTTTCCCTGGAGTTGACCGATGAGCGACGCGAAGCGTGAGAAGCTGAAGCAGAAGATCGAAGCCGGCGAGGCGCGCCATCGCGATTTCGACCGCACGACGATGTTCGACCGTGCGGGCGAGAGGGCGATCGAAGCAAAGGACAAGTTCACGGCATTCGCGAAAGAGCACCCGATCATCACCGTCGCGGGCGCGGCGACGATCGGCGTTCTTGTGAGCAGCCTGTTCAAGCGTTCGCCCACGCGCAAGCTGGGACGAAGGGCCGCCGGGCTCGCCGCAATCGGTGCGGAACTGGCGATCGCCTATGCCCAACAGGCCATGGATACTGCGAGCGACGCCGGGCGTGCGGGTGCGGGGAAGCTCGAGAAGCTTGGCGAGAATGTCGGGCACTCCGCCCGCGACACCGCGCACAGGGCCGGCGAACTGACCGACAGCGCGCGTGCGGCGGCGCGCGATGCCGGCAAGCGGCTCGGCCAGGCGATCCGCGACCGCGTCAGCTGATTGTTTCGCATTTGCAGCATGGCGCGAACCGCGTAAAGGAACACCTGAAACCGGTTCGCGAAAGGCACCTCGAATGGCGAAGCAGTTGCTGCATCTCGTGATGGGCGGGCGCGTGACAGATCCGCGGACCCTCGAATTCGAGGATCTCAAGGACATTCACATCGTCGGCATTTATCCGAGCTACGCCGAAGCCGAAGATGCATGGCGCGCCTGGGCGCAGCGCACGGTGGACGACGCGGAGATGAAATACGTCATCGTCCACCTGCACCGGTTGCTCGAACCGGACTTGCCTTCGGAATGACCCGCCCCCTTCCCGTTTGCGGGAAGAAGACCGGCGTCAGATGAATTCGATCTTGTCGACGAGGTAGAACCGGTCGCCTGAAGGCACGGTCACTTCGACCTCTTCGCCGGCTTGCTTGCCGATCAATGCGCGTCCGAGCGGGGAATCGTAGGAAATCCGACCGTTCTTGGCGTCGGCCTCGGCCTGGCCGACGATCTGGTAACGCTGCGGCTTGTCGTCCTCGTCGATGACGGTGACGGTCGCGCCGAACACGACGCGATCGCCCGACAGTGTCGACGGGTCGATGATCTGCGCGCGGCTGACCTTGTCCTCCAACTCGGCGATCTGGGCCTCCACCTGGCCCTGACGTTCCTTGGCGGCGTGGTATTCGGCATTCTCGGACAGATCGCCGTGCGCGCGCGCTTCCTCGATCGCATCGACGATGCGAGGGCGCTCCTGACGCAAAACCCGGAGATCGGCGGTCAGCTTCTCATAGCCTTCCGCGAGCATCGGCACTCGTTCCATGTCGTTTCCTGTCCTGCCACCCCCGTCAAAGAGCCCCCTTGCCGCCGGAGCGGCTCAAAAGGACTCTATTGTCGGGGAAACGCGAGTTTCAACCATAATAGTCCTGCAACGAACGCACTTCAAGTTCGCTCGCCCTGACCGAGGTTATCGCCCGCGCCACCGCCGCCGAGGCCGCGGCTGTGGTGTAATAGGGAACCTTGGCGTTGAGCGCCGAGGCCCGGATAGACTGGCTGTCCTTGTGGCTCTGCCAGCCTTCGGTGGTGTTGAAGATCAGCGCGATCTGTCCATCGATGATCTTGTCGACGATATGCGGGCGTCCTTCGGCCACCTTGTTGACCCGCTCTACCGTCACGCCGGCATCGGCGAGATATTTGGCCGTTCCACCGGTGGCCACCACCTTGAAGCCGAGCGCGACGAGTTGCTTCACCGGCTCGAGGATATGCGCCTTGTCGCTGTCCTTGACCGACACGAACAGGGTGCCGCCTTCGGGCAAGCGGGTGCCCTCCCCCAACTGGCTCTTGATGTAGGCGGTTGGAAAATCCTTATCGATGCCCATGACTTCGCCGGTGGACTTCATCTCCGGTGTCAGAACGGGGTCGGACCCCGGAAAACGGGCGAAGGGGAACACCGCTTCCTTGACCGCCATGTAGTCGAACTCACGCTTGATAGGCGGAAAAGCGGACAGCTTTTCGCCCGCCATCAGCCGCGCGGCGATCTTGGCGATCTGCTGACCGATGGCCTTGGCGACGAAGGGCACCGTGCGGCTGGCGCGCGGATTCACTTCGATCAGATAGACTTCGCCGTCCTTGACCGCGAACTGCACGTTCATCA
>JBIQKC010000060.1:0-9900 GCA_044506885.1 Sphingomonadales bacterium
TGCCGCCATAGAGGTGGTTGAGGAACATTTCCTTGGTCAGCGTGGTGCCCTTGCGGAGCGAAAGCAGCTCCAGCATCGCATATTCCTTGCCCGTCAGGTGGACGCGGGCGCCATCGACTTCCACGGTCTTGGCGTCGAGGTTGACCGCCAGCTTGCCGGTGCGGATGACCGACTGGCTGTGGCCCTTGGAACGGCGCACCACCGCATGGATGCGGGCGACCAGCTCGTCGCGATGGAACGGCTTGGTAACGTAATCGTCGGCGCCGAAGCCGAAGCTGCGGATTTTCGAATCCATCTCGGAAATGCCGGAGAGGATCAGCACCGGCGTCTGCACTTTGGCCACGCGCAGCTTCTTGAGCACGTCGTAACCGTGCATGTCGGGCAGGTTCAGATCGAGCAGGATGATGTCGTAATCATACAGCTTGCCCAGATCGAGGCCTTCCTCGCCGAGATCCGTCGAATAGACGTTGAAACCCTCGGTGGTCAGCATGAGCTCGATCGCCTTGGCGGTCGTTGGCTCGTCTTCGATCAGCAGTACGCGCATCGCTATCCCCCTTTTAACCCACCGCGTTACGACCCGCTAACAGGTGTTGATCGCCATTAACCAAGCGGTGTCTCAACGAAAAAGGTTAATAAAGAGTGTAGAACGTTAACCTATGGGCCGAGTCTTTCGTGCCACACTGCGGCGGGCCGTGGCCGCGCTCAGGCGACCCGCGCCAGCTTCTTCCGCCGCCGCCGCTGGACCGAGCTGCCGATGCCTATCGCCTCGCGGTACTTGGCCACCGTGCGGCGGGCGAGGTCGAAACCCTTGCCGCGCAGCAGGTCGACCAGCTTGTCGTCGGACAGGATGTCGTCCGGATCCTCGGCATCGCACAATGCGCGGATCTGCGCCTTGACCGCTTCCGCCGATACCGCGCCCTCGCCGTCCGCGGAGGCGACGCCGCTGGTGAAGAAGTACTTCAGCTCGAACGTCCCGCGCTTGCAGCTCAGGTACTTGTTGGAGGTGACGCGGCTGACCGTGCTCTCGTGCATCTCGATAGCTTCGGCGACCGCGCGCAGCGTCAGCGGCTTCAGGTGCGCCACGCCGCGGCGGAAGAACCCTTCCTGCTGCTTGACGATCTCGGCCGCGACCTTGAGGATCGTGCGCTGCCGCTGGTCGAGCGCTTTCACCAGCGCCTTCGCATCGGCCAGCTTCTCGCTCAGCCAGCCGCGCGCGCTCTTGTCGGTGCAGCCGCCGCGCAGCTCCAGGTAATAGGGCCGGTTCACGATCAGGCGCGGCAGCGTCGCCTGGTTGATCTCGATGCCCCAGCCGCCGTCTTCCTTCTCGGCGATCAGGATGTCGGGCGTGACCGGTGCGCGCTCGCCGCCGCCGATCGCCAGCCCCGGCTTCGGATCGTAACCGCGCAGTTCGACGAGCATTTCGGCGAAATCCTCGTCGTCGACATCGCACATCCGCTTGAGCCGGGCGAACTCCCCGCGCGCGAGCAGTTCGAGATTGTCGATCAGCCGCGCCATGCACGGGTCGTAGCGGTCGGCTTCCCTGGCCTGGAGCGCCAGACATTCCGACAGCGACCGTGCCCCGACGCCCGTGGGGTCGAGCGACTGGACCGCCGCCAGCGCCTGTTCGGCCAGCGCCAGCGGTACGTCCAGCAAGCTCGCCACTTCGCGCAGCGGCGTCGCCAGATAGCCCGCTTCGTCGAGCAAGCCGATCAGGCGCCGCGCCACGAACAGCACTCGCGCGTCGTCCACCGCCGCTCCCACTTGCGCGTCGAGGTGCTGCGCCAGCGTCGGGCCGTCACCGCCGCGCTCGTCGATCTCCGGCCCGGCCTCGCCCATGCTTCCGGGCGCCGCAGCCCAGTCGCCGGTATCGCGGTCGCGATCGAGTGCGGCGGGATCGATGTCGAGCGGCGCGTCGGCTTCGCCCTGGCCGCGCAGGATCAGCTCGTCGGCCGAAGGGTCCTCGCGCGGCTCCTCGCCCGGTTCCGCCATCGCCGTCTCGCGCACGGAAAAGTCGCCCGCCTCGAGCAGCGGATTGGTCTCCAGCGCCTCGCCGATGAAGGCTTCGATTTCCAGGTTCGACAGCGCCAGCAGCTTGATCGCCTGCTGCAACTGCGGCGTCATCACCAGCGACTGGGATTGCCGCAGATCGAGCCTCGGCCCGAGCGCCATCGCCTAGCGCCCCCCTGGCCCCGGCATCAGAGGGTGAACCCTTCGCCGAGGTAGAGCCGGCGGACGTTGGGGTCGTTGACAAGATCCTCGGGGCTGCCCGCGAACAGCACCTGTCCGCCATAGATGATGCAGGCGCGATCGACGATGTCGAGCGTCTCGCGCACGTTGTGGTCGGTGATCAGCACGCCGATCCCGCGCCGCTTCAGATCCTTCACCAGTTCGCGGATGTCGCCGATCGACAGCGGATCGATGCCCGCGAACGGCTCGTCCAGCAGCATGATCGACGGCTTGGCCGCCAGCGCGCGGGCGATCTCGCAACGCCGCCGCTCGCCGCCCGAAAGCGCCATCGCCGCGCTTTCGCGCAGCTTGGTCAGGTGGAACTCCTCGAGCAGCCGGTCCAGCTCCGCCCGGCGCGTCGCCTCGTCCGGCTCGACCATCTCCAGCACGCAGGCGATGTTCTGCTCCACCGTCATGCCGCGAAAGATGCTGGTTTCCTGCGGCAGGTAGCCAAGGCCGAGGATCGCCCGGCGGTACATCGGCAGCTTCGTCACGTCGACGCCGTCCATCAGGATGCGGCCGCTGTCGGGCCGGACCAGCCCCATGATCGAATAGAAGCACGTGGTCTTGCCGGCGCCGTTGGGGCCGAGCAGGCCGAGCACTTCGCCCTTGCCGACGGTCAGCGAGATGTCGGAGAGCACCGCGCGCTTGTCGTAGCTCTTGGCGATCGAGACGACTTCGAGCCCGCCCTGCGGAATCGGCGGCGCGGCGTTGGCTGGCGCGTCGGCCATGGAATCGGCCAGCGCCTGGGTGTCGAGACCCGCTTCGTCGAGTGTCGTCGTGCTCATGACAGGCGATGTAGCATGGCGGCCGGCTGTTTGAAGGTCTTTTGGCAAGATTCCTGCATGGCGCAGCTAGGCATGCCTCCCCCGCGACAAGGTTACCGGGCTTGAAAGCGGCGGACCGAGGTGAGATAGTCCCGATTCGGGAGAGCAAGGGAGATGCGCATGAATAAGGCGCTGGGCCGCGAAGGCGCAAGGAAACGCGCCGCCGGCAAGCTGGATTGGCGCAGGAAGATAAGCGACAACATCGCTTATGCGCTGCTGGTCTACACCGGCTTGCAGATTTTCCTCACCATGGGCGCGCTCAAGACCGGGCACGGATCGTCGATCCTGCCCTATTTCGGGCTCATCGTTCTCATTGCGGCGATCATTCCGGGGTGCCGCCTGTTCGAGAAGCGGTGGGACTGGCTCAGCGACAGCGAAGCGGCCAATCCGGAGCTGGAGGACCGCTTCAAGCGCGACCGGCTGCTCGTATGGATCTGCGCGATCAGCCTGCCCCTGGCCCTGACCGGAGTGTTCCTGGCGCTCGCCGCGCTGTTCTGAGCGCTTGCCGGCTTATCCCTGAGCCGCCGCCTGCTTCGCCCGCTCGATCGCTTCGAGCACGATCTGGCGCGCTTCGGCCGCGTCGCCCCATTCGCCGACCCGCACCCACTTCTCGGATTCCAGATCCTTGTAGTGCTTGAAGAAGTGCTCGATCTGCTGGAGCACGATCGAAGGCAGGTCCTGCCGCTCGCCGACGTCCGAGTAGTAGGGAAACGTCGAATCGACCGGAACGCAGACGAGCTTCTCGTCGCCGCCGTGCTCGTCCTCGAGCTTGAGCACGCCGATCGGCCGCGCACGCACCACGCACCCCGGAATGAACGGCGAGCGGGCGATGACCAGCGCATCGAGCGGGTCACCGTCTGGCGAAAGCGTGTGCGGAACGAAGCCGTAGTTCGCCGGATAGCGCATCGGCGTGTGCAGGATGCGGTCGACGAACAGCGCGCCGCTCTTCTTGTCGAACTCGTACTTCACCGGCTCCCCGCCGGTGGGAACCTCGATGATCACGTTCAGGCTTTCCGGCGGATTGTCGCCGACCGGTATGTATTCGATACGCATGGATGCTCGCTTCCGTTGACGGGACCGGCACCCCCTCCCTTTTCGGCGCGCGCCTAACGCATGGAATCCCGCTTGGCGAGAGGCGAATTGCCCTCGGGCGCAATCTTGTGCATCCTCCTGCCGGGAACGTGAGAGGATAACGGCGATGCATGTAGGCCTGGCCACAGGATTCGCGCACCAGCGCGGCAAAACGTACGACGACGCGCAGTTCGTGCGCGAAGAGGTGAGCAACCTCGTCCTCGCAGAGGAACTCGGCTTCGATTCGGTGTGGATCACCGAACACCACTTCTCCGACTATTCGATGTCGAACGATCCGGTGCAGCTTCTCACCTACATTGCGGCGAAGACGCGCCATGTGAAGCTCGGCACCCAGTGCATCATCGCGCCCTGGCATCACCCGGTGCGGCTGGCGGAACGGATCGTCAATCTCGACATCCTGTCGAACGGCCGCGCCATTCTCGGCTTCGGCGGCGGCCTCTCGCAGCACGAGTTCAAGGGTCTCGGCATCGACCAGAACCAGAGCCGCGAGATGTACAACGACATGCTGGAGATCCTGATACCGGCGCTCGAAACCGGCGTGATCGAAGGCAAGGGCGCCTATGCCCATATTCCGCGCAGCGAGCTCAGGCCCGGCCCGATCAAGAGCTTCGAAGGGCGCAAGTTCTGCGGCTCCCTGTCGGGCAATTCGATGTACACCGCGGCCCGGCTCGGCTGCGGCAACATGATCCTGATGCTGCCCCAGCGCGGCAAGGATGTGCCGCCGGACAAGTACGCCGAGGTATGGCGGGAAGTGAACGGCCCCGGCACGAAGCCGCCCGCGCCGATCCTCAGCGGCAACTACTACATCGACGAAAGCGCCGAACTCGCAGAGGAGCGCGGCCGGGAATACCTCGCCCACACGATGCGCGCGGCGATCCGCAACTATCATCTCGATACGCCCGGCAGGTTCCCGCACATCAAGGGTTACGAACACTACGAGAAGATGGTCCTCGCGCCCGAGGCCATCGAACCCTACGTCGCCGAATTCGCCAAGGGTGCGGTCACCGGCACGCCGCAGATGATCCTCGACCGATTGTGGGAACTGAAGGAAATCTTCAAGCCGCAGGCGCTGTTCCCGCACGTCTACTACGGCGGCATGCCGCAGGACGAGGCGCGCAAGAACATGCGCCTGTTTGCGGAAAAGGTGCTGCCCGAACTGAAGAGCTGGGAAGCCGACGTCGACATCGACGAACGCTTCCTCGAAGCGGCGGAGTAAGCTCCTCCCCTCCCGCAAGCGGGAGGGGAACTTCTACCTCGTGCGCGCTTCCAGCAGCCGGTCGAGGCCCTGCTTGCCGCCGCCGGCCGGCTCCAGCCACGGCCAGCGCAACCCGTCGCGATAGGGCGTCTCGACGGTCAGGTATCGCGTGCCGCGCTTCACCAGCAGTTCGATCGGCGCGCCGCCCTCTTTCGCGGCGGTGATCGCCTGCTTGATCGCGTCGGCGCTGTAGGCTTCTCCGTTCACCGCCACGATCTGCGCGCTCCGGACCAGCCCGGCGTCGAACCCAGGGCTTCCCCATAGCGTCCCGGTAACCTTGCCCTCCCTGTCGAGCGAGACGCCGAGCGAATATTGCAGGTTGATCGCCCCGTCGCCGGTGCGGCCTTTCTCGTAGGGGTTCGGTTCCTCTTTCCACACCAGCCTGTAGCCGGCCTTCTCGATCCCGCTGACCGGCGCGGGTTGGCCCGGTGTGCGGAAGCGCTCGGTCAGGAAAGCGGCCCAGTCGTATTCGTAAACGCCGGTCAGCGTGGCGACGATCTCGTCGAAATCGTAGGTCAGCACGCCCCAGTCGCCGTCGTTCATGCCGAAGAACGCCTTTGCGAAATCGTCCAGCCCCCGGCGGCCGCGCGTGCCTTCGCGGATGATCTGGTCGGCTTCCAGCCACACCAGCATCCCTTCCGAATAATAGTCCTCGCTGCGCGTCAGCGAGGAATAGGGCAGCGGGCGGCGCGCGGCGATGATCGGATCGTGCGTCGTATCCTCGACCGAACGCCACTCGCGCCCCGCCTGCACCGAATAGTAGCCGGCGGAATTGGCCAGAGCGCCCAGCACGATGTCCTTGGGTTGCAGGCCCGAACGGGCGGCCAGCACCCAGCCCCAGAACTGGTCCTGCCCTTCGTACATCCACAGCAGGTTGTCCTGCATCGGCTGGCGATAGTCGGGCGTCCACAGCGCATCGGGGCGGCGATACTTGCCGTTCCAGCTATGCGCGATCTCGTGGGCGACGACGTTGCGGTTCCACGCCAGCTCGTCCCACTTGATGAAGGTCTCGGGCGCATAGTCGTTCTCGCTCGACCGGTGATGCTCCAGCCCGATGCCGCCCATCTGCTCGGTCAGCGCCAGCAGGATGTCGTAGTGGTCGAAATGGCGCGAACCGAACAGTTCCAGCGATTCGTCGACCAGCTTCTCGAACGTGGCCAGGTGCTCGGGCGCGAGTTCGAGCTGTTCCGGCTTGTCGGCCACGGTGGACAGGTACACGTCGTGCCCCAGATCCCAGCGGCGGGCGTACTTGCCGGCGAAGACGGGCGAATCGACCAGCGTCTCGTAATCGACGGTGGCCCAGCGCACCGTGTCGCCGCTGCGCTCCATGCCGTCGAGCGCGGTATAGGCTTCCCAGCCTTGCGGGAAAGTCACGGTGGGCGTCATGCGGATCTGCCGCACGTAATGCCCGGCGGGATAGAGGCTGACCGCTTCCCATTGCAGGTTGAGCATTTCCTGCGTCACGACGATGCGCCCTTCGCTCGATTGCAGGGGGGAGGTGTAGACGAAGCGCGCGGTCACTTCCCGCGCCCCTTCGGGCAGCGGGATGCGGAAGGCGTACGTCTCGATCGGGTCGCGCGTCCAGGCGGCCGGCCGGCCGTCGATCTCGAAGCGCACGTCGGCGATCAGGTTCATCGCCCCGCGCGATGCGTGCTTGCCGGGCAGCCATTCGGGCAGTTGCAGGATCAGCTCGTCCTCTCCCGGCGGAACCGGCACCGTCTGGACCACGCGGAACAGCCCGCGAGCGATGTCGCTGGCGTCGATCGTCAGGTCGATCGTGCCGGGGAACGGCGCGTCGCGCGGTTCGGGCAGCGTGCGCTCGGCCGATACCGCAACCGGGGCGGAACGCAGCGTGGTCTGGGCAAGCGCCGTATGAACGGGGGCGGCCAGCAGCGCGGCGGCGATCAGGGGGAAGAGTGCGTGCGTTTTCCTCATGCGCGGACTTTGGCTGCCACCGGTCTCATCCGCAACCGTTTCCGCGCGCATCTTTGCGAAGCCTGCCATACCCGCTAAGCGCGCCGGCGATGGCCAAGATCGAAACACCCCGGCCCATTCGCGGCACACAGGACATCTTCGGCGCGGAGGCGGAAGCGTTCGCGCATGTGGTCGAAACCTTCGAGCGGGTGCGCAAGCTCTACCGCTTCCGCCGCGTCGAAATGCCGGTGTTCGAACGGACCGAAGTCTTCTCCCGCTCGCTGGGCGAGACGACCGATGTGGTCTCGAAGGAAATGTACAGCTTCGAGGATCGCGGCGGGGAATCGCTCACCCTGCGCCCCGAATTTACCGCCGGCATTGCCCGTGCTTATCTGACCGCCGGGTGGCAGCAATACGCCCCGCTCAAGGTCGCCACCCACGGCCCGCTGTTCCGCTACGAACGGCCGCAGAAGGGCCGCTACCGCCAGTTCCACCAGATTGACGCCGAGATCGTCGGCGCGGCCGAGCCGCAAGCGGATGTCGAGCTGCTGGCGATGGCCGACCAGTTGCTCAGGGAACTCGGCATCGCCGACGGCGTCACGCTGCAACTGAACACGCTGGGCGATGCCGCCAGCCGCGAGGCGTGGCGCATGGCGCTGGTCGAACACTTCCGCACCGCACGCGACGCGCTCAGCGAGGACTCGCAGGAACGGCTCGAAAAGAACCCCCTGCGCATCCTCGACAGCAAGGACCCGCGCGACAGGGCGCTGGTCCACGAAGCCCCGCGCATCGACGATTTCCTCAGCGGCGATGCCGAACGCTTCTTCCTCGCAGTGACGGACGGCCTCGACGCGGCCGGCGTCGCATGGACCCGCAACCCCGCGCTGGTCCGCGGCCTCGACTACTACCGCCACACCGCCTTCGAATTCGTCACCGACCGCCTCGGCGCGCAAGGCACCGTGCTCGGCGGCGGACGCTACGACGGGCTGATGGAAAGCCTCGGCGGCGCGCCGACGCCCGCGGTCGGCTGGGCGGCCGGGATCGAGCGGCTGGCGATGCTGGTGGGGGAGAAGGACGAAGATGCGCCCGATGTCGCGATTGCCCTCGAAGCCGACGAACTGCTGGGCGCCGCCATCGAAGCAGCGGCCGATTTGCGACGAGCCGGGCTTTCCGTAGACCTTCTCGCGTCGGGATCGGCGCGCAAACGCTACGACAAGGCAGCCAAACTGAACTCGCATTTTCTGGTGTCGATTCACATCGACGGGGAAATGCCGAGCTTCAGCTATCGCGGAAGCGCGAGCGCCGATCCCGCCGTGGCGGAGAAGGTCAAGGCGATCTTCGCGCGCTGCATCTCCAGATGACCTTTCCTCTCCCTTCGTCATCCCCGCGAAAGCGGGGACCCAGTGGTCTCTGTCGCACCATGCGCTGCGACCGGGTTCCCGCGTTCGCGGGAATGACGAGGATTGGGTTTCCTCCCCTCTTCCGTCACCCTGAACTTGTTTCAGGGTCCATCTCCCCGTCCGCGCCGTCCGTGCGTGGGGCGCGATGGATGCTGAAACGAGTTCGGCATGACGGGTGCAGTGAGAACGGGGCGGCGCGATGACCATCCCCGAGGAACGCCTCGCGCAGATCGCCAACCGGTTCGCCGAACTCGAAGCCCGCCTCGCTTCGGGCCAGCTCGAGGGGGAGGCGTTCGTGGCCGCCAGCCGCGATTATGCCGAGCTGGAGCCCGTGGCCAAGGCCGCCGCCGAAGTGCGCGCAATGCGCGCCGAGATCGCCCAGCTCGCCGCGCTCACCGCCGATCCGGAAATGAAGGCGCTGGCCGACGAGGAACTGGCCGAGCTGCGTCAGGGGCTGCCCGAAGCCGAACATGCGCTGTCCATCGCCATGCTGCCGCGCGATTCCGCCGACGCGCGCCCGGCGATGCTGGAAATCCGCGCCGGCACCGGCGGGGACGAGGCGGCGCTGTTCGCGGCCGACCTCTACCGCATGTACGAACGCTTCGCCGCCGAGCAGGGCTGGAAGGTCGAGCCGATCAGCATCAACGCCAACGATCTCGGCGGGTTTAAGGAAATCGTCGCCAACGTCGCCGGCAACGGCGTTTTCGCCAGGCTGAAGTTCGAATCCGGCGTCCACCGCGTCCAGCGCGTGCCGGTCACCGAAAGCGGCGGCCGCATCCACACGTCCGCCGCCACCGTCGCCGTCATGCCGGAGCCGACCGAGATCGACGTGCAGCTGGAGGACAAGGACCTCAAGATCGACATCTACCGCTCGTCGGGCGCGGGCGGGCAGCACGTCAACACCACCGACAGCGCGGTGCGCATCACGCACCTTCCCACCGGCCTCGTCGTGGCGATGCAGGACGAACGCAGCCAGCACCGCAACCGCGACAAGGCGATGCAGGTCCTGCGCACACGCGTCTACGAGAAGATGCGCGACGAGGCCCACGGGGCAGAGGCGGAGGCGCGCAAGGCCATGGTCGGCAGCGGCGACCGTTCCGAACGCATCCGCACCTACAACTTCCCGCAGGGGCGCGTGACCGACCACCGCATCGGCCTCACCCTGCACAAGCTCGACGAAGTGCTC
>JBIQKC010000021.1:0-56500 GCA_044506885.1 Sphingomonadales bacterium
TTGACCGATTTTGCCCAGGGCAGCGTCGGCAGGACTTGAAATATCGACATATTCCTGCGCCCTGCCTCCTCGCCCCGAGCAAAATCGCTTCAAACCTCGGGCGTGCATCTAATGGGTCCTGACCCTAGGCGTCAGGCGCGCGACAAGGAAGTGACTCGAAGATTACCGCACCGCGCAACAAACGATTGACATTCGTCGGGCGCGACGCCATCTGCCCGCCGTCGAAGCGCCTTGGCAGCGTGAACCGGCGGGCCTCGGGTTTCCCTGGCCAGCCCCGGCCGCGCTTCGTTGTTTTCCCGGAGCTTCCCTTTTCACGCGGGTCGTTCAGAACCCGCCGCGACGCGTGCGTTCTGTGCGCGCGTTCGCCGCATATGTTGCGAGTTGAAACAGTACACATGACATTCGAACAACTCGGGCTGTCGCAGCCCGTCCTTCAGGCGTTGTCGCTGAAGGAATACGCCACGCCCACGCCGATCCAGGCGCAGGCTATTCCGCACGTGCTGGAAGGCCGCGACCTGCTCGGCATCGCGCAGACCGGCACCGGCAAGACGGCGGCGTTCATGCTGCCGTCGATCGACCGGCTGGTCGATGCCGACCGCCGGCCGAAGCCGCGCGCCTGCCGCATGCTGGTGCTGGCGCCGACGCGCGAACTGGCGGGGCAGATCGCCGAGAGCGCGCGGGACTATGCGCGCTTTTCCCACCTCAAGGTCGTCACCGTGTTCGGCGGCACCTCGGTCAACCGCAACCGGCAGGATGTGGCGCGCGGCGTCGACATCCTGATCGCCACTCCGGGCCGGCTGGTGGACCTCACCGACCAGAAGGCGCTCGACCTGTCGCAGGTGGAGATCCTCGTGCTCGACGAGGCGGACCAGATGCTCGACCTCGGCTTCATCCACGACTTGCGCCGCATCGTCGGCATGTTGCCGCAGAAGCGGCAGACGCTGTTCTTTTCGGCCACCATGCCCAAGGCGATCCGCGAACTGGCCAGCCGCTACCTGACCGATCCGGCGCAGGTCTCGGTCGCGCCGCAGGCGACCACGGCCGAGCGCGTGTCGCAATTCGTCTGCTTCGTGAACCAGAGCGAGAAGCAGGCGCTGCTGACGATGGCGCTGCGCAAGGGCCTGCATTCGGGCGAAATGGACCGGGTGCTGGTCTTCACCCGCACCAAGCACGGGGCCGACCGGGTGGTGAAGAAGCTCGCCCAATCGAACATCCGCGCCAACGCCATCCACGGCAACAAGAGCCAGCCCCAGCGCGAACGCGCGCTGGCCGAGTTCCGCGAGGGCGCCGTGCGCGTGCTCGTCGCCACCGACATCGCCGCGCGCGGGATCGACATTCCCGGCGTCAGCCATGTGGTCAATTTCGAGCTGCCCAACGTTGCCGAACAATACGTCCACCGCATCGGCCGCACCGCGCGCGCCGGGCGCGACGGCGTGGCGATCGCCTTCTGCGCGGCGGACGAGCGCGACTATCTGCGCGACATCCAGAAGCTGACCCGCGTCACGCTCGACCAGGTGCCGCTGCCCGAAGGGCTGCGCGAAGAGGTCGCCGTCGTGGCGACTCACGCCGAACCGGTTCGTGGTCCGCGCCGCACTCCGCCGCGCAACGGCGGCGGCAGGCGCGACAAGCGCACCGAAGCCCAGCGCGACGCGCGCGGCGAGGTGCGGGTCGAACCGCGCGGTCAGCAGGGCGAACGCCGGACGGGTCAGGCTTCGGGCCACGCTTCGGGCCACGCTTCGGGCCACGCTTCGGGTAAGGGCCCCGGTCATGGCCGGTCCGGCGGCAAGCCGGGCGGGGGCTTCAAGTCCGGTGGCAATCGCCGCCGCCGGGGCCGCCACGGCAGCCCGCGCGCCGCAAAGGCCTGATCGCTCGCGGAACATGGGCAAACGGCCCGTCCGGCATCGGCCGGGCGGGCCGTTTGCATGTGGCTCGCGCCGTCACTGGACAGAGGGCGGCTCATTATATAACCTATAACTTATATAATGAGGAGAAGGCGCATGTCCGAATGGGTGTCCGATCAGGCGAAGGCGGTTGAACGCACGGTCGAAGCAATGGAGTGGGAAGGCAGGCCGGCGCGAGCGGTTACCATGGTGCGCCGCTATCCTACCGCGACCGACGACCTGTGGCGCGCGATCACCGATGCCGAGCGGATCAAGCGCTGGTTCCTGCCGTTGACAGGCGATCTCCGGGTCGGCGGGCGCTATCAGCTCGAAGGCAATGCCGGCGGCACGATCGAGCGGTGCGAACCGCCGCGGATACTGGCGGTGACCTGGGAGTTCAATGGCGGCAAGAGCTGGGTCAACGTCACGCTCGAAAGCGAGGGCGAAGACAGCACGCGGCTGAAGCTGGAGCACATCGCCGCCGAAGACGAAGCCGGGCTGGCGTTCTGGGATCAGTTCGGCCCCGGCGCGGTGGGGGTCGGCTGGGATCTCGGGCTGCTCGGCCTCGCCAAACATCTCGAAGCGACAGGCGAGCCGCTGGGTACGGAAGAGGAGTTTATGCAATCCGCCGACGGGCGCGCCTTCACTCTCTTGTCCAGCGAGGGGTGGCGGGCGGCCGACGCGGCATTCGGAACCGACGAGGCGGCGGCGAGGGCGGCAGCGGATCGCACGGCGGCATTCTACACCGGCGCTCCGCCTGATACGGGAGGCTGATGCATGCCTTCGACGTCCTCGGCGATCCGGTCCGCCGCCGTATCCTGGAGCTGCTTGCCGATGGCGAGCGGTCCTCGGGCGCGATCGTCGAAGTGATTGCGGCCGAATTCGGCATCAGCCAGCCCGCCGTGTCGCAACACCTGCGCGTCCTGCGCGACAACGGCTTCGCCAGTGTCCGCGCCCGGTCGCGCCAGCGGCTCTATTCGATCGACGCCACGCCGCTGGCCCAGGTCGAACAGTGGCTCGACCCGTTCCGCCGCTTCTGGGACCACAAGCTCGAAGCGCTGGCTACCGAAGTGGCGCGGGGCAAGAAGGCGCGGCGGGAAAGCGAATAGGCCCGGAGCCCTGCGCGCTTGCTCCCCCGGCCGGGGCGTGACACACTCGCCGCCGGGGAGCTTGCTCGGAAGGAACGTCTGCCATGCACGATGGATTCCCAAGCCTGTCGCGCCGCGCCTGCCTGGCATCGGGGGTCGGGGCCGCCGCCGGTCTCGCGCTCGCGCCTTATGCCGCCGCCGCGCAGGGCTCGCTGCCCAGGATTACCAAGCCGATCCCCTCCTCCGGGGAGCAATTGCCGGTGATCGGCATCGGCACCAACCGCTACAGCGTCGATGCGCCCGAAGACATGGCGCGGCTGCAACAGGTGCTGGCCGCGCTGCCGGAACAGGGCGGATCGGTCATCGACACCGCCCGCGTCTATGGCAGGGCGGAAGAAGTGATCGGCGAACTGCTGCAACAGATCGGCGGGCGCGAGCGCTACTTCGTCGTCACCAAGACCGCCATCGGCGGCGAGATCGCCTCGCCCGAACAGGAGGTGCAGACCGCTTTCGACCGGCTCAAGGTCGATACGATCGACGTGCTGCTGATCCACAACCTCCATGGCCTCGACGCGCTGATGCCCGAATTCGTCAAGGCCAAGGAAGCCGGCCGGGTGCGCTACATCGGCATGAGCACGTCGACCGACACGCAATACGATGCGCAGATGGAAGGGATGCGGCGCTATCCGCTCGATTTCATCCAGGTCGACTATTCGATCGTCGATCGCAGCGCGGAGCAGGCGATCATCCCGCTGGCGCAGGAACGCGGGATGGCGGTCATGGCCAACATGCCGTTCGGCGGCGCGCGCGGCGCGGAAACGACCTTCTCCAAGGTCGCCGACCGCGAACTGCCCGACTGGGCGGCGGACATCGACGCGACGAGCTGGGCGCAGGTGTTCCTGAAGTACATCGTCTCGCACCCCGGCATCAATGTCGCGATCCCCGGCACCACCCGGATGGATCACCTGGTGGACAACCAGGCCGCCGGTCACGGACGCCTGCCCGACGCCGCCTTGCGGACGGAGATCGAACGCTACTGGGACGCGCTGGGTTAGCCTTTCGCGAACCGGCTCAGCACGTCGCCTTCCCAGCCGCGGATTTCCTTTTCCGCGATCAGCCACTCGCCGCCGACTTTGGCGACAATGTCGCGCACGTGGCCGCACCAGTGCAGGTGCGGCGGCTCGGGCGGGTGGTTGATCGTCGCCCAGGCGTAAGTGCGCACCTGCCAGTGGTCCGGCCGCCCTTTCGGGTCGGGTTCGAACAGGAACTGTTCCATCTGGTGCTGGTGGCCGGGAAAATCGGGCCGCTGGTGGAACCGCAGCACCAGCTTGCGGATCTCCTCGCGCCCCTTGCGCACTTCCAGCCCGTGCGCGGCCGATTCCTCCACCGCCTCGGCATCTTCGGTGAACAGCGCCAGATAGCCTTCGGTGTCGCCGGTATCGAGCGCCCAGCAATAGCGCGCATAGAGGCCGCGGATCGCGAGTTCGTCTTCCACCGGGGGGCGGGCCATGATTCTCTCCTGTGTCGTTTTCCGCAGGCTGGCCGCGCGCGGTCCGGTTGGCAAGCGGGCGCGCGCCCGCCATATGGCCTGGCGCCAGCGGGAGCCTTTTCATGGCCGAATACGATTACGACCTGTTCACCATCGGCGCCGGATCGGGCGGGGTGCGCGCCAGCCGCATCGCCGCCTCGCACGGCGCGAAAGTGGCGGTGGCGGAGGAATACCGCGTGGGCGGCACCTGCGTCATCCGCGGCTGCGTGCCGAAGAAGATGCTGGTCTACGGCTCGATGTTCGCCGAAGAGCTGCGCCACGCGGAAAAGTTCGGCTGGACGCTGGGGGAAAAGCGCTTCGACTGGGCGAAGCTGCGCGATTTCGTGAACGCCGACGTGGACCGGCTGGAAGGCCTTTACGGCATGACGCTCGACAATTTCCATGTCGAGGTGATCCGCGAACGCGCCACGATCGCCGGCCCGCATACCGTGCGGCTCGCCTCTGGCCGCGAAGTGACGGCGAAGCATATCCTCGTCGCGACCGGCGCCTGGCCGGAAATGCCCGACGTGCCCGGCGCGGACCTGTGCCTCAGCTCCAACGAGATGTTCCATCTGGAACGGCAGCCGGGGCATCTGGTGGTGATCGGCGGCGGCTATATCGCGCTCGAATTCGCCGGCATCTTCAACGCGCTGGGCAGCCGCGTCACCGTGGTCAACCGCAGCGAGGTGCTGCTGCGCGGCTATGACCGCGAAGTGGTCGGGCGGCTGCAAGACATTGCCAGCGCGCGCGGGATCGAATTCCGCCTCAACGCGAAGTTGTGCGGGGTGGAAAAGGCGGCCGACGGTTCGTTGCTGGTCGACATCGACGGCGAACAGGTCACCGCCGATCAGGTGCTGGTGGCCATCGGACGCCGCCCCAACACCGCCGGGCTGGGGCTGGAGAACGCGCAGGTCATCGTCGGCGATTACGGCCAGATTCCGGTGGACGAGAACAACCGCACCAATTGCCCCAGCATCCATGCCGTGGGTGACGTGACCGACCGCGTGCAGCTTACCCCGGTGGCGATCCGCGAAGGCCACGCTTTCGCCGACAGCGTGTTCGGCGGCAATCCGCGCACCGTGGAATACGACCACATCCCCAGCGCCGTGTTCTCCCAGCCGCCCATCGCCAGCGTCGGCCTGACGGAAGAGGAAGCGCGCGAGCTGTGCCCGAAAGTGAAGGTCTATTCGTCCGATTTCCGGCCGATGAAGAACCTCTTCGCCGATACGGCGGAGCGCGGGCTCTATCGGCTGGTGGTGGACGAAAGCACGGACAAGGTGCTCGGCGTCCACATGATCGGCCCCGACGCGCCGGAAATCCTCCAGACCGCCGCCATTGCGATCAAGGCCGGCCTGACCAAGGCCGATTTCGACGCCACGGTGGCGATCCACCCGACGATGGCGGAAGAGCTGGTGCTGATGCGGTGAGCTAGGATCCGTAATCCGACGGTGGCGCTTGCCCGCAATCTCCGTGGCTTCTACCCCTCTCCCAAGCAGCAGGGAGAGCGCATGTCCGCCAACATTCCCGAACTCGAACGCCGCCGCGCCGCCGCGCGCCTCGGCGGGGGCGAGAAGCGGGTCGCGGCGCAGCACGCCAAGGGCAAGCTGACCGCGCGCGAACGGGTCGAGGCGCTGCTCGACGAAGGCAGCTTCGAGGAACTCGACATGTACGTCGAGCACAACTGCGCCGATTTCGGCATGGAGGCGCAGCGCATTCCGGGTGACAGCGTGGTCACCGGCAGCGGCACGATCGACGGCCGGCTGGTCTACGTGTTCAGCCAGGACTTCACGGTGTTCGGCGGCTCGCTCAGCGAACGCCACGCGCAGAAGATCTGCAAGGTCATGGACATGGCGATGAAGGTCGGCGCGCCGATCGTCGGCCTCAACGACAGCGGCGGCGCGCGCATCCAGGAGGGCGTGGCCAGCCTCGCCGGCTACGCCGAGGTGTTCCAGCGCAACGTGCTGGCGAGCGGGGTTATCCCGCAACTGAGCCTCATCATGGGCCCGTGCGCGGGCGGGGCGGTCTATTCGCCGGCGATGACCGACTTCATCTTCATGGTGAAGGGCAGCTCCTACATGTTCGTCACCGGGCCGGACGTGGTGAAGACCGTCACCAACGAGGCGGTGACGCAGGAGGAACTGGGCGGGGCGATCACGCACACTACGAAAACCGGCGTCGCGGACGTGGCGTTCGACAACGACGTCGAGGCGCTGATGGCCGCGCGCGCGTTCGTCTCGTTCCTGCCGGAAAACAACCGCAGCGGCGTTCCCGTCGTGCCGACCGACGACCCGTGGGACCGGCAGGAGGACAGCCTCGACACGCTGATCCCACAGAGCGCCAACCAGCCCTACGACATGCATGAACTGGTGCGGAAGGTGCTCGACGAAGGCGAATTCTTCGAGATCCAGCCCGCCCACGGCGCCAACGTCATCTGCGGGCTAGGGCGCGTGGAAGGGCGCACGGTGGGCGTGGTCGCCAACCAGCCGATGGTGCTGGCAGGCGTGCTCGACATCAACGCCAGCCGCAAGGCCGCGCGCTTCGTGCGCTTCTGCGACGCGTTCGGCATCCCGATCCTGACTTTCGTCGATGTCCCCGGCTTTCTCCCCGGCACCGCGCAGGAGCATGGCGGCATCATCAAGCACGGCGCCAAGCTGCTGTTCGCCTATGCCGAGGCGACCGTGCCCAAAATCACCGTGATCACCCGCAAGGCCTACGGCGGCGCCTACGACGTCATGGCCAGCAAGCATCTGCGCGGCGACCTCAACTACGCCTGGCCCACCGCCGAGATCGCGGTGATGGGAGCCAAGGGCGCGGTGGAGATCATCTTCCGCGGCCTCTCACCGGAAGAGATCGCCGAGAAGACGCGCGAATACGAAGAACGCTTCGCCAATCCGTTCGTGGCCGCCGCGCGCGGGTATATCGACGAGGTGATCTACCCGCATTCGACACGGAAGCGGATCGCGCTGGGGTTACGGAAGCTGCGGAACAAGCGGCTGGAGAACCCGTGGAAGAAGCATGACAATTTGCCGTTATGAGTGATGGGATGCCCGTTGTCGCCAAGGTAGCCATGGCAGGTCTGGCTGGAGGGCTTGGTTATTGGTCGTGGCGTCACCCTGAACTTGTTTCAGGGTCCATTTCTGCACACGGACGGAGATCTCGTCTCGAGAGCGGCCTGACCGCATGATCGCGCCCCAAGGGCGTGCTCTGCGCCCGCTGCCCGATGGGTGCTGAAACAAGTTCAGCATGACGAGGTTCGGTGAGGCGATGTTTCACCCTTTTCGCGCAACGCCTCGCAAGTGTGCCAGAAGGGGACTCGTTAACCAAACTTCGTGACATCTCCGGCCACTCGATGTACTGTCTTCGCAGAACAGGCGGGAGTGCAGAAACGTGATGAAAAAGAGTATCTTGACGGCAGCGCTCCTGATGGCCGCGGCGCCTGCAAGCGCGGCTACCTTCGTGGGCAGCTTTCAGGTCGACGATGGTCCGAACTGGAACACCAACCCCGTCGTATACTCGGCCGCGGAAGCCGCTGCTCTGCTGTTTGGGGGCACGGCGGCCGACTATGACATTTCCACGATCTCCGCCGACCCGCTCTCGATCAATAATATGGGGTGGTACACAACGTGGGGCGTGTCTGGCGGCCAGATGTACCACGAGGATTACAAGCTGGACCTCGGCAATCCGGGCTATAACGATCCGAGCGGGACTGGCACTGCCATATCGGCTTACACAGACGACAACGCGGTCGGCAGCCAATACACCAACTACGTCTTTCGGGTCGATGCGCTTGGAGCTGTCCCCGAGCCCTCCACCTGGGCGATGATGTTGCTCGGCTTTGGCGCGCTTGGCTTTGCCATGCGCCGTCGCCGGGGCAAGCAAAGTCTGCGCGTGCGCTACGCCTTCTGACGCGGAGCACTTCGCCTCGGGACCAAGGGTAGCGGCGGCCTCGGCCGCCGTTTTCCTTTAGACCGGGGTGTTCGCGAACGGTGTCGGTTGGGCCGGCTGCGGACGTGTGGACGGCGCGATAATTTCGGTCCGATCAATCCGCCGGGGCCGTTTGCGCAGCTCGCACCGGAGGATGGTTTCGGGCAGCGATTTTTCGCTTTCCTACAGCCCCTCCGATGGACCAGACTCGCCGCATGGGGACTCATTCGGCAAAGACCGCTCCGGCGCGCGCATGGGCGGCAATCGGCGCAGCATCGTTGCTCGAACGCGCAAGAACATTTTATTTTTCGGCGCGGGCGACGGCGCTGCTCTTTTTCCCGCAATCCCGCGTGAATCCTCGCCTTTTCCGGGGAGACGGCGGCGATAGGACTTGTCGCTTGTGTCACCCTCGACCGGGTTTTGCCGGGCTTGCCGCGCTGCTCGCCCTCCTGTTCGCGGTTCCGGCCGTGGCTCAAGCCGACATCCCCCGTCTCGAACGCCGCGGCGAGGCGACGCAATTGGTCGTCGACGGCGCGCCGTTCCTGATCCTTGGCGGCGAGCTGGGCAATTCCGAGGTGTCGAGCCGCGCGGCGATGCGCGCGCATTGGCCGAAGCTCGCAGCGATGAACCTCAACACCGTGCTCGCGCCGGTTTACTGGGAACTGACCGAGCCGGAGGAAGGCCGTTTCGATTTCGCCGGCGTGGACTGGCTGATCGAGGACGCCCGTGCGCATGACCTGCGGCTGGTGCTGCTGTGGTTCGGCACGTGGAAGAACTCGATGTCGAGCTACGCCCCCGCGTGGGTCAAGCGCGACCCCGCGCGCTTTCCGCGCACGACCGGCGCGGACGGCAAACCGCAGGAAATCATCTCCGCCCATTCCGACGAAGCGCGCGAGGCGGATGCCCGCGCCTTCGCCGCGCTGATGCGCCATTTGCGCGCGGTGGATGGGGAGCGGCGCACCGTCATCATGGTTCAGGTCGAGAACGAAGTCGGCTTCCTGCCCTTCGCCAGGGAGGGAGGCAACGGGTCCGATCTCGCCGCCGACGAGCGGGCCGCGGCGCTGGCTTATGCGCGCTATGTCGAAAGGGTCGCGGCGGCGGGGAAGGCCGAATATCCGCTGCCGATGTTCGTCAACGGCGCACAGGGGCGGCCGGGCGTCGCGCCGGGCGATTACCCCAGCGGCGGCCCGCTGGCGCATCTGGCGCGGGAATGGCGCGAAGGCGCGCCGTCGATCGACTTCATCGCGCCCGACATCTACTTCCCCAGCTTTGCCGGCATCGTCGACGGATACGTCGCGGCGGGGGCGGAGCCGCTGTTCGTTCCCGAAGCGAACCGTCCGTCCGATGCCGCGCTGGCCGCCAACGCGCTGCGCAGCATCGGGCTGCGCAATGCCATCGGGTTCAGTCCGTTCGCGATCGAAGGCGCGAGCGAGAAGGAGGCGGCGCACATTGCCGGGCTTTACGCGATGCTGGACAGCATCGCCCCGCTGGTCACGGCCGCGCAGGCCGAAGGGCGCATCGCCGGGTTCGGCAATCCGGTCGGCTTCGACGGCGAGGCGGACCTTGCGCCGATGACGGCCGAGATGGGCGGTGCGGCGTTCACGGTGACCACCATCGACCCGTGGACCGCGCGCGACGCGCAGGATCCGGCGAGCCACGGCGGGCTGCTGATCCGGCTCGGCGGAGAGGACTACCTGCTCGCCGGAACCGGCGTCACGCTGACCGTCGAACCGGCCGACGGGCAGGGCCGCATCGGCTTCGATAGGGTCGAGGAAGGCCGCTACGAAGGCGGTCAATGGATCCCCGGCCGCCGCCTCAACGGCGACCAGACCCATCAGGGCCGCCACGTGCGCCTGCCGCCGGGCGAGTTCGGCGTGCAGCGGTTCCGGTTGTATCGCTACTAAATCCTCCTCCGCCGGGGGAGGATCAGGCCAGCGCCGCGTCCTCGGGCTTGCCGTCGCCCATCAGGCGCTTCGCCAGCAGCACCTTGAACAGCGAGAAGGCTGCAAAGCCGACTGCCGCGGTGGCGACGTGGAACAGCCAGAAGCTGGCCGTGTCCCAGGTCGAATACCATCCGCCGACGCGGCCGACGATCAGGTTCGCGGCGAAGAAGGCGAGGTAGTAGATGCCGATGATCGTGGCGTTGATCTGCCTTGGCGCGAGGCGCGTGAACAGCGCCAGGCTGACCGGCAGCAGGTGACTGAAACCGATGGAGTTCAGCAGGTGGAACATGACCGGCCAGAACAGCCCGATCTTGCCTTCGCCCTGGGTCATGGCCGCGATCACCAGGCACAGGCCGCCGAGGATGTTGAACAGGCTGCCGATGATCATCTTGCCCAGCTCGTCCGGCTCCCACCCGGTGCGCGCGCCGTACCACTTCCAGAACCACGCCACTGCGACCAGCATCGAGAAGGCGAGCGTGGCGTCGATCGTGATCATCCAGCTCGTCGGCAGCGTCGTGCCGAAGAAGGTGAGCTGGAACTGCTCGTCGGCCCAGACGAGGTAGGCGTTGAAGATCTGCTGGTTGGTCAGCAGCGCCACCGCCATCACCGGCACCAGCAGCAGCACGGCGGCGATGCGGCTCCAGTCGTTGCGGCTCAGCGGCTCGCGCGGCGGGGCGGCGGCGCCGCGCTTCGGCCGGTTGTCCTCCGGCAGCCACGGGCGGGCCATCAGATAGACGCCGAGCCCGGCGACCATCACCACCCCGGCGCTGCCGAAGCCCCAGTGCCAGCCGACCTTCTCGCCCAGCGTGCCGGCCACCAGCGGCGCGGCGATCACGCTGACGTTGATGGCGATGTAGAAGATCTGGAACGCCATCGCCCGGCGCAGGTCGCCTTCCTTGTACAGTTCGCCCACCTGGCTGGCGATGTTGCCCTTAAACAGTCCCACGCCAACGATCAGCGCGATCAGCGCGAACAGGAAACTGCCCTCGAAGGCCATCAGGAAGTGCCCCAGCGCCATGATCGCGCCGCCGGCGATCAGCGCGGCGCGGCGGCCGAGCCAGCGGTCGGCGGCGATCCCGCCGAGGATCGGCGTCAGGTAGACGAGCGCGGTGTAATCGCCGAAGATCGCCGAGGCGAGCGGCTGGCCTTCCAGCCCGCCATAGCGCCACTGTTGCAGCCAGCCGAGCCCCGCCACCGCGTCGAACCGTTCGGGCAACAGGTAGTTGACCATGTACAGCACGAGCAGCGTCTGCATCGAATAGTACGAGAACCGCTCGCACCCTTCGACCACCGACAGATAGCCGAGGCCCTTCGGATGGCCGAGGAAGGCGCGGTCGGACCGGCTCTCGAAATCGAGCGAGGGCGTGGCTTCGGCGCTGGTCATCGGCTCCCCCTGGCCCGTTGCGGCGCTTCCAACTGGGTGGAACAGGGTCTAATGCGCCTGCAACTGCGCGTCGAGAAAATCCGCGACATCGGCCAGCGCCACCTCGCGGTCGAGGAATGCCTCGCCGATGCCGCGCAGCAGCACGAAAGGCAGCGCTCCGGCGTCCATCTTCTTGTCGTGCAGCATGTGCCCGGCCAGCGCCTCGCCGGCGCAGTTGAGCCCCAGCGTGGAAATCTCCGTGGCGAGCCCCGCCGCGGCGATGGCCCGCGTCACCCGCTCCGCATCGGCGGACGAGATATGGCCGCGCCGCGCCGAATAGCGCGCCGCCAGCGCCATCCCCAGCGCCACCGCCTCGCCGTGCAGCAGACGGTCGGAAAAGCCGGTCTGCGCTTCGAGCGCATGGCCGAACGTGTGCCCGAGATTGAGCAGCGCGCGCGCGCCGGTCGTCTCTCGCTCGTCTTCGGCGACGATGCGGGCCTTGGCGGCCACGCTTTGCGCGACCGCATGGCTCTGCGCCTCGCGGTTGCCGGATACCACTTCGCCCCCGTTCGCCTCGCACCATGCGAACAGGTCGCGGTCGCCGAGGATGCCGTACTTGACCACTTCGGCATAGCCCGCGCGCAGCTCGCGCGGCGGCAGCGTCGCCAGCGTGTCGAGATCGGCCAGCACCAGGCTTGGCTGGTGGAACGCGCCGATCAGGTTCTTGCCCGCTGCGACATTGATCGCCGTCTTGCCGCCGACGCTCGAATCGACTTGCGCCAGCAACGTGGTCGGCAACTGCACGAAGCCACAGCCGCGCTTGAGGATCGCGGCGGCAAAGCCGGTCAGATCGCCGATCACTCCGCCGCCGAGCGCCAGCACGTGATCGCCGCGTTCGACTTCCTCGGCCAGCAGCCAGTCGGTCAGCAGTTCGAGCACGGCCCAGCTCTTGGCGCTCTCTCCCGGCGCCAGGATCAGCCAGCGCGGCTCGAACCCGGCCGCCTGCAACGAACCGTCGACCGCGGCGCGCCAGTGCCCGGCGACATTGGCGTCGGTCACGATCGGCACCCGTCGCTTGCGCAGCAGCGGACCGCACTGGCGCGCGACATCGGCCAGCAGTCCGCCGCCGACCCGCACTTCGTAGGAACGGCCGGCAAGTTCGACGGGGATCACAACCATGAATCGAGTTCCATCAGGATGCGGTTGACGGTTTCGCCGTGCGGTCCGGCGCGGCTTTCGACCTTGATCGGCGCTTCGGCATATGCCGGCGCCCGCTCCGCCTTCAACCGGGCGAGGATTTCCGCCGGGTCGCCGCCGCGGAGCAGCGGCCGCGTGTCGCGGCGGGCCACGCGGTCGACCAGCGTTTCGACATCGGCGTCGAGCCACACCGTCACGCCCTTTTCCAGGATCAGCGCGCGCGTCTCCGGCTGCGCGAAAGCGCCGCCGCCGGTGGCCAGCACGATCGGCGCGCCCTCCAGCAGGCGGGCGATCACGCGCCGCTCGCCGTCGCGGAAATAGTCCTCGCCGAACGCATCGAAGATCTCGGACACGCTCATGCGCGCAGCCTCCTCGATCTCGTCGTCGGCATCGGCGAAGGGCAGGCCCAGCAATTGCGCCAGCTTGCGGCCGACGGTGGACTTGCCCACGCCCATCATGCCCACCAGCACCACCGGGCGGTCGAGACGCGCGGCGAGGCGGTTTATGTCCGTCTGGCTGAGGCTGGCGGGTTCGATGGTCATTGCCGCAAGCGCTATAGATGCGCTAACCGGCCTTGCAAGTTCGGGGGTGGGCAAGCCTGGGGGCGGGCAAGTTCGCGTGGAAGGCTGGCGATTGGTGGCGATGCGTCTGGGAAAGATACGGCTGGGTTTGCTGGTGCTGCTGGTCCTGTTCCTCGTCATCGCCTGGTACGACGGCGGACGAGAGCCGCAGCGGCTGATCGAACAGCCGGTCGAGCTTGAAGGGGAACCTGGGTGAAGCGCCGTTTGCTCCTCGTCGGCGGCGGGCTGGCGCTCTGTTCGAGCCTTGCGTTGGCCGCGCCGGAATCGCTGCTGCCGCCGCTGTTCGACGATCCCGCTCCGGCACCTGCGCCTGCGCCTCCGCCGGCCCCCACAGGGGCCCCGGCTCCATCCGATCCGGGCGCTTCGGTCATCCAGCCGGTCCCTGGCCTGGGGCCGGTTCCGCCGATCGAGATTCCGCGGATCACACTGCCCGAGGGCTTCCCGTCGCTCGAAGAGCTCGAGCGGATGGACGAGGACGAGTTCAACGAACTGTTCGGCCTCACGCCCAAGTTCGACATTCCGCCCGGCGCGCGGCGCGCGGTCCGCCAGGTGGGAGTCGTCGGCCCGGCCGAAGGCGGTTTCGCGATCGGCTCGCTCGACGATCAGCCCCCCGCGCTGGTCGAGGCCGCGATCGCCGCCACGCGCGGGCCGATAGTATCGCGCTGGGGCCATATCCTGCTCCGGCGCGCGCTCGCCAGCCGGCTCGATGCGCCGCGCGGGATGGATCCGGTGGCGTTCGCGGCAATGCGCGCCGCGCTGCTCAACCGGATGGGCGAGGCGGGGGCGGCGCGCGCGCTGGTGCAGGACGTCGATTCGGCCAACTACGACAGCGCGTTGGCCGGGGCGGCGCTCGACGCCTACCTCGCCAGCGGCGACGTCCTCGGCATCTGCCCGGTCGCGCAGCTCAGGGGCACGCTGCGCGACGATCCGGAATGGGAGATGAGCAAGGCGATCTGCGACGCCTATTCGGGCAGCCCGCGCGAGGCCGAGCGCGAATTGCAGCGCATGCTCTACTATGGCCAGGCGCCGCGTGTCGACGCCTTGCTGGCGCAGCGCTTCGCCGGGGCGGCGGCGGAAGGACGCCGCGAAGTCAACGTCGAATGGAACGGCGTCGAGGAACTGACGCCGTGGCGCTTCGGCCTGGCGCGGGCGCTGGGGATGGAATTGCCGGGGAACCTGCGCGGCGACGCGGGCCTGCTGTACGACATCGGCGATGTGCTGATCCCCGCCGTTCCGCTCGGCGAACGCGTCGCGGCGGCCGATCGCGCCGGCGCGATCGGCGTGATCTCGGCGGCCGCGATGGTCGATCTCTATTCGCAGCTATGGAGCGACCGGACCGTCACCGGGCCGGGGCGCGAACGGGCCGAGGCCCTGCGCAACGCCTATGTCGCGGCCGGCCCGCTCGCCCGGCTGGAGGCGATGCGCGACCTGTGGGGGACGGGCGGCGACTACGGGCCGATGGTGCTGACCGCCTATGCGGCGGCGCGCCTTCCGGTGGACCAGGACCTGATCGACGATGCGCCGCGCATCGTCGCCTCGATGCTCACCGCCGGCCTCGACCGCAACGCGATGCGCTGGGGCGCGGCGGTGCGTGAAGGGGGGCAGGCGTGGGCCTTGCTGGCGCTGGCTCAGCCGAACCGGCAATCGCAGGTAAGCCGCGGCGCGGTCGAGGCGTTCATCGGCGAGGATGAGAGCGCCGCGCAGCGCAAGTCGCGCTTTCTCGTCGCCGGGCTGGCGGGCCTCGGCCGGCTGGATTCGGGCGCGGCGAATGCGCTTGCCGGCGGGCTGGGCGTGAACCTCGGCCGCGAAAGCGCGTGGAGCCGCAAGATCGACCGCGCCGGCGAACTCGGCAATCCGACGCTGGTCGCGCTTCTCGCCGGGCTCGGAATGCAGGGCGACGGGTGGGACAAGATGACCGCGCGGCACCTGTTCCACATCGTCCGCGCACTCGATCGCGCCGGCCTCAACGCCGAAGCGCGGATGATCGCCGCCGAAGCCGTGGCGAGGGGGTAGAACCATCGCCGGGGCCGTCGAGGCCTTTCTCGCCATGCTCGCCGCCGAGCGCGGCGCGGCGGCCAATACGCTGGCGGCGTATCGGCGCGATCTCGAAGGCGCGCAGGAACGGATAGGCGACCTGACGGCGGCGGATCGGGAAGCGCTGGCGAAACTGGGCGGGGCATGGGCCTCGCTCGCGCCGGCCACCGTCGCGCGCAAGGCGTCCGCCCTGCGCCAGTTCTACGGCTTCCTGATCGATGAAGGTTTGCGCAAAGACGATCCATCGGCCGCCCTGCCGCGTCCCGCCGCGCGCCGTCCTCTGCCAAAAATCCTTTCGCACTCCGAGATCGAGCAACTGTTCCGCCGCGCCGAGGACGAGGCGCAAACCGATGCTCCCGCCGCCGTACGGATGCTGGCGTTGATGGAACTGCTCTATGGCTCGGGCCTGCGCGCGACGGAGCTGGTCGCGCTTCCGCTCGCCGCCGTGCCGCGCGACGCCCCGTTGCTGACGGTGACAGGGAAGGGCTCGCAACAGCGCATGGCGCCGATCTCCGGCCGCGCGCGCGCCGCGCTCTCGCGCTGGCTGGCGGTGCGCCCCGACGCGCCGCGTTACGTCTTTCCCTCGCGCGGCGGGCACCTGACCCGCGTGCGCCTGTTCCAGCTCGTCAGGGAGCTTGCCGCGCGCACCGGCATCGCGCCCGAAAAGGTCAGCCCGCACGTGCTGCGCCACGCTTTCGCCACCCATCTGCTGGAGGGCGGGGCGGATTTGCGCGTGCTCCAGACGCTGCTCGGGCACGCCGATATAGCGACGACGCAGATCTACACCCATGTCGATTCCCGCCGCCTGGTGGCGCTGGTCAACGAACGGCATCCCCTTGCGGGCGGCGGCCGGGGCGGTTAGCGCGCGGCAATGACATCCTATCTCGAATTCGAGAAACCCGTTGCCGAAATCGACGCGCGCATCGCCGAACTGCGCGCCGCCTCTGGCGACGATGTCGACATTTCCGGAGAGCTGGGCAAGCTCGAACGCAAGAGCGCGGATCTGCTCGCCAGCACATACGCCTCGCTCACACCGTGGCAGAAGACGCAGGTCGCGCGCCATCCGGCGCGGCCGCACTTTCGCGACTATGTCGACATGCTGTTCGAGGATTTCGTGCCCCTGGGCGGAGACCGGCTGTTCGGCGACGATCAGGCGATCATGGGCGGGCTGGCGACGCTCGGCGGGCGCAAGGTCATGCTGATCGGGCACGAGAAGGGCAACGACACCCAGAGCCGCATCCGCCACAACTTCGGCATGGGCAAGCCCGAAGGCTATCGCAAGGCGATCCGCCTGATGGACATGGCCGGGCGGTTCGGCCTGCCGGTGGTGACGCTGGTCGATACCTCGGGGGCCTATCCGGGGGTCGAGGCGGAAGAGCGCGGGCAGGCCGAAGCCATCGCCCGCTCCACCGAAGCTTGCCTGGCGCTGCCGGTGCCGATGGTGGCGGCGATTGTCGGCGAAGGGGGATCGGGCGGCGCGGTCGCACTCGCCAGCGCCGAACGGGTGCTGATGATGGAGCATGCGGTCTATTCGGTGATCTCGCCCGAAGGCTGCGCCGGCATCCTCTGGCGCACGGCGGAAAAGGCCCCGCAGGCGGCCGAAGCGATGAAGATCACGGCGCAGGACCTGGCCGAACTCGGCGTGATCGACCGGATCGTGCCCGAGCCGATGGGCGGCGCGCATCGCGACCCGAAGGCCGCGGCCGAAGCGCTCGGCGCGGCGATCGGAGACGAACTCGATGGATTGTCGGGCAAGAGCGCGAAGCAGTTGCGGCGGCTGCGCGAGGACCGGTTCCTGACGATCGGCGACAGGCGCTCCGGCCGCGCCGGCAAGCGCCGCGCGGGAACATAGCGCCGCGCGCAAGGTTCCCGTCTTCGAACCACGCGGAGGGCCGCGCGCGGCTGCGCGGCAAGAGATGAGGAGCAGAACGATGGGGCACTTTCCCGCTCGACGGTTTGTGAATGGGCTGCTGGCGTGCGCCGCCGCGAGCGGGCTGGCGGCATGCGCCACCGTGCCGGGCGCGGGCATCGCCCCCGGCACGCCGATCACCCCCGCCGAGGCGCAGCAGGGCGCGCAGTATCATCCGGAATTCGTGGCCGAATTCGGCGGCGCGATGAGCGGGCCGCAAGCCGCCTATGTCCAGCAGATCGGCCAGAATATCGCCGTGCAGTCGGGCCTCGGCAACACGCAGTCGGCCTTCACCGTCACGCTGCTCAACAGCTCGGTCGACAACGCCTTCGCCGTGCCCGGCGGGTACGTCTACATCACCCGGCAGCTCGTTTCGCTGATGAACAACGAAGCGGAACTGGCCGGCGTGCTCGGGCACGAAGTCGGCCACGTGGCGGCGCGCCACTCGGCGCGGCGGCAGCAGACCGCGCAGCGCAACCAGCTGCTCGGCGTGCTCGGCTCGGTGCTGTCGGGCGTATTGCTGGGCAATTCCGAGCTGGGCCAGCTCGGCCAGCAGCTCGCCTCGACCGCGCCGCAACTGGCGACGCTCAGCTATTCGCGCAGCCAGGAACTGGAAGCCGACCAACTCGGCGTGACCTATCTCCAGCGCGCCGGTTACGACCCCAGGGCGATGGGAACGGTGCTGCAAAGCCTCGCGGCGCAGAACGCGCTCGACGCGGCGATCCAGGGGCGCGACGCGACCGTGCCCGAATGGGCCTCCACTCACCCCGATCCGGCGGGCCGGGTGCAGAACGCACTGCGGCTGGCCGGCGGCGGAACCGGCGTCACCAACCGCGACACCTTCCTCACGCGCATCGACGGGCTGGTCTACGGCGACGACCCGGCGCAGGGCGTGATCGAGGGCAGCGCCTTCATCCATCCGGAGCTGCGGCTGTCGTTCACCGCGCCCAACGGCTTCTACATGATCAACGGCACGCGCGCCGTTTCGATCAACGGGCAGAGCGGGCGGGCGCAGCTTTCGACGGCGGCCTATTCGGGCAATCTCGAAAACTACGTGCGCCAGCAGTTCCAGGCCATCGGCGGTCAGACCCCGCTGACGCCGCAATCGTTGCAGCGCACGACGGTGAACGGGCTGCCGGCGGTCTATGGCGTTGCCCGCGTGGCCAGCGGGCAGAGCAACGTCGATGTCGTCGTGTTCGCCTATGAATTCGCGCGCGACCAGGCCTTCCACTTCGCGGCGATGGCGCAGGCGGGCGGGGCAGGGGTGTTCAACCCGATGTTCAATTCGATGCGGCGGATCAGCGCGTCGGAAGCGCAGCAGGTCGTGCCCCGGCGGATCGACGTGGTGACCGCCGCGCGCGGCGATACCGTGCAGACGCTGGCGCGCCGGATGGCCTACGACAGCGCGCAGGTCGAACGGTTCCGCGTGCTCAACGGACTGGCCTCGAACGCCGCGGTCGTTCCCGGCGAGAAATACAAGATCGTCGTCCGTTCGCGCTGACCGGCGCGGGACGAACTGTGGCCGAAGCGGGGCGGGCTGCCCGTGGGCGGATTTCCCATCGCGCCCGCCGCGCCTATGACGCACGGCGTCATGGACGGGAACGCCACCATGCGGCCGCGCGCCGGCTTCGTCGCTTTCGGGGCAGCACTCGGGCTATTCGTCCTGGCGGGCTCGATCAGCGGCGTCAGCGCCGCTGACGCGCCCGCGGCCCCGGCCGTCGAAGCGCCCGCCGCCGACAGCGATGTGGCCGACAGCGCGGGGCTCATCCGCTTCGAACCCTCGGCCGACGCTTTCGAGGCCGGTTTCGCCGACTATGACGAGCCCACGCTCGAGGAAGACATCGGCGATGGCGTCGCTTCCTGGTACGGGCGGCAGTTCGCCGGCCGCAAGACCGCCAGCGGCGAACGCTTCGATCCCGCCGCCTATACCGCCGCACACCGCACGCTGCCTTTCGGCAGCAAGGTCCGCGTCAGCCACGGCGGCAAGTCGGTGGTGGTGCGGATCAACGATCGCGGGCCCTTCCACGGCAACCGGGTGATCGACCTGAGCATGGCGGCGGCAGAGGAACTCGGCCTCGTTCGCGCCGGCAAGGGCCGCGTCGAACTCGCCCTCCTCGCCGACTGAATCAGCCCTCGCGCTCCTCGGGCACGTTCGCCCGCAGTTCCGCCAGCCACACGGCCGCCGAGGCATCGCTAGGCGCGCGCCAGTCGCCGCGCGGGGACAGCGCGCCGGCGGTGGAGACTTTCGGCCCGTTGGGTATGGCGCTGCGCTTGAACTGGCTGAAGGCGAAGAACCGTTCGAGGAAGCTTTCCAGCCAGCGTCTGATCGTGGCGAGGTCGTAGGCGTTGCGCGCGTCCTCCGGAAACCCCGCCGGCCACGCGCCGCGCGCCCTGTCGCGCCACGCATGCCAGGCGAGGAAGGCGATTTTCGACGGCAACTGCCCATACCGCACCGTATGGTGGAGGAAGAAGTCGTTGAGCTCGTAAGGGCCCACTTTCGCTTCGGTCGATTGCACTTCGCCGTCCTCGCCCACCGGCACCAGCTCGGGGGTGATCTCCTGCGCCAGAATCGCTTCCAGCACCGCGTCGGTCGCGTGGTCGAACTGGTCGGTGCGGGTGGCCCAGCGGATCAGGTGCTGGATCAGCGTCTTGGGCACGCCGGCGTTCACCGCATAGTGGCTCATCTGGTCGCCCACGCCGTATGTGCACCAGCCCAGCGCCAGCTCGCTCAGGTCCCCGGTGCCGATCACGAAGCCGCGGTGCTGGCCCGCCAGCCGGAACAGGTAATCGGTGCGCAGCCCCGCCTGCACGTTCTCGAACGTCGTGTCGTAGACCGGCTCTCCGTCCGCGAAGGGATGGCCGATGTCCTTCAGCATGGTGGTCGCGGCCGGGCGGATGTCGATTTCCGCCGCCGTCACGCCCAGCGCGCGCATTAGCTTCCACGCGTTGGAGCGGGTGCCCTCGGTCGTGCCGAAGCCGGGCATGGTATAGGCGCGGATCGTCGTGCGCGGCAGGCCCAGCCGGTCGCAGACCTTGGCCGCCACGATCAGCGCATGGGTCGAATCGAGCCCGCCCGACACCCCGATCGCCATCGATGCCGAACCCGTCTGCTCCAGCCGCCGCATCAGCCCGTCGACCTGGATGTTGAACGCCTCGTAGCAGTCCTCGTCCAGCCGATCGGCGCGGTCGGGCACGAAGGGGAACCGGCGCAGCGGGCGGATCAGGCCGATGTCGCCCCCGGCGGGCGCATGGTCGAAGGCGATCGTGCGATAATGATCCTCGGGCCTCCCGGCCGCTTCGGCGCAATCGTTGAAAGTCGGGATGCGCGCCCGGTCGCCCAGGATGCGCGCAGTGTCGATGTCCGCCACGGCCAGCTCGGGGGAGAGGGCGAAGCGCTCGCTTTCGGCCAGCAGGTCGCCCAGCTCGTAGATCATGCCCTGGCCATCCCACGCCATGTCGGTCGTGCTCTCGCCATGCCCGGCGGCGGAGTAGAGATAGGCGCTGGCGGCGCGCGCGCTCTGCGCCCGGCACAGCATGTGCCGGTCGTCGGCCTTGCCGATGACGATGTTGGACGCCGAAAGGTTGGCCAGGATCGTCGCCCCGGCCAGAGCCGCGCGGGTGGAGGGCGGATCGGGGGCCCAGAAGTCCTCGCAGATCTCCACCCCCAGCACGAAGCCGGGAATCCGGCGCGAGGCGAAGATCAGGTCCACGCCGAAGGGGATCTCCGCGCCGCCCACCCGGATCGCCTGCCCGCGCACATTGATGCCGCTGGCGAACCAGCGCTTTTCGTAGAACTCGCGGTAATTGGGCAGGTAACTCTTGGGGACCGCGCCCAGCACCCTGCCGTCGGCCACGGCCAGCGCGCAGTTGTACAGCCGCCCCTTGTGGCGCAGCGGCGCGCCGATCAGCAGCACGGGGGAAAGCCCCACGCTCGCCCGCGCGATCTCGCCAACCGCCGCTTCCGCCGCGTCGAGCAGCGCCGACTGCATGTGCAGGTCGTCGAGCGCGTAGGCGGTCACGCACAGTTCGGGATAGACCAGCAGGTCGACATGCGCGGCATGGGCGCGGCGCGCTTCCGCGATGATCCCGGCGGTGTTGTATGCGACATCGGCGGTGCGCACGCGCGGCGTGCTGGTCGCGGCGCGGACCATGCCGTGGGTGTGCAGGGCGAAGAACGGATGGCCGCGTTCCGCACTCGAATCCGGCCCACCGGTATCCTTTGCGGGCAACAGCCAGTCCTCCGGCTGACATACGCCCAGTTCCGCCAGCCGCCGCTGCGCCGCCGCGCGCGGGATCTTGCCCTTGGCTTCCCAGCCGTAGACGGTGCGGCTGGGCCACGGGCGCGGCGCACCGTAGCGTTCGCCGAACTCCCCGGCGGACAGCGGCGGATCATGCGCCTCGCGCCATGCGCGGATTTTCTCGCCAGCCTTGTGCATGGCTATCTTGTATCCTTAAGGGATACCGAATGCAACCAGATCATTCCTGCAGCGCCTGCTCGAGCATCCCCAGCGCGGTCTTAAGCGCCGCCACGCGCACGCCTTGCCTGCCGATCGAGCCGAAATGCTTCTCGCGGTGGCGCACGCCGCCATCGGTCCGCGCGCAGGCGAAGTGGACCAGCCCTTCCTCGTCGCCGTCGTCGCCGGGCCCGGCGAATCCGGTGATCGACACCGCGATCCGCGCCTGCGACCGCTGCAGCGCGCCTTGCGCCATGGCCAGCGCCACTTCCTCGCTGACCGCGCCGCAGGTGTTCACCATCGCCCGGTCGAGCCCCAGCAGGTCGCACTTGGCTTCCTTCGAATAGGCCACGAAGCCGCGCTCGAACACGTGGCCGAACCCCGGCACATCGGTCAGCAGCGCAGCGAGCAATCCGCCGGTGCAACTTTCCGCCGTGGCGAGGCTCAGGTCCTTGCCATCGGCCAGCGCCAACACCGATTCCGCCGCCTGCAACACTTCGGCGGGCAGCGCGGGATCCAGCGTTTCGGCCATGACGCGGTATCGCTCCAGATGCAGGAAGGTTCCGCGCGCCACCCATTGATCCGTCACCCTGAACTCGTTTCAGGGTCCATCCCTCTGCCAGGCGCGGAGCCGTCGGTGGAACAGTAGTCCGCCCGGCAGCGGCGACCTCGACGCCGGGTGTGCGGCGCGATGGATGCTGAACCGAGTTCAGCATGACGAAGGAGGGTAGGGCGCCTCTTTTCCGATGCACGGCGAGGAGTTTGCCCCCTTCGTCATTCCCGCGAACGCGGGGACCCGGTCGGCTCTCGCAGAGCGGCATCGCCCTGAATCCTCCTGCTCGCGGGAACGACGAAGAAGGAAAAACACCTTTCCTACACGGCCCGATCTGCGGTCTATCCTCGCGAATGAACCCCGAATCCAAAGCCCGCCCGCCGCGGCGCCGCCAGCCGCGCGTGCCTGCGTTCCGCCCCGTGCCGCTGCGCGCCCGGCGCGATGGCTGGACCGTGGCCCGCCAGACGGACTTCCTCGGCTACCTCGCCGAAACCGGCTCGGTGCTGGCCGCCGCCGAGATGACCGGGATGAGCCGCAAGTCGGCTTACGAACTGCGCAGCCGGCGCGGGTCCGAAAGCTTCGCCGCCGCGTGGGACGCGGCGCTCGGCCTCCCGGCGCGAAAGGTGACAGTCGCGGATGCCGTGTTTCTCGCCAGCCACGGCCTCATCCGCCTCCGCTTCTTTCGCGGCCGCTACGTCGGATCGTCGCAAGTGCCCGACAACGCGGCGCTTCTGCGCCTCATGTCACGGCTGGAGCGGCAGGGGATGGATCCGGAGGAGGTATTCGGAACGTGACACCTCGCTCCCCCGATCCGTGTCCACATCGCGGCCTATTCGGCGGCTTCCGCTGCGTATCCGATCGGCAGTTGCGCCCGCACCGTCGCCTTGCCCAGGTCGAGGCCGTAGAGCTTGGCCGCGTTGCCGCCCACGATGCTGCGCACCGTGTCGGGGTCCATATGGCCCATCGTCTCGCCGATCGTGCGCACACTGTTGGGCCAGATCGAATCCGGATGCGGATAGTCGCTCGCCCACAGCAGGTTCTCCGGCCCCCAGAACTCCAGCAGCCGCATCGCCGTGGGGCTTTGCTGGAACGTGCCGTAGACCTGCCGCTGGAACAACTCGCTCGGCTTCATCTTGTGCGGAATGCCGCCCTTGTCGTCCCAGAACTCCTTGCATTCCCACAGCCGCCAGTGGCGATAGGTCAGCTCCTCCACCACCCACGGCACCCAGCCGACGCCGCTTTCGGCGATGACGATCTTCAGCTTCGGATGCCGCTCCAGAATGCCCCAGGCGAACAGGTCGACGAACGGGTCGAGGAACTGCTCGATGAACATCTTGGCGTGGAGGAAGGTCGCGCCGGGCGATCCCTTGTACTTGTCGAACGCGTCGCCCGCCCTCGGGAACACGGTGACGTGGAAGCTCAGCACGATGCCGCTCTGCTCCAGCAGGTCGAACAGCGGCTCCCACCGCTTGTCCTCCAGCCGCGGCTCGGCGACCGCGATCTGGAGGTTGGCCTGCCGCACGCCGCCCTTTCGGGCGAGCCGTTGCAGCTCGGCGAAGGCCATCTCGGGGTGCGGCGGCAGCATGGCCACGCCGATCAGCCGCTCGGGGGCAACGGCGCAGAAATCCTCGTACAGCCAGTCGTTGTAGGCGGCATAGGCTTCGGCGGTGAACTCCGGGTCGTCCGACCGAATCGAGGTGACCGGGCCATAGACCACGTGCGCCCACACCCGGTCGCGGTCCATGTCCTGCAACCGCAGGTGCGGATGGCCGGCGCGCAACTCGCTGGTGTCCTCGATCCCGCCGCGGTCATAGGCGGTGTGGATCGGCTTGGGGCCCTTCTGCTCCATCTTCTTGCCCGACCAGAAGCCCCAGCGATGCCCGTCGGCGATCCATTGCGCCGGCCCATCGTCGGGAACGTCCACGCGCGGCGTGCGCTCGCCCCACTTGGCCGACATGCGTTGGGCCAGCGCGTCGGCCGGCAGCATGTTGAGATCGAGATGGTCGTCGCAACTGACGAGTACGGCTTCGGTCATTACTCTATGCACCGGATTATTGTTAGCTTGCGAACAGATGGCACGCATGGGCGACGCGGGCAATGCGGTTTGACACGTCCGGCCCGGCAGGGAAAGGCCAACCGGACCCATGGGATTAACAGCGGGTTCAGGCGCTTGTTCGCAGCGGCCCGTAAGGATTTCAAGGAGATGCCGTGCGCCTGCTTCTGACATGCTTGTGCGCCGCAGCCGTCGCGGTCCCGGCCGGCGCGCAGACCATCGGCCCCGGCGTGGCTGGCGCATGCGCGTCCGTGCCTATTCTCGACGGGGCCATTCCCGTGGTCGAGGTCACTATCGGCGGCAAGGGCCCCTATCGCTTCGCCATCGACACCGGCGCGCAGGGCCACGGGCGCATCAGCGCCGCGCTGGCCGAGGAACTCGGGCTGCCCAGGGTGGGAGAGGTCGGAACCCCGGCGCCCGGCGGCGCGGTGGCGACGCGGCCGGTATTCGGGGCGCTGGAGGTCTCGGTCGGCGCGGTCAGCTTCAAGGACATCGACCTTGTCGCGCTGTCCACCGTTCGCGGTCCGGCCGCCGAATGGGACGGTATTCTCGGCAACGGCCTGATCGAGCTGCTGCCGCTTACGCTCGACTACGGCAACGCCCGCGCCCGGTTCGGCGGCCCGGCGCTCACCGAGGGCCTGCCGATCCGGTTCGACCGGGGGATCCCGGTCATCCCGGTCGAGATCGCCGGCGAGCGTTTCGACGTCCACTTCGACAGCGGCAACGGCGCCGCGCCCCTGTTTCTCGACGAGGAGGCGGCGAAGGCGCTGCCGCTCGCCGGCGAACCGGTCGAACGCGGGCGGGCGCGGACCAGCTTCGGCGATTTCGCGGTGATGGAAGCGCCGCTCGCGGTCTCGGTCACCGTCGACGGCAAGCCCCTGCCGATCCGCGCCGTCGGCTGGCCCAGCCCGCGCACCGGCGGCAATCTCGGCTCGCGCGGCATGGCCGGGATGAGCGTGACGATCGACGCCACTTCGGATCTTGCGCGGATCGAGCGCTCGGCCCTGCCGCCGCGCTGCGCCGAATAGGTCGTCGCAGCGCGGTTCGGCGAGGCGGGGCTCAGAGCCCGACGACGCCCCCGTCGTCGCGGGTGATGGCGACGATGGCGGAGCGCGGCCGTCCGCTCGTGGTTCCGCTCTGGCTTTGCGGCCAGTTGCTGCTCGGCGTGGAAGGCGCGCCGTTCTCGCCCGGATGCTGGATGCCGACGAACAGCGTCCGGCCGTCGGGCGTCGAATCGACGCCGGTGATCTCGCACTCCTTCGGGCCGACGAGGAAACGCTTCAGCGTTGCCGCCGTCGCCGCCACGCCGATGAAGGTGGGTTGCGTGGCTGTCGCGCCGCCGGTCCCGGTATTGGTGATCGTCCGCGCTCCGCCGTCGCCGACCGTACCGGGCAGGGCGGCCAGCATCTGGTTGTTCGTGCGGTCGGTCAGCGCCCCGTCGTCGGTCTGGAGCCACAGCAGCGGATGGACCTGTCCCGACGGATTGCTCTCGCGAGCGAAGAACAGCCCGTCCGGGCTCGAGAAGTCGTTCTCCGGGGTCAGGCCCGAAAGGTTGGCCTCCGCACCGGCGTCGGCGGCATCGGCTCCGAACAGGTACACGTCCCACTGGAACGCCGTCGCCGCCGGATCGTCGCCGGTTTCGCGAAGGCGCACGATATGGCCGTTGGCGTTGCCGTAGCTGGTCGAGCTTCCCTGCACCGCTCCGTAGTGGCGCGGGTTGGCGGCATTGGTGTCGTTGAGCGGCCGGCCCGCGGCGTTGTTGTTGGTCAGCGTCAGGTACACTTCGCCCGTCACCGGGTTGGTGGCGGTCCATTCCGGGCGATCCATCGGGGTCGCCCCCACCGCGTCGGCGGCAAGGCGGGTGTTGACCAGCACGTCGGCCTGGCTGGCGAAGACATATTCGGGCTCACCCCCGGTCGCGGGCCGCGCCGGCACGCTGCCGAACACCAGCGGCAGCCACACGCCGTTGCCGCTGGCGTCGAACCGCGCGACGTAGAGCGTGCCGTTGTCGAGGTACTTGTCGCCCACCGCAAGACGGTCGGCGGCCTGCGCGTCGGCGGGGTCCCACGCCTGCGCCGAGACGAACTTGTACAGGTACTCGCGGCGCGCATCGTCGCCCATGTAGACCGCCAGCTTCTTGCCTGCCTCCAGCTTGCCCAGCCAGGCGCCTTCATGTCCCATGCGGCCGAGCGCGGTGCGCTTGCGCGGCGTGCTCGACGGATCGTAGGGATCGATCTCGACCACCCAGCCCAGGGTGTTCGGTTCGTTGCGATAGTCCTCCAGCGCGGAAGCGCCGGTGGCGCGCGCATCCCAGCGGCGGAACACGGGGTCCGAACCCGCGCTCGACCAGGCGTAGTTGCCGCTGCCGCTGCTCACGCCGTAGCGACGCAGCGATGTCAGTTCGCGGGGGGTGCGGGCGGCATCGTCGCCGCTGCGGCGGAAATAGCCGGCCCAGTTCTCTTCGCAGGTGAGGTTGGTGCCCCAGGCGCTGCGGCCGTTGGCGCAGTTGTTGATCGTGCCGTTGCTGGCCGTTCCCGCCGGATAGGCGACCGTCTTGACGAAGTCGCTGCCGCGCACCGGGCCGTACAGCGCTATCGGCGTGTTGGGGGTGATGCGGCGGTTGAAGCCGCTGTCCTGGACCCAGTCCCACTCGCGCCCGCCGCCGTCGCGGTATTCGATCACGCCGACGCCGTGGGCCTCGATCTCCTTGATCGCCTCGCCCGCCGGACGCGCGCCGCCGCTTTCGGTCGGGCCGTTGGGGTGCAGGTACTGGATGTTGAGGTTCTCGAAGTTCTGCACCATCAGCCCGCGAGCCGAGCTGTCGTCGTCCCGCGCGCCGGATGCGTCGAGCCCGAACCAGGCGAGCGCGTCGCCATGGTCGCCGATGCGGTGGGCGAAGTCGGTGTCGGTGCCGTCGTTGGCATAGTCCGGGACGCCGGCGGCGATCGGGTCGCCGAGGCGCGTCATCACGGTCACGCTGTAGCCGGCGGGAACGGTCACCACGTCATTCAGCGTGTGGGGCACGGCGGTAAAGCCGAGGACGGCGGGATTGACCGTCACCGTAGTTGTCGCGCTTGCCGCCGCGCCGCTGGAATTCGCGCCGCTGAAGCGGAAGGTCAGTTCGGTCGGTTCGGCTACCGCGGGGGCGATGAAGGTCGCGTTGGCGCTGTCCGCGTCGGTCAGGTCCACGGACGGGCCGCCCGTCTGCGCCCACCGCACCGCTGTTGCCGAGCCGGAGGATACGGTGCCGCTCAGCGTGACGATGTTGCCCGCGGTCGCGCTTCCGGAACCACCGGCGGCAACGGTCGGGCTGTCGACGCTCTCGTCCTCGTCCGATCCGCACGCAGCCAGCAGCGAAGTGCTGAGGAACGCCGCGACCGCGGCGCCGACGCCGCCCCGGATCGTTTGCCGGCGCGAATAACGGTCGGCGACAAGGCTTCCCAGATCGCGCGCACTGCTCTTGTTGGTGTCCACCTCGCCATCGGAATAGCCGAGCGCGATATCAAAGGCCTTCATGTTCGATTCCCCGAAACGGTTGTGTTCCGGGGGCGGCCCTATTCACGCTTCGTGACGGATGAAGGTAGGTTCGGTGTCGGATCGAAGACAGGTGCGATTCACCGCCGCCGTCCGTTGGTCACCAAGGCGGTGTCGGGCGGTGGGTCAACCCGGCGCGGCTTGCTTTTCTGCCGCCAGCCGGTCGATCTCAACGCGGCTCTTCTTTTCGGCGGCGGTCTTGAGCTGGCCGCAGGCGGCGTCGATGTCGCGGCCGCGCGGGGTGCGCACGGGCGCGGAGATGCCGCCCTCGAACACGATCTCGGAAAAGCGGCGGATCCGTTCCGGGCTCGAGCATTCGTAAGGCGCGCCAGGCCAGGGGTTGAACGGAATCAGGTTGACCTTGGCCGGCAGTTTGTAGCGCCTGATCAGCCGCACCAGCTCGCGCGCGTCCTCGTCGCTGTCGTTCCGGTCCTTCAGCATCACGTACTCGAACGTGATCCGCCGCGCGTTCGATGCGCCGGGGTAGGCGGCGCAGGCTTCCAGCAGCTCCTCGATGCCGTACTTGCGGTTGAGCGGCACGATCTCGTCGCGCACTTCCTTGCTCACCGCGTGTAGGCTGACGGCGAGATTGGTGCCGATCTCCTCGCCGCAGCGCGCCATCATCGGCACGACGCCGCTGGTCGACAGCGTGATGCGACGCTTCGACAGTGCCAGTCCGTCGCCATCCATCACGATGCGCAGCGCGTCGCGCACGTTGTCGAAATTGTACAGCGGCTCGCCCATGCCCATCATCACGATGTTGGTCAGCAGGCGTCCGTCGGCGGTGTATTCCGCTTCGGATTCCTCCTCCGCGAAGTCCATCTTGCCCTTGGGCCATTCGCCCAGTGCATCGCGCGCCAGCATGACCTGGCCAACGATCTCGCCCGGCGTCAGGTTGCGCACCAGCCGCATCGTGCCGGTGTGGCAGAAGCGGCAGTTGAGCGTGCAGCCGACCTGGCTCGACACGCACAGCGTTCCCCGGTCGGCATCGGGGATGAACACCATCTCGAAATCGTGCCCGTCGGCCGTGCGCAGCAGCCACTTGCGCGTGCCGTCGCTCGAATGCTGCGCCTCGATGACTTCCGGCCGCCCGATCGCGAAGCGTTCGGCCAGCCACGGGCGCATGGTCTTGGCGATGTCGGTCATCGCCGAAAAGTCGGTCACACCGCGGTGATAGAGCCAGTGGAACACCTGCTTCGCCCGCAGCCGCGCCTGCTTTTCATCGAGCCCCGCTTCGGCGAACAGTTCCGCTATGCGGGCTCTCGGCAGCCCGACCAGGTCCACGCGCCCATCGCCGCGCGGCGTGATGTCGCGCGCGACGGGGACGGGATCGATCTGTCCCGGAATCGGCATGAGGGCGGTGTCGGCCATTCGTGGCGCATATAGGTCGGGTTGAGGGAAACGGCAAAGACTGGCGGCGGGCCGAAGTCGCTTGCCGGTGAACTGTGGCCCGCGCACGTCGCGAACCTTCTCCGGGCCCGCCCGTTCCCGGCGTTCGTCGAGCCGGATATTCGTTTCGTCGATGCAAGTGTGGCGAAAAAACCTCAATATTTTCGTTGTGTTAGGTTCATGAAACTTCCGCCGGACAATCCCCATTTAGCAGGTCCACGGCCGTGGCGCCGTGGGTTTTGAATGATTGGAGTTTGTCATGAATACGCGTTTCGCAATCCTGCTCGCGGCCGCTTCGGCCATTGTCGCCGTTCCCGCCGTGGCGCAGGAAACGGATTTCTCGGGCCCGTGGGTCGCGGGTGTTGCCGGTTATGACCGGAACCAGTCCGGCAGCTCGCAGGACGACGGCGTCAATGCCGACCTCGACCAGAACGCTGAAGGCATCATCTACGGTGTCCAGGCGGGCTTCGATGCCGACATGGGCACGATGGTCGTCGGCGCAGAGGCGGAGTTGACCGATTCCACCGCCGATTCCACCTACAGCGATCCTTACACCAATTTCGGTCTGGGAACGGTGGACGCGGGCCGTGACATCTACGTCGGCGGCCGGATCGGCTTCAAGGCCACTCCGCAAACGCTGGTCTACGGCAAGGGCGGTTACAGCTTCGGCCGGTTCAACTTCGTCGGCACCGACGGCACTACCGACTACAGCGAGAACATCGACGCCAACGGCTGGCGCGTGGGCGCGGGCGTCGAGCAGAAGCTCGGCGGCAACGCCTTCGCCAAGGTTGAGTACCGCTACACCAACTACAACCGCGCCGAGATCGACTTCGAGGCGACCGGTGTGGCCGATAGCGACCGGTTCGACATCGACACCGACCGCCACCAGGTCATGGCCGGCGTCGGCTGGAGGTTCTGATCACGAGAGGGTCGCAGGGCGGGCCGGAGGGGAAACCTTCCGGCCCGTTTCCTTTGCCTATCGCCGCCGCGCGCACCCCACCGTGGCCGCATCCATAGCCGTCGCCGCGCCGTCGAGGCGGTAGCGGTCGGTGAAGCGCCGCCCGGCGCTGTCGCGCGCCGTGACGCTCATCGAGCCGGCCGAACGCATCGCCGCCACAATCGCGGCATCCATCGCCCGGTCGCTTGCCCATGCGTCGGTCCCTCCGCCGGTCAGCGCGAAACGCTGCCCCCCGACACTCAGCGAAATCGCCGCGCCTTGCGCCAGCCGGCGCGACAGCCGCAGATGCACCTGTCCGCGCACCCCGTGCTCCGGCCAGGTGCCGACACTGGCGAACGGCGCGCTGTCGCGCCCCTCGCTCTGCGCCGCCGCGATGGCATAGCACCGCGGCGTGTCGGGATCGCGAAACGCGCCCCAGTCGCCGAACACGCCCAGGCTGTCCTTGGCGGACACAGGGGCGGTGACGGCGAGAGCCAAGAGCAAGAACTGCAGCGCGCGCATGCGATCTTTCCTAACGCGGGCTAGCGAGCGCGCAAGGAATCCCGCCGATCGAACCGACCCGGTCCGGTTTTGCTGGATTCGTCCCGCCGACGCGGCATGATGCCTTCCGGGGATTCGGTTTGGGGGCGGACTGCCGGAAGCATGATATGAACTTGCTGGCGGATCATAACTTGCCGTTTGCCGTGGCTTTGGCGCTGATGGTGCTGCTGGCGCTGTTTCAGGCGTTCGGTCTGGGCGGCTCGTTCGGCGACAGCGACCTCGATGCCGATAGCGACGGGCATGCCTACGTGGCGGACGGCCTGCTGCTCGCTTTCGGTTTGGGGAGAGTTCCGTTCATGATCTGGCTGGCAACCTTGTTGCTGCTGTTCGCCGGGCTGGGTGTCGGCATCCAGAGCATAGCCGAAGGACTCATCGGAGCGCCGCTCGACATGTGGCTGGGCGCCGTTCTTGCCGGGGTTGTGGCGCTGCCGGCCACCGGCGTCGTGGCGCGGCCTCTGGCGCGGATCCTTCCGCGTGATGAAACCACTGCGGTTGGGCTCGACAGCCTGGTTGGCCGCCGGGCGACGATCATGACCGGGCGGGCAGCGGCAGGGCACCCGGCGCGCGCGCAGGTCAACGATCGCTTTGGCCATCCGCATCATGTGATGGTCGAGCCGCACGAGATGGATTCGCAAATGCTGGAGGGCGACGAGGTGCTGCTTGTCCGCCGCGACGGCGAAACGTTCTTTGGCGTGCCGTTACAGGAGCGGCGACTGGCACCAATGTGACTATGGGGGACGCAAGATGTTCGAGAACTTGATGGATATCGCGATCTGGGCGGGCGCAATCTTCGTCGCCCTGCTGATCGTCGCATTCACGATCACCCGGCTCTACCGCCGCGCGACCAAGGAGGTCGGTTTCGTACGCACCGGCTTTGGCGGCGAGAAGGTGGTGATGAACGGCGGCGCGCTGGTGCTGCCGGTGCTGCATGAGACGATGCCGGTGAACATGAACACCGTGCGCCTCGCGGTGGAGCGCAAGAACACCGACGCTCTGATCACGCTCGATCGTTTGCGGATCGACGTGAAGGCGGAGTTCTACGTTCGCGTGCGGCCCGATGCCGGGGCAATCGCGATGGCCGCGCAGACTCTTGGCCAGAGGACGATGCAGCCGGATCTGCTCAAGGATCTGGTTGAAGGCAAGTTCGTCGACGCTTTGCGCTCGGTCGCCGCCGGAATGACGATGAACGAACTGCACGAAAAGCGCGCCGACTTCGTGCAGAAGGTGCAGCAGGTTTCCTCGAACGACCTGGCGATGAACGGACTGGAACTGGAATCGGTCTCGCTCACTGGCCTCGATCAGACCAGCATCGAGCACTTCAACGCCAACAATGCCTTCGATGCTGAGGGCCTGACCAAGCTTACCGAGCAGATTCAGGCGCGCAAGAAGCTGCGCAACGACATCGAGCAGGACACCCGCGTACAGATGGAGACCAAGAACCTCGAGGCGGACAAGCGCAGCCTGGAGATCAGCCGCGACAACGAATTCGCCCGGCTGGAGCAGGAACGCGAGGTCGAAATGCGCCGTGCGGCGCAGGCTGCCGAAGTCGCTCGCGAGCAGGCCGTGCGCAATCAGGAAGCGGAAGCAGCGCGGATCGACGCCAAGCGACTGGTCGATGCCCAGCAGATCGAGGCTGACCGCACGATCGAGCAGGCGCGCATCGCGCAGGCGCAGGCCATCGAAATCGCCCGGCAAGAGCAACAGATCGCGGTGCAGAACAAGAGCCGCGAGGAAAGCCAGGCGAAAGCCGAAGCGGACGAAGCGCGCGCCAAGGCGGTTGCAGCGGAGGAACAGGTTACCACGTCTCGGGAAACCGAGGTCGCCGAACGCAACAAGCGGATCGAACTAATCGAAGCCGCCAAGGCGGCCGAGCGCGAGGCGATCAAGCTGAAGGTCCAGGCGGAGGCGGAGAAGGACGCTGCACAGAACCGCGCGGAGGCCACACGGCGCGAAGCCGAAGGCGAGGCTGAGGCGGAGAAGCTGCGCGCCGAAGCCTCGCGCGTCCGCTTCGAGGTCGAGGCCGCCGGGCAGCGGGCGGTCAACGAGGCGGCGAACATCCTCTCCAGCGACCAGATCTCGTTGCAGACCAAACTGGCGCTGCTCAAGGTCCTGCCGGAAGTGGTGCGTGAGAGCGCCAAGCCGCTGGAAGCGATCGATTCGATCAAGATCGTCCAGGTCGACGGGCTCACACAGAAGGCTGCGAACGGCGCCGGCGGTGCGGGTTACGGCGGCGGCGGTGGAACTGGCAATCTGGCGCAAGATGCGGTCGCGGCCGCGCTCGCCTACCGGGCACAGGCACCGGTGCTCGACGGGCTGATGAAGGAGCTTGGGCTCGATGGGAGTTCGCTGAACGGCCTGCTGCCCACCACCCCAGCGGGGAATGGCGATGGAGCGGTTTCCGTCACGCCGGAGGAGGAACCGGGGCAGGTTCTCGTCGGGAATGATGACCCTGAAGCTGGCGATCAGGACGGAGCGGACAGCGCGGAAGCAGCGGAGTAGTCAGACATCGGGATAGCCGATCGCCAGCACTTCCCATTCCTTCTCCCCGGCCGGTAGACGCACTGTCCTGACGTCGCCGACCGCCGCGCCCCGCAGGGCGCGGGCGATCGGGGCGCTCCAGCCGATCCTGCCGGCGGATGGGTCCTGCTCGTCGTCGCCGACGAGAGTGACGGTGCGCCGGTTGTCGTCCTCGTCCGCGATGGTCACGGTGGCGCCGAACCAGGCGCGGGTCTTGTCCGGGGCCCGCGCCGGGTCCAGCACTCGCGCCGCCTTCATCCGCCGGGCGAGGTGGGCCAGTTCGCGGTCGATCTCGCGCATCCGCTTGCGGCCGTAGAGGTAGTCGCCGTTCTCGCTCCGATCGCCGTTACCCGCCGCCCAGCTGACGATGGCGACGATCTCCGGCCGCTCGGTCCCGAGCAGGTGGTCGTAGCGCGCCTTGAGCGCGGCGAGCCCCGCCGGCGTGATAAGGTTTTCTCGTGGCTTCATCGCCCGCTGCACATGTCCACTCCCTGGCCCCTAGCGAGAGGGGAGCTAGCGCAGGAACTCGTTGACCGTCCGCGGCCGGCCGAGCGCCGCCTTGTCGGGGTGCATGCTTTCATAGACCACGGCGTTCTCGATCACCCTGGCGACGTAGTTCTTGGTCTCGAAGAACGGGATTTTTTCGATCCAGTCGATCCAGCTTATCGCCCCGGTGCGCGGGTCGCCGTTCTGACGCAGCCACTTGTTCACGTTCCCCGGCCCGGCGTTGTAGGCCGCCACCGCCAGCGGATAGCTGCCGTAGCTCGACATCATCCGCTGGAAGTAACTGCTGCCGAGGCGGATGTTGTACTGCGAATCCTCCATCAGCGAGGCGGACAGGTACTGCACGCCGATCTTGCCCGCCTGCTCGCGCGCGGTGCCAGGCATCAACTGCATCAGGCCCCGCGCGCCGGCGTGGCTCATGCGATAGTCGTCGAATTCGCTTTCCTGCCGCGCGATGGCGTGAACCATCGTCCAGTCGGCTTCGGGCGGGGTCGGGACTGTCGGAAAGCCGGTTCCGGTGAACGGTCCGAGCCCGTTTTCCGGCGCCACCCGGCCGACCACGACGGCCAGCTCCGGCAGGTTCAGCTCTTTCGCCAGTTGTCCGAGCAGCGCCAGTTCCGCGGCGCTTTGGGCTTGCTGCGCGGCGGCGACGTAGAACTTGCGCTTGGTTTGCCAGGTGTGCGGGCTCGAAGCGAAGACCCGCATCGCCTGGGTCAACGGGCTGGACTGGAATGCCGCCAGCCGTTCGGGCGCGGAATCCTGCGCCGCCGCGTCCGCGAAAGCCGGGGCGGGGCGGCCGAGCCGGTCCAGCGCCAGCAGGCCATAGAAGTATTCCGGATAGGCGGCCGCCATTTCGTAATACCGCTGCGCTTCGGCGGCGTTGCCTGCCTGCGCTGCGGCGTGGCCGGCCCAGAAGAACCCCTTGGAGCGCGTCTGCGGGGTGCGGGCCGATGCGCCGTAGCGGTAGAACAGCGGCGCCGCCGCGTTGCCGTTGCCAAGATCCCACAGCGACCGCGTGCCGCCAAGCCACATCAGCGAGGTATAGTCGTCGCGCAGCTTATAAGGGCCGCTCGCGATCTCGTCTTCCGAAGCGAACGCCTCGCTGGCGCGGGTGGCGATCTGCGCAGCCGTGCCGGCTGTGGCGAGGCGGGCGACATTGAGATGCTCGTCGATCCACGCCACCGGGTCGAACGGCTTGCCCGACAGTGGCGGACGCGCGGCGAGCAGGTTCACCGCCTCGAACGGGCGGCCTTCGGTGCGCAGTTCGCGGCTGCGATTGTACAGATAGCCGGCGTCGGTCGTCGCGGCGGCATCGGCCACCGCGCCGTCGCCGCCCTGGAGGATGGCCAGCCGCGCGGCGAACACCGGCACGCGCGCCGGAGAAGCGAACGGCAGTTGCCGGGCGGCCGCCCGCGGATCACGCTGCCACAGCAGGGCGTCCATCCGTGCGTCGTGATCCTCGGGCGTGAACCGGGCGCCGAAATTGGCGAATATCGTCGCTTCGGCCGTCTCGCTCATCGCTCCGCCGCGCCAGGCGGCGCGGGCGGCGGCTTCCGCCTGATCTGGGCGCGCGGTCATCAGCACCAGCGCAAGGCTCGCTCGGCCGGCGTTGGTCAGCGGCGGAAAGCGATCGAAATGGGCAGCGACCTGATCGGGCGCGACATATTCCTGGCTCAGCCGGGCTTCGGCGTATCCGCGCAGTTTCTCCTCGTCCGGAAAGCCGGGGTGGGCTTGCAGGAATCCGGCATAGTCCTGGAACGTGAATTGCGGGCTGGCGGAAAGTTGTTCCCAGCGCGAGATCGCCGCCGCCACGTTGCTGGAAGCCTGCGAGGCGACGAGCGTGGAGCGGCCCTGCTCGTTTCCTCCCCCTTGCGCGTGCGCGAGAAAGGCGTACCCGAACGCGGGCAGGGCAAGGGCGGCGATCAGCGGGCGGCGAAGCATGCTGGACATCGTGACGACCGGTTCCTTATCAGGCGCTTAACGGGTGGCCCCCGGCTTGGGAGCCGGGTGTTCGTTCAGCGACTTAGAATCCAGAGCGAAGGCGGTGTAAATGTTTTCTGGCTCAATTCCGGCCCTTGTTACCCCTTTTCGTGACGGACGGGTGGACGAGCCTGCATTGCGGCGCTTCGTCGACTGGCAGATCGATCAGGGCTCCTCGGCGCTGGTGCCGTGCGGCACGACGGGGGAAAGCGCTACGCTGGACCGGGCCGAGCACCACCGGGTGATCGAGATCTGCGTCGAGCAGGCGGCGGGGCGCGTGCCGGTGATCGCCGGGTGCGGATCCAACGATACGCGGGTGGCGCTCGATCACTTGAAGTTCTGCGAAGATCTGGGCGGGGTTGCCGCAGGGTTGTGCGTCGCGCCGTATTACAACCGGCCGAGCCAGGCGGGGCTCATCGCGCATTTCTCGCATCTCGCGGAAAACTCGGCGCTGCCGATCGTGCTCTACAACGTACCGGGGCGCACGGTGACCGACATCAAGCCGGAGACGGTGATCGCGCTGGCGGAGCGGTTTCCCGAGAGCATCGTGTCCATCAAGGACGCCAGCGGCGACCTCCAGCGGGCGATCCAGCACCGTGCGGCGCTGGGGCCGGGCTTCAACCAGCTTTCGGGCGACGACCCGCTGGCGCTGGCCGGTTATGCGTTGGGCCAGGTCGGGTGCATTTCGGTGACCGCCAATGTCGCGCCGAGGCTCTGCGCCGAGTTCCACGCGGCGGCGGGGACAGGCGACTACGAGCGGGCGAGGACTCTCAACGAGAAGCTGTTCCCGCTGCACAAGGCGCTGTTCGCCGACGCCAGCCCCGCGCCGACCAAATATGCGTTGGCGAAGCTGCACGACTGGCTGACCGATGACACGCGCCTGCCCATCGCGCCGTGCAGCCCCGAGGGGCGTTCGGCGGTCGATGCGGCGCTCGGAGGGCTGGGCCTCGCCTGACCTCAATACAGCGGCGATGGATGCTCGCTCCCGAGCATCATCGCGCCATAGGTCTCCACCGCCGGCCGGGCGATGATCATGTGCTGGTTGAGTGTCAGCGCATCGCGCGCGAGGCGTTCGAGTATCGAGCCTTCGAAGATCACGTTGGCGCCGATCAGGTCGAACATCTGCCGCGTCACGGAAACGGCCATGCGGAAGCAGTTGACGTTGGCCAGCGCCAGGCGTCCTTTCACCTCGACGGCGGGCGCTCCGCGCTCCAGTTCAGCCCAGAACTCCTCCGCCGCGCGGTACAGGAAAGCTTGCGCCGCGCCCCATTCGGTTTCCGCCTGCGCGATGCCCTCTCGCGCCGGCGCCGTCTCGGCCATCGGGCGGGGCGGGATGCCGGCCTTGCGCTTGTGGACGAGGGCCTTCGCCTCGTCGATGGCGCGCCGCGCCGTTCCGAGCGGAACCGCGGCCATCGTTGTGACCCAGTTGAAGCCGCTGGCGTAAAGCGGCTGACGGCCGGCGAACAGCGCCTGATCGATCCGCAGCGCCCGATCCTCCGGGATGAAGACATTCACGGCGCGATAGTGGTTGCTGCCGCTGCCGCGCAGCCCGTGCGTGCGCCAGGTGTCCTCGATCTCGAGCTCGTCCGCCCGGCAGAAGGCCAGCCGGCTTTCCGGGATGCCGCTCGCGCCGATGAGCGGCGCTCCGCCTTGCGTGACCGCGCCGCCGGACATGACCACATCCGCATGGGTCACCCCGCTGCCGAACGGAAATCGGCCATCGAGCCGGTATCCGCCCTCGACGCGTTCGAGGGTGCCGTGCGCGGTGGTGAACTGGCCGGCGGTAATCATGTCCGGATCGGGCAGCAGGCGCGCCGACGCATCCGGCGGAAGCAGTTCGGCGATGATTCCGCTGTCGACCCCGATCTTCACGCACCATGCAGCGGACGGGTCCGCGATGGCGAGGGTTTCGATCACCGCGAGCTGCTCCGGCAGCGTCATCTGCGGACCGTCCTTCGCGCGGCTGCGCGCCATGCGGAAGAAACCGGCGGCGCGGAAATCCGCGACGAGGTCCGCCGGCAGGCGGCGCAGCGCCTCGATCTCCTCCGACCGCGCGGCGATTTCCGGGGCCATGCGCCGGGCGTTGTTGGCGATTTGCGCGGCGGTCAGGCCGGGCGCGCCTTGCGCTTCGTCCGGTGCGGCAGCCGCCATCGATCATCCCCTCCGTTTGCGAGGGGAGTGTAGAGCGCCCGCGCGGCCCGTCCAGACCTCAGGCCCAGGCTTCCGATCCAGTCACGCGGCGCCGGCCCTGCGCCGGGTTTCCCAACCTTTCTTCGCGGCCGCCGAGCGCTTTTCGCTCGACTGGCTGGCGCCGCCCTTGCGTCCGCCCTTGCGCGAACTTTCGTGCGTGTCCTTCTTCCCGCGCCCGGAGCCGGACTTGTTGCCGCCGCCCGATTCCTTGTTCACCGTCGCCCAAGCGCGGCTCTTGGCTTCCTTTTCGGAAACGCCGCGGTCTTCGTACCCTTCGGCGATATGCTCGGCCTTGCGTTCTTGCTTGTCGGTGTACTTGTCTTTGTCTCCACGGGGCATTTCGGCGACTCCTTCGAGCACCCGTCCACGCTGACCAAGCGTTCAATCCGCGATGGAAGTTCCCTCCGTCCCGGAGGAGGCTTTCGCAATCGCACCGCAGAGCCTACATGCCGGGCCATCATGGCCCGCCCCAAACCTTCCACCTTCGACAAGGCCAAGACCGTGGCCGAGAATCGGCGCGCGCGGTTCGATTATTTTATCGAGGAAACGTTCGAGGCGGGCATCGCGCTTTCCGGCACCGAAGTGAAATCGTTGCGCTTCGGCGAGGGTTCGATTGCCGAAAGCTATGCCGAAGTGCGCGACGGGGAGGCGTGGCTGATCAACGCCAACATCCCCGAGTTCAGCCACGGCAACCGCTTCAACCACGAACCGAAGCGGCCGCGCAAGCTGCTGCTGCACCAGCGCGAGATCGAGAAGATGATCGGCGCGGTCGAGCGCAAGGGGATGACGCTGATTCCGCTGAGCGTCTATTTCAACACACGCGGCCGGGCGAAGGTGGAGCTGGCGCTGGCGCGCGGCAAGCAGACCCACGACAAGCGGGCCACGATCAAGGAACGCGACTGGAAGCGCGACAAGGCCCGCCTGATGCGCGAGCGGGGCTGATGGTGAAGCGGTCCGTCCACCGGCCTGCGAAGCACGGCGAAGCGCCCTTGCGCTCGACCCCTGCGCCGCGCAAGGCGGGCGGGCGATGACCGGCAAGCGATCCAAGACATTTCTGGCCGACTGGCTGCGCCGCAATCTGCCGACACGCGAGCAGATTGCGCGCAACCGCTACCTGCGGCCGTTCTCGCACCGGGTGCTGCGGTCGGAGCTCTGGCGCTTCACGCGCCGGTCGGTGCCGCGCGGCGTGGCGCTGGGCCTGCTGGTGGGCATCATCATTCCTTTCGCGCAAATCATCTTCGCCGCCCTGCTGAGCGCTCCGGTCCGGGCCAACGTGCCGATTGCCGCGCTGACGACGTTCGTGACCAACCCGTTCACCACCCCGCCGCTGTGGGTGGGAGCTTACTGGGTGGGGAGCTGGCTGCTGCGAGTCGATGCGGCAAGGATCGTCGCGCCCGTGAACACCGCCATTGCGCAGACCGATCTCGAACGGTTTCTCGAATGGCTGACGGGCGCGACGATCGTTACCGCATTCGGGCTGGTGGTGATCGCAATCGTCTCGGCGGCATTGGGCTATGTCCTGTCGGGCATCGCCTGGCGGGTGCTGGTTGCCCGCAAATGGAAGCGCCGCCGCGTTCGCCTTCTCCGGCGCGACAAGGACAGCGCCGCATGATGCTGCTCGCCGACAGAGGTTCGCGCCGGCTGGTGGATACGCTGGCGGTTGCCGCCGCCGTGCTGGCCAGCGTGGCGATGATCCAGCTCGTGACGGGCAGTGTGCCAGTGACGCTGGCCTATGCCGGCGGCCTGGTCGTTCTCGGGCTCGTCGCTATCGCCGCCGGCCGCCGCCGCGCCGTGCCCGTGGCGCTGGAGGAGAGTTCCTCCCCCGATTGGACGGTGACCGTCGCCGCGATCGAGCAGCCGGGGATGGCCATCGCCATCACCGACCGGGCCAACCGCCTGGTTTGCGCCAACGCCGCCTACGAACTGTGGTTCGGCTCTTCGCACGCGCCGCCACGATTGCCGGTGGATGCCGCTTCGGCCGATGAACTCGCGCGCGCCGCGCGCGCCGCCTGGCGCGACGGCAAGAGCGGCGAAGTGAGCATGGTCAACGAGCACAATTCCTGGGTCGCTGCGGCGCAGCGTTCGGGGCGCGGCGACGATTACCTGATCTGGCGTTTCGCGCCGATCGTGCGGACCGAGCCGCTCGCGGGAATCGGCAAGTGGATCACCGGCACTTTCGGCCGCATCCTCAGCGGCGCGGGCGTGGAAGTCGCCCTGGTTGGCCCGGAGGGGACGATCCGCGCCGCCAGCGTCGGTTTCGCGCGCCGCGCGGTAGGCGACGAGACCGCCAAGCTGGCCGGGGTCGATTTCGTGGCGTTGTTGCGCTCGGACGAACACGATCGCATCTTCTTTGCGCGCGAGGGGCGCAACGGCGCGACGCAGACGCTGGTAAACGTGCCGCTGGCCGATCCGGACCTCCCGGCCACTTCGCGCCTCGGCGAAGCGCCTTCGCTGATGATGCTGTTCGACAGCACCATCGGCCTCGGCGGATGGGGCGGCGAGGCGCGCGGACAGACGCCGCAGCTCGAATCGCTGCTGCAACAGTTGCCGCTCGGTCTGGCGATGACCGACCGCGACGGGCACTTCCTGTTCGCCAACCCGGCCTTCCACCGGGCGGCGGGAATCCCGCTCGGCAAGCTGCCGCCTTATCCTTCGGACCTGGTCGTGCGCCAGGACAAGACCGCGATGTCCGACGCGGTGCGCCGCTACGGCCAAGGCGCGGCATCGAGCGGCGACATCGCGGTGCGCCTGCGCTCGGAGCCCGACGAGCCGGTCTCGGTCGGCCTTGCCGGCGTGCGCGGGCTGGGCGAGGCGGCGGTACTGCTGAGCCTGGCCGACACGACGGAGGAAACGCGGCTGCGCCGTCAGGTGGCGCAGGCGACCAAGATGCAGGCCGTCGGCCAGCTGGCCGGCGGCGTGGCGCACGACTTCAACAACGTGCTGACCGCCATCATCGGTTATTGCGACCTGATGCTGCTGCGGCACACGCCGGGCGACAGCGACTACGACGACATCCAGCAGATCAAGGCCAATTCCAACCGCGCGGCATCGCTGACCCGCCAACTCCTCGCCTTCTCGCGCCAGCAGACGCTGCAACCCGAGGTGATCCAGCTTCCGGACGTGATTTCCGAAGTCAGCCAGCTGCTGAAGCGCCTGCTCGGCGCCAAGATCACGCTGAAGACGCATCACGACCGCGACCTCGGCCCGGTGCGCGCCGATCCGCGGCAACTGGAGCAAGTGATCGTCAACCTTGCGGTCAACGCGCGCGATGCGATCCAGGCGCGGGGCGGCGAGAACGCTTCGGGCACGCTGACATTCACCACCCGCCGGGTCGCCGCGAGCGACATCAAGCGCATGGGCAGCGAGATCATCCCGGCGGGCGACTACACCGTGCTGATCGCCGAGGATACCGGCGGCGGGATCGTGCAGGAGAACCTGGGCAAGATCTTCGAGCCGTTCTTCACCACCAAGGAACTCGGCAAGGGGACGGGGCTCGGGCTGTCGACCGTCTATGGCATCGTCAAGCAATCGGGCGGGTTCATCTTCGCCGACAATGCGGTCGACACCGGTCGCCGGACCAAGGGCGCGCGGTTCACGATCTACCTGCCGGTGCATCAGGCGAGCGAGGACGAACTGCGCAAGGGAGACGTCCGGGAAGAAACCAGCGAGTGGTCGGGCGGCGGCCGCATTCTGCTGGTCGAGGACGAGGACATGGTCCGCGCGGTGGCCGAACGGGCGCTGACGCGGCAGGGCTATACCGTCGTCACCGCCGCCGACGGCGACGAGGGCGTCGAGGCGGTGCGCGAGAATCCGGACTTCGACCTCGTCGTCAGCGACGTGGTCATGCCGAGCATGGACGGACCGGCGATGGCGCGCGAAATCCGCCAGATGGCGCCCGGCCTGCCGGTGCTGTTCATGTCGGGCTATGCCGAGGAGCAGCTCCGGCGCGAGATCGACATCGAAGGCATGCATTTCATCGCCAAGCCGTTCAGCGTGCAGCAGATCGCCGCCAAGGTCGGACAGGTGCTGCGCGCGCGGCGGCGATGACGCGCGGCGGCGTTCAGAGCGCGTAAAGCTTCGGGAGACATTGTCACATCGTCCGCACCGAGTGGGGAGACCAGAAGGATGCCGCGTTATTCAGCCCTTTCCGCCGCCGGCGCGCTTGCCCTGTTGGCGGGTTCGCCCCTTCTGGCCCAGGCCAATCCCGACGCCGATCCCGATGCCACCGCGCAGGGCGATGTCTCGGTAACGATCTACAACAACGGGCTGGGACTGGTGCAGGACATCCGCCAGCTTCCCATCGCCTCGGGCCGCAGCACCATTTCCTTCCCCGACGTCTCGGCGCAGATCAGGCCCGAGACGCTGAGCTTCAACGCCGCCGACACGGCCATCGTCGAGCAGAACTTCGACTTCGACCTGCTGACCCCGGCCAAGCTGATCGAAAAGGCGATAGGCCAGACGGTGACGCTGGTGCGCACGAATCCCGCCACCGGGCAGGAAACGCGCGAGCGGGCGACGGTGCTCAGCACCGCAGGGGGCACCGTGGTGCAGATCGGCGACCGGATCGAGGTGCTGCGCGACGACGGGTTGCCGGTGCGGGTGATCTTCGATCGCGTGCCGCCCAACCTGCGCGCGCGGCCGACGCTTTCGGTGACGCTCGAAAGCAGCCGTTCGGGCGCGCGTCCCGCCTCGCTGCGCTACCTGACGCCGGGGCTCGGCTGGTCGAGCGACTACGTGGCGCTTTACGATGAGGGGCGGAACACCATCGACATGCAGGGCTGGGTCACTCTGACCAACGGCACCGGCACCACGTTCCATTCGGCCAACACGCTGCTGGTGGCCGGCAATCCCAATACAGGCGGCGGATCGCGCGTGGCGCGGCCGGTGCGCTCGGGCGGGCAGATGACTCCCGGCGTCGAAACCGCCGACCGCGAGCGGCTGGGCGATTTCTACCTCTATCCGATCGCCGAGCGCACCACGATCGCCAACAACCAGACCAAGCAGGTCAGCTTCCTCGACGTGCAGGGCGTGCCGGCGCGCAAGATCTATGGGCGCACGGTAGGATGGCTGAGTTCGGACAGCCAGCCGGTCAATGTTTCGAGCCAGATCGCCTTTTCCTCCAGCCGAGAAGGCGGGCTGGGCGATGCGCTGCCGGCGGGCACGGTGCGGTTCTATCAGCGGGACAGCGCGGGCAACCCGCAGTTCATCGGCGAGAACGGCATCGGCCATACCCCGATGGGCAGCGAACTGACACTGAGCACCGGGGACGCCTTCGATGTGTTCGTCCAGGCCGAGGTGGAAAATCGCGAGCGCATCACCGCCGCCGACTACGAGCGCAGCGCGCGCTATCGGGTGATCGTGGACGGGCAGACGGTGCGCGAGGTCGAGATCGACCGGGCGGTGGACTATTACCGCACGACGATGCGCTACACCTTCACCAACGCCAAGCCGGAGGCGGTGGAGGTGGAACTGGTGCAGGCCGGGCTGGATCGCGGCTGGTGGTTGCAGGACATGCGGGTGACGAGCGAGGACGCGCCCGGCGAGCAATTGAACGCCGACCGCCGCAAGTACGTCGTCTCCGTGCCCGCCAACGGCAAGCGCGAGGTGCGCGTCACCTACGAGACGCGGTACTGAGGCGGCGCGCGATGCGCCTGTGGCAACTCCATCCTTCGTCATTCCCGCGAAAGCGGGAACCCAGTCGGCTCTCGCGGCGGGCAAAGACGCCACTGGGTTCCTGCTTTCGCGGGAATGACGAACAAGACGGATGTGCGGACGGGACCGGGATTGCGGCATTGCTGCTCGCCCTCGCGTCTCTCTGGACCTTTCCCGCTTTCGCCCGCGACACCGTGGAAGCCTCCGCCCCGTCCGCAATCTCGGTCACGCTCTATCGCGATCCCGGCCGGGGCGAAGGCGAGGCGATGGACCGCAACTGGCCGCGGGGCTTCGCGATGATAACCGAAACCCGGCAGGTCACCCTGCCGCCGGGGGAATCGACGATCCGCTTCACCGGCGTGGCCGAGGGCATGGTGGCGGTGTCCGCCATCGTTACCGGCCTGCCCGGCGGGACCATCGAGAAGAACCGCAATGCCGACCTGCTGAGCCCGGCGGCGTTGGTGGACGGGACGCTGGGCAACCGCGTGCGTCTGACCCGCACCGATCCCGCCACCGGGCGCGAGACGGTGGAGCAGGCCGTGGTCCGCACCCGCGCCGATGGCGGCATCGTGTTGCAGACCAGCGAAGGATACGAGGCGGTGCGCTGTTCCGGGCTGCCCGAGCGGCTGACCTTCGACCGCGTGCCCACCGGCCTTTCGGCGCAGCCGGTGTTTTCGATCGACACGCGCGACGAGCGCGGCGGCGCGTATACGGTGCAACTCACCTACCTCGCCTGGGGCTTCGACTGGCAGGCGCACTACGTCGCCCACCTGGAGGAGCCGGGGGCGGGCGACGCCGTGAAGCTGCGGTTGATGAGCTGGCTGACGCTGCTCAACGACAACGGCCAGAGCTTCGAGAATGCGGAACTGCTGGTGGTGGCGGGCCGCCTCAACGTGGTCAGCGATTTCGATGAGCTGTCCGATCCCCCCGTGGCGCGGCCCCTGCGGCTGACATGCTTTCCGCTGGGAAGCACGGCGGCGGGAACGCCCGAGGAATACTACGCCCCGCCGCCGCCCGCGCCGCCTCCGTCACCCGCGCCGATGATGGCGCGGGCGGTGGCGCTTGAGATGGCCGATTCGGTCGTTGTCACGGGTTCGCGGGTGATGAAGGCGGTCGAGGAGGCGCTGGGCGATCTCAAGCTCTACCGCGTGCCCGAGCGGGTCACCGTCTCGGCCAAAGGACTGAAGCAGGTCGCGTTCCTCGACAAGGACGCGGTCGAAGGGCGGCTGCTCTACAAGGCAGATTGCTCCCCATGGGGCGGGAACGGGGACGCCACGCCCGCCGGTATCCTGCTGGCCACCGTCAACGACCGCAAGCACGGCCTCGGCGCGGCGCTGCCGATGGGCGGGATCACTGTGTTCGAACCGTCCGCCTATGGCGACCAGCTCGTGGGCGAGGAAACCTTGCGCGACTATGCCGAAGGGCAGGACGTGGAGATCGCGCTGGGCGAAAGCGCGCAGGTCTTCGCGCAGTGCGATGCGACGAACGCGTTCGATGCGGACCGCTGGACGCCGATGCGCGCCGTGCTGACCAACGCCAATTCCGCGCCGGTCACGCTGCGGCTGACTCTCGGCGCGCCGGGCGACTGGCGGCTGCGCGGGTTGCGGGGCACGCGGGTCAAGGACGGGGAGACGGTCGTCGAGATGACAGTGCCGGCGAACGGACGGCGCGAGCTGGCATGGGAGGTGATTTCGGCCAGCGCCGGGGATTGATCTGCGCGCCTTCGCATGTTCTCGACAAAAAAGGTGATTATCCCCTTGCGACAAGTAAGAAGTTGTGCTAGATAATCGGCATGACGAAGATCAAAGGCCCTACGCTCCGCCAATTTCAGGACCGCTTCCCGACCGAGGAAAGCTGCCTCGAACACCTTATGCGCGTTCGCTACGGCGACCGCCACGATTGCGAGAAGTGCGGGCGCGACGCCCATTTCTACCGCGTGGCGAAACGCCGCTCCTACGCTTGCGAGTATTGCGGCCACCAAGTCTATCCGACCGCCGGGACGCCCTTCGATCGCACGCGCACTCCGCTGCGCGATTGGTTCTTCGTCATGTTCCTGTTCGTCACGTCGCGCAACGGCGTGGCCGCTAAGGAAGTCGAGCGCCAGCTAGGTGTCACCTACAAGACGGCGTGGCGCATGTGCCACGAAATCCGCAAATATATGGCCGCCGTGGATGGAGATGCCCCGCTTGGCGGCCCTTTTCGGACGGTTGAAATCGACGAGACATTCATTGGCGGCTTCAAGCCCGGCGGCATGGGCGGCAAGGGAAAGACCATCGTTCTCGGGATGAAGCAGCGTGGCGGCGAGATTGTTACCAAGGTCGTGCCGACGCGGCGGGGCGCCGACATGCTCCCGATCATCCGGGCAACCGTGAAGCCCTATAGCGAGGTTCATACCGACGAACACACCGGCTATGGCGCGCTAGCGGTGATGAACGGCTACTGGCACAAGCGCGTGAACCACAGCGCGGGCGAGTATCACACCAAGGCAGGCGTCGGCGTGAACGGGATTGAAGGCTTCTGGGCGCAGCTAAAGCGCGGGATCTCCGGAACGCATATCCACGTCAGTCCGAAGCATCTCCCGAAGTATCTGGGGGAGTTCGAGTTTCGCCACAATCGGCGTCACGTTCCCCACTCGATGCTTGACGAGCTGATGCTTTCTTTCCGGCGCTAGGGGCCTCGCCTTCGGTCATCGCCTTCAGCAATGCGTCGAAGCGCTTCTCCGTGTCCTTGCCGGTCATAGCACTACCCTCATGCCCACGGGGTGGCGGTCAATATTCATGCGCCATTGCGCCGCTCTCTTGTCAAGGGCGGTATTCACCCGCTCGATCAGGTTTCGGATGTGCTTTCGATGGTGATAGTGTCGCCTGTATTCGTAACGCACCCACTCGTCGTGGATTTTCTCCTCGCCAGGCGCTTTTGTGCCTGGATTCTTCTCGTACACCGGGTTGGCATCGAGGGGGGCGTTTAGGTCAAACTCCTCCCGTAGGACGCCTGCAATTTCGTCCACCTTGCTTTCCCAGAGGGAGAACAGTTCGATATTCTGCGCGCTAGCGTTCGGAGCGGCGCCAACCGCGCGCGCCCACACCTTTTCTTCGGCCTCACATTCTCTTCTGAGAAGGGCCCGCTTCTTTTCCATCTGGATCAGGCCCGCATGAGACGCCGCGAACTCAGCGGCCCGCTCCGCGTAATCGACGACGTCGTTTAGGCGCCCCTCTAGCTCGCCCAGTCTAGCTAGCATGTCATGCAATACGTTGTCGCTCGTCGTAGGGTCCGATGCGGCAGCATTCAACTGAGGGGCCGGTTGGGCCACAACAGGTGCGAGTGGTTTGATTAGGCGGAAAGCATACGCGCCGAGCGCGAGTGTGATCGCAAATGCCAGCATGGTCGCTAGCGACAACAGTACTCCTAGCAAGATCGCTTGGGGCCAGTTGAGGCCACCAAACAAATCGGCCGCCCGCGCTAGCACCGCCAAAGCGCCGCTCATGACAACGCCGCCGACTGCCAGCCATCCGGCGGCCGACTGCACAAATGCGTTAAGGCGAGAGAGGAGCGCCCCCATGTCCCGCTCATATCACCGCCCCCTTTCGGGAGTCGAGTGATACTTGTTGCAAGGGGATAATCCCCACAAAAAAATTCGTTCCCCCCTTGTTCTATAGGAACAAAGCGAATACATAGCCTCTCGACGATGAGTTGAACGCAACCTGGGCAGGGGGCCTAGGCAACTGACGGAGGCCATGTCATGGCGGCTGAACTGAAGCTGGTGGAGAAGGAATCGGTGGACCGTCAGAAGGCGCTCGAAGCGGCGCTCGCACAGATCGACCGCGCATTCGGCAAAGGCTCGGCGATGAAGCTGGGCCAGAAGGAAGCGATGCAGGTCGAAACGATCTCGACCGGTTCGCTGGGGCTGGACATCGCGCTCGGCGTCGGCGGTCTGCCGCGCGGACGGGTGATCGAGATCTACGGACCGGAAAGCTCGGGCAAGACCACGCTGGCGCTGCACTGCATCGCCGAAGCGCAGAAGACCGGCGGCACCGCGGCGTTCGTCGATGCCGAGCATGCGCTCGATCCGGTTTATGCCAAGAAGCTCGGCGTCGATATTGACGAGCTGATCGTGTCGCAGCCCGATACCGGGGAACAGGCGCTGGAGATCGTCGATACGCTGGTGCGCTCCAACGCCATCGACGTGCTGGTGGTCGATTCGGTCGCCGCGCTGGTGCCGCGGGCGGAAATCGAAGGCGAAATGGGCGATTCGCATGTCGGCCTCCAGGCGCGGCTGATGTCGCAGAGCCTGCGCAAGCTGACCGGTTCGATCAGCCGTTCGCGCTGCATGGTCATCTTCATCAACCAGCTGCGGATGAAGATCGGGGTGATGTACGGCAACCCCGAAACCACCACCGGCGGCAATGCGCTGAAGTTCTACGCCTCGGTCCGGCTCGACATTCGCCGCACCGGGCAGATCAAGGATCGCGACGAGATCATCGGCAACTCGACGCGGGTGAAGGTGGTCAAGAACAAGGTCGCCCCGCCGTTCAAGCAGGTCGAATTCGACATCATGTACGGTGAAGGCGTGTCGAAGATCGGCGAAATTCTCGATCTCGGCGTCAAGGCCGGGCTGGTCGAGAAGTCGGGTAGCTGGTTCAGCTACGACAGCATCCGCATTGGCCAGGGGCGCGAAAACGCCAAGCAGTACCTGAAGGAAAATCCCGAGGTTTGCGACCGTCTGGAAGCCGCCATTCGCGGCCGCACCGACCAGGTCGCCGAGGAGATGATGTCCGGCCCGGACGCGGACGACGACATCTGACGCCTCAAGCGATGCGCGCCGGGTCCGGCTGTTTTGGCCTGACCTTCCCGAAGGGCGGCGCGCGGACGCGGATCAGGAGCCGGCGTGGCCGCCCTTGTGCGGGCCGCGCCGGCTTCTTCGCATTTCCGCCGGATTGGCTTATGCCGCCTTTCGGACGAGGAAATCAGGGGGACGTTGCGAATGCGGTCCGAGGGCGGCGTAGGCGCGGAAGAGTGGCAGGGGCGAACGGGCGAGAGCTGGGCGGCCGAATGGCGGCGCACCGACCGCAGCTTCGGCATGTTGACGGAGCAGTTGCTGCAACGCAGCCGGACGTTCGCTTGCGAATCCGTGCTCGATGTCGGCTGTGGCGCAGGCGAACTGTCGCTGGCCATCGCCAGGGGGCGTCCGCAATGCCGCGTGGTCGGTCTCGACATCTCGCCTCAGCTCATCGCCGCCGCGCTCGGTCGCGCGGCCCATCTCGAGAACGTCTCCTTCGCACTGAACGATGCGGCGACGTGGCGACCGGAGGATTCGTTCGCGCCCGACCTCATCGTCTCGCGTCATGGAGTAATGTTCTTCGATGAGCCCGTGGCCGCATTCGCGCATCTGCGAGGCATCGCCGCTTCGGGCGCCGGGCTGCTGTTTTCGTGCTTCCGCGCGCGTGACCAGAACGCCGTGTTCACCGAGCCCGCGCGGTTGCTGCCTGGGGAACAGCCGCCGCCCGATCCGGACGCGCCGGGGCCGTTCGCCTTCGCCGATCGCGGGAAGATCGAGACGATCCTCGGCGACGCAGGGTGGACCGGGATCGCCATCGAGCCTTACGACTTCGCGATGATCGTCGGCGCAGGCCCCGATCCGGTCGAGGACACGGTCGCCTATTTCCGCCGTATCGGCGCGCTCGCCCGCGCGGCTTCGGAACTCGGCGACAGCGAACGCGAGCAGGTTCTGGACGGGATTCGCCAGCTGGCGCGCAACCATTTGCGCGAAGGCATCGTGGCCCTGCGCGCCGCCGCTTGGATCGTCTCGGCGCGCGCGACCTGACCGCCGTTTTCCGTCTCTCGCTCAATCCGCTTGTTTCGCGCTCTCGCGCCTCTTAACTCGCAGGTCTCATGCACTCGACCAACGATATTCGCCGGACGTTTCTCGACTACTTCGCCGCCAACGACCATGTCGTGCGGCCGTCGGCTCCGCTCGTGCCCTACAACGATCCGACGCTGATGTTCGTCAACGCGGGCATGGTGCCGTTCAAGAACGTCTTCACCGGCCTCGAAGCGCCGCCCGCGCCGCGCGCCGTCAGCAGCCAGAAATGCGTGCGCGCCGGGGGCAAGCACAACGATCTCGACAACGTCGGCTACACCGCGCGCCACCTGACGCTGTTCGAGATGCTCGGCAACTTCAGCTTCGGCGACTATTTCAAGGAGCGCGCGATCGAGCTGGCCTGGGGGCTGGTCACGCGCGAACTCGGGCTTCCCGCCGACCGGTTGACCGTCACCGTCTATCACACCGACGACGATGCCTGGAACCTGTGGAAGCGTATTGCCGGCCTGCCGGACGAGCGGATCATCCGCATCGCCACGAAGGACAACTTCTGGGCCATGGGCTCGGACGGTCCGTGCGGCCCGTGTTCGGAGATATTCTGGGATCACGGACCAGACGTGCCCGGCGGTCCGCCCGGATCGCCGGACGAGGACGGCGACCGGTTCGTCGAGATCTGGAACCTCGTGTTCATGCAGTACATGCAGGAAAGCGACCGGATCGTCGGCGACCTGCCGAAGCCGAGCATCGATACCGGCATGGGGCTGGAGCGTATCGCCACCGTGCTCCAGGGCGTCCACAGCGTCTATGAGACCGATACGTTCCGCCACCTGATCGAGGCGAGCGAGAGCCTGACCGGCACGCGCGCGGAGGGCGAGCGGCGCGCGAGCCACCAGGTGATCGCGGATCACCTGCGCTCGACCAGCTTCCTGATCGCCGACGGCGTGCTGCCCGCGAACGAGGGGCGCGGTTATGTGCTGCGGCGGATCATGCGCCGCGCCATGCGCCATGCCCACCTGCTCGGCGCGAAGGATCCGTTGATGCATCGCCTGGTGCCGGCGCTGGTGCAGGAAATGGGGCAGGCCTATCCCGAACTGCCGCGCGCGCAGGCGTTGATCGGGGAAGTGCTGGAGCGCGAGGAAACCCGTTTCCGCCAGACGCTCAGCAACGGGTTGCGGCTGCTCGACGAAGCGACGACCGGGCTGGGCGAGGGCGCGAGCCTGCCCGGCGAAACGGCGTTCAAGCTCTATGACACTTACGGCTTCCCCTACGATCTGACCGAAGACGCATTGCGCGTGCGGGGCATCGGCGTGGACCGCGCCGGGTTCGACGCCGCGATGGCGAAGCAGAAGGCGGCGGCGCGCGCGGCGTGGAAAGGATCCGGCGCGGCGGCCGAAGGCGAAGTCTGGTTCGACATCGCCGAGCGCGAAGGCGCGACCGAGTTCACCGGCTATGCCTCGGCCGAAGGCGACGGCCGGGTAGTCGCGCTGGTGGTGGACGGCAAGGAGGCGCGCGAGGCGGGCGAGGGCGCCGAAGTGGTCGTGCTCACCAACCAGACGCCGTTCTATGGCGAAAGCGGCGGCCAGATCGGCGATACCGGCGCGATCACTACGGCGGACGGGCTGCGCATCGAAGTGACCGACACCTCGAAGCCGCTCGGCCGCCTGCACGCGCACCACGGCACCGTCGCCAGCGGGCGGATTGCGGTGGGCGATACGGTGCATCTGACTATCGACGCCGACCGGCGCGACCGGGTGCGCGCCAACCATTCCGCCACGCACCTGCTGCACGCGGCGCTGCGCAACCGGCTGGGCGATCATGTGACGCAGAAGGGCTCGCTGGTGGCCGAGGACCGGCTGCGGTTCGATTTTTCGCACCTCAAGCCGCTGACGGCGGAGGAAATCGCCGACATCGAAGCGGAAGTAAACGCGGAGATCCGCCACAACGCCGAAGTCGGCACGCGGCTGATGAGCCCCGACGACGCGATCGCCGCCGGGGCGATGGCGCTGTTCGGCGAGAAGTATGGCGAGGAAGTGCGCGTGCTGTCGATGGGGCGCGGCGACTGGAACGGTTCGGGCAAGAGCTATTCGGTCGAGCTGTGCGGCGGCACCCACGTGCGCGCGACGGGCGACATCGGCCTGTTCCGCATCGTTTCGGAAAGCGCCGTCAGTTCGGGCGTGCGCCGCATCGAGGCGCTGACGGGCGAGGCGGCGCGGCAGTGGGTCGTGCGGCGCGAGGATGCGCTCAAATCGGTCGCCGCCGCGCTCAGGACCGCGCCCGAGGAGGTCGAAGGGCGTGTGCTCACGCTCCTCGACGAGCGCAAACGGCTGGAGCGGGAGCTTGCGGAAGCGAAGAAGCAGATCGCGCTCGGCGGCGGCGGGGCCGGAGCGGCTCCGGCGGCGGCCGACGAGGACGTGGGCGGGGTGAAGTTCTCCGGCCAGGTCATTCAGGGGCTCGAAGCCAAGGCCCTGCGCGGGTTGCTCGACGAGGCCAAGCAGCGGCTGGGATCGGGCGTGGCCGCCATTGCGGCGGTCAACGACGGGCGTGCGGCCTTCGCCGTGGCGGTGACCGACGACCTTGTTGGCCGCTTCAGCGCGGTCGAGCTGGTGCAGGCCGGCGTGGCCGCGCTCGGCGGCAAGGGCGGGGGCGGACGTCCCGACATGGCGCAGGGCGGAGGGCCCGACGGCGCGAAGGCGGGCGAAGCTATCGAGGCGGTGCGAGCGGCTTTGGCGGCCTGAACAACGGAGGTGTCGCGATGAAGGTTGCGCTCTGGTTTCTGCCCGCGCTGCTGATCGCTTCGCCGCTTGCCGCGCAGGAAACGCGCGCCGAACTGCCGGGCTGGATGGCCGGGTGCTGGGAGATGCGTGACGGGGAGCGATGGGCGGAGGAGTGCTGGACCGTTCCGCGCGGCGGCATGATGATGGGCAGCGGGCGCACGGGTGTTGGCGACACGGTTCGCAGCTGGGAATTCATGCGCATCGCGGCCGACGAGCCGAACGGCGATGGACCTGTGCTCCGAATGGCGTTTGCGGCCTCGCCCGGCGGACGGGGCTGGACCACATTCGGCTGGTCGCCTTCCGCCGAGGAAGGAGTGACTTTCTTCAACGCCGCCAACGATTTCCCGCAGCGTGTTCGCTACTGGCTCGAAGACGGCAAGCTCAACGCGGAGATTGCGCTGGAAGACGGCGGCAATGCGATGCGCTGGACTTTCAGCCGTATGGGCGGCTGAGGAGGCGGCCGATCAGCCTTCCACGTGTTCCGCGAGGACGGTGAGGCCCGAGGCGCTGACTTCGGCGAAGCCGCCGCGCACCTGGATCTCCTCCGGCGCCGCGCCTTCCGTCTTGTAGACCTTCACCGCGCCGTCGCGGACCGACGACATCAGCGGCGCGTGCCCTTCCAGCACGCCGAATTCCCCTTCGGTTCCGGGGACGACCACCATGTGGACGTCCTCCGAACGGACGAGCTTCGCCGGGGTCACGAGTTCGAAGTGCAGCGGCATTCCGGTTCTCCCCCCTCCCGCTTGCGGGAGGGGCAGGGGGTGGGTCTGTGACTTCGAGGCGGGAGCGAGCCCGCCCCTGACCCCTCCCGCACGCGGGAGGGGAAAACTGGCATCAGGCCTCGTCGGCCAGCTTCTTGGCCTTCTCGACCGCCTCCTCGATGCCGCCGACCATGTAGAACGCGGCTTCGGGCAAGTGGTCGTATTCGCCTTCCACGACCGCCTTGAAGCTGGCGACCGTGTCTTCGACCTGCACGAACTTGCCGGGGATGTTGGTGAACACCTCCGCGACGTGGAACGGCTGGCTGAGGAAGCGCTGGATCTTGCGCGCGCGGGCGACGGTCAGCTTATCCTCTTCCGAAAGCTCGTCCATGCCCAGGATGGCGATGATGTCCTGTAGCGACTTGTATTTCTGGAGCGTTTCCTGGACGCGGCGGGCGACCTGATAGTGCTCCTCGCCGACGACCGCCGGAGTCAGGACGCGGCTGGTCGAATCGAGCGGGTCCACCGCCGGATAGATGCCGAGCTCCGAAATCGCGCGGCTGAGCGTGGTGGTTGCGTCGAGGTGGGCGAACGAGGTCGCCGGGGCCGGGTCGGTCAAGTCGTCCGCCGGGACGTAGATCGCCTGCACCGAGGTAATCGAGCCCTTGGTGGTGGAGGTGATGCGTTCCTGCAACGCGCCCATGTCGGTGGCGAGCGTCGGCTGATAGCCCACCGCCGAAGGGATGCGGCCGAGGAGCGCCGACACTTCCGATCCGGCTTGCGTGAAGCGGAAGATGTTGTCGACGAAGAACAGCACGTCCTGCCCTTCCTGATCGCGGAAGTATTCCGCCATCGTCAGGCCGGACAGCGCGACGCGGGCGCGGGCGCCCGGCGGCTCGTTCATCTGGCCGAACACCAGCGCCACCTTGGAGCCGTCGGGCGTGGGGTTGCCGTCGGCGTCCTTGGCGATGACGCCGGCGTCGAGGAATTCGTGATAGAGGTCGTTCCCTTCGCGGGTGCGCTCACCCACGCCGGCGAAGACCGACACGCCGCCGTGGCCCTTGGCGATGTTGTTGATCAGTTCCTGGATCAGCACCGTCTTGCCCACGCCGGCGCCGCCGAACAGGCCGATCTTGCCGCCCTTGGCGTAAGGCGCGAGCAGGTCGATGACCTTGATGCCGGTGACGAGGATGCTCGCCTCGGTCGACTGGTCGACGAACAGCGGAGCCTCGGCATGGATCGGCGCGCGCTGATCGGCGTTGACCGGGCCGCGCTCGTCGATCGGCTCGCCGATCACGTTGACGATGCGGCCGAGCGTGTTCGGGCCGACCGGCACCGAGATCTGCGCGCCGGTGTTGACCACCTTCTGGCCGCGGGTGAGACCCTCGGTCGCGTCCATCGCGATCGTGCGCACGGTGTTTTCGCCGAGGTGCTGCGCGACCTCGAGCACCAGCCGGTTGCCGTTGTTGTCGGTCTCCAGCGCGGTGAGGATCGGCGGCAGGTCGCCTTCGAAGGCGACGTCGACGACGGCGCCGATGACCTGGGCGACAGTGCCTTCGGTCGTCTTGTTGAGCACGGGAGCGGTGGCCATGGTTGCTGGTCCTGAGGTCTAGTGTTTAGGCCGCGTCGGCGGCGCAGATCTTCTCGGGTTCGGCGAGGACCCACTTGCCATCGCCGGGAAGGAGTTCGGCCTTGTTGCGCCGGTACTCGTCCTTGCCGAGGCCGTAGTCGCAGAGGAAGCCCTCTTCGCCCATGCCCTTCGACTTGCACAGCGAGGTGCTTACCGCGAGCGCGCCGGGGCAGCCTTCGGCATAGGCGGCGGCGAACGCGGCCTCATCCGGCGGCGGCATGGTCGGCTCGACCGGCGGGGCGACCACGGCCGTGGTTTCGACCGGCGCGGGCTCGGCAGTCTCGGGGGAATTGCATGCAGCGAGCGCGGCGAGCGTCGCACATACCAGTATCTTCCGCATTGGGTCTTGGCTCCGTTAAATGTTGCTACAGCGCCTCGGCGCCGGCGATGATTTCGATGAGTTCGGTGGTGATCGCGGCCTGACGGCTGCGGTTGTACTGGATGGTCAGCTTGTTGATCAGTTCGCCGGCGTTGCGCGTGGCGTTGTCCATCGCGGTCATCGACGCGCCCTGTTCGCTGGCCTGGTTTTCCAGCAATGCGCCGAAGAGCTGGGTCTTCAGGTAGCGCGGCAGCAGCTCGGCAAGGATTTCCTCCTCGTCGGGCTCGTACTCGACCGCGGCCTGGCTCGCTTCCACGGCTTCTGGGGCCGGCACCGGGATGATCTGGAGCCGGGTCGGCTCCTGCGTCAGCGCGGACTTGAAGCGCGAGAAGAACAGGTGGGCGACGTCGAACTTGCCCGCCTCGTACATCTCGGTCAGCTCGGCGGCGATACGCTCGGCCTCGGCGAAGCCCGGCTCGCGCACTTCGGTGGTGTCGAACATATGCGCGATGTTGTCGGGCCACGCGCGGCGGATCGGCGCGCGGCCCTTGCGGCCGACCAGGTAGAAATCGACCTGCTTCCCTTCGGCGCGCAGCTCCGCCGCCTTGGCCAGCGCGGCGCGGACGATGTTGGAGTTGAACGCGCCGGCAAGCCCCTTGTCGGAATTGGCCACGACCAGCAGATGCTTGTGGTCCTTGCCGGTGCCGGCGAGCAGCTTCGGCGCTGCCCCAGAGTCATTGGCGCGGCCGACGACCTTCGACGCCAGCGAAGCCATGACCGCGGCCAGCCGCTCGGCGTAAGGGCGCGCCGCTTCGGCAGCCGCCTGCGCCTTGCGCAGCTTGGCCGCCGCGACCATCTGCTTGGCCTTGGTGATCTTCTGGGTCGATTTGACCGAGTTGATCCGGCCCTTGAGTTCCTTGAGCGAGGCCACCGGGCTTCCCTGTCTTAAGCGAACTGCTTGGCGAAGGCGTCGAGCGCGGCCTTGGTCTTGTCGCGCACGTCGTCGCCGAATTCGCGGCTGTCGCGGATTGCGCCCAGCACGCCGGCATGCTCGCTGCGCATGAACGTCAGCATCTGGTCTTCGTAGTCGGTCACCCGGTCGACCGGGATCGCATCGAGATAGCCGTTGGTGCCGGCGAAGATGGCCACGGTCTGCTCTTCGAACGGCAGCGGCGAGAACTGCGGCTGCTTGAGCAGTTCGGTCAGGCGCGCGCCGCGGTTGAGCAGCTTCTGCGTCGCCGCGTCGAGATCGGAGCCGAACTGGGCGAAGGCCGCCATTTCGCGGTACTGCGCCAGCTCCAGCTTGATCGAACCCGAAACCTTCTTCATCGCCTTGGTCTGCGCGGCGCCGCCGACGCGGCTGACCGACAGGCCGACGTTGATGGCCGGACGGATGCCCTGATAGAACAGGCCCGTTTCGAGGAAGATCTGCCCGTCGGTGATCGAGATCACGTTGGTCGGGATATAGGCCGACACGTCGTTGGCCT
>JBIQKC010000061.1:0-9553 GCA_044506885.1 Sphingomonadales bacterium
ACCCTCATCTTCCCCCGTAGCTGCCCTCTCATCGCGGGGTGGAGCCGACCTCATAACCTCATCGCCCTGGAAGGACCCGTCATCTTCGTCGCACGTGAAGGAGTGGCGAGGGTGGGACGATCCGCTTCCTCGCCATCGAGGCCCAAGGCGACTCAATTCAGCGTTGAGTCGAACTTCGTTCCTCTGAGACCTTGGCTGCATTTTGCTGACGAGCGACCGCTCACCGGTATCGCGCTCCGCGCTTTCGGCCCCCTCACGGCTCTTAGCCTGTTGCTACCCGGACGACGGTGTGTGACGTCCCTAATTGTGCTTCATCTGCCCGCCCGGGGGATCACAGAAACATCGGTGGTGGGTCAACCATTGCTGCTGACCTCGAAGGCAAGGCGCCTTGCATCCCCACCCCCGCCACTCATTCCAGCACGACGACGACAACCAGTCCTTCCAGGGCGATGAGGTTATGAGGTCGGCTCCACCCCGCGATGAGTCAGCAGCTATAGGATTTTTAAGGCCCTATACGCCCCACTCCACGCGTCCCGCGATAGTGGGGGCTATCGCGGCCCCTGCCGCGGCCACCACCTATCGCGGGACAAACCGGACGCCGGTAATTTGGCCGCTTTTCGGCGACAGCCGGAGCGTCAACATTACTGCCGGGACTACCGCTCCATACCTGGCGTTATTCAACGCCATCGTTCGACTACGTTTGAACACACCATTTCCGGCTCCTGACCAAGCGGGCAGACCTGCTCCAAGAGGGCGCGAACAACCGCGGCGAGCATGCTGGGCATTTCACCCGAACGCCTCCAGCATGATCTGTATCTTGCCCACTATGTCCTGGCGCCTGTACTAACTTACAACGGAGCGTCGTGGTGCGTCTTGGGGAGGGATCGGTTTCGTGCTGACTGGTGAACTGCGCAACAGGATTGACGCCGTCTGGAATGCATTCTGGGCGGGTGGGATTGCCAATCCGCTCGAGGTGATCGAGCAGATCACCTACCTGTTGTTCATCCGGGGGCTCGACGAGGTGCAGCTCCGCGAGGAGCGCAAGGCCTCGATGCTCAAGCAGCCGATGGATCGGGTGGTCTTCCCCGAGGGCAAGGACTCGCGCGGCCGGCCCTATCGCGACCTGCGCTGGAGCCGGTTCAAGAGCCGCGAGCCCAGGGAGATGTTCGAGATCGTCTCCGAGCACGTCTTCCCGTTCCTGCGCAGCATGGCCGAGGAGGGAACGAGCCACGCCGAGCACATGAAGGGCGCGCGCTTCACCATCCCGACGCCGGCGCTGTTGAGCAAGGTCGTCGACATGCTCGACGACATCCCGATGGAGGACCGCGACACCAAGGGCGATCTCTACGAATACATGCTCGGCAAGATCGCGACCGCCGGGCAGAACGGCCAGTTCCGCACGCCACGCCACATCATCCGGCTCATGGTCGAGCTGATGGCGCCGACGCCGAAAGATACGATCTGCGATCCGGCCGCCGGCACGGCCGGCTTCCTCGTCGCGGCGGGCGAGTATCTGCGCGAGCACCATCCCGGCCTCTTCCGAGACGACAAGCTCCGTAGGCACTTCCACGAGACGATGTTCAACGGCTTCGATTTTGACAGCACCATGCTGCGCATCGGCTCAATGAACCTGCAGCTCCATGGCGTCGAGGGTGCCAACCTCACCTATCGTGACAGCCTCGCCGAGGAGCACGGCCACGACGCCGACGCCTATTCGCTGATCCTCGCCAATCCACCCTTCGCTGGCTCGCTCGACTACGAGACGACGGCCAAGGATCTGCTCAAGATCGTCAAGACCAAGAAGACCGAATTGCTGTTCATGGCGCTGTTCCTGAGGCTGCTGAAGCCCGGCGGGCGCGCGGCGGTGATCGTGCCGGACGGGGTGCTGTTCGGCTCGTCCAAGGCTCACAAGGAAATTCGGCGCATGCTGGTCGAGGACCACAAGCTCGAGGCGATCATCAAGCTACCATCCGGCGTGTTCCGGCCCTATGCCGGCGTCTCCACGGCCATCGTCTGCTTCACCAAGACCAATTCGGGCGGCACGGACCATGTCTGGTTTTACGACGTTCAGGCCGACGGCATCAGCCTCGACGACAAGCGCACGCCGCTGCTGCCGGCGGAGAAGCTCGGACCGGTCCCGGCAGAGGCGCTGAGCGAGGTCGAGCACGAAAAGAACAACCTGCCCGACGTGCTCAGGCGCTGGGCCGGGAAGGACGGCACGGAGCGCGAGCGGCCGCGCACGGCGCAGAGCTTCACGGTGCCGAAGGAGGAGATCGCGGGCGCCGGCTACGACCTCTCGATCAACCGCTACAAGGAGGTGGAGCACGAGGCGGCGGAGCACCGCCCGCCAAAGGAGATCATCGCTGAGTTGAAGGCACTGGAGGCGGAGATCGCCAAAGGGCTGGACGAGCTGGAGGCGATGCTTTGAACCGGCACTGGACGGTCCGATTGGCGGAAATTGCCGATCGGATCGACTACGGGGTAACTGCGTCAGCAGCACGGGAGAGCGTCGGCCCAAAGTTCCTCAGGATCACGGACATTCAGGATGGGACTGTCGACTGGTCAACGGTTCCATTCTGCACGGCACCTGCGAAGAAGCTCGCCGCCGCCGCGCTGATGGATGGTGACATCGTTTTCGCGAGAACCGGAGCCACGACCGGCAAGAGCTTTCGCGTCTCTGAGCCGCCCAAAGGGGCGGTGTTTGCCAGCTACTTGATAAGGGTTCGTCCTTCGGCGCGCATCGAGAGCCGCTACCTCTCCCATTTCTTCAGAACTTCCGACTACTGGAACCAAATCGCCTCAAAGTCTCAGGGCGCGGCTCAGGAGGGAGTGAACGCCACCAAGCTGGCCGACCTGAGCATCCCACTCCCCCCGCTCGACGAGCAGCGGCGGATCGCGACGATCCTGGACAAGGCCGATGCGCTGCGCCAGAAGCGCAAGCGCGCCATCGCGCTTCTCGAAACCCTGACGCAGTCGATCTTCCTCGAGATGTTCGGCCATCCGCTCTCGTGGCAATCAGCCGAGCCGCTGGAAGCGGTTGCACGGTTCTTGGGAGGTGCCACCCCCTCGAAGGCAGTCAAGTCGTTTTGGACTGGCCAAATCCCGTGGGTGAGTCCCAAGGATATGAAAGTCGATGCAATCGCTGACGCGGAAGACCACGTGGATGCCAGCGCAATCGAACGATCACCACTTCAGATGATCCCAAGTGGAAGCATCTTGATCGTCGTTCGCGGAATGATCCTAGCCCATACGTTTCCGTCAGCGTTGACGGAAAGAGACGTGACTATCAACCAAGATATGAAGGCAGTCGTATTTTCGGACAGCATCGTGCCCGAGTTCGGCTTCTGGTGTATTCGGAGCCTGTCAGACTACGTGTTGTCAAAGGTTTCTACGGCGGCCCACGGCACCCGAAAATTGGATATGGAGGTGGTGAGGAGCTTGCCAATCATGGTTGCCCCTCGTGGCGAGCAGGAGAGGTTCGTGGCGGTCGCGAGGAAGGCGAGGAGTGCCCTCAACCTTGCGACCAGAGCTGAGCAACGGCTACACGACTGCTTCGCGTCTCTGCAGCGCCGTGCCTTTTCCAGCGACGGCGAGGAGATCGAAGAATGAGCGGCGAGCTTGCACCATTATTAGGTCGCAGCTGGAAGGAAGTCTGGCTGCCGTTGGCTCGGTCGAAGAGTGCGCCCGCGGACCTGTATAGCGAGCTTGTCCGCGAACTCGTCCCCGCCCCGCAAGCTCCCGCCCAGCCGCCGACACCTCCTCCAAATGCATTCGATGAGGCCGGCGAACTCGTCGATCCGGTCCATCAAATCGCTCACGAGCATTACAAGGCTGCGATGGCCCGTCACGCCGAGGAGCGCGATGAGTATGAGGTCGCAGTGGCAAGCGGCGACGGCAGGCCGCTCTTCCGGAAGCACCTGCTTACAGCTGGCCGCTCAGAAGCGCGCGCCGTCCAGTTGTTTGAGGGGGCGCACGAAGCCCTTGCCGTGTTCGGCGACGAAATGCAGACGAGGTATCGCGAACTCGTCAAATCGTTCTTCGCAAATCATAACCTGGCGTATGAGGTTCGTGCCGAATTTCATCTCTATCCGACGATGCCGGGGATGTTCGCCCGCATTCTGCGGGAGGTGCGGAACACGGTTGCAGGGGATCAGCACCTTCAACAGCTCTACAGTGAGTTCGAGGAGGCCTTCGCTGACCTAAAGAGCGCGAGGACCGAGGCTCGGCTGAAGACCTGCCTTCTGCGCCAGTTCAACCTCATAGAGGCCCTCGGACGCAGTTGCCCAGGAGTCACAGCCCAAACACTGGGCGCCATCTGCGACCAGAGACAATGGCCCCACGCGACGATCAAGGACGTCGGCAAGAAACTCTACGGCTTTCGCTCGGACTATCCTGGGTTGGGGCACGCCGGAAATCCCCAGGCCGTTCTCGGACCTCTTTCTCTTAAGGACTTCGTCAGTATCAGCCTGATGCTCGCGTCTTTCACCCCCTACTTCGTCGAACATCTCGATGCAGAACGCTGCTACGGGGGATAGTTGTCCAACTTCGCCTTCCTCGCAGACGAATTCCCGGACATCCACGACACGGCCGTGCGCGCCGAGACGCTGGCGCTGGACGATCCGCGCGCTGCGGCGTTCTACGCCCGGCTGACGCTCGAGGCGGCGGTCAAGTGGGCCTACAAGCACGACGCGGCGCTGCGCTTCCCCTACGAAGACAAGCTGAGCGCCCTGATCCACGAGCCGAGCTTCAAGGAAGCGGCCGGCACGGCCGTGCTCTACAAGGCCCGTTACATCATTGCCGTCGGCAACCGCGCGGTGCACGAGGCGAAGCCGACGCCGCAGCGCGACGCCGTGCAGGCGGTCACCGAGTTATTCCACGTCTGCTTCTGGCTGGCGCGCACCTATTCCCGCCGCGCGCGCCCGCCGGACGGGCTAGCTTTCGACGCCGCAAAGCTCAACCGCCGCGACCAGGCGCTGAAGCTCGCCCACAGCAAGCTGCAGAAGTTGGCGGCTGAGGTCGCGGCGAAGGAGGAGAACCTCGCCGAAATGCTGCGCGACCGCACGCGGCTCGACGAGGAACTGAAGACGCTGCGCGCCGAGGTCGCCGCCGCCAAGGCCGCCAACGCCGCCATCCCCGACCGTCACGACTACGCCGAGGCAGAAACCCGCGACGCCTATATCGACGTGCTGCTGCGCGAGGCCGGCTGGCCGCTCACCGACCAGCGCGATCGCGAGTTCCCCATCGAGGGCATGCCCAACAACGAGGGCGTCGGCTATGCCGACTACGTGCTCTGGGGCGCCGACGGCAAGCCGCTTGCCGTGGTCGAAGCCAAGCGCACCCGGCGCAGCCCGCGCGAAGGCCAGCAGCAGGCGAAGCTCTACGCTGACGGGCTGGAAGCGAAGTTCGGCCAGCGGCCGGTGATCTTCTACTCCAATGGCTACGAGCACTGGATCTGGGACGACAGCGCCCATCCGCCGCGCGCCATCCAGGGCTTCCTCAAGCAGGACGAGCTGGCGCTGCTGATTGAGCGCCGGCAGTCGCGCCGGCCGCTGGCCGAGGTCGAGATCAACAAGAAGATCGTCGGGCGCTACTACCAGCGCCGCGCCATCGCCAAGGTGGGCCAGAGCTTCGAGGCCGACAGCCAGCGCAAGGCGCTGCTGGTGATGGCGACGGGCTCGGGCAAGACGCGCACGGTGATCGCGCTTGTCGACCAACTGATGCGCGCCAACTGGGTGAAGCGCGTGCTGTTTCTCGCCGACCGCGTGGCGCTGGTGAACCAGGCCGTTGGGGCATTCAAGACGCACCTGCCGGACGCAGCGACGGTGAACCTCGTGACCGAGAAATCGGCGAATGGCCGCGTCTATGTCTCGACCTATCCGACGATGATGGGGCTGATCGACCAGAAGCGCGACGAGGGCCGGATGTTCGGTGTCGGCCACTTCGACCTCGTCATAATCGACGAGGCGCACCGGTCGGTCTACCAGCGCTATGGCGCCATCTTCGACTATTTCGACAGCCTGCTGGTCGGGCTGACGGCGACGCCACGCGACGAGATCGACCGCAACACATATGGGTTGTTCGAGCTCGAGGATGGCGTCCCCACCGACTACTATTCGCTCGAGGATGCCGTGCGCGACGAGTATCTCGTGCCGCCGGAGCCGATCTCGGTGCCGCTCAAGTTCCAGCGCGAGGGCATCAAATATGACGACCTGAGCGACGCCGAGAAAGACCAGTGGGACATGCTCGAATGGGACGAGGATGGGCCGCCCGACAGCGTCGACCCACAAGCGCTCAACAAGTGGCTGTTCAACGTCGACACCGTCGACAAGGTGCTCGAACACCTGATGACACACGGCCTTAAGGTCGAAGGCGGTGACCGGCTCGGCAAGACCATCATTTTCGCCAAGAACCAGGCGCACGCCGAGTTCGTCGAGGAGCGGTTCAACGCAAACTACCCGAAGCTCGCGGGGCACTTCGCGCGGGTCATCACGTTCAAGACCGAGTATGCCCAGAGCCTGATCGACGACTTCTCGACCAAGGACAAGGCGCCGCACATCGCCATTTCCGTCGACATGCTCGATACGGGCATCGACGTGCCGGAGGTGGTCAACCTCGTCCTGTTCAAGCTGATCCGCTCCAAGACCAAGTTCTGGCAGATCCTCGGCCGCGGCACCCGCCTCTGCGAGGACCTGTTCGGGCCGGGGAAGGACAAGGGGTGCTTCTACGTCTTCGATTTCTGCCAGAACCTCGAGTTCTTCGGGCAGAACCCCGCCCTGAAGGACGCACCGGCCGGCAAGGGGCTATCCGAGCGGCTGTTCGAGGCGCGGCTCGACCTGGTCCGCGAGCTGAACGAGCGCGCGAAGGAGAAGCACCTCGCTGGGCTGGCGGAGGACGCTGAAGCGTTTCTCGATGAGCTCGAGGGGCCGGAGGCTCCCGCCGACGAGGACGCACTGAGGTCCCAGACCCTTGCTGTGCTCCGCGACTACGTCGCCGGCATGAATCTCGACAACTTCGTGGTGCGTCCGCACCGGCGCGTCGTCGAGCGCTTCCAGGCCGAGGGTGTATGGGCGGATATTAATGAGGAGGCCCGCGGTGAGCTACTCGATGAAGTAGCGCCGCTGCCGTCCGAGCGCTCGCTCGGCACTGAGCCGGCCAAGCGCTTTGATCTTCTGATGCTCAACCTGCAGCTGGCATTGCTGAAGAGTAGCAAGAGCTTCGACCGCTACCGCAAGCAGCTTCTCCTGATCGCAGCAGCCCTCGACGAGCAGTTCTCGATCCCGATCGTCGCCCGCCAGCAGGAGCTCATCCTCGAGATCCAGACCGACCCCTGGTGGGAGGGCGTGACCGCGCCGCTGCTCGAACTGGTGCGGCTGCGGCTGCGTGACCTGGTCCAGCACATCGACAAGACCAAGAAGCGGCTCGTCTACTCCGACTTCGAGGACGAGCTGGGGGCCGGCGCCACCGTCGACTTGCCGCAGATCGGGGCGGTCGACTTCAACCGCTTCAGGCGAAAGGCCCGCCACTTCCTGCTCGAGCAGGAGAACAATCTGACTCTCCAAAAGCTCCGGCGCGGACTGCCCCTGACGCGGCTCGACATCGAGCAACTCGCGGACATGCTGGTCGCGGCGGGCGTCGGCGACCGGGCTCAGGTCGATCGGGCCGCAGAGCTGAGTCAGGGCCTCGGCCGGTTCATCCGCTCGCTGATCGGGTTGGAACGTGCCGCGGTGGCCGAGGCCTTCAGTGCGTTCGTGAGGGAGGCCAACGCCAACGCCCGCCAGATCGAATTCATCGATCTCATCATCGAACATCTCACCGAAAAGGGCACGATGGACCCGCGCCTGCTCTACGAGAGCCCGTTTATCGACATCGCCTCAGGCGGGCCGGAGCAGGTTTTCGACCTTGAGCGCACACGCAAGCTCGTTGAAGTGATTACGACTCTGAACGACGCGGCCTCGGGTTAGATCGCTCGCGAGACTCTCGTTCGCATTCTAGTTCATGCAGAACGCAGCCCACGCCTCCATCACCTCACGGCGCCGCTCAAGGAAGTCAGTGCGTTTGTAGGCAAGCTCGGCAGCGTCACCCATTGCGTGAGCCAAGCAGGCCTCGACCACCTCGCGCGGAAAGTCCGTCTGCTCGGCGGCCCAGTCGCGGAACGACGACCGGAAGCCATGCACCGTGACGCCGTCGTCGCGAAGACCACGAAGTAGCTGCAGCATGGCCATGCTCGACAGGGCATAGCCGTAAGGGCTCGGGAACAGATAACTGCTGTCGGACGGGTCGCTCTGGATCAGCGCCAGTGCTTCGTCGGTGAGTGGCACGCGATGCTCGCGGCCAGCCTTCATGCGGCTGGCCGGCACAATCCAGACCTTGGCCTTGCGGTCGATTTCATCATGGGTGGCTTCCCGGGTCTCGCTGGTCCGCGCACCCGTCAGGATGGTGAACATCAAGGCTCGAGCACTGGTGCTGCTATTCTTGCGCAGCTCGGCCATGAGCCTCGGGACTTCCCTGTAGGGCAAGGCCTTTCGGTGCTCCACCTTGGCGATCTTGCCGGTCGCGGGCAGCAGGTGCGGTAACGCCCCACCCTTCCATTGTGCGGGGTTGTTGCCGCTGCGGTGGCCCATGGCCGCTGCCCAGCCAAGGATCTGCTCGATACGGCCTCGTACTCGGCTGGCGGTCTCAGGCTTGGTGGTCCAGATGGGTCTTAGGACCTTGAGCACATCCTCGACGCTGATCTGGTCAACCGGCAGCTTCCCGATGACGGGGTTCACATACATCCCGATCGTGCTCGGCCACTGCTGGGCATGCTTCTCGTTCTTCCAGCCGGACTTGTGAGAGGCGATGTACTGCCTGGCGCATTCGGCGAAGGTGGGCACCTTCGGCTTCAGCTCGATCTTGCGCTGCGCCTGGACCTGACGCTTGCTGGCGATGGGGTCCTCACCGCGCTTGACCATCACCCGAAGCATTGCCGCTTCGTCGCGGGCTGCGCTCAGCGTCTTGTCCTCGACCGATCCCAGACCCATCCACTGATTGGAGCCGTTGCGGCTGTAGCGGAAGAGCCAGCTGCGGGTGCCATGGTTCCTGATCTGGAGGTAGAGGCTGGGCGCAACCCAGTGCACGCCCTCCTTCGAGAGGGCGGTCACTTGTGCAGCAGTGAGTGCACGCTTCTGAGCCAATCCATCCAGCCTGAGTGAACTATGGTCACCACAGACACATGCGTGGTCTCGGCGGATAGTCCAGCCGCAAAATCAAGGACCCGTGTGCTTAACCTTAACACCCTGACCCGCCTGCCGAATTGCCGGCTTTCGGAGCCCTCGCAACGGACAGACGATCGGACAGACGGTACGTTGCGGCGTGTGTCGCCCGGGCTTCCGGGACTTATGCTGCTACCGGCACAAATCGACTCCCCGAGGATCCGCCAAAGCCCTGCCACACCTAAGAGAAAGCCGCGCTGCTACGCAGGGTTAGCAGCATTTTCGGCACGTGTGCGATGGCGGAAACTGGCGGAGAGGGAGGGATTCGAACCCCCGGTGGAGTTGCCCCCACGCCGCATTTC
>JBIQKC010000062.1:0-9505 GCA_044506885.1 Sphingomonadales bacterium
ATGCGAACGGCGGGAGGGGCCTGCGTCGGGACCTCCTGCTCGGCCCTGCGGTGAGAGGCGGTTGGCGGGCAGGGCTCGCAAGTGGCCGCCTTACCGGGTCAGGGGATGCGGCGTTGAGGTCCGCCGCGCCTGTCCTCTCATCCTGAAAGGGGCGCTGGCCCCTTTCGAGGAGCGCCGGCCTTCATGTGCGGGAGTGAGGAGAGAAGAGCTCGATCGCTCCCGCACCCGTCGCGTGTCGGCTTTGTGGCTGACATCCACCCCATAACCCATATGGTTCGCGATGTCAAGGGGAAAGTGCGCTCTCCATACCCTTCCCACCCTAACCTCGTCATTCCCGCGCACGCGGGAACCCAGTCACAGTTGCGCGTGCACGCAAAGAGCCTACTGGGTCCCCGCTTTCGCGGGGATGACGAAGGAGGTTGGGATGACGAGGGGTGGGGTTGGGATGAGGAAGGTTGTGTTTGGGGGAGCGAAGAGGAGGGAAGGATTGCCTTGCGGTCGGAACATGTTACTTACATTGTTGTGAGCAAAGCTGCGCCCTATCTGTATCCGATCGCGGTCGATCCGGCGGACATCGACTTCATGGGGCATGTCAACAACGCCAGTTACCTGACCTGGGTGCAGGAGGCGGTGATCGGGCATTGGCGCAGCCGCGCCCCGGCCGAGGCGGTGGCGCGGCATCTGTGGGTCGCGCTGAAGCACGAGATCACGTACCTGCGCCCGACCTTCCTGGGCGACAGCGTGGTGGCGCAGGTGATGCTGGAGAAAGTCCAGGGCGCGCGGGCGTTCTACCAGACGCTGATCCGGCGCGGCGAGGAAGTGGTGGCGGAAGTGCGTTCGAGCTGGTGCTGCCTCGACGCGGAAACGAAACGCCCGACCCGCCCCGCGCGGGACGTGGTCGAGCATTTCATGGGTATCGGCTGACTGCCGCCGCCGGTTACTGGCGCGTGCCGGTGATCGCGATCGGCCCGAAATCCGAATTGACCGTGCCGGTGAGCGAATCGCCGTCCACGGCGCCCGAATAGGCGAGGTTCATCGCGCCCTGCGGCGTGTTGAGGGCGCGCTTGAACGAGAAGTTCGCGCCATCGACCACGACATCGCTGATCGTGCTTTCCATCGGCGGGGCATCGGCCGGGGCGCCGGGCATCGGGCCGTCCTCGATCGTCACGGTGTGGCCGTCAGCCCCCTCGGCGACGATCAGGGTGGCTTCGATCTTCATCCCCTGCACGTCCACCGCGGTAGCCCAGGTGCCGACGACGGGCGAAGCGGCCATGGCCGGCGCGGCGACGAACGAAAGGCCGGCGGCGAGCACGGCGTAACGAATGCTTTTCATAGGTTCTCCCTCCCTTGGGGCCGAACGGCCCAGCGCGCGGAGGCTAGCCCAGCGCGCAAAGGGCGGCAACGGACTCAATTGTCGCTGGATTTGACTGGCGCGCCAATCGGGGCAATCGGGGCCGCAGAGAGGAGTTTTCCCAATGCCAGCCTTGCGCACCGACATCGATCCCGACGGCCTGCTCGAATACTCGGTGGTCTTTACCGACCGTTCGCTCAACCACATGAGCCTGGCCTTCCAGCAGGTGATGCGCGAGATCCACGCCACGCTGTGCGAGGTCTATGGCGCGCACAGGCCAGTGGTTGTGCCGGGCGGCGGCACCTACGCGATGGAATCGGTCGCGCGCCAGCTCGTCACCGGCAAGCGCGCGCTGGTGATCCGCAACGGGTTCTTCTCCTATCGCTGGACGCAGATCTTCGAGGCGGGAGCAATCCCGGCCGAGGAGATCGTGATGAAGGCGCGGCGGGTGGGAGAAGGCCCGCAAGCGCCCTTCGTCCCCGCGCCGATCGAGGAAGTGGTGGCCGCGATCCGCGAGCGGCGGCCCGACGTGGTCTTCGCCCCGCATGTCGAGACGGCATCGGGCATGATCCTGCCCGACGACTATATCCGCGCGGTGGCCGATGCGGCACACGCGGTGGGCGCGCTGTTCGTGCTCGACTGCATCGCATCGGGCTGCGTGTGGGTGGACATGGCCCAAAGCGGCGTCGACGTGCTGATCTCCGCCCCGCAGAAGGGCTGGTCCGCCCCGCCCTCCGCCGGCCTCGTGATGCTGAACGAGGCGGCGCTGGAGCGCTGCAAGGCTGCGCAATCGACGAGCTTCGCGCTGGACCTCAACAAGTGGAACGCGATCATGGAGGCGTACCTGAACGGCGGGCACGCCTATCACGCGACGATGCCGACCGATGCGCTGCGCGCGTTCCACAAGGCGATGATGGAGACGAAGGCGCTCGGCTTCGGCGCGCTGGCGGCGGCGCAGTGGGAACAGGGCAACGCGGTGCGGGCGATGCTGGCGGAGCGCGGGGTGAAATCGGTGGCGGCGGAAGGCTTCGCCGCGCCGGGCGTGGTGGTGAGCTATACCGACGATCCCGAGATACAGACCGGCAAGGCCTTCGCCGCGCAGGGGTTGCAGATCGCGGCGGGCGTGCCGCTGATGGTGGACGAGGGGCCGGATTACCGCAGCTTCCGGCTGGGGCTGTTCGGGCTCGACAAGCTGAAGGACGTGGACGCGAGCCTGAAGCGGCTGGAGGCGGCGTTCGACGCGGTGCTTTAGGGAACAGTCGCGGATTGCGGGGGAGAGGCGGTCAACGGCGCGCCAAGGTGGATCACGCCCGAATATGGCGCTCCGGCATCCGAGCCAAGCGAAACGCCTCTCGGTTGGCTGACCGGCGGTTTGGCCTGCGGCTGGGGGCCGCAATCAGGCTGACAGACCCACGTCTCGCCGCCGTCAGCGAGCGTGTTGAAGTTCACGGTTTGCGCAGGGGGCAGATGGGCGGCCATCGCCAGATACCGATCGCCCCATGGCACTTCGGTGCGCATGGCGTGCACGTTACCCGTCAACACCAGCGTGACGGCATCGGGACGGGCCGCTGACACGATGCTCTTTGCCATCGCCTCTTCGTAATCGGCAGGCCCCGCACGCTGGGGCACGTTGGAGGGCAGGAAGGCGACCACCGCCGCGATCCGGCCGGCGGCGTGCATCCGGCGCAGTTCATCGAACAGCCGGAGGGTGGCCTCGCTGGACCGCCCGTCCTTCATCGGGCCGTTCCACATCGCAGCCTTGAGAAACGCGGCCACGGCATCGGGGCCGCCGTCCGAAGCGAGGAAGGCGTCGATCATGGGCTGATCGATGCCCGGCTGCTCCAGCGCCACGATCACCGGACGCGTGCGGGCGGTGAGGCAAACGGCGTCCGCAAACAGCGCGGGCGTCTCGTTGTTGCCGTGCATTTCACCGATGACGATCCAGCGCACCTCGTCGGTCAGGACTTCGTCCCAGCCGGGAATGGGGTTGCAGGGCGGCTCCGCCGCTGCGCCCGCAGCCAGCAGCAGCGGCGACAACAAGGCCAACAGGCTCATATCGCGTCCCCCTTCCTTTGCGGCGAGCCTACCGGGTTCCCGCTTTCGCGGGAATGACGAAATTTGGTGGAACGACCGCCGGATACGGTCTGCCCTCCCCTTCCCCCATCTCCCTCGCTAGACTGCCCTTCCAACCAGCAAAGGACACGCGATGGCCGGAGAAACAGCGTTCGGGCTCGGGCAGGCGGTGATCCTGCTCGGCGCGGGGGTGGCGGCGGCGCCGTTGTTCCGGCGGCTGGGGCTGGGATCGGTGCTGGGGTATCTCGCCGCCGGGTTGGTGATCGGGCCGTTCGGGCTGGGTTTTTTCGCCGATGCCGAGGCCCTGCTGCATATCGCCGAACTGGGCGTGGTGATGTTCCTGTTCATCATCGGGCTGGAGATGCGCCCGGCCAGGCTGTGGAAGCTGCGCAAGCAGATCTTCGGCCTGGGCGCGGCGCAAGTGTTCGCCTGCGGCGCGCTGTTGACCGCGGTGGGCGTGCTGGCGGGGCTGAACTGGGCGGTGGCGGCGGTGGGCGCGATGGGCTTCGTGCTGTCCTCCACCGCGGTCATCATTCAAACACTGGACGAGGAGGGCGAGCTGCAATCGCCCGAGGGCCAGCGGGCGGTTTCGATACTGCTGCTGGAGGACATCGCCATCGTGCCGCTGCTGGCGCTGGTGGCGCTGTGGGCGGCGTTCAACGGCCGCGCCGATCCCGACGCGCTGCCGCTGTGGCAGAGCCTGGGCATGGCGGTGGGGGCGCTGGCGGCGCTGATCGCCGCCGGGCGCTGGCTGCTCGACCCGCTGTTCGGGCTGATCGCGCGGACCGGCGCGCGCGAGGTGCTGACCGCGGCGGCGCTGCTGATCGTGCTGGGGTCGGCGCTGTTCATGCAGACGGCCGGGCTGTCGATGGCGATGGGGGCGTTCCTGGCCGGCGTGCTGCTGTCCGAATCGAACTTCCGCCACGAGCTGGAAGCGGACATCGAGCCGTTTCGCGGCATCCTGCTGGGGCTGTTCTTCCTCAGCGTGGGCATGTCGCTCGATCTCGGCATCGTCGGCGCCGAATGGCGGATGGTGCTGGGCGGCGTGCTGGCGTTCATGGCGGTCAAGGCGGCCGGCATCTATGGCATCGCCCGCATCGCCGGGTCCGACCACCGCGCGGCGGTGCATCGCGCGGCGCTGTTCGCGCAAGGCGGCGAGTTCGCCTTCGTGCTCTACGCGGGGGCGCTGGCCGTGGGGCTGTTCGACGCGCGCGTTTCGGCGATCATGACCGCGGTGGTGATCCTGTCGATGGCGCTGACGCCGCTGGTGCTGCTGGCGCAGAAGCGGCTGCGGCGCGAGGAGCCGCAATCGATGGACGGCATCGACGAAGCGCGCGACCTGCACGGGCGGGTGCTGTTCATCGGCTTCGGCCGTTTCGCCCAGGTGGCGACGCAGGCGCTGCTTTCGCGCCGGGTGGAGCTGTCGCTGATCGAGACCGATGTCGAGATGATCCGCGTGGCGGGCGGCTTCGGGATGAAGATCCATTATGGCGACGGCACGCGGCTGGACGTGCTGCGCGCGTCGGGCGCGGCCAATGCCGAGGCGATCCTGGTCTGCGTGGACAAGCCCGAAGTGGCCGACAGGATCGTGGAGCTGTGCCAGAGCGAGTTTCCGCTGGCCAAGCTCTATGTCCGCGCCTTCGACCGTGGCCATGCGCTGCGGCTGGTTCAGGCGGGGGTCGAATACCAGATCCGCGAGACGTTCGAATCGGCGCTGGCCTTCGGCCACGCAGTGCTGCGCGGAATCGGCTTCGACGAGGACAGCGCGCGCGAGGCGGTCGAGGACGTGCGCGAGCGCGACCGGCGGCGGGTGGAGCTGGAAGTGGTCGGCGGGCTGGAGGCCGGGCGGGTGCTGATTCGCGGCAACATGAAGACGCCCGAGCCGGAGCCGTTCTTTCCCCCGGCGAAGCCTTCGTAGGGGCGCGCTTTCTCTCCCGCTTGCGGGAGGGGAGAATCAGCGGTCGTCCGCTATGCTTACGGTTGCAGCACGACCCAGCGGACGGGTTCGTCGCTCGCTTCGGTGTGGAGCGCGGTGGTGGCGGTCCACAGGGTCCAGGGGCGGCCGGCGTAGTCGGGCTGGAACCAGTCGCGGCTGAGCCACAGGTTGCGCTCGATGCGGCTGGCGAGGTGGTAGCGCTCCTCGAAGCCGGGCGCGATCTTGAGCACCGCCGGCTTGCCGACATGCGCTTCCACCTGGTTGAGGAACGTGGTCAGCTCGCTTTCGGTGGCCGCTTCGCTGACCGGGTCGGCGCAGCCGGACGCGAGGCGCGACAGCTCTATCGCCGGGGGCAGCAGGTCGGCATTGCGCGGCACCACGGTGACGAAGTTGGCCGCCTGCCGTTCCGCCGGGACGCAGGGATCGTATGCGTGGACGACGCCGTGGCGCAGCCCGCTTTCGCGCACCAGCCGCAGGTTCTCGGCGAACGCGGGGTCGCGCGCGTCCGCCCCGTCGCTTGCTTCGAGGTAGACGAAATCGGCGCCGATCGCGCGCAGCACGTCGAAGCCGACCGCGCCGTCGGACGCCCCGACCAGCGCGCCCTGCGCCGGGAATTCGGCGCGCGGCGGCGTCCAGTACCGGGCCTGCCACCACAGCCAGCCGCCGCCGGCGATGGCGATCAGCAGCAACAGCGCGGCGATGCGCCACCGCCAGGGAAATGCGCGCTTGCGTCCCACTGTCCGAAAAATCCCTCGCCCGCCGTCAGGCCTTGATATGGAGCACGCAGACCAGCGTAAAGAGGCGGCGGGCGGTGCCGAAGTCGGTTTCCGCCTTGCCCTCCAGCGCTTCGAGCAATTGCCGCGTGGCGCGGTCGTGGATTGCGCGGCGGGCCATGTCGAGCGTCTCGATCTCGCGCGGGGAGGCCTTGCGCAGCGCCTTGTAGTACGAATCGCAGACCGCGAAGTATTCGCGCACCACGCGGCGAAAACGCGCCAGGCCGAGGCCGATGGCCCCGCAGTCCGCGCCAGCGCCGTCGCGCAGCGACACCACCAGCCGCCCTTCCGCCACCGCCAGGTGCAGCGACCATGGCCCGGCGTGCCCGTTCGCGGCCGCGCGCAGGGGAACGAAGCTGTTGTCCGCCTCCAGATCGCGCAGCGCGGCCTGCCGTTCCTGCTCCACCGTCTCGCTGCGGCGCAGGATCGTGCTCTCGTCGAGCGCAATATGGGCGATACGGTCGGCAGCCATCGGACCTTCGCTTTCGCAGATGCGAGAGGGAGTGGGAAGGCGGGACAGGATTTGCCCGCTATCCACAGGCCGCGCCGGCGCAACAATCCATGCGGGCCCTTGCGGCCGGACTCCGCCGGGCGCATCAAAGGCCGATGGCTTCCACCGACCTGCTCGACCGCCCCGCCACCGACCCTGCGACAGGATCAGGAGCCGCGGGGCGCGCCCTGCCCGCCAATATCGAGGCCGAGGCGGCGTTCCTCGGCGCGGTGCTGATCGACAATCGCGTGCTGGAGGAACTGGCGGTGCCGGTGCGGGCCGAGCATTTCTTCGAGCCGCTGCACGCGCGCATCTTCGAACGAATCGCCGTGCTGATGGACCGGCAGATGATCGTCACCCCGGTGACGCTGAAGCCGTTCTTCGAAGCCGACCCGGCGATGGCCGAACTCGGCGGCACCGCCTATCTCGCGCGGCTGACCGCCGACGGACAGGGGCTGCTGGCCCCGCGCGAGCTGGCGCAGCAGATCTACGATCTGGCGCTGCTGCGCGAACTGGTGAGCGTGGGCCGCGAACTGGTGGAGCACGCGCTCGACACCTCCGAAGCGGTCGAGCCGATGCGGCAGATCGAGGAAGCCGAGGCGTCGCTCTATCGCGTGGCCGAAGGCGCGGCGGGGACGAGCGATGCGGAAAGCTTCCGCAGCGCGACCGGCAAGGCGCTGGAAATGATCGAGACCGCGATCAATTCCGGCGGCCACGTTTCGGGCAAGACCACCGGCTTCACCTCGATCAACGACAAATGCGGCGGGCTGCACGATTCCGACCTCATCATCCTCGCCGGCCGCCCCGGCATGGGCAAATCGTCGCTCGCCACCAACATCGCCTTCAATTGCGCCGACCGCTGGCTGCGCGACAAGCGCGACGGGATCGACAAGTCGGTCGGCGCGGGCGTGGCGCTGTTCAGCCTCGAAATGTCGAGCGACCAGCTCGCCACCCGCATCCTCGCCGAACAGGCCGGCATCCCCAGCGAAGCGCTGCGCATGGGCAAGATCAGCCGCGACGATTTCCAGCAGCTTTCCTACGCCAGCCAGCGCCTTGCCGAGCTGCCGCTGTTCATCGACGACACCCCCGCGCTGACCATCGGCGCATTGCGGACCCGCGCGCGGCGGCTGAAGCGGCGGCACGACATCGGCCTGATCATCGTCGACTACCTGCAACTGCTCCAGGGCAGCCAGCGCAGCCAGGACAACCGCGTCAACGAAATCTCCGAGATCAGCCGCGGGCTGAAAACGCTGGCCAAGGAACTGCAAGTGCCGGTGATCGCGCTGTCGCAGCTTTCGCGCGCCGTCGAGCAGCGCGAGGACAAGCGGCCGATGCTGTCCGACCTGCGCGAATCGGGCTCGATCGAGCAGGACGCGGACATGGTCTGGTTCATCTTCCGCGAGGACTATTACGTCGCCGCGCGCGAGCCCAAGGTGCCGCGCGGAGACGACGACATGAAGACGGTCGAAGCCCATGCCGCATGGCAGGCGGAGATGGAGCGCGTGTTCGGCCTCGCCGAGCTGATCGTCGCCAAGCAGCGCCACGGCTCGACCGGCAAGGTGCGGTTGCGCTTCGAGCCCAAGATCACCCGGTTCAGCGATCTGGCGGAAGGCGAATACCAGGGCTACGACTGAGGGAACCGCGTCAGATCCTGAAGTTCAGCCTGCGGCTGACGGTATAATCCACCACCGAGACCAGGAACCAGCTGGCCCACCAGCGCGCCCGCCGCCACCAGGTGGCGTTCCGATCCAGCCAGTCAGGCGTGATTTCCCGCGACGCGGGCATGTATTCGGCGACGTATTCGCGCATCCGCGCGGCGAGCGCGGCGTCCTCTATCCGGAGCACGATCTCCAGATTGAGGTAGAGGCTGCGCATGTCGAAATTGGCGCTGCCGAGATAGACCGCGTCGTCGAGCACGATCAGCTTGGTGTGGAGCATGCACGGGGCGAATTCCCACACCTGCGCCCGCGCACGGAGCAGGCCGCGATAGAACGCCCGCGCGGCGCCGATGGTGGCGGGGTTGTCCGACCGTTCGGGGAAGATCAGCCGCGTATCGCCCTTGCGCGCGATGCGCTGAATCCGCCGGACGAGGTGCGGCGGCGGCGAGAAATAGGCCATCACCATGTCCAGCCGGTCGCCCTCCAGCAGATCGTGGCTGACCGCCAGCGCCCAGCTGGAGAGGCCCTTCGTCGGCCCGCCGATCAGCAGTTGCACCGGCCCCTTGCCGGCCCGCCAGCGGCGCACCTTGCGGCGGATCGAGCGGAACTGCTGGCGCGAATCCGCCGTCCAGTCGTGGAGCTCGTCAAACCATTCGCCGACCCGCGCCACCACCGCCCCTTCCAGAGTGAAGGCGAGATCGGCCCAGCGATCGTCTCCCGCGGGAAGGAAATAGCCGTTCTCGATATTGAACCCGCCGAGCATGGCGATGCGCCCGTCGGCGATGACAATCTTCTGGTGGTTGCGGATCAGGTAGCGGCGGCTCCAGCCGGCGATGAAGCAGCGCACGTCCCCGCCCGCTTCGATCAGCGGAGCGAAGAAGGCCATGTCCGCGTCGGCACCGAAGCCGTCGACGATCAGCCGCACCCGCACGCCGCGCCGCGCGGCCGCCGCCAGCGCCTCGCGCACCGCCATGCCGGATTCGTCGTCGGCGTAGATGTAGAAGGTAAGGTCGAGCGTTTCGCGCGCGCCCTGGATCATCATCAGCAGCGCGCCCAGCCGGTCCGGCCCGCCGGGGTAGAAACGCAGCGAAACGCCCTGCGCTTCCACCGAAAAGGGAGCCGGGTCGCGATAGTCCCGACGAGGCGTGCCCGATCCCTCCATCCGGCCTTCCTAGGGTCAGGACCCATTAAATGCACGCCCGAGGTTTGAAGCGATTTTGTTCA
>JBIQKC010000091.1:0-1547 GCA_044506885.1 Sphingomonadales bacterium
GAGCGTATCGAGCCCGGCCTCCGCCCCGTATCGGTGCATCATCAGGAGCCAGGTGGGCTCAATGAACTGGTAGAGTCCGGTCGCGCTCGACGTCTTCGCCACGAGATCGGGATTGAAGCTGCTCTCCAGCGCCGCGGTCTTCAGGAGAAACTCGAAATCCGCACCGATCGCCACCGCTGCGCCCTCTACCGCCGCCGCCACCTCCGTCGGCACCGTGAGCGTCCATAGCGCAGCCTCTCCGCGCTCGCTCATGCGCTCCACCGTGAGGATCGGGCCGCCCATATCGGCGGCCGAGTTACCTGCCGGCGCGAACGCGAACACGATCGCGCACAGCAGCAATCCGACCTTATGCAATCAGCACCCCGCTTTTTGCAGGGGCGATTGCAGCGCGCGGCGCGTATCGGGCGGATGATCGGAAAGGCTAGGATTTTAATCGGAATGATCGGGCCGGACACGCTGCGCCGCAACAGCCTGCCTGGCGAAGCGCTTAAAATACCAACGAAATTTCGCGGCGGTATGCCGCCATTAACCGCCCGGCCCGCGGTGAACCCTCATATTGCGCGGACGTGCACAGCCCCGATCCCGTCACGACCCGGGTGGCTTCATGGGAAATTCTTCGAAAATTGGCCGGGACCCACTAGGGCTGCTTTTGCATTGAATCGAATTGCGGCGGTTGGCGCAGGATTCGGCACCGCCGCCACACGAACAACGTCAGCGCAATTCCAATTGATTTAGCTCCGTTTCGGTACGACGATACGGACCTGTCGGCACCCGAATAAGGAGAGCGTCAAACCATTCGAGGCCTGAAAGTGGGGACGACAGCGCCCGGGCGTCTGTTCGATGCCGGGGCGGAATTGAGGGACAGAGGCACATCGATCACCGGGAGAAGCCAATGGGTATTTTCAGCGACATCGTGAACGCGATCTTCAGCAAGGCGAAAGCGGCGGGCGCCGTGGTCGCGGACGTAACATCCGGTATCGGCGGGGGCGCGCCCAAGCCGCAGCCGATGACGCGCGAGGAAGTTGAGGCGATGATCCAGAAGATCGCCGACGACACCGGCCGCAAGAACTACAACTGGAAGCAGTCGATCGTCGACCTGATGAAGCTCCTCGATCTCGACTCCGGCCTTGGCCCGCGCAAGCAGCTCGCACAGGAGCTGGGCTACACCGGTGCGCTCGACGGCTCCGCCGAGATGAACGTGTGGCTGCACAAGGAAGTCATGAAGCAGCTCATGGAGAATGGCGGCGTCGTTCCCGACAAGCTGAAATAAGGACAAGGGCGCCCTCGCCCATCGTCAGGGCCGGCGCGCAAGCGCCGGCCTTTGCACGACAGTCAGACCGCGTAGCCGACCAGCGCGCCGATGGCGGCCGTGACCGCCATGGCGATGGCGCCCCAGAAGGTAACCCGCGCCGCTCCCTTTACGAGCCCCGCCCCGCCGGCATAGGCGCCGAGCGCGCCCAGGAGCGCGAGCGCGGCGAGCGTTGCCGCCGGTACCGTGTAAAGAAGCCACGCCGGGGGCGACCCGATCGCCGCCGCGAGCGGCAGGA
>JBIQKC010000092.1:0-1503 GCA_044506885.1 Sphingomonadales bacterium
TCGACGAGGCGTTCCTCGAGGTCCCGCCCGAGGTGATCCAGCTGACTGCCCGGGTAAACCAGAAGTATTTCGTGTGCACCCCCCTCCCGCTCGCGGGAGGGGCCGGAGGTGAGCCGGTCGATGGCAACCCGTACCCGGCGGACACACCCACCCCTGACCCCTCCCGCAAGCGGGAGGGGAACCTCGCCAACGCCTTCGTCTGCACCGCCAACATCGAGGCCACCGACGGCGGCGCGGCGATCGTCGACGGCAACCGCAAGGTCCTCGCCGCGCGCCTCTCCGACGCGCGCTTCTTCTGGGACCAGGACCGCAAGACCTCGCTCGCGGACCACGCGAAGAAGCTCGAGCGGATCACCTTCCACGAAAAGCTCGGCACCGTCGCCGCCAAGGTCGAGCGCGTGGCCAAGCTCGCGCGCTGGCTGGTCGAGGAAGGCATCGTGCACGAGTCTCCCCTCCCGCTTGCGGGAGGGGCCGGGGGTGGGCCAGTCGATGGCACCCAGTCCCCTGCGGACACACCCACCCCTAACCCCTCCCGCAAGCGGGAGGGGGACCTCGCCACCCTCGCCGAACAGGCCGCCCGCCTGTGCAAGGCCGACCTCGTCACCGAAATGGTCGGCGAGTTCCCTGAACTCCAAGGCCTTATGGGCGGCTATTACGCCCGCGCCGAAGGTTTGCCGGATGAAGTCGCCGACGCCATCCGCGACCACTACAAGCCGGTCGGCCAGGGCGACGAAGTCCCGACCGCGCCGGTGACGGTGGCGGTGAGCCTGGCCGACAAGCTGGATTCGATCGTCGCGTTTTTCGCTGAGAACATGGATCCGAGTGGTTCCAAGGACCCGTTCGCGCTGAGGCGCTCCAGTTTGGGAGTGATCGCTCTCATCTTGGAGAATCAGCTGCGCTTTGATCTGCGGAGAGCCTTGGCCGAGTCTTACGACTACCTGTGGGATCAATGGGCTGCTGAGAGCGATGCGATCGACGCAGCTTACCGCAGGCGGTATCCCGAACTCGAGCCGCGAATGGCCGAAGAGATTGCCCTTCGCGAAACGATGGTTCGAGAAGGATATCCCGAGCCGCTCGATTATTCGAAGCTCGAATCGCGGTATGACACCACTCTGTATCGGCTGTCCAAGTTCTTCGCCGACCGCCTCAAAGTCCAGCAACGCGAAGCCGGCGTCCGCCACGACCTGATCGACGCGGTGTTCGCGCTCGGCGGGGAGGACGATCTCGTCCGCCTCCTCGCCCGCGTGAAGGCGCTCCAGGCGTTTATCGGCACCGAGGACGGCGCCAATCTCCACGCCGGCTACAGGCGCGCCGCCAACATCCTCAAGAAGGAGGACTGGAAGGGCCTCGAGGGCGAGATCGCCCGCACCGGCGAGGAAGATCCGCTCGCCGCGGTCGACGATCCCGACCTCGCTCCGGTGATTGCCGCCAAAATGGAGCTGAAACATCGGAAAGAGCTTTCCTACACGCCCGAACCTGCCGAAAGTGCGCTGATCGCGGCGC
>JBIQKC010000022.1:0-48950 GCA_044506885.1 Sphingomonadales bacterium
TCCGCGCATCAAGGCTCAACAGTCCGGCCTCGCCGCCGGATAATCACCCATGCCCTGTCCTCGGGAAAGGATTGGCGCTCACAGAGACACAGGGGCACGGAGATGTCGCGCTTGCGGCGCAGCCGCCTTCGCTCTCCGGCCTTCCGGCCGACACCGCCATCGGAAGGCAAAGGGGCTCCGCCCCGAACACGACCCCTCCGTGCCCCCTGTGCCTCCGTGAGCGCCAAAAAGCACGGAGTTCACGCGGAGACGCGGAGGGATCGCGGCCGCGCCTAGCTCCACAGCGCTCCCAGCAGGATGATAAGGCCCACTTCGGTGAAGTTCCCCATGCCGTGCGCGACCATCGGCGCGAGCAGGCTGCGCGAGCGCTCCATCAGCCACACGTAGGCCAGACCCCAGGCGAAGGCATAGCACTGCTGCGCGATCGCCCGGTACAGCGGATCGACGGCGAAGCTCTGCCAATGCGCCAGCCCGAACATCAGCGCCACCGCATAGGCGGCCACCGGCAGGTCGAGCCGGCCGATCCGCAGCCGTCCGGGAACGAGCACCGCGAGCATCCCGACGAGCAGGCCGCGAAAGATCGTTTCTTCCGCAAGGCCGGTCGTCAGCATGCCCAGCAGGTAGCCGGCCGCATCGAATGTGCTGACCGAATAGCTGGGATTGGGCGGCGTGCGCGCGAGCAGCGCGGGCCAGTAGTCGGCGACCAGCATCACCAGCCCCATGCCGATCCCGATCAGCGCGGCGAGGCCGGCATGGGATCTGCCCGGCGGCCAGCGCAAGTGATCGTCCGCCTGCGGCAGGAGACGGCGCATGGCCAGGATCGCGGCAAGGCCCAACAGCGCCTGGAACAGGATCGCCAGCAGCAGGAACACCGAAACGTGACCGCCGAACAGGCCTTCGTTGCTCAGGTATATCCAGCGGGCGAGGCCGCGTCCCGCGCGCAGCAGCCCCTCCATCAGCAAGGCCGCCAGCAGCAGCGGCCAAAGCCGGAAACGAAATCCGGATAGTTCGACGAACGGTCGCTCGCGGTCTGTCATGTCTTCGCCAATGGACGGCGGCGGGCGGGCAGATCTTGAACCGATGTGATGTCCGTCAGTCCGGCGGGGCACCGGCCGTGCGCCAACGGCGCCATTGGCCCGGCGTCCACCCGGTCAGGCGGACGACCGCGCGCGTCATGTGGGCCTGATCGGCAAAGCCCGCCTCGGCCGCGACCATCGCCAGGCTGTCGTCCGAACCGACCAGCCCGTACCAGGCGCGGCGCGCCCGGCTTTCGAGGCGGTAGCGCGCGGCGGATACCCCGTATGCCGTCCGGAACCGGCGCGACAGGTGCTCGCGCGACATGTCTCGCGACGAAGCCCAGGCCCCGATCGCAGGGGGATTCGCGCCGCGCAGGTCCGCCGCCAGACGGTCGGACAGCGATTCGGCCACGAGATCGAGCGGCGCGAGCTGTTCCAGCAGGCGCTCCACCGCCGCCGCCGGATCGCGCTCGCAAAGCCGCACGATGCCGTCGGGGTCGGCGATGGCCGCCTTCGGCATCCAGCGCCGGGCATCGAACGGCAGCGGCAGGTCGAGCACGCGCGTGCGCTGGGCCGATATGCGGTTGCGGTGGCACGAGAACGGCGCGTGCAGCAGGACTTCGCCGGCGGCGGCCGTGGCTCGCCCCGCATCGCCGGCCTCCTCGTACGAACCGGACAGCACTATCGTGGCATAGGGCGCATGATGGCGATGACGCTCGATCGTCCGGCCGGAGGCGAGCAGCGACGGCTTCAACAGGCGCATGACCGGTCGCCCGCCGTCCTCACCCCTCCAGCCACTCCGCCAGGCTGGCGAGGCAGTCGCGCGCCAGCAGCTTGCTCCGCTCCGGGCTCCAGCCCTGCTCCGGATCTGGCAGGTCGTCGTTGTCCTTGAACGGCATTTCCAGCGTCATCGAACAGGCGCCGAAACGTTCGGCGAGCTGGTTGGTGCTCATCGACAGGTTGGCCTTGCCCGCTGCCGCCTCGGGATAGCCCTTCGCGGTCTGGAAATCCGGGCTGCGCCGTTCCAGGATCGCGCGATAGCGGCGGAATTCGCCGCCCAGATCGTCGGTCCATGACGGGATGCCTTCGAAGCCGGCGAGGAAGTTGGCGGGAATCGCCTCGTCGCCGTGGACGTCCATCGCGAAGCGCACGCCGGTCTCGTCCATCGCGTTCCGCAGCGCCAGCACCTCGGGCGAGCGCTCAGGGCTCGGGTCGGCCCATTCGCGGTTCAGGTTCACCCCCGCGGCATTGGTCCGCAGGTGCCCGCGAAACGAGCCGTCGGGATTGCAGTTAGGCGCGACATAAAGCCGGCATTTCGCCCGCAGCACCCGCGCCACCGGGTCCGCCGGGTCGCACAGCGCCTCCAGCGCGCCTTCCATCCACCATTCGGCCATGCTCTCGCCCGGATGCTGGCGAGCATAGAGCCACACCGGGATGTCGCCTTCGCCCAGGGTCAGGCAATCGATCGGCCGCCCGTCGAGGCTGTGGCCGAGGCAGCGATAGCGCACTCCCTCGCTCGCCGCCGCTTCGGACACCAGGTCGTGATGCCGCTCCAGCGAATAGGGCGCGAAATAGGCGAACCACGCCAGATCGCCTGCCGGGGCGTAGCGGATGGTCAGCGTCCCGCCGTCCTCGTCCTTGTCGAAGCCGGTGTCTGCGCGGCCCCAGTATGCGCGGTCTTCGGACACGCAGGCGCGATAGCCGGGCCAACCGGCGGGATAGGCCGATCCGTTGAGATCGCCGATCTTCAGCTCCAGCTCGCGCCCCGCCGCGCCGGCCACGCGGAAGTGGAACCACTGGTAGAATTCCGACCGGTTGTCGCGCGCAATGCGCAGCCGGGCGCTGGCGCCGGATACGGACAGGACTTCGATATTGCCGCTGTCGAACGCGGCGTCGATCAGGATGTCGCTCATCGAACTTCGATCGTCTCGCCCGATGCGCCGGGGAAGCCGGCGAACAGCGCCCCGGCCAGCTTCTGCGCCGCCGCCTGCTCGGTGCCGAAATCGCTGTTGGCGGTGGCGGTGAAGCGGGCGCGGCCTTCCCACAAAGCATTGCCCGCGCCCGCCGGGCGGATCGTCACCCGCAGCTGGGTGTCGATGCGGTCGGCCGGCGGCCCGCTCAGGCTGTTGAGGTTGATGCCGACGCCTACGCCGACGCCCGAGCCGTAGGAGCCGGTCGAACCGCCGACGCCCACGTTCACCGGCGAACGCTGGCCGTTGGCCTGCATCACGTAGCGATCCACGCTCACTTCGGCTGTCTGCGCGCCGTTCCCGCTCTCGGGCGCGATCCGGTAACCAACCTTCTCCAGCTCCGCCGCCACGGCGGGGCGGAAAGCGGCGAAGCTCCACGAATCGGCGGCCGTCCCAGGGGCGGGGACAACCGCGATCGCACCGCTGCCCAGCGTCGCGGCGGACGGATCGCTGAAGCGCGTCACTTCGACCGGGGAGACATAGGCCGGGGTGGCGCAGGCGGAAAGCGTGGCGGCGGCGGCCAGCGCGGCGAGGAGGGGAAGCGTTCTCATGCCGCGACAACGCCTGAAATCGGGCGCGGTTGCAAGCGCCGATACACCCGCGCATCCGTGGGTCCGGCATTGCGGCGCGGCGCATTGCCGATTAGCGAGACGGCCGATGACACAACGTATTCCCGTGCTCGTTACCGGCGGCGCCGGCTATATCGGCAGCCATGCGGTCCTCGCGCTGCTCGATGCCGGCTGGCCGGTGGCGGTGATCGACAACCTCACCACCGGCTTCCGCTTCGCCATTCCCGAAGGCGTGCCGTTCTACGAAGGCGACATAGAGGACGCGGCGTTGCTGGCGCGCATCTTCGCTGAACAGGGCACGCAAGCGGTGATGCACTTCGCCGGCTCGATCGTGGTTCCCGAATCGGTCGAGAACCCGCTCAAGTACTATCACAACAACACGGTGAAGAGCCGCGCACTGATCGAATCGGCGGTCGCCGGCGGCGTGCCGCATTTCATCTTCTCCAGCACCGCCGCGACCTATGGCATGCCCGCCGTCTCCGCCGTCACCGAAGAAACGCCCACCGTGCCAATCAACCCCTACGGCTGGTCCAAGCTGATGACCGAGCGGATGCTGGCCGACACCGCCGCCGCCCACCCGCTCAACTATTGCGCCTTGCGCTACTTCAACGTCGCCGGGGCCGACCCGCGGGGCCGCAGCGGACAATCGACCGCCGGGGCCACGCACCTCATCAAGGTCGCGGTCGAGGCGGCGCTCGGCAAGCGGGCCAATGTCTCGGTCTTCGGCACGGACTACGACACGCCCGACGGCACCGGGGTGCGCGACTACATCCACGTCAGCGACCTCGCCGCCGCGCACGTCCTTGCGCTGGAGGCGCTGATCGACCGGCCGGACCGCTCGCTGACAATGAATTGCGGCTACGGGCGCGGATTCTCGGTGCTCGAAGTGCTCGACGCGGTCGACCGGGTCACCAACATGACGATCGACCGCATCCTCGGCCCACGCCGCGCCGGCGATTCCGGCATGCTGGTGTCCGATCCCTCTCGCATCCGCGAAACGCTGCCGTGGCGGCCACAGCACGCCGATCTCGACCGGATCGTCGCCCACGCGCTGGCGTGGGAGCGCAAGCTCGGCGCGATACGCGGAGAAGGTTGACTTGCCCGCCCCTCCGGCATAGGGGCTGCGGCGTGAATTCCGGCGTCGGGGGCACCTCCGGCGCTGTATTTTTTGGAAAACGAGCCATGAAGATCGTCAACAGCCTCAAGTCGCTGAAGGGCCGCCACCGGGACAACCGCGTGATCCGCCGCCGTGGCCGGACCTATGTGATCAACAAGACCAACCGCCGCTTCAAGGCGCGCCAGGGCTGACGCCCGCCGCGCCGCGATTCGCTCGCGGCCCTGGCAACGAAAGGGGCCTCCGGGAAATCGGGGGCCTTTTGCATGTCTGACGCTCCCTTCGCCAAACCCGTCGCCGCCGTGTTCGACATCGGCCGCGTGCTGTTCGACTGGGACCTCAGACACCTGTTCGCCAAGCTGATCGAGGAACCGGTACAGCTCGACTGGTTCCTCGCTCACGTCCTGACGGAAGAATGGCACTTCCAGTCCGACGCCGGACGTCCGCTGGCGGAGATGGTCCCCGAACTGCGCGACAGGTTTCCCGACCACGCGCCGCTGATCGACGCCTATCGCGATCGCTTCAACGAAACCATCGACCGGCCGATCGAAGGCGCGCATGCCCTGGTCCGGCGGCTGCACACGGCCGGCGTGCCGCTCTACGCGCTGACCAACTTCGGCGCCGAATTCTTCGCCGGCTTCCGCCCGACCGAACCGATCTTCGAGCTGTTCGCGGACATCGTCGTCTCGGGCGAGGAACGCGTCGCCAAGCCCGACCCGCGGATCTACGAAATCGCCGAGCAACGCTTCGGCCATCCGCCACAGGCGCTGTTCTTCACCGACGACAACCCCGCTAATGTCGCCGCTGCCCGCGCGCGCGGATGGCGCGCACATCTGTTCACCGATGCCGCCGGGCTGGAAGCGGAACTGGTCTCGCTCGGCCTGCTGCCCTGAAACGAAAAGGCCCCCTCCCGGTCGGGAAGGGGCCTTTCATGCAGGCGTTGCGCCCGACTGATTGTCAGGCGTAGGCCACAGTGACCTTGCGCCGCCGCGAGGCGCGCATCATGCCGCCCATCGCGCCGAAGCCCAGGATCATCATCCCCCAGGTGGCCGGTTCCGGCACTGCGCCGGTGCTCTCGCTCAGCAGCGTGAAGCGGCCGCGCACGTTGGCCGTGCCCGGCGTGCCGAAAGTCGCGCCGAACAGCTCGATCTGGAACGATCCGCCATTGCCGAAGGTGTAGACTTCGGGGGCGCCCCATTCCACGGCGCCGCAACCGCCGGCGATGATTCCGCAATCGGTAAATGGCGCGATGAAGCCGTACGTTTCTCCGCCCACGGCCGAGCCGGTGGCATCGCTCGGGTCGTCGAAAGCGAACGTCACCGTGATCGGCAGATGCTCGGTATCCTCACCAAACAGGCTCAGGAAATCGGTGTTCACGGTGCCTTCGCCCGTGCCGATCTTCAGCACGTCGAATTCGGCGAAGTCGTTCACGCCGTTGAGCTGGAAAATCGGGATCGCGAAAGGCGAGGCGGTGATGACCAGGCCCGGATCGACCTCGTTGAAGGAAATCCCCGCAACCGACACGTCGAACGTCGTCGCGGCCGACGCCTGGCTCGCGCCTGCCGCCAGAAGTGTCGCCGCCGAAGCGGCCGCCAATACGCGCATAGTCTTCATCTTGACCCCCTTTTTTATCGAAGCGTTCGGAATGGGAACTCCCTAGCCGCACCTGCTGCCGATACAACCGGCGGCTCCCCAGCAAAGAGGAGCCCTGTCCCGGACTGGGACGGAATTAACCACGCGCTCATCCATCGCCGGCGCGATTTGAGCGCAGTCAAACGCAGGCGCGCGCGCCTGTGTCAGAAGCGCTCGCAGCCTGCCGGCATCCCGGCATTTCGATCCCGAGAGAGGGGAAATCACGATGCGTAGATTGCTCGCCGCCGCCGTTCTGCCGGCCCTTGCCGCCTGTGGCTCGGCGGATCCCCAGGCCATCGCCGACACCGTGCGCCTGACGGAAAAGGCGCATCACGATGCGATAGTGGCGAAAGACGCATACGGCGCCACGCGGAGCTACGCCGACGACGCCACGCTCACGCTGCCCAACACCGGCGTCGTCACCGGCAAGGCCGCGCTCGACCGGACGTACGAGGCCTATCTCGCCGATCCCAACTTCGCCATCGCGATGGAGGAAGGCCCGGTCTGGGCCAGCGGCGACCTCGCGGTGACGACCTATACCGCGCAAGTGACGATGAGCGATGCGCAAGGCAACCCGGTCACGCTCCCGGTCGCCAACCAGACGGTGTGGAGCAAGGTGGACGGCACAGGCTGGCAGATCGTCTCCGAACACAACGCCGAACTGCCAGCCGAGGCGGCAGCGGAGGGCTGATCTTGCGCGACGCCTTCTCGCTTCGCAGGGTAATGGCAGATGGAACGTGTCATGGTTCCAGAAAGAGCGCTGCACCACGGGCCCGTCTATCCTGAGCTTGTCGAATGACGGTCTTTCCTTTGAACGGCGCGCCTCGGACAACGGAAGAACGGCCCTTCGACAAGCTCGGGGCGTGGACGGGATTTCTCGGGCGATTTCCCCTGTATCGAGGGGAAGTGGGAAAAGGCCGTTCAAGCCCGCGGCGCCATCCGCCGGTAACTGAGCGCCTCGGCCACATGGATGCGCCCGACCTGTTCCGCGCCGGCGAGATCGGCGATGGTGCGCGCCACGCGCAGCATCCGGGTGTAGCCCCGCGCCGACAGCCGCATCGCCTCGGCCGCCTGCAACAGCAGCTTGCGGCCCGCCTCGTCGGGCGTGGCGTGGGTTTCGAGCGTGTCGCCTTCCAGTTCGGCGTTGGAGCGCACGCCGCGCGCCGCCTGCCTTGCGCGCGCCTCGGCCACCCGCGCGGCGACTTCGGCCGATCCTTCGGCCGGCGGCGGCAGGGCGAGGTCGGCCGCGCTGACGGGGTCGACATCGACGTGCAGGTCGATCCGGTCGAGAAGCGGGCCGGAAACCTTGGACTGATAATCGGCGGCGCAGCGCGGCGCTCTGGAGCAGGCGAGCGCCGGATCGCCGAGATGCCCGCAGCGGCACGGGTTCATCGCCGCCACCAGTTGCACCCGCGCGGGGTAGGTTACATGCGCATTGGCCCGCGCGACATCGACCTTGCCCGTCTCCAGCGGCTGGCGCAGCGAATCGAGCACCGCGCGCTGGAACTCGGGCAGTTCGTCGAGGAACAGCACGCCGAGATGCGCCAGGCTGACCTCGCCCGGCCGCACGCGCAGCCCGCCGCCGGTCAGCGCCGCCATGCTCGCCGAATGGTGCGGCGCGCGGAACGGCCGGGTGCGGCTGATGCGCCCGCCTTCGAGCGTTCCGGCGACCGAGGCGACCATGCTCACCTCCAGCGCTTCGGCCGGGCTCAGCGCTGGCAGGATGCCGGGCAGGCAGCTCGCCAGCAGGCTCTTGCCCGCGCCCGGCGGCCCGGTCATCAGCAGGTTGTGTCCGCCGGCGGCGGCGATCTCCAGCGCGCGCTTCGCCGTTTCCTGCCCCTTAACCTGCTTCAGATCGGGACCATCCCCCGACTCCTCCACTTCGCCCGGCTCGGGCGTCGGCAGCGTCTGGCTGCCCTTCAGATGGTTGAGCAGGCTGACGAGCCCCGGCGCGGCGATCACCGGCACGCCGCTGGCCCAGCGCGCCTCCGCCCCTTGCGCGGCCGGGCAGATCAGCCCTTTGTCCCCTTCGCTGGCGTGGAGCGCCGCCAGCAGCACGCCGGGCGAGGGCACGACGCGCCCGTCTAGCGCCAGTTCGCCCACTGCGATCCAGTCGGCCAGCTGCTCGGCGTCGGTCACCCCCATCGCCGCCAGCAGCGCCAGCGCGATCGGCAGGTCGTAGTGGCTGCCTTCCTTGGGCAGGTCGGCGGGCGAGAGGTTGATGGTGATGCGCTTGGGCGGCAGCGCCAGCCCCATGGCCGAGAGCGCCGCCTGCACCCGCTCGCGGCTTTCGCCCACGGCCTTGTCCGGCAGGCCGACGATGGCGAATCGCGGCATACCGGGCGCGATCTGGCACTGCACCTCGACCGCGCGCGCATCGAGGCCGAGATAAGCCACGGTGGAAACGAGTGCGACCACGAACCCCCCTGAAACAGCGGTGATAGCGGGCCGCGCGCGCTTGTCGAGCGGTTCGCGCCGCAGCGGATGCAATCGGGCTGGCCGTCTTGACTTGCGCGCCCCTCTCCCGTAACCGCGCGCCTCGTAATTGCGGGCCGCCCCAGCGGGCGGCTCTTTTCGTTGATTCAGGATTCAGACGATGAAGCGCACTTTCCAGCCGAGCAACCTCGTCCGCGCGCGTCGGCACGGCTTCTTCGCCCGCAAGGCGACTCCCGGCGGCCGCAAGGTGCTGCGCGCCCGCCGCCGCCGCGGCCGCAAGAACCTCTGCGCCTGATTTTTTCGCCTCAAACGCCGGCCCTCCCGGCGGGCTACGCCTGACGGCTACTTGAGCCAGTGCGCTTGCGGTCCGCTGGCGGCGAACCGAGCCTTCGCCTAGAAACGGGTCGATGGCCGATCTCAGCATCATCAGACGCCGCGCCGATTTCCTTTCGGCCAACCGGGGCTTGCGCGTGGCGCGTCCCGGTTTCGTGCTGCTGGCGAACCCCAACGGCGGGCGCGGCAAGCGGTATGGCGTTACGGTGACGAAGAAGATCGGCAACGCCGTGGTCCGCAACCGGATGAAGCGCCGCTTCCGCGAACTGCTGCGCGCCGCCTTGCCCGATGCCGGACTGCCCGATCACGACCACGTGCTGATCGGCCGCGAAGGCGGGGTGGAGCGGGACTTCGGCAAGCTGCGCGAGGAACTGGCCGCTGCGCTCGCCCGCGCCGCCGAAGGCAAGGGCGATCCGCCGCGCCGCCGGTTGGGACCGAGGAGATGAAACAGGTCCTCATCCTCCTCGCCCGCGCGTGGCAACTCGGTCCGTCACGGGTTCTTCCTCCGACCTGCCGCTACCAGCCCAGTTGCAGCGAATACGCAATCGAAGCGCTGCAAAAGCACGGGGCGATCAAGGGTGGATGGATCGCCGCCAAGCGGCTAATGCGCTGCCACCCTTGGGGGGGACACGGTTTCGATCCGGTGCCTTGAACAAAGCGCATGGCAACCTGACTTAGGACTTCATCTTGGACAACCAGCGCAACCTGATTCTCGCCGTCGTGCTGTGCCTTGCGCTCATGCTCGGCTTCGACCTGGTGATGAGCAGGCTCTATCCCGAGCCCGCCCCGACCGAGCAGGTCACGACAGAGCAAATCACGGCCGGGCAGATCGCGGCGGGGGCCGATGCGCCCGCCCGGCACACCCGCGACGGCGGGCTGGTCGATCCGGCGGAGCAGGCGGCGGAAGTGCGCGATCTCGCGACGGCGCTCGCCACCGCCGATCGCGTGCGGATCGATGCGCCCGAAGTCGCCGGCTCGATCAACCCGGTCGGCGCGCGGGTGGACGACATCGTGCTCAAGACCCATCGCCAGACGGTGGAGGAAGACAGCGGCCCGGTGCGGCTGTTCTCGCCCGCCGGCACCCCGGCGCAGCAGTTCGCGCAGTTCGGCTGGGTCGGCGAGGGCGTTGCGCTGCCCGGTCCCGACACCGTGTGGGCGGCCGAGGGCGGACCGCTGACGCCGAACGCGCCGGTCACGCTCAGCTGGGACAACGGCCAGGGCCAGCAGTTCCGCATCCGCTTCGAAATCGACCAGTATTACATGCTCACCGCTACCCAGACGGTGGCCAATACCGGCGAAGGCCCGGTGGCGCTGCGGCCTTACGCCTTCATCAATCGCACCAGCCGCACCGCCAGCCCGAGCACCTTCAATCTTCATTCGGGACCGATCGGCCACTTCGGCGGCAAGGTGAACTTCGACTGGGACTACGATGACGTGGATGAAGCCGGTCCGGTCGAGCCCGAGGGGCGCGCCAGTTGGCTCGGCTATACCGACATCTACTGGCTTTCCGCGCTGATCGCACAGGACGACGCGCGCGTCGAAGGCGCTTTCCGGCCGCTTGGCCGGGAACACTACCGGGCGGACCTGATCTACGAGCCGGTCACCGTGTCGCCCGGCAGGCAGGTCTCGACCACCACCCGGCTGTTCGCCGGCGCCAAGGAAAGCGAAGTGCTCGACCGGTACGAGGAAGCCGGGGTCAGCAACTTCGGTCTCGCCATCGACTGGGGCTGGTTCCGCTGGTTCATGTACCCGATCTTCTGGCTGCTGAAGCACCTGTTCGCGCTCACCGGCAACTTCGGCGTGGCCATCATCCTGCTGACGGTGGTGGTGCGCGCGCTGCTGTTCCCGATCGCGCAGAAGCAGTTCGCCAGCATGGCGCAGATGCGCGCGGTGCAGCCGAAGATGAAGGCGCTCCAGGAACGCTACAAGGACGACAAGCCGAAGCTCCAGCAGGAGATGGCGCGGCTCTACAAGGACGAGAAGGTCAATCCGCTCGCCGGGTGCCTGCCGATCTTCCTCCAGATCCCGATCTTCTTCGCGCTCTACAAGGTGCTGCTGATCGCGATCGAGATGCGCCACCAGCCGTTCGCGCTGTGGATCAAGGATCTGTCGGCGCAGGATCCGGCAACGATCCTCAACCTGTTCGGCCTGCTGCCGTTCACCCCGCCCAGCTTCCTCGCCATCGGCGTGCTGGCGGTGCTGCTGGGCCTGACGATGTGGCTCCAGTTCAAGCTCAATCCGGCGGCGATGGATCCAGTGCAGCAGCAGGTGTTCATGCTGATGCCGTGGATCCTGATGTTCGTCATGGCGCCCTTCGCCGCTGGCCTGCTGCTCTACTGGATCACCTCCAACGTCCTCACGCTGGCGCAGCAGAAATATCTGTATTCCAAGCACCCGCAACTGAAGGCGCAGGCGGAACAGGAAGCGGCCGAGAAAGCGCGCAAGGCGGAAAGCGAGAAGGCGAAGAGCTAAAGCTGGTACCTATCCTTTACTCGTCATCCCCGCGAAAGCGGGGACCCAGTGGGCTCTTCAGCGCAAACTGTGACTGGGTTCCCGCTTTCGCGGGAATGACGAAAGTGTTTGAAGGGCGAAGATGGCCGATCCCGACCTGACCGAAGAAGCCCGCCGCCTGTTCGCCGGCCGGGTCGAGTTCCTGCTCTCGGCTCCGTCGCTGAATTTCCTGCCGGAACCGGACTTTCCCGAAGTGGCCTTCGCCGGTCGCTCGAACGTCGGCAAGAGCTCGCTGATCAACGCGGTCACCGGGCGCAAGGCCATCGCCCGCGCCTCGGTCACGCCGGGCCGCACGCAGGAACTGAACTTCTTCGAGGTCGGCAGTCCCACCCGGATGCGGCTGGTGGACATGCCGGGCTACGGCTTCGCCAAGGCGCCGGTGAAAGTGGTCGAACGCTGGCACAACCTCGTCCGCACATTTCTGCGCGGGCGCGCGGTGCTCAAACGCACGCTGGTGCTGATCGACAGCCGCCACGGCGTGAAGCCGGTCGACGAAGACATGATGAAAATGCTCGACGAGGCGGCGGTCGGCTACCGGCTGGTGCTGACCAAGGCCGACAAGGTCAAGGCCAGCGAGCTGGCGGCAACGCTGGCGAAAGTGGAGGCGGAGGCGCGCAAGCATCCGGCCGCCTATCCGGTGGTCCACGTCACCAGCGCCGAAAAGGGCATGGGCATCCCCGAACTGCGCGCCGCCATCCTGGCGGACGCCGCCGTCTGATTTCGTTCACCCTCGACAGGCCAAGGCTGAACGCCTAGGGCCGCCCCGTTCAGGCAAGCGGGGCTCTCGCGTGAAGCTCATCATCGGCAACAGAAACTATTCGAGCTGGTCGCTGCGCGGCTGGCTGGCGGCGAAGCAGTCGGGCCTCTCGTTCGAGGAGCTGACCGTCCACATCGACGGCGACGACTGGCAGGCGATGAAGAAGCAGGACGGCGAATTCCAGCCTTCCGCCGGCAAGGTTCCGGTGCTGTGGGACGGCGAGGTGGTGGTGTGGGACAGCCTCGCCATCCTCGAATACCTCGCCGACAAGGTCGGGCGCGACCGGTTCTGGCCCAAGGACGATGCGGCGCGCGGCATGGCCCGCGCGATGGTGGCGGAAATGCACAGCGGCTACCTGCCGCTGCGCCGCCTGCTGCCGATGAACGTGCGCAAGCGCATCGCGGTGGACCTGACGGACGAGGCGCGGGCGGACATCGTCCGCATCCTCGGCCTGTGGGCCGAAGCCCGCGCCCGGTTCGGCAAGGGCGGCCCGTTCCTGTTCGGCACCTTCAGCGCCGCCGACGTGTTCTACGCCCCCATCGTCACCCGCTTCGTCACTTACGGCATCGGCGTGCCCGGCTTCGCCCAGGCTTACATGCAGGCGATCTGGGAGCACGACTGGATGCAGGAATGGATCGGCTCGGCCGAAGACGAGCAGTGGGTGATCGAACAGTTCGAGGTTGCCTGAGGCGGTGAGCAACTCGCCAAACCCCATCCGTTCGTGTCGAGCGAAGTCGAGACACGCGGGCGCGGCGCCAAAGTGTCTCGACTTCGCTCGACACGAACGGGGACAGGGGCGGTAACCGGATGGCAGACGCCGCCAGCCTCGCCGAACGGCTGATCGCCTGCGAAAGCGTGACCCCGGCGCGCGGAGCGGTGTTCGACGCGCTGGAGGGGATGCTCGTCCCGCTCGGGTTCGAAGCGCACCGCTTCCTTGCCGGCGATCCGCCGGACGGGCCGGTGGAGAACCTCTTCGCCATCCGTCGCGGGCCCGCGGGCTCGCGGCATTTCGCCTTCGCCGGACATCTGGACGTCGTGCCCCCCGGCGGCGGCTGGGCCAGCGGGGCCTTCGCGCCCGAGCGGCGCGGCGGCTTGCTCTACGGGCGCGGCGCGGTGGACATGAAAGGCGCAGTCGCGGCCATGGTCGCCGCCGTGGCCGAGGTTCCCGCCGATGCGGGCACGGTCAGTTTCATCGTCACCGGCGACGAGGAAGGCCCGGCCGTCCACGGCACCCGCGCCCTGATCGCCCTGATGCGCGAGCGCGGCGACATCCCGGACCTGTGCCTGGTGGGCGAGCCGACTTCGGTCCACCGCCTCGGCGACACGATGAAGATCGGCCGGCGCGGCTCGGTGAACATTTTCCTCGAAGTCGCCGGCGCGCAGGGCCACGTCGCCTATCCGCATCTCGCCGACAATCCGATTCCGCGCCTCGTGGCGATGCTGGCGGAACTCGACGCGCTGGAGCTGGACCAGGGGACCGACTGGTTCCAGCCCTCGAACATCGAGATCACCGAACTCGAAGTCGGCAACCCGGCGCACAACGTCATTCCCGAGCGGGCGAAGGCGCGTATCTCGATCCGCTTCAACGATCTGCACAGCGGGGCGAGCCTCGGCGAGCGGGTGAGCGCAATCGCAGCACGCCATGGCGGCGTCGCGCTGCCGATCGTTTCCGGCGAACCGTTCCTGACTCCGCCGGGCGCGTTCTCGAACATCGTCGCGGCTGCGGTGGAAGCCGAAACCGGCCTCGTCCCCGAAGCCTCGACCAGCGGCGGCACCTCGGACGCGCGGTTCCTCAAGGGCTTGTGCCCGGTGATCGAATTCGGCCTCGTCAACGCCACGATGCACAAGGCCGACGAAGCCGTCGCGCTTGACGACCTCGACACTTTGACGCGAATCTACCGCCGCATTACCCTTGCCGCACTGGCCGGAGGACCATCATAAGCATCGACGCCGCCGAGATCGCCCGCGAAGCCGGCCCCGCTACGCACAACCGGCTCCAGTGGCGTATCCTGATCGGCTTCGTCGCCGGGCTCGTCGGCGGATTGCTGGCCTATACCTTCGCCCGCGACGCCGCCTGGGTGGATACCGTGGTCGCTTACGTCACCACGCCCATCGGGCAGATCTTCCTGCGCCTGCTGTTCATGCTGGTGATCCCGCTGCTGTTCTCGGCACTGGTGGTCGGCATCGCGGAGATGGGGGAGATCGCGGCGCTCAAGGCCATCGGGCTCAGGACGCTCGGCTATACGGTGATCGTCTCCAGCATCGCGGTGGCCATTTCGCTCGCCGCGGTGAACGTGCTGCGCCCCGGCGACGGAGTCGATCCCGTCGCCGCGCAGGAACTGCTGGCGCAGGGCGGCGAAGGCGCGCGCGGCATCGTCGCCGCCTCGGCCGAAACCGATGCCGGGGTGAATGCCGTCGTCGCCATCGTGCCCAGCAACGTCATCATGGCGATGAGCAACAACGACATCCTGGCGGTGATGTTCTTCGCGCTGTTCTTCGGCATCGGCCTGCTGCTGGTGCGGACGCAGCGCACGGCCACGCTCAAGGATGCGGTCGAAGGGGTGTTCGAAGTGGCGATGAAGCTGATCGGCTTCGTCATCCAGCTCGCGCCGATCGCCATCTTCTGCTTCATGTTCAACCTTTCGGCGCAGTTCGGCTGGGACTTGCTGTTCAAGCTGGCGGCCTTCGTCGGCGTGGTGCTGCTGGCGCTCGGCATCCAGATGTTCGTCACTTTCCCGCTGCTGCTGCGCTTCTTCGGCCGCAAGAGCCCGCTCGCCTTCTTCCGCCAGACGCGGGAGGCGAGCGTGATGGCCTTCTCCACCGCCAGCTCCAACGCCACGCTGCCCACCGCGCTCCGCGTGGCGGAAGACCAGCTCCGCCTGCCGCCGAAGATCAGCCGCTTCGTGCTCACCATCGGCGCCACCGCCAACCAGAACGGCACCGCGATGTTCGAAGGGGTGACGGTGCTGTTTCTCGCCCAGTTCTTCGGCGTGGACCTCAGCCTCGCCGATCAGGCTTTCGTCATGCTGGTGTGCATCCTCGCCGGCATCGGCACCGCGGGCGTGCCGGGCGGTTCGCTGCCGGTGATCGCGCTGATCCTCGCCGGCGTCGGGGTGCCGCCCGAAGGGATCGGGCTGATCCTCGGCGTCGATCGCTTCCTCGACATGTGCCGCACCACGCTCAACGTCATCGGCGATCTCGTCGCCGCGCAAGTCATCAGCACGCAGAGCGAGGAACCGGCTTAGGGTCCGTACTAGCCGCCATCGTCCCTGTAGCGGATCGGCGCGAACTTCCCGAGCCCGCACGTCACGCCCCGCCGGCCGTCGGAATAGATCAGCGTCACCGTATCGACGTTGCACAACTGCCCGGTGCTGGTCTGGTAACCGAAGCGATCTTCGAACGCGAGGCCGGGGCAGCGCGCGGGCAGGGTGTTGCGGAACACCTCGCCCCGCGTGGTCGTGAAATCTATCGTGGAATCGTCCTGCACCTTGGTGCTGCGGATCGTGCTCGACTGGAGGCAGTTCCTCGCCTCGCCGGTAATCTCGGCGGCCGGCGGCGTGCGCTTCGGTGTCGATTCGCTCTCGGCGGCGCAGGCGCCGAGCAGGGCCAGCGGCGGGGCAAGCAGCAGCAAGGGAAGCATTTTCGGCATCGTTCGACTCCCTTCATGACAAGCGGTCGCTGCTATGACGGAGCCGCGACGGCCCTGCCTTTATCGGCGTGACCTTTGCCAACGGGCTTTGCGAGCACCTTGTTCCGCCAGGCGCACAGGTCCTCCACCACGCAGCGCCAGCATTCGGGCGTGCGCGCCTTGCAGGTGTAGCGGCCGTGCAGGATCAGCCAGTGATGCGCGTGCAGCCGGAACGGTTGCGGGACGATCTTCTCCAGCTTCGCTTCGACCTGTTCCGGCGTCTTGCCTTTGGCAAGGCCGGTGCGGTTGCCGACGCGGAAGATGTGCGTGTCGACGGCGAAGGTTTCCTGCCCGAACCAGCAGTTGAGCACCACGTTGGCCGTCTTGCGCCCCACGCCCGGCAGGCGCACCAGCGCCTCGCGCGTGTCCGGCACTTCGCCGCCGAAATCGTCCACCAGCATCCGCGACAGCGCGATCACGTTCTTCGCCTTGGAATTGAACAGGCCGATGGTCCTGATGTGCTGCTTCAGGCCATCCTCGCCCAGCGCCAGCATCTGTTCCGGCGTCTTCACTTCGGCGAACAGCCGCCGGGTGGCCTTGTTCACCCCCACGTCGGTCGCCTGGGCGGAAAGCGCCACCGCCACCACGAGCTGGAACGCATTGCCGTATTCCAGCTCTGTCTCCGGGGCCGGGTTGTCCTCGGCCAAGCGGCGGAAGAACTCGAAGACCTGCTCTTTCTTCAAAGACCCAGCACCTGCGCCATGCGATAGCGGCCCGGCGGCTGGCCCATAAGCCACAGCGCGCCGCGCACCGCCCCGTGGGCGAAGATCATCCGGTCCTCCGCGCTGTGCGACAGCACGACCCTCTCCTGATCCCCCGCCAGGATCACGCTGTGTTCGCCCGCCACGGTGCCTCCGCGCAGGCTGGCAAACCCGATCGACCCCCTCTCGCGCGGTCCGGTATGGCCGTGGCGGACCGGGCTTTCGGGGGCGTAGAAATCGATCCCGCGCCCTTCCGCCGCCGCTTCGCCCAGCAGCAGCGCAGTGCCGGAGGGCGCATCGACTTTCGTCCGATGGTGCATTTCCAGCACCTCGATGTCCCAGTCCGGCCCGAGGCGCGAGGCGGCGTCCTTGATCAGATGCGCCAGCAGCGTGACCCCCAGCGACGTATTGCCGGTCTGGAGCACCGGCACCGCCAGCGCCGTCTTCTCGATCAGCGGATGATGCGTCTCGCCCAGCCCGGTCGTCCCGACGAGGATCGGAATGCCCGCGCCGATGGCCGCGTGAAGATTGGCCTCCAGCGCGGCGGGGGCGGAAAAGTCGACCAGCGTGTCGCTGTTGTCGGCCAGCGTGGCGACATCGCCGCCCTTGTCCACGCCGCCGGAAACCTCGTGTCCGGCGGCCACGATGGCGCGTTCGAGCGCATGCCCCATGCGCCCTTCGCTGCCGATGATACCGATGCGGGCCATTGCGCCTCCTGTCGTGCGCGTGCTTCATGCGGGCAATGGACGGCATCCGCAACATCGTCATCCTCACCGGCGCGGGAATCAGCGCCGAATCGGGCCTGCGCACTTTCCGCGCCGAGGACGGATTGTGGGAAGATCACCGGGTGGAAGATGTCGCCACGCCCGAAGCCTTCCGCCGCGATCCCGCGCTGGTCCAGCGCTTCTACGATATGCGGCGCGAGAATGTCCGCGCCGCCCGGCCGAACCCGGCGCACGATGCGCTGGCGCGGCTGGACCGCGACTGGGGCGGGGATCTGCTCATCGTCACCCAGAACATCGACGACCTGCACGAACGCGCCGGCGCCCGGGTTGGTTTGAAAAATGGCCGCGTCCTGCACATGCATGGGGAAGCGCTGTCGGTCTGGTGTCTCGCCTGCGACGCGCGCCACCATTGGGGCGGAACGCTGCTCGACGGCCCTCCGTGCCCCGCCTGCGGCGAAGCGGCCCTGCGCCCCGACATCGTCTGGTTCGGCGAGATGCCTTACCGGATGGACGAGATCTTCGCCGCCCTGACGCGGGCCGACCTGTTCGTTTCCATCGGCACCTCGGGCGCGGTCTATCCGGCGGCGGGCTTCGTCCAGCAGGCCAAGAGCAGCGGCGCGCGCACGCTCGAACTGAACCTCGAACGCAGCCAGGGCTCGCACTGGTTCGACGAGACACGCCTCGGCCCGGCGAGTGAACTGGCGCCCGACTGGGTGGAAGAGGTGCTGGGGGTATGAGGAAAAGAGGTATCTCACCCAAAGGCGCGAAGGCGCAAAGAAGACATAACAACGCAACCCTCGTCTTTGCGTGAAACAAGCTCCCTTTGTGGGAACGGGAAGATGGAACCATGACCGAACACCGCGGCAGCTGCCATTGCGGGCGCATGACCCTGGTCCTGAGCGACACTCCGTCCGAAGCGAGCGAGTGCAACTGCTCGATCTGCCGGCGCACCGCCGGCCTGTGGCATTATCCCGCGCCCGACGAGGTCAGGGTCGAAGGCGAGGGGGTGTCCTACCGGCAGGGAGATTGCGCTCTCGACCTCTGGCATTGCGGGACCTGCGGCTGCACCACGCACTGGACGCCGACCGACCCGGAGTATCCGCGCATGGGCGTGAACCTGCGGATGTTCGAACCCGAGCTATGGCAAGACCTGCCGCGCCGCTTCGTCGACGGGGCGAGCTATTAGCGCGAGCAGGCCCTGCATCCCGGATCCTTGGCGATCCCCAGCGTCCGCATCCCCGGCTTGAGTCCGTCGAGCAGGTGCAGCTTGCCCCATTGCGGATCGCCGATTCCGCCGATCGGTGCGAGCAGCACGCGGATCGCCTGCATCGCCGCGAACGTGGCCGTCCACCCGGCCATTGCGCCCAGCATCCCGTCCTCGGCGCAAGTGTCGCAATCGTCGGCATCGAAGGCGTCGCCGACATAGCAGCGATAGCAGGGCTGGTCCGGCAGGTGTCCGGCAAAGGCGCCCACCTGTCCCTGGAAGCGGCCCACCGCCGCGCTCAGCAGCGGCACGCCGGCGGCGACGCAGGCGTCGGACACCGCGAGCCGCGTGGCGAAGTTGTCGCAGCCGTCGAGCACGAGATCCGCGTCGGCGAGCAGCGCGGCGGCGTTGCCCGGCGCTATGCGCGCCACCACACTCCGCACATCGAGCACGGGGTCGAACGCGCGCACCCAGGCTTCTCCCGCTTCGGCTTTCGGGCGGCCGATGTCTGCGGCGGTGAAGATCGTCTGCCGCTGGAGGTTCGAGACGTCGACCCGGTCGTCGTCGATCAGCAGCAGCGAGCCTATCCCGGCCCCGGCGAGATATTGCAGCGCCGGGGAGCCGATGCCGCCCAGCCCGATCAAGGCCACCCTCGCGGCGGAGAGCGCCGCCTGTCCCACGCCGCCGATCTCGGGCAGCACGATATGGCGGGCGAAGCGTTCGAGGCGGTCGGGAGGAAGGGCCATGTGCGGAAACTTCGGATAATCCGTCAGGTTGAACAGCGGCCTTTGCGGAAAGGGCCAAATCAGCCTAGTTCTCGTGCGCCGTGGAGCGATGGATGAGGACTGGCCGGTTGTCCAGAACCGTGAGCAGATGATCGAACGGGAGGCGCGCAAGAACCTGATGCTCGCCGGCGCGATCGAGGCCGGGGAGATTTCCGCGCCGGTGCGAATTCGCAACCTGTCGGAAGGCGGCGCGATGATCGAAGGAGCCGCGTTGCCCGAAACGGGCTCGACGATCGTGCTCAGGCGGCTCGAACTGTCGATCATGGCGACCGTAGTCTGGCGTCTGGACAACCGCTGCGGCGTCCGGTTTCATGGACGGGCCGCGGTCGACGAATGGAGCTCGGGGACCAGGTCGCCGGACAAGCCGGGCAGCCTCGGCCAGTTGCGGGTCGACCGGATCCAGGCGGCCGTGCGCGAGGGCGCGGTCCTGCCCGTGGAAGAACGCCTTCCGGCGACAACCCCCGATGAAGAACTGATCGAAGCGCGCATCGCCGCCGAGCTCGCCGATGTCAGGCAAGCGCTGGAAGCGGCGATGGACGAGCTGGCGGGGGACGGCGATGTCCTGATGCGCCACCAGAAGGCGTTGCAGAGTCTCGACATCGCCGGCGCGATCCTCGGCTCGCTGTCGGACGTGATGGGCGCGACCGACCGCGCCGGGGCGATCGAGCGGATCCAGATGCACGATCTCCGCTCGCGCCTTTCCGGGCGTGGCACGCTGAAATAGCGGCCGGGGAAATAGCGGCCGGGATCAAGTTTCCAGTTGCCGCAGCAGGCTGCGCACGTCGCCGTCCATGTCGGCGTCGCGCTTCCTCAGGTCTTCGATCAGCCGCACGGCGTGGATTACCGTCGAATGGTCGCGGCCGCCGAACTTGCGCCCGATTTCGGGGTAGCTGCGCGGGGTCAGCACCTTGGCCAGGTACATCGCCACCTGCCGCGGGCGCACCACCGCGCGGGCGCGGCGCTTGCTCGACATTTCCGAACGGTCGATGCGGTAGAACTGGCACACGGTGCGCTGGATCTCGTCGATCGTGATCCGCCGGCGATTGGCGGAGAGGATGTCGGTCAGTTGCTCCTCGGCCAGTTGCAGGCTGACTTCCTGCCCGGTGAGCTGGGCATAGGCGATCAGCTTGTTGAGGCCGCCGACCAGCTCGCGCACGTTGCGGTTGATCGTTCGGGCGAGAAATTCGATCACGTCATCCGGCACGTCGAGCGGGGCGAAGCGGGCGAGCTTCGAATGCAGGATCGCCCGGCGCAGCTCTATGTCGGCCGGCTGGATGTCGGCGACGAGGCCCATCGACAGGCGGCTGAGCAGGCGCGGCTCGACCCCGTCGAGCGCCTGCGGCGCGCGGTCGGCGGCAAAGACCAGCCGCTTGCCTTCGGCCAGCAGCGCGTCGATCGTGTAGAGCAGTTCTTCCTGCGCGCTGGCCTTGCCGATGATGAACTGGATGTCATCCACCAGCAGCAGGTCGAACCCGCGCAGCCGCGCCTTGAACTCGATCATCTCGTTCGATTTCAGCGCCGAGACGAACTCGACCATGAACCGCTCGGCCGAACAATAGAAGATCCGCGCGCGAGGATGCGCCTGGAGATAGGAATGCCCGATCGCGTGGAGCAGGTGCGTCTTGCCCTGGCCGGTCGCCGCCTTGAGATAGAGCGGGCTGAACTGCGGCCGCTCCGCCTTGGCCATGCGCTCGGCCGCGTTCTTCGCCAGCACGTTGGTCGCGCCGGTCACAAAGGCGGCGAACGTCAGCGACGGGTCGAGCCCGACCGAAGAGGTGAATCCGCCTTCGCCGATCGATTCCATCGCTCGCGCGCCGCCCGGCAGGCCGCCACGGGTGCCGTCGTTGGCCGCGCGGTGGCCGAAACCGTCCTCGCCCTTGAAATCGAGGTCGGCAAGCTTGCGGCGGCCGGGATGGACCGCGATCTTGACGTTGCGCACTTCGCTGCGGGCGATCTTCCACGCCAGCGACAGCCGGTCGGCGAACCGATCCTGGACCCAGTTGGCGGAGAACTCCGTGGGCAGGTAGAGGTGCAGCGTTCCCGTCGTCTTGCACAAGTCGCCGACCTGGATCGGCCTGATCCACTGGCTGAACAACTGGTGCCCGAGATCCTTGCGCAGACCCTGGCTGATGTCGGCCCAGTCTGCGGCCAGATCCAGCGCTTCCTGATCTTCCATATTCCCCTCGCCGGCATTGCGCCTCGCCGGTTCCGACCTGCCCGCGTGCGGTCCCATACGAATCATCGACAGACCCCCTCCCGAAAGGCCGTTCAGGCCCTCCTGCGACAATCCGGCTGCAACGGACAAAACTTGCCCGTCCCGCGCGCCCAGGGGGTTCGCGCAGGTGCAACCATCAACGTCTTGGTTTGGCGAACGGCGCTGTCCAGCTCCGCCCGAAGCCCTGTTATGAACCGGTCGGCGCGGCGGGCAAGGCGGGGCGCTTAAAAAAAATGAAATATATCGGGTTGACTCGTAGCGAGGCCGCAGGCGTGCGTTCAAATGCCTGAAAGGCAATGCAAAAAGTATTACGGTTCAGCGAATCGCGGGAATCCTTGGGCTTTCTCGCCAACCTCTTGCGCGCCTCTCGCAGATGCAAAAAAGGGGCCGGTGGAAAACCCCGGCCCCGTTCCGATTTCGTTCCGAACCGAAGCCCGGACAATGCGAATCAGAGCGCCGCGACTCGCTTGCTCAGGCGGCTCATCTTGCGCGCCGCGGTGTTCTTGTGGAGCACGCCGCGCGCCACGCCGCGCGCCATTTCGGGCTGCGCAACCTTCAGCGCTTCCTGCGCCGCGCCCTTGTCGCCGCCGGCGATCGCGGTTTCGACCTTCTTCACGAAGCTGCGGATGCGGCTCATGCGGGCGCCGTTGATTTCGGCGCGCTTGTCGTTGCGGCGGATGCGCTTCTTGGCTTGCGGCGTATTGGCCATAACTGTCCTTGCGTCTGTCCTGGTATCGGGCCGCGAAAGCGATGCGGCCGGATCGTCTGTCTGAAGCCTGTGGAAACGGCGGTTTCCCGCCGGAAAGCGGGGCCCTTAGCCGCGAGGCGGCGAATCGTCAAGCGAAGCGGCCGGTTGGTCACTTCTGGCAGCGCGGGCAGAACCAGGTGCTGCGGCCGCCCTGGACGATTCGCCGCACCAGACCTCCATCGCCGCGACGGCACGGTTCGCCCTCGCGGCCATAGATGTCGAACCGGGTGGCGAAATAGCCGAGCTCGCCGTCGGGACGGGCGTAGTCGCGCAAGGTCGAGCCGCCGTCGCCTATCGATTGCTCGAGCACGTCGCGAATCGCCGGCACCAGCCGCGCGAGCGCTGCTTGCGCGATCTTGCCGCCGGGCTTGCGCGGGTCGATGCCGGCGCGGAACAGCGCCTCGCAGACGTAGATGTTGCCGAGCCCGGCGACGATCCGCTGGTCGAGCAGCAGGAGCTTCACCGCCTGCCTGCGGCCGCGCAACGCCTGCGCCAGATGCGCCGGCGTCAGGTCCGGGCCGAGCGGTTCGGGCCCCATCGCGGCGAAGGCCGGCCATTGCTCCAACTTGTCGGTCGCCACCAGGGCGACGAAGCCGAAGCGGCGCGGATCGTGTAGCGCGAAACGGTGGCGGGCGGTTTCGATCACGAAATGGTCGTGTTTGCCGAGGGCCTCGGGATCGATCCGCCAGCGCCCGCTCATGCCGAGGTGGAACACCAGCGTATCGTCGCGGTCTGTGTGGATCAGACCGTACTTGGCCCGCCGGCCGAGCCCGACGACGCGCGCGCCGGCGAGCATCTGCACCAGCCCCTCCGGGAACGGAAAGCGCATGTCGGGCCGGTGGATCGCCGCGTGCTCTATCCGTTCGCCATCGAGATAGCGCGCCAGCCCGCGCACGGTGGTTTCGACTTCGGGCAGTTCGGGCATGTGTAAAGCTGGATTCAGGAACGGGGGTCAGCCGGCGGAAAGACCGGAGCGAGCCGATAATCCGCCCGTCCGCGCCAAACGAACAATGGCCAGAAGTACCGCCGCCACGGCCAGGCCAGGACCGCATTGAACAGCACGGTGAGAGCGCCGAAACTCCATTCGACCAAACCGGTGTCGAGCACGAAGTTCCAGTAGACGATCACGATGTTGATCGGGATGAGCGCGATCACCGTCAGCGGCATGGCGCGGTTGGCCAGCATCGTCAGGCCGAGCACGATCTCGATAATCTTGATCCAGTCGAACAGGCCGCTTGCCATCAGCGCCTCGGTAAAGGCGATAGCGGCAGGCTCGTCGCCGAGAGGCTGCAAGTGCGGCCACAGGAAGTGCATCAGGCCGGAAAACAGCCACCAGCCGCCGAACACCAGCCTGACGGCATGGTATAACCAGGTCACGAAACTTTCCCTTTCCCGACGCTAGCGCGAACCGCCCGGACCGCTTGCGGGCGTGGGCTCCTCGCCCTGCTCGGCCCACTGCTCCTCGCGAAGCGCGGAGAAACGCGGGCTGGTGGCGGTGATGTAGCCGCGAATCTGCACGTTGCCTTCGTGGCAGGCGTATTCGTAGAACTCGTAGTCGGGATTGCGCTGCCACGGGATGTCGATCTTGTACGGCGCGGTCAGCATGACCGGATCCTCGATCCACGCTTCGTAGCGCATCTGGTCGGGGCCGACGGGGGTAATCCGTTCGGTCACCTTCATCTGCGCGCTGTTGGGGGAGGGGCCGTTACTGAAGCCGGGCGTGAAGTTGGTGGTCTCGATGACCAGCGTGTCGCCTTCCCAATGCCCGCGCGAAAAGCCGAGATACTCGGTGACCTCGGGCGGCGGAGCGGCGCGGCCGTCGAGATAGACCTTGCGCGTTTCGTGGACCATCTCGATCGCGATCACCACCAGGTCAGGGCTCTGCATCACGCGCAGGCCCATGTTGTAAGCGCCGGTCAGCATCGAACCGGGCATGCCGCGCGTCAGGCAGCGGTCCCAGGGGCCGAAGTCGGTTAGTTTGTCGAACACTTCGGTGTTCCACGAGGTCTTGACGGCCGCCGCGGCCTTGCGGCCCTCGTCCGTCAGCGGCGGATAGCGGCCGTTGGCGGGCTGCGTGATCATCGAGGTTTGCCACAGCGGGAAGCCATCCTCGCGCCAGTGGCCCATGCCGAGGATGCCGATCCTGTCCTGCGCCTCCTCAAGTCCGGCGCGCTGTTCGGCCTGGCCGAACCGTTCGCGATATTCCTCTTCGGTCCATTCTGTGCGCTCGCCCACCTCGGGCGGCCGTTCGCGCGGAGTGGCCGCCAGATAGTCGACCGGCCACATGCCGCGCAGGTCGGGATCGCCCCATTCGGTGCGCGGCGCCGTCCACCCTGGCGGCGGCGCGCGATAGTCCCTGGCGGATGGCACGGGATCCGATGCCGCTGCCGGCGCGGCAGGCAGTGCGAAGAGCAGAAGCGGCAGCGCCGCGGCAATGTATGGGGCCTTCATGGCTCTCTCCCCCAATGTCGGGGAACTATGCCCGACAAACCGCCCTTCAACAAGCGCACGCCGTCCTTGCGGCTTAGCTCGCCTTGGCCACGCCCAAACGCATGTTGGTTGTATTCTCAAGCGGAGCACTTGAGATAAATCTCACCCGCCCGATGGGCGAGTCGCGGCTCTTGATTCAACCAGCTTGCTCCGCGTCACCAACCGCTAAAGCGCACGGCCCCACGCGACAACGCCGGTTCGTGCTCCTCGAAAAAGGAGAAAACGAATGCCCTGGCCCAAAATTCGCTACAACGCCTACACTCGCGAGCCGGAACCCCTCGTTCTCCTCGTGCCCGGCCTCAACGACAGCGGCCCCGATCACTGGCAGAGTCACTGGGAACGCGAGCTTGACGATTGCGCCAAGGTCGATCTCGGCTCGTGGGACGATCCGCACCGCAATTCCTGGGTCAACAGGCTCAACCTGGCGATCCATCGCGCGCAGCGGCCGGTGATCCTCGTCGCGCACAGCCTCGGCTGCCACGCCGTCGCCTGGTGGAACGAGTACGAACGGCCGGACGCGAACGGTCCGGTGCAGGGCGTGATGCTCGTCGCACCGCCCGAGGTGGAGGAAGGCCCCGAAGTGGAGGGCGGCAGGGTGGACAGCCGGCTGGCGCGTTTCGCGCCGGTGATGCGCACGGCGTTTCCGGTCCCCTCGATCGTCGTGGCGAGCCGCGACGACCCTTATATCCGCTTCGACCGCGCGCGGCGGCTGGCGCGAATCTGGAGGAGCCGGTTCGTCGATGCCGGTTGGCTCGGCCATATCAACGCCGATTCGGATCTCCACGGCTGGCCGTTCGGCCAGTTTCTGCTGCGCCAGCTCAAGTCGGCCGTCGAACCGGTTGCCGCGCCCCTGCTTCCGCGCGGGAACTACGCCACGCTGATGGAGAACCGGCGAGTGGCGGCGCGCTGACAGGCGGGCGGTTCCTCCCCGGATCTTCTCCGGAGGAGGAACCGCTCCCGGCTTTGGCCTACCTGACCTTGCTCGCGTCCAGCTTTGCCCTGCTTACCCAGCTTCCGTGCACCTGGCTGCGCAACGCAATGCCCGTCTTCACCTTGGCGACGGGGCCGTTCTCGATCGCGTCGGCTTCCATGATCCACAGTTCCGACAGGTAATCGTGCGGAGCCACGGCGCCGGGCGGGCCGTTGGGAATGTCGATCACGCTCATCACCCAGCCGCCGTGTCCGGGGTCGGAGGACGGCACGAAGGCCGGTTCGCTGATCGCCCCGCCCGGCGGGACCTGCATCTTGGTCACGCGCCCGTTGCCCGGTTCGAGCCGCAGCAGGCAGTTGAAGTTGAGCCCCACCGGGCCGCCGACGCTGGGCGGGCCGAGCGCTTCGGGATCGATGCTGAGATACCAGACGTGATTGTAGGGCTTGCCCTGGTCGGCGTCGGCGAGGCGCGGCAAGTCGCCGGGGGGGCCGATCGGCCGCTCCTGGATTTGCGGGTCGTCCTTGCTCATGTCGATGGTCCAGCGGGTCAGCGCGCCCTGAATCTCGCGCTGGTCGATGTGCACGCCGCCCGCCTCGCGCATGAACTGGAAGGCGTTGGTATTGGTCAGGCACAGGTCGATGTGGACCAGGTCGCCGTCATCGTACGCATTGACTTCGTGGAAGCAGGAAACGCCGACCGGCCCCTTGATCCACTTCATCTCCTCCACCTTGCCGTAGCGCGGCATGATCGCGATCCACGATTCGAGATCCTGCTGGTGCGCCCAGTGCGCGCCGCCGGCCTTCAGCCGCTCGAGATCGGCGGTGGTCGGGAAGATCGGCCAGATGGCGTATTTTCCGGTGATCACGAAGTCGTGGATCGTCGCGATATACGGCTGCTTGAACCATTGCTCCGACACCAGATTGCCGTCCCTGTCGGCGATGCCATAGGCGATGTCGTCGCTGCACAGGCCGCCGGCCTCGTAGCCGAAGAAGAACATCTCGCCGGTGGCGTCGTCGATGCGCGGGTGGGCAGTGAAGGTCTCGGACTTGAGCGCGCCGTAATAATCCCACTTGCCGATCGTCTCGAGGGTGTGCGGATCGATCTCGTACCCGCGCCCGTCCTCCTTGGTCATGAACAGCCGGCCGGCGTGCCAGACGGGGGTGGTGTTGGAGACGGTGCGATCCATTCCGGCGACCGAGGGATCGTCGGTGAACGGGTTGCGGTAACGGCCGAACAGCGCGCGGCGGGCCTTCCTTTCGGCGAGGTAGCGCTCGGTTTCGACGTAGCGGATGGAGAAATCGACCGCCCCGCTCTCGAAGTTGAAGCGCGCGATCATGCCGTCGGCGTTGAGCGCGATGTCGTCCTCGAACATCGGCGCGTGCGCGTTGTCGGGCACGGCGCGGAAGAAGGCGCCGTCGATCTCGGCGGGGATGTCCCCTTCCACTTCGAGGTCGCGGACCGAAATCTCCATCCGTCGCGGATGATTGGTGCCGATGAAATGGATCGTCTGCGGAAAGGCGTTCATGGCCCTGATACTCTCCCGGTGATTCCCAGCCATTATGGCATGGCGAAACGCTAACGGTTGTTATAATCGAAGGAAAGAGCGGCCGGATTGATCGGGCTCAAGGGGAGCGTAAAGGGTGCTCAAACGCACGGAAAGCGGGCAGGCGGGCGCCGACAAGGTGGCGATGCTGCACCAGTTGCTGAAACTGACCAACCGGCTGATGGCCCCGTTCTCGACGCATCTCGCTCATCGCTACCGGATCAGCCTCAACGAATTCCGCCTGCTGATGACCATCGGCCGGCTCGGGCGGACGGCAAGCCACGAACTTGCCGAGTTGACCGGCGTCAACGTGATGAGCGTGAGCCGGGCCGTGGCCACGCTGGAGCGGCACGGGCGGATAGAGGTTGCGCGCGACCCGGCCAATCGCCGACGCAAGTGGCTGACGCTGACCGCGGAAGGGCAACGGCTCTACGACATCATGCGGCCGCAGAGCGAAAAGGTGGCGGACTACCTGTTTTCCGACTTGTCCAACGGCGAAGTCGACCAGCTCGAAACGATTCTCGCGCGATTGATCGACACGCTGGAGGCGAAGGACGAACAGGGCCGATCTCTGTTCATCGAGCAGACCAAGCCGTGATCGCAGAGGAGCGGCGCGCGATCGAAGCCGATTGCGAGCGGCTGATAAAGCTCTACGTCAACCTCAACGACGCGCAGGACTGGCCCGCAGTGGCGGCGCTCTATACCGAGGGTGCGCGCTTCGCCCGGCCGAGCAAGCCGGGGGCGTTCGTGGAAGGGCGCGAGGCGATCCTCGCCAGCTTTCTCGCCCGCCCCGCGCGGGCGCAGCGGCATGTGATCGCGAACACGGTGGTCGACGTCGAAGACGCCGACAATGCCCGCGCCTTCAGCGTGATCGTGCTCTACATGGGCGACGCGGCGGAGGATGGCGGGTTGCCGGAGATGGACCCGAAATCGCCGCTGGTGGGGACATTCGCCGACCGGCTGGTGCGCACGCCCGAAGGCTGGCGCTTCGCCGAGCGCGTCGGCGGGCTCGACTTCAGACCTTAGCCGCTTCCACCCTGCCCCGCACCGCCAGCGCCATCGGCACGAGCAGCGCCATGGCGACGCAGGCGAGCGCGGGAAGCGTGGCGACGGAGAGGAAAGTCCGCGCCGGCACGTCCGCCGCCAGCATGGCCGCGCCGAGCGGCGGCCCGGCGAAGGCCCCCAGCCGGGCGACCAGCACGCCCATTCCGACCGCCGACGACAGCAGGTGCGCGGGGAACAGGTAAGCGGCGAGGCCGGGCAGGACCATGCCGCCGGCGTTCGCGCCGCCCACGCCGATCATCAGCAGCAGCGTCCAGCGGGTCGGGTCGGGCGCGGTCAGGCCGATGGCGGCGAAGCTGGCCGCCATCGTGCCGAACAGCAGCATCAACGCGGGGCCCTTGCGCCAGTTGTCGACCAGAATGCTGGCGCCGATGCCGATCGCGAGCCCGGCGAGATTGGCGACCCCGGCGACGCGCGCGGCGTCGTCCAGCGACAGCCCGGCGCCGGGAAGCACTGTCGGCAGCCATGAATTGAGCAGGTAGAGATTGAGCGCGTTGAGCGCGAGCATCCCGGCGAAGACCGCGAAGGGCAGCGCCCACGGGGCGCGGAACAGTTGCAGTTGCGGCAGCTTGCCGGTGGCCGCTCCCCTGGCCGGGTTGCCCTCGTGCGCCGGCGCGCCGCCTTCGAGCGCCAGCAGCAGGGCAAGCGCCAGCGCCACTCCGACGACGCCTGGAACGAGGAACAGGCCCTGCCAGCCGGTCGAGGCGATGATCGCGGGCGCAAGGAATCCGGCGAGCGAGAGGCCGACGGGAATCCCCGCCGATACGACCGCCATGATCGTCGCCCGCAGCCGATCCGGCGCCAGTTCCGCCGAAAGCGCGCTGACGTTGGGCAGGCACGCCCCCAGCGCCAGCCCGGTGACCAGCCGCCAGACCAGGAAGCCGGAGACGCTGGTCGCGGTGGACGTCGCCAGCGTGGCGAGGCCGGTGGCGAGGCAGCCGGCGACGATCAGCGTGCGCCGGCCGAACCGGTCGCCCAGCGGCGCGAGCGTGGCGCCGCCGACGCCGAGGCCGATGAGGAGCGCGGTGAACACCCAGCCGAAGCTTGCGGGAGCAAGCCCGAGCGCCCCTTCGAGGCGGGGCACCGCGAGCGACATGGCGGCGATGTCGAAGCCTTCCATGACGAACACGCCGCCCAGCAGGACGAGCGCGAAGATGCGGCGCGATGGGGTCATTGCTGGAACTCGGCCATTCTTAGGTACCCCATCCCCGTCCGTCCCGAGCTTGTCGAAGGACCGCTTTTCTTTGAGAGCAACGCTAGAAGGAAAGGCGGCCCTTCGACAAGCTCGGGGCGAACGGAACCTGTTGTCGGATCGGATTTAGCGGTCCCACGGGCTCGGCATCCTGTACGGCACCGTGTGGAACACCGCTTCCACCTGTTCGATCGCCCCGGCGCGAATCTTGAAGGCTTCGGCCAGGTAATAGGAATGCGGGCGGCGCACCGGGCTCGACGCAGGGGTTCCGTCGGTCAGCGTATAGTCTCCCAGCCGGCCCGAGTGATCGATGAAGCCATGCGCCAGCACGATCCCGCGCTCGATGTCGACCAGCGGGAAGCGACGGCCGCGCAACTCGTCGTCGTAGCGATACCAGCCGAGCGCGAACTGCTGCTCGCAGCCGAGGCGCGCGATGGGCAAGGGAAAGTCGGCGTTGTTGGTCGTCCGGACCCCGTTTTCGACCCGGTTGCAGGCGGCGTGGAACCGGGTGCGGATGGTTCCGTCGTTGCGCTCGATAGTCTCGAAATAGCCGTTGGCGAGGCGAATCAGCTCCTCGCGGTCGGAACGCTCGGCTTCGGGCGCGACGGCGAGCATCGCCGGCTTGTCGTCGAACCGCTGGCCGAGAAACGGGAAGCCTTCGTCCTTGTTTCGCGCCACCACAAGCTCCGCGCCCGACACCGCGCCGTGGCGCACTTCGAGCCGGATGGCGCAGGGGCTGACGGCGTCGGTTTCCTCGACGCAGGTGAACAGCGCCACCTGCCCGTGAGAGGTATCGGCGAAGCGCAGGTCGTAGGGGCCGCGCGCGGTCAGCGTGTTCCACAACCCGTCGCCGGGTTCGAGCGCGACGTTGTTCTCGGTGTAAAGCAGCCCGTCCGCCCATTCGACCGCCGCCGGCTCGCGCGCGTCGAGCGCGGCGAGGAAACGGTCGAGCGCTTCGTAGAGTTCTTCGCGCATCGCCAAGGCTTTTTCTCCCATCGCTTGACTGGCGCGGGGCTAGCTGAAAAGTAACGACCGTTAAAGTCGCGCGACGACATGAAGGGAGAGAGCATGGACCCGGCAGGCAAGGTCGCCGTCGTCACCGGCGGCAACTCGGGCCTCGGCGAAGCCGCCGCGCTGCGGCTGGCGCAGGCAGGCGCGAGGGTGGTGACGTTCGACCGCGGCGGCGAAGCGCCTGCGGGGACCGAGACGATCCGGTGCGACGTCGGCGATCCGGACAGCGTCGCGGCGGCGGTCGCTTCGGCGGTCGAGCGGTACGGCGCGATCCATATCCTGCTCAACAACGCCGGCATCGGCGGCATCGGTCCGATCGCCACCGCCGAAGGGCCGGGCGACATCGCCGCCTTCCGCCAGGTGATCGAAGTCAACCTGCTGGGCGCAGCGACCGTGGCGGCGCATGTCGGGCACCGGATGGCGGCCAACGACCCGGACGGCCCCGACGGCGAACGCGGAGTCATCGTCAACACCTGCTCGATCGCCAGCTTCGGCGGACAGGAGGGCATGGGGGCCTATACCGCGGCCAAGTCCGCCCTCGCGGCTCTGACGCTGGTCTGGGCGCGCGACCTGTCGAAATTCAACGTGCGCGTAATGGGCATCGCGCCGGGCCTGATGGGGACGCCGATGGTCGGCTCCCTACCCGACGATTTCATCGCCGAGCTGCTCAAGGACGCGGAGTTTCCCAAACGCGCCGGACGTTCGGAGGAGTTCGCCGAAGTGGCGGAGTTCATCATCCGCACCCCGTTGCTCAACGGCGACGTGATCCGGCTCGACGCCGCCACGCGCCCGCCCGCGCGGACCCAGTGGGGGGCAAGCTGACAGCGCATGATGACCGCGACTTTTCGTCCCACCCACTCCTCGTCATTGCGAGCGGAGCGAAGCAATCCAGGGAGGCGTGGAGCCGCGCTGGATTGCCGCAGCGGCTTCGCCGCCTCGCAATGACGAAGGAAGAATAGAGGCACTATCTCAATGGCTGATCCCCCCCTCCCGCCCGATTTCACCTTGCAGAAGCTGACCCAGGCGCAGCGGGCGTTCGAGTCCGCGCTCGGCGCGGGCAAGGTGTTCTTCGAGGACCTCGACCGGACCGGCTATGCCGACAAGTTCGCCATCGACGACGCGGCGCACCTGCCCGTCGGCGCGATCGGCCCGACTACGGTGGAAGAGGTGCAGGCGGCGCTCAGGGTCGCCAACCAGTACCGCGTGCCGGTGTGGCCGATCAGCCGGGGCAAGAACCTCGGCTATGGCGGCTCCGCGCCGCTGCTCTCGGGCAGCGTGGTCATGGACCTCAGCCGCATGAAAAAGATCGAGTTCGACGAGGAGTTCGGCACCGTGCTGCTCGAACCCGGCGTCGGGTTCTACGATCTCTACGACTTCATCCAGACGAACAACCTGCCCTATTGGCTCTCCACCCCCGGCAACTCGTGGGGCTCGGTGATCGGCAACGCGCTCGATCGCGGAGTCGGCTACACGCCCTATGGCGAGAACACCAAGAACCTGTGCGGGCTGGAGGTCGTGCTGCCGACCGGCGAGGTCGTGCGCACCGGGATGGGCGCGTTCAGCAATGCGCCGACCTGGGGCGCGTACCCGTTCGGCTTCGGGCCGGGATGGGACCAGATGTTCGTCCAGTCGAACTTCGGCGTCGTCACCAAGGCGAACCTGTGGCTGATGCCCGAGCCCGAGAGCCTGATGGGGATGGACGTCGAATTCGACCGGCCCGAGGATCTGAAGTCGATGGTCGACACCATCGGCCCGCTCCGGCGCGAGCGCGTGCTGACGCAGAGCCCGAGCATCGGCAACTGGCTGCGCGCGGCGGCGGTGGCGACCACCCGCGACGAGTGGACCGACCAGCCCGGCGCGCTTTCCGACAGCGTGATCGACGCGATCCGCAAGCGCTTCGGGCTCGGCTGGTGGGGCGTCTCGCTGCGGCTCTACGGGCGCGAGGAGGTCAACAAGGCGGCCTATGCCGTGCTCGAGAAGGCGATGAACGCCATCGGGCCCCTGAGCATCAGGCCGACCACCTGGGTCAAGGGCCAGCCGATGGAATATTCGGGCTGGACCGGCACGCCGATCACTTTCCCGATGCAGAACGTCAACTGGTACGGCGGGCGCGGCGGGCACATCGGCTTTTCGCCCATCATCCCGCAAAGCGGCAGCGCGGCGCTGGCGCAGTTCCAGCGGACCTACGCCCGCTACAAGGAATACGGGATGGACTACCAGGGCAGCTTCGCCTTCGGCGAGCGGCACCTGACCAACGTCAACGCGATGCTGTTCAACAAGGACGACCTGGCGATGATGGGGCGGATCGACCCGTTCTTCCGCCAGCTCGTCGCCGACGCGAAGGCCGAAGGGTACGGCGAATACCGCACGCACCTCGACTATATGGACCTCGTCGCGCGGACTTACGACTGGGGCGGCGGGGCGCTCGGCAAGCTGAACCAGAAGGTGAAGGACGCGCTGGATCCCAACGGCATCCTCGCGCCGGGCAAGAGCGGGATCTGGCCCAGGGGGCAGGGTCCGCAGGCGGGAGAAGGAGCATGAGGCGGATAACCCTCGCGCTGGCCGTCCTGGCCTTGTCGGCCTGCTCGGTGCAGGAATCCGAAGCGCCCGCCGCGCAAGGCGGACCGCCGCCCGCGCCCGCGCCGATCACGCTGGCCAGCCGCGCCGGCGCGACCGGCGGCGAAGCGCTCTATGTCGCGCACTGCATCCACTGCCACGGCCCCAACGGCATGGGTTCGGGCCTGCTCGCCCGGCGAGTCGAGGTCTCGCTGCTGGAGGCGCGCGACGACTTGCCCGCCGATTACGTGGTCCAGGCCGCGCGGCAAGGCATCGGCAACATGCCCCCGGTCCCGCGCGGCGAAGTGAGCGATGCCGAACTGCGGCAGATTGCCGACTACCTCGCGGCGGGGCCGCATGAGGTGGCGGCGGGAGGCGGGCAATGATCCGCGCGACGCGCCGGGGCATGCTGGCGGGCGGACTGGCGGCGTCGGCCGTGGCGGGGGGGCTTGCCGGCTGGTATTGGCGGCGCGGCGAAGGCGCGCTGCTGTTGCACGACCCGGCGCTCGAAGCCGGCCGCCGCCTTGCCTCGGCGCACGCCGGCGAAGCGCTGGCCATCGAAGGCGACCGCATCCGTTTCGCCCGCGCGGTGTTCGCGCGGCGTCCGTCGCTGATCCTGGGCGTGAGCCGGCCCGCGGACGCATTGCTGATCGAGGACGTGGGGCGCGAGGCGGGTTACGCGCCGGTCCGCGAAGGCGTGGAGCCATGGCGCGAGATGGCGGCCGGATTTCGATCGCGCGATCGCGGCGCGGCGCTCGGCTGGATCCTCGCGCCCCGAGCCTGATCTTTCCCCGTCAGGAGGAAAGCCGCGCCTTGATCGAGCGCGATATTTTCTCCAGCCGCGCCGTGCGCCCGGCCGGGGTCTTCGCTTCGAGGTAGTGCTCGATCGCCTTGCGCCTGTGGCTCGGGATCAGCGCGTCGTAGGCGCGGGCGAAATCCGCATCCGTCCTCATCCGCTCGCCCATTTCATCCGGCATCGCCATGTCGGCGAGGCGCAATTCGACTTCGACCGTGTCGCCGGGCGAGAGGTTCGCCGTATCGAGATAGGGCTTGAGGAACTCGACGAACCAGTCGTCACTGCCCTTGCCCCAGTCCTTGATCGTGCGGCGGCCGAAAGGGCGGCCGTCGAGGCTGCCTTCGACCGTGACCCAGCCGACGAGCCTCCACGGCGCGACGACCTCTCCGGGGATGCGGATGAACACCGGGAGGCGCGGATCCTTGCGCTGGAGCGCGGCGCGGAAGCGGAGCGATATGGCCATCGTTTGCACGATCTTGCCCACCTCCGACCCCTCCCGCAAGCGGCATGGGAGAGCGGCGCATCGGCCTCCGTGGCGCGACGGGTCAGGGCCTCAGCGTTTGATAATCAGCGAATCGGGCCGCTTCCTCGCCACCCACTGCCCCCGGCCGGGGAAGTTCTTCAGCACCTCGCCGTCCCACAGGCGCACGGTGCGGCGGCGGAAGCGCCATTGGCCGTCTGCGCCCTTCACCGCGTGGTCGTCGTACCAGCCGGTGAAGCGCAGCAGGTAGGGCGGCTCGCCCTCGCATTCGGTCACGAAGGCGAAGCCGCGCATTTTCACGCTGCCGTCGTCCTGCGGCATGTATTGCACCTGTGTCACGTGGTGCTGGCGGCCGGGGAAGCCGGGGGCGTTGGCGTAGTGGTTCACGAGGCCGCGAATGCCGTCGTGGCCTTCCCACACGTCCGGATCCTCGAACACTTCCTCGCTCATCACGCAGTCTTCGGTGAAACAGGCGACTAGCCCTTCGGCATCGCCGGTGTCGAGCGCCCAGCTGTAGGCGGCGATCAGGTCTTGCAGGCCGAGCCGGTCTTCGATCGAAAGCATGTCCTCTCCTCTTTCCACAACCGTAACACTCGTTATGATCGAGGCAAAGGGAGAGTGAGCTTGGGCAAGATCATCGTCACCGGAGCATCCGGACAGTTCGGCAACGCGGCCGCCAGGCTGCTGCTGGAGCAAGCGCCGGCGGAAGACCTCGTGTTCCTGTCGCGCACGCCGGAGAAGCTGGCGGACCTCGGCGCGAGCGGAGCATCGGTGCGGCGGGCGGATTTCGACGATCCGGCATCGCTGCACGCGGCGATGGAAGGCGGCGAGAAGCTGCTGCTGATCTCCACCCTGCGCGTCGGCTCGCGCGTCGAGCAGCACACGGCGGCGGTGGAAGCGGCGGCGGCGCGCGGGGTCAGGCACGTGGTCTATACCTCGCTGCTGGGGGTCAGGACGCCCGGCAATCCCTCGGTCGAGGGGTTGGACCATATCGCCACCGAACGGATGATCGAAGCGTCGGGCCTTGCCTGGACCCATTTGCGCAACAGCCTCTATGCGGAAGCGGTGGCGACGGCGATGGCGATCCCCGCGCTCATGGCCGGGCACAAGCCCGAGAATTCCGGCGACGGCCGCGTGCCGATCGTCAGCCGCGACGACTGCGTCGCCATCGCAGTAGGGGTGCTGACGCAGGACGGTCACGAGGACAGGGCATACGACGTCACCGGGCCGGAGCCATGGACCCTGCCCGACGCGATGGCGCTGGTTTCCGAGCTGGCCGGCAAGCCCATCGTGGTCGAGCCGGTCGATGACGAGGGCATGTATGCCTATTTCGATTCGCTGGGGGTCACCCGCAAGGCGTCCGACGTGGCGCCCGACGGGCCGATACCCTGGGCGAGCGAGGGCATGGTGACTTTCGGTCAGTCGATCCGCGAAGGCTTCATGGACATCGCTTCGGACGACGTCGAGCGCGTGACCGGCCGCAAGCCGCGCACTTTGCGTTCGGTGCTGGAGCAGTACAAGGCGACATGGCCTCAATGACCTTCCCCGATCGTTCCAGCAAGCGTTCCCTCTCCCGCAAGGGGAGAGGGCTATGAGGCGCTTTCCATCGGCGATCGCCGCCGCCTTGCTCCTGTTCGCCGCCGCCTGCTCGCGGGAGCATGCGCCGGTCGAGCCCCCGCCGCTCGGCGCGGGGGAGAACTGGGAGACGGTGGGCGGCGACTGGGCCGGCAGCCACTTTTCGCGCCTGACGGACATCACGCCGGAAAACGTCGGCGAACTGGGCCTCGCCTGGGAATACGATCTCGGCACCGCGCGGGTGCAGGAAGCGACGCCGCTGGTGATCGACGGGGTGATGTACACCAGCGGCAACCTCGGCCGGGTCTACGCGCTCGACGCGGCGACGGGCGAGGAGAAGTGGACCTTCACGCCCGAGGTGGACATGCAGGCCAACCGCGCGGCCTGCTGCGACCAGGCCAATCGCGGCGTGGCGGTGGCGGACGGCAAGGTCTTCGTCGCCTCGCTCGACGGCTATCTCTATGCGCTCGACAGGATCAGCGGCGCGGTGATGTGGCGCATCGACACCATTGCCGACCGCAAGCGCGGCTACACCATCACCGGCGCGCCGGAGATCGCCGGCAATCTCGTCATCATCGGCAACGCCGGGGCGGAGTACGACGCGCGCGGCTATGTCACCGCCTACGACGTGCGCAGCGGCGACCGGAAATGGCGCTTCTGGACCGTCCCGCGCGACCCGGCGCAGGGCAAGCAGGAGAGCGAGGCGCTGGAGGCGGCGCTCGAAACCTGGGATCCGGAAAGCCGCTGGGACGTGGGCGGCGGCGGCACCGTGTGGGACGCGATCCAGTACGACCCGGTGTTCGACCAGGTGGTGATCGGCGTCGGCAACGGCGGCCCTTATCCGCTCCAGTCCCGCTCGCCCGCAGGAGGCGACAACCTCTATCTCGGTTCGCTGGTCGCGCTCGACAGCAAGACCGGCGCGGTGAAGTGGCATTTCCAGGAAACGCCGCGCGATTCGTGGGACTTCACCGCCACGCAGCCGATGGTGTTCACCGAACTGGACGTGGACGGGGCCATGCGTCCGGTCATCCTGCACACGCCGAAGAACGGCTTCTTCTTCGTCATCGACCGCGAAAGCGGCAAACCGCTCGCCGCCAATGCGCTGGTCCGCACCAGCTGGGCCAGCGGCTGGGATCTGGAAACGGGCAAGCCGGTGCTGACGCCCGAGTTTTCCGAATATGCCGACGGGCCCAAGATCGTCTTTCCCGCCAGCTCGGGCGCGCGCAATTGGCACCCGGCGGCATACGATCCGACGCGGGGCCTCTATTTCGCGGCGGTGGTGGACATGGGCAACCTGATGTTCATCCCGCCGGGACAGGAACGCCCCGCCTATCGCCAGAAGTTCCTCAACCCAGGGGCGGCGCTGATCTTCACCGCGGATCTGGAAGCGGCGCTGCCCACGCTGCCGCCGCCGATGCAGGAACAGGTCAAGGCCCTGCCGCAGTGGAAGCAGGTGCTGGAGAAGCCGTTCTCGTCCGAAATCCGCGCCATCGATCCGCTGACCGGCGAAACGAAATGGGCCGCCGATTTCGACGGGTGGCAGGATCGCGGCGGTATGCTCGCCACCGAAAGCGGACTGGTGATCCACGGCACGCTCGCGGGCAAGCTGATCGTGCGCGACGCGGAAACGGGCGAGGTGCTCAAGTCGATCGACACCGGCAGCTCGATCCTCGCCGCGCCGATGACCTACAAGGTGGGCGGGGTGCAGTACATCGCCATCCAGACCGGCTGGGGCGGCGGCGGCTGGGGCTTCGTGCCGCCCTATGCGGCGGCCTATGCCAGGGGCAACGCCAACCGGCTGCTGGTGTTCAGGCTCGGCGGCGGCGAGGTGCCGATCCCGGCCGACCTGCCCGAGCTGGAGCCCGCGCCCGCGCCGCCGGCGCAGCTTGACGGGGTGACGCCGGACACGCTGGCGCTGGGCTCGGCGCTGTTCACCGAGAATTGCTCGATCTGCCACTCCAACCAGCCGCGCGCGCCGCTGCCGGACCTCAGGCGCATGCGTCCCGGCACGCACGAGGCGTTCGAGCAGGTCGTGCTCGGAGGGCTCCTGCTGCCGAACGGCATGCCGCGCTTCGACGACCTGCTGAAGCCGGACCAGGTGAGGGCGATCCACGCCTTCCTGATCGACGAGCAGGGCAAGCTGCGCGAGCGCGAACTGGAGCTGAAGGCGGACGGCAAGCCGCTCGACAGCCGCAGCCTGACGATCATGTCCAACTTCTAGCCGACAAGCACGGCGAGCGACTCACACGGAGAGACCCAATGACCCCCGAAGGCGTGAATATCCGGCATCCCGACAAGCTCTACATCGGCGGCGAGTGGGTCGCCGCGCTGTCCGGGCGGCAACTCGAGATCGTCAATCCGAACAGCGAGGAAGTGGTCGCCCGCGTGGCCGAGGCGGGCAACGAGGACATGGACCGCGCTGTCGCCGCCGCGCGCGAGGCGTTCGACAGCGGCCCCTGGCCGACCACCGCGCCGGCCGAGCGCGGGCGCAAGCTCAATGCGATGATCGACGAGCTGGAGCGGCGCGTGCCAGAGCTGGCGGCCGCGTGGACGGCGCAGATCGGCGGCCTCGCCAGCTTCGCGTCGATGATGCACGGCGGCTCGATCGTGCAGCTTCGCGGCATCGCGGCGCTGGGCGAGACATTCGCGTGGGTCGAGCGGAAGCAGAGCCAGGCCGTCGACACCGCGATCATCGTGCGCGAGCCGGTGGGCGTGGTCGCCGGCATCGCGCCGTGGAACGCGCCGTTCGGCATCATGGCCAACAAGGTGTTCTATACGCTGATCGCGGGCGGTGCGGTGGTGATGAAGCCTTCGCCCGAAACCCCGCTCGAAGCCTATATCATCGCCGAGGCGGCCGAAGCGGCGGGCATGCCGCCGGGCACGGTCAACCTCGTTGCGGGCGAGCGCGAGGCGGCGGACCATCTGGTGCACAATCCGGGCGTGGACAAGGTCAGCTTCACCGGATCGACCGCGGCGGGCAAGCGCATCGCCGAAGTCTGCGGCAGCCGCATCGCCCGCTGCTCGCTGGAGCTGGGCGGCAAGTCGGCGGCCATCGTGCGCGACGATTTCCCGATCGAGGCGGCGGCAAACATTCTCGGCAACACGATCACGATGATGAGCGGACAGGTCTGCGCGATGCTGAGCCGCGCGGTCGTCTCGAAGCACCGCCATGACGAACTGGCCGAAGCCATCGCCGGGGTGATGAAGGGCATCAGGATCGGCAATTCGGAAGACCCCGAAACCCAGCTCGGCCCGCTGGCGATGAAGCGCCAGCTCGAACGGGTGGAGATGTATATCGAAGAAGGCCGCAAGAGCGGGGCGGACCTCGTCACCGGCGGCCAGCGCCCGGCGCACATGAACAAGGGCTATTTCATCGAGCCGACGCTGTTCGCCAACGTCGACAACACCAGCCGCATCGCGCAGGAGGAGATCTTCGGACCCGTGCTGTGCCTGATCCCGGCGGAGGACGAGGAAGACGCGATCCGCATCGCCAACGAGAGCAGTTTCGGCCTCAACGGATCGGTGATGACCAATGACCCGCAGGCCGCCTACGACGTGGCGCGCAAGGTGCGGACGGGCGTGGTCGGGCACAACGGGATGCGGATGGATTTCTCGATGCCGTTCGGCGGCTTCAAGCAGTCCGGCGTCGGCCGCGAAGGCGGCGAGGAAGGGCTGTGGCCCTATCTCGAGACCAAGACCATCCTGCTGGACGCCGCGCCCGAGCGGGTCTGAGCGGCTTTCCCCTCCCGTCTGCGGGAGGGGATGTCTCAGGCGGTCGCCGCAGCCAGCAAGTCCGCCGCGTCGTCCAGGCCGCGTTTGCGTGCGGCCTGTTCGGGGGTTTCCCCTTCCGGGTTGCGGACCACCGGGTCCGCTCCTGCGGCGAGCAGGACCGCGACCACTTCGGCGGCGGCATCCTCGTCGTCGGGCAGCATGAACAGCGGCGTGACCTTGCGCGGATTGAGCGTGTCGGCCAGCGCCGGATCCTCCGCCAGCACTGCGCGCAAGCGCTCGACGCATCCGCCCCAGGCGAGATCGTGCGGATCGCGGCTGAGGGGAGCGATGAGGTCGATCACCGCCGCGTTCTTCCAGAACACGCCGTGGCCGAGCGGGGTGGCCTTGTAGTCGCCGCCGCGCCGATCGATGTCCGCCCCCGCTTCGATCAGCAGGCGAATGGCGTCGAGCGCGCCCGCCCCGGCGGCGCTGTGCATGGCGCGCTGGCCGTTGGGCGCCGCCAGATCGACCGGCAGGCCGAGGTCGAGCGCGAGACGCAGCACGTCGGTCCGGTTCTGCTCGGCGGCATAGAGCAAGGGGCTGGGATCGCGCCGATAGGCCGGATGCCGGGCAAGCAGCCGCCGGGCTTCGGCCCCGTCCATCCTCATGCACGCGGCGTGAAAGGCGAAGTGCCCCGTCAACCTGGCCGGCCTCGCGCCGTGGCGTTCGAGCAGCGCGGCCATCCCGGCGAACCCGTGCAGCTGCGCGATCTCGTGGTGCGGCCGCTTGCTGTAGGCGTTCCTTCCGTTGGGGTCGGCCCCGTGGCGCAACAGCCATTCGCCGCGCGCAAGGTGGTTCTGGTTGACCGCGTTGCCGAGCAGGTAGTCGAGCGAACTCATCTTCGCGCCGCCGAGGGACTTTTCCCGTGTGCTCGCCCAGCGCCCCTCCTCGCCCCGCGCCGCCGACCGCTCCCACAGGAAATCGAGCCAGAACACGTCGTCGTCGACGATCGAGGTGTTGTAGAGCGCCTGGATGTCGTAGGGATCGGTGCCGCGCTCGATCAGCAGCGCGGCCAGCTCGCGGTCGCGCGGATGCGGCGGACGGATGCCTTCGCCGAGCCCGATCACTCCGGTCAGCACCTTGAACGCGTTGTCCCACCCGTCGTTGAACTCGGCCTTGGGATCAGCCCCATGGTCGAGCAGCAGCGCGGCGATTTCGAGCGCGTTTTCCGCCGCCGCCGGCAACGGCAGGCGGCTGTAGGCGAGGTATTGCAGCGGCTCCCAGTCCTTCGGCCCGCCTTTCGCCCTGGCGCTGGCCGGATCGGCGGCGAGGCGGCGGCGGACTTCGGCCAGATCGCCGAACGCCGCCGCCGTGTGCAGGCTGTGGCGCGCGAGGTCCGGATGGCGCATGGCGATGCGCGCGGCGGCGACGCGGTCGCCGTCGTCCCACGCGCCGCCGAGCACGATGGCGGCGAGCTCGTCGCGCGGCATCGCCGCCAGCGCGCGGTCGGCCAGCGCTTCCTTGAGGATGGCCCAGGCGGCGAAGCCGTATTCGCGGGCGAGCGCCTGCTGCACTTCGCGCAGGCCGGGATCGTCGGGCGCGCCGGGCCAGGCGGCGCGCAGCCGATCCCGCGCGGCGGCATCGCCTTCGCGCAGCGCCTTGAGCCAGCGCTTCGCGTCCTTTTTCAGCGAATCGAGAGTGGCCCGTGGGCCGAGCGTCCTGGGCATGAACCTTCCTTCCGCAAGGTCGCCTGATGTCCGCTCGATGACAGGCCGGAAGAAGGGTGTGGTTACGTCCGGTACCGATTGGGTGGGGGCGGACCCCCTTGCCGCGGACAGGTGGCGCCCCAGTGCGCTCTGGGAGGAGGAATGACCCAAGGCCGCGCGTCTGTCAAACGGTGCGGGTCGTATGCCTTTCCTCGCGAATCGGCAGGCTGTAGGCTCGCCCGATGGACCGGGTGGCAAGAGCGCGTTCATGGGCGGCGGCGATGGCCGTTCTGGCGCTGTCCGCCTGCGCCGGAGGGCAGGATTTTCGCGCCGTCAGCGATACGCCGGTGCGCATCGGGCCGCCCTATACGATCAGGGGCGCGACCTATACGCCCGCCGCCGATCCCGGTTACGACCGGCTCGGCTATGCGAGCTGGTACGGCCCGGAAAGCGGCGACCGGACTGCCAACGGGGAACGCTACAGGCCCGGCGGGATCAGCGCCGCGCACACCACGCTGCCGCTGCCGAGCTATGTCGAAGTGACCGCGCTCGACAGTGGGCGGCGGATCGTGGTGCGGGTCAACGATCGGGGCCCCTTCGCGGGCGGGATGCGCATCATCGACCTGTCGCGCGGTGCGGCCGAACAGCTCGGCATCCGCCGTCAGGGCGTGGCCCCGGTGCGGGTGCGCGCAGTCGAGCCGTCGGAGCGGGACCGCGAGCGATTGCGCGAGGGCAAGCCGGCGCGCGAACTGCCGCCGGTAAGCGGACGTGTGCTGGAAAACCTGCGGGCGCAGCTGGCGGCAGGGAGATGACCGGCCTCCGCGCTCTAACGGCTTGCCCTCACAGCTTCTTGTCGTTGGGATCGATCTTCGGATCGCTCTTGAGCATCGGATCCCAGTGTTCGGCGATCTTGCCGTCCTCGATGCGGTAGAGGTCGAACCAGGTCGAATAGTAGGTTTCGCCGTTGGCGTCCTTTTCCGGGCGGACGAAAGCGGTGGTGACGTAGTCGCCTTCCGCCATCAGGTGGATCAGCGGCAGGTCGAGCGTGTCCTTGAGCTCGCGCACCGGGCGACTGGCGCGGACATAGTCTATCAGGCCCGCCAGGCCCTGCGCCGCGTTCGGGTTGTGCTGGATGTAGCCCTCGGCGATGAATTCGTGCGCCCGGTCCCAGTGGCCGCCCTGAAGCACGATGCGGTACATATCGTAGACCAGCCGCTTGTTGGCGGCGAGCCGGGGATCCTGGCTGGCGAGGAGCGCGGCATGATCTTCGGAAACGACAGGCGGTACGGACATAGTCAACTGCTCCTGCGCGGTGGCGGAAACGGCCAGTGCCGAAACGATGGTTCCAATCGCAATCAACGCAAGGCGCACTGTCGTATCTCCCCGATTTCTCCCGTGTGTGCCAAAGGAGGGGTGACGGGGCAAGCATGACCGTCTAGGGAGCCGGACAAACGCAACTTGAAAAGTTCGACGGAGAGCCGCCCGATGCGCCTGAGGTATCTAGCCCTGACCCCGCTCCTGTTTCCGCTGACGCCGGCGATGGCGCAGGACGAGGCAAGCGAGGCGGACGAGAACGTCATCGTCGTGACCGGGCGCGGCCTCGACGCCACGCCGTCGGTGATCGCCTATTCGACGGTGGAGATCGACCGCGATCAGCTGCAATCCACCTCTTCGGGCCGGATCGAGGATGCTCTGGGCAATATCGCCGGGTTCCAGCAGTTCCGCCGCTCGGACAGCCGATCGTCCAACCCCACGGCGCAGGGCGTCACCCTGCGCGCGCTGGGCGGCAACGCATCGAGCCGGGTGCTCGTGCTGCTCGACGGCGTGCCGATGATCGATCCGTTCTTCGGCCATGTGCCGCTGGGCGCGCTGTCGCCCAACCAGCTCGACATGATCCGCGTCACCCGCGGCGGCGGCTCCGGCCCGTTCGGCAGCGGCGCGCTGGCGGGCACGATCGAGCTGGAAAGCATCGATGCGCGGACGCTGGGCATCGTCAGCGGGCAGGCGCTGGTCAACAATCGCGGCGATACCGAGCTGGAGGGCAGCGTGGCTCCGCAATGGGGCGGCGGCTATGCCGTGATCCATGGGCGCTGGGATCGGGGCGACGGTTTCTGGACCACGCCGGAGAGCCAGCGCGTCCCGGCCTCGGCGCAGGCGGGCTACGATGGATGGTCGGCCGGCGGGCGCATCGTGCAGGCGCTGGCGGCCGACGTGGAATTGCAGGTGCGCGGCCTTGCGTGGGAGGACGACCGGACGCTGCGCTTCGAAGGCGCCGACAACTGGACCCGCGGCGAGGACGTGAGCATGCGGCTGGTCGGGCGCGGCGCGTGGCAGTTCGACGCGCTCGCCTATGGCCAGTGGCGCAACTTCTCCAACATCGTGGTCTCCTCCACCAGCTTCGCCAAGACGCTCGACCAGCGCGACACGCCGGCCAGCGGTTTCGGCGGCAAGGTGGAAGTCCGCCCGCCGGTGGGCGGCGGGCATACGCTGCGGATCGGGGCCGACTTCCGCCAGTCCGAAGGCGACCTTGCCGAATACCGCTTCCTCGCCACCGGCGCGGACAACGGCAGCCGCTTCGCGGGCGGGACGAACAGCGATCTCGGCCTGTTCGTGGAGGACGACTATACGCTCGGCCCGATCCTGCTCACCGCCGGGCTGCGCGCCGACCGCTGGAGCATTCGCGACGGCTATCACCGCAACCTGAACGCTTCGGGCGGGGTGCTGGACGATTCCGTCTATCCCGACCGCTCGGGCTGGAACCTGTCATGGCGCGCCGGGGCCAGCGCCGACGTATCGCGCGGAGTGCGCGTACGGGCGGCCGCCTATACCGGGCTGCGCCTGCCGACGGTGAACGAACTCTACCGCCCCTTCGTGGTGTTCCCGGTGACGACCAACGCCAACGCCGCGCTGGAGAACGAGCGGCTGCGCGGGTTCGAGGCCGGGGTCGATGCGATCCTGCCCGGAAGCGGCATCTCCTTCTCGCTCACCGCCTTCGACAACAAGGTGAAGAACGCGATCGCCAATGTCACGCTGGCCGGCGACACGCGCGAGCGGCAGAATCTCGACGCGGTCCACTCGCAGGGGCTGGAGCTGACCGCGCGCGTGGGCGAAGGGCCGCTGCGTTTCAGCGGATCGGTGGCGCTGACCGATTCGGAAATGGAGGCGAGCGGCGTGCAGGCGGCGCTCGACGGCAACCGCCCGGCCCAGACTCCAGCCTTTGCCGCGAGCGGAACGGTGAGCTGGGAGCCGCGCGCAGACTGGCATTTCTCCGCCACCCTGCGCCATGTCGGCAAGCAGTTCGAAGGCGATCAGGAAGACGATGCGTTGCCGGCGGCGACCACGGTAGACCTGTTCGGACAAGTCCCGCTGGCGGGCCGGCTGAGCCTGATCGGCCGGGTGGAAAACCTGTTCGACGAGGAAATCGTCACCCGCAACCAGGCCGGATCGATGGATCTCGGCGTACCGCTGACGGTGTGGGGCGGGCTGCGCTACGGGTTTTGAAGCCCTGACCCCAGGCGCGAGACCGCGCCGCGCCCGGCAATGGCCGGGGCGGCGCACGTCTCGCGGCGGCGTCAGCGATTGGCGTTCGGCTGACGATCGTCGTCGGGCTGCTGTTCGCCCGGCTGGCGATTGCGCTCACGCTCGCGCTGTTCCTGCTGCTGGCGGTCGCGATCCTGTTCGCCCTGCTGCCGGCCGCCCTGCTGATTCTGCTGGGGCTGCTGCTGTTGCGGCTGGCGATTCTGGTCCTGCCTGTTCTGGTTCACGATCGATACTCCTCTCGCTGCGCGGTTCATTCCGCGATACTTCACCAACGGCGGCGCGAGCCGATGTTCCCCCGGCATCGGCGCTGCACGCCGGGCCGCACTGCTGCCGCGCCGGGTCGTGACCGGGGGCAAATTCCTGCTAGGACTGCGCGCCCTGTCGCGTTAGCGAGAGGCAAGAAACGAGAGGGAAAGAACGATGGCGTCTGCGGTGGCGGTGGAAGATGCAGTGCTCGACGTGCGCAACCCGCGCACCGGGCAGGCCGATTTCCGGCTGCCGGTCTCGAACGCGCGAGAGATCGCGGCCAAGGCTGCGCGGCTGCGCAACAACCAGCGCGCCTGGGCGGCCATGCCGCTGGAGGCGCGGATCGGGGTCATGGCGCGGTGGCTCGACGCGGTGCGCTCGCGCGCGGCCGAAATCGGCGAGCGCGACGCGATCGACACCGGCGGGTGCCATACCTCGTACCTCCAGGGCTTCATCACCATGGCCAATATCGGCGGGTGGATAGAGGACGCGCCCAAGGCCTTCGCCGCCGCCCAGTGGCATGGGAACAGCACGACGATGCCGACGGTCGAGCTGGAAGCGCAGCTCGCGCCCTATCCGCTGGTGGGCGTGATCAGCCCGTGGAACGCGCCGCTGATGCTGGCGATGCTCGACGCAATCCCGGCGCTGTTCGCGGGCAGCGCGGTGCTGCTGAAGCCGAGCGAAGTGACTCCGCGCGTGATCGAGACGCTGTTCGAGACGGTGCGCGCGGTGCCCGAGCTGGCGGCGGTGTTCGACTATGTGACCGGCGCGGGCGACGTGGGGCAGGCGGTGATCGCCGAGGCGGACCTGATCTGCTTCACCGGCTCGGTGCCGACCGGGCGCAAGGTGGCCGTGGCCTGCGCCGAGAAGCTGATCCCGTGCTTTCTGGAACTGGGCGGCAAGGACCCGGCCATCGTAACCGAAACCGCCGACCTCGACCGCGCGGCGACAGCGGTGCTGCGCGGGGCGGTCTACGCCACCGGACAGGTCTGCTATTCGGTGGAGCGGGTCTATGTGCACGAGAGCGTGCACGACGCCTTCGTCGAGAAGCTGGTGGAGAAGGCGCAGGCGGTGCGGCTCAACACCGACGATCCGCGCGCCGGGCATATCGGGCCCTTCACTTTCGCCCCGCAGGCGGAGATCGTGGCCGAACATATCGCCGACGCCGTGGCCAAGGGCGCGAAAGTGCTGACCGGCGGCGAGATCGAGGAGATCGGCGGCGGGCTCTACCTGCGCCCGACGGTGCTGACGAACGTGGACCATTCGATGACGATCATGCGCGACGAGACCTTCGGCCCGTGCATCCCGGTCATGGCCTGCAAGGATGTGGAGGAAGCCATCGCGCTGGCGAACGACACCGCCTTCGGCCTCACCGCTTCGGTCATCGCCGGCAGCGAGGAGGAGGCGAAGGCCATCGGCATGCGGGTCAACGCCGGGGGCATTTTCCTGCAAGACACCTTCCTGACTTTCGCCAAGATGCGCACCTTCGGGTCCAACAGCTTCGGCTGCTCGGGGCTGGGCGGAGCGCGGATCGGGCCGGAATCGATCATGCGCTTCATCCGCCGCAAGGCGCTGATGACGCAGCACGGGCCGGTGGCGGACATCCAGGACGATCATCACCTGGGCAAGCAGGGGTGAAGATCGCCGCCGCTATCAGCCGGCCCGACACGCCTGCGCCGGTCATCGGCGAACTGGAGCTGGAAGAACCGCGCGCCGGCGAGATGCGGGTGCGGATCGTCGCCACCGGGATCTGCCATACCGACCTGCACGCGCACGAGGGGCGGCTTTCGCCGCTTCCCATCGTGCTCGGGCACGAAGGCGCGGGCGTGGTCGAACAGCTCGGCGAGGGCGTGACCGGGTTCGAAGTGGGCGACCATGTCGTGCTTTCGGGCAGTTCGTGCGGGGCGTGCCCGTCGTGCTCCGCCGGCCGGCCGAGCTATTGCGACACCGCTATGCCGCGCATCTTCGGCGGCGGGCGGATGGACAAGTCGACCGCGCTCAGGCGCGGCGAAGAGGCGATCCATTCGCACTTCTTCGGCCAGTCGAGCTTCGCCACCCACGCCGTCGCGCCCGAACGGACGGCGGTGAAAGTGCCGAAGGACGTGCCGCTGGAGAAGCTTGGCCCGCTGGGCTGCGGCGTGATTACCGGCGCGGGGGCGGTGCTCGAATCGCTCGACCTCAGGCCGGGGCAGTCGCTGGCGGTGTTCGGCGTCGGCGGGGTCGGGCTGTCGGCGGTGATGGCCGCGCGGCTGGTCGGGGCGACGCGGATCGTGGCCGTCGACCTGTCGGACGAGCGGCTGGAGCTGGCGCGCGAGCTGGGCGCGACCGATTGCCTGCGCGGCGACGAGCCGGATCTGGCGGGCAGGATCCGCGCGGTGACCGGGCGCGGGGCCGACGCCAGCCTCAACACGACCACCGTGCCGGCGGTGTTCGATGCGGCGATGGAATGTCTGGCGATGCGCGGCACCGCCGCTTTCGTGACCGCGCCGCGCGGCGAATGGGCGCCGAAGATGTTCCCGATGCTGAGCGGCGGCCGCTCGCTGAAGGGCGTGCTCGGCGGCGATGCCGCGCCGCGATCCTTCATCCCGATGCTGATCGAGTTCTGGCGGCTGGGGCGCTTCCCGTTCGACCGGCTGCTGACCTTCTATCCTTTCGCCGGGATCGCCGACGCATTCGAGGATGCGCGAACGGGCAAGGCGATCAAGCCGGTCCTGCTGATGAATGGAGTTGTCGATGACGTCTGACCTGCGCGCCAAGCTGGAAACCTTCGGCCGCGACCTGTCGCCTGCGATGATGGGCGGCACCCAGGCGCTGTTCGCGGGGATGAACGCCGGACTGGACCCGCAGACGCGGGTGACGCGCGATCTCGCCTACGGCCCGGACGAACGCCACCGGCTGGACCTGTTCGCGCGCGCGGGCGCGGCGGGCGCGCCGGTGTTCGTGTTCGTCCACGGCGGCGGGTTCGTGATGGGCGACAAGCACACCGAAGGCAGCCCGTTCTATTCCAACATCGGCGATTTCGCCGCGCGGCAGGGGTGGATCGGGGTGACGCTGACCTATCGCCTGGCCCCGGCGCACAAGTTTCCGAGCGGCGCGGAGGACATGGCGCTGGCGGTCGGCTGGCTGCGCGAGAACGTGGCCGGGCATGGGGGCGATCCGGCAAGGATCGTGCTGGCGGGGCAATCCGCCGGGGCGGCGCATGTCGCGAGCTACGTGGCGCACCGGCAGCACCATGTGGCCGAAGCGGGCGGCATCGCCGGGGCGGTGATGATGAGCGGCATCTACGACACGCTGAACACCACGCCGAACGACTTCCACCGCGCCTATTACGGCGAGGAACGGGCGATGTGGGGCCCGGCGTCGATGCAGGCGGGGCTGATCAATGCGGACATCCCGCAACTGTTCACGGTCAGCGAGTTCGATCCGATGGATTTTCAGGTCGCCGCCGCGCGGCTGGCCGACGCATGGGGCGCGGCGAAAGCGGAATTTCCGCGCCTCCACTACCTCGAAGGCCACAACCACCTGTCGCCGGCGCTCAGCTTCGGCTCGGAGGAGCGCGAGGTGGAGGAACTGGTGGCGGGGTTTGTGAGCCGGACGACGGACTGAGAGCGATCCTCCCCGTTCCGGGGAGGATATGGCGTGGGCATGAGGGATTATCCGGCGGCGAGGCCGGACTGTTGAGCCTTGATGCGCGGACGGTGGGGCC
>JBIQKC010000063.1:0-7892 GCA_044506885.1 Sphingomonadales bacterium
CTGAATTCCGCGCCCGTCGCCTCGAAGACCTGGCGCTGGCCGAGCGTGTTGAGGACGGAGCGCTATTCCTCGCTCGCCGCGTCGGCGCCGTGTGTCAGCGCCATGCGATGCCCCGCCTCCAGCAGCCGGGCGATATTCTCCGCCCGCTCCATGTAGCGATACATCCAGAAGATACCGTTGGCGGTGCGGCCTAGCATGGTCTGCCCCCGAAGGATCGGCCCGGTCGCATCAGTCATCCAGTACCCAGCTGTCCTTGGTCCCGCCGCCCTGGCTGGAATTGACCACCAGCGAGCCCTTCTTGAGCGCCACCCTGGTCAACCCTCCCGGAGTGATTTCCACCCCTTGCGGCGAAACCAGCACGAACGGCCGAAGGTCCACGTGGCGCGGGGCGAGCCCGGCGCGGGTGAACACCGGGCAGGTGGACAGCGCCAGCGTCGGCTGGGCGATATAGTTGGCCGGGCGCGCCTTCAGCTTGTCGCGGAAGGCGGCGATTTCCTTCCTGCTGGCGGTCGGCCCGATCAGCATGCCGTAGCCGCCCGAACCGTGCACTTCCTTCACCACCAGTTCCGGCAGGTGGTCGAGCACGTATTGCAGGCTGTCCTTGTCCGCGCAGCGCCAGGTCTGCACGTTGGGCAGCAGCGCCTTTTCGCCGGTATAGAACTCGACGATCTCCGGCATGAAGGAATAGACCGCCTTGTCGTCGCCGATGCCGGTGCCCGGCGCGTTGGCGATGGTGATGCGGCCGGCGCGATAGACGTCCATGATCCCCGGCACGCCCAGCACGCTGTCGGGCCGGAAGGTCAGCGGGTCGAGGAAGTCGTCGTCCACCCGGCGATAGAGCACGTCGATCGGCTCGAACCCGCGCGTGGTGCGCATCTGCACCCGGCCGTCGACCACGCGCAGGTCGCTGCCTTCGACCAGCTCCGCGCCCATCTGGTCGGCCAGGAAGGCATGCTCGAAATAGGCGGAATTGTAGATGCCCGGCGTCAGCACCGCGACGGTCGGGTTGGCCTGCGCGCCGGGCGGAGCGCAGGCCGCCAGGCTCTTGGCCAGGCGGCGCGGATAGTTGGAGACCGGCTGCACCTTCACCCGCGCGAACAGCTCGGGGAACATGGCCATCATCGTCTCGCGGTTTTCCAGCATGTAGCTGACGCCGGAAGGCGTGCGGGCGTTGTCCTCCAGCACCATGAATTCATCGGGTCCGGTGCGAACCAGATCGATGCCGACGATGTGGGTGTAGACCCCGCCCGGCGGCGTGAAGCCGACCATTTCCGGCAGCCACGCATCGTTGCTGCGGAACAGGCGTTCCGGCAACCGGCCCGAACGGATGATCTCCTGCCGGTGGTAGAGATCGTGCATGAAGGCGTTGAGCGCCCGCACCCGCTGCTCGATCCCGCGCGCCAGCCGCCGCCATTCGCGCGCGGCAATGATTCGCGGCGCCATGTCGAACGGGATCAGCCGTTCCTCGGCGTCGTCCTCGCCATAGACGTTGAAGGTGATGCCGGTGCGGCGGAAGAAGCCTTCCGCCTCCGCCGCCTTGCGCCGCAGCCACGGCGCGTCCTGCGCCGAAAGCCATTCGTTGTAATCGCGGTATGCCTCGCGCACCGACCCGTCGGGTGCGTACATCTCATCGAACTGGGGCCTGGCCGGAGCGTTCATGGTTCTTCTTTGTGCACCGCACCATGACACGCTTCCGTCACGCCGCCAAGAGGGGGGAAGAAGAGCCTGTCAGCCGCCCTCCAGCTCTTCGGCCACCGCACGGATCGCTTCGGGCGAATTGGCGAAACCGATGTGCGTGCAGCGCAGGGCGATCGCGCGATCGCGCTCGCCCGGTTTGCCGCACGAACTGCGCGGACCGACGATGCCGTCGCGCGGGCTCCACAGCGCCACGGTCTCGACCGGCGGCTTGGCCGCCAGGTCGGCCTCTATCGGCGGCCGGTCGACGCGGTACCCGGTCACCAGCTGGTACACCCGCCAGGCGTTGTTGTCGTACGGTGTGCCCGAAAACGGCGAGCCCATGGTGATGACTTTCGCCACCGCCCGCGGCTGGCGCTTCGCCAGCTCGCGCGCGAACAGCCCGCCCAGGCTCCACCCGACCAGCACGATCGTCTCGCCATAGCGTTCATGCAGCCGCAGCAGCCGGCGTTCCAGCGCGGCGAAGGTTTCCGGCGTGGCGCCGAGGTTGAACCCCAGCCCCCAGCGCTTGACCACATGGCCCGCGCCTTCCAGCCGCCGCGCCATGGTCCGCATCCGGAACGGGTGCGTCCCGAAGCCCGGCAGCAGCATGACCACGCGCGGATTGTCCGTCCGGGGCAGTTCGAACGAACCGCGCAGGTGCGAGGCTATCGCTTCCAGCGGCGTCGAAAGCTCGCCCGCCAGCCGCTGCGCGCTCGGCGGGCGCGCATTGCCCGGCGCGGAAAGCCGGAACGCCTCCATCCGCCGCGCCATCGTGCCCGGTCCGGCTGCATCGCCATTTGCCGATTCACCCTTCATCGCGGGCGATCCTGCCGCTGCCGACCTGTTCGCCGGATGAACGGGGGCTCAGGCGCAGTCTCCGATCCGCTGCGTCTGCGCGCGCATTTTCAGGCGGACCTTCCCGGCCTGCGCCACTTCCTGTTCCAGCTCCATCGTCACGTCGGAACTGTCCGCGGCCATCGTGCCGGCCATGACGACATGGCTCGCCACGCCGTTCTCGTCGGCGCACTGCATGTCGGCGTCGAGGTTGCCGCCGGCGACGGAGAACCGGCTGAAAGTGCAATTGCCCTCCGCCAGGCTTTCGGCCATCTCCCGCGCGCCGTTCTGGGCGGCTTCCTCGGGCGTCATGCAGAACTCGTTGCCCTGCGCGAACTCGCCCGCGACAAGCTGCCGCATCTGCCCCTTCATCGCTTCCGGCATGCCGGGAATGTCGAACTCGATCAGTTCGATCGCCGTGCGGTACTGGCCCGGCAGCGGCCGCACCGCGTCGTCGAGCGCCGCCGCCAGCTCGTCCTCGGTCACCTCGCCGTCGGCCGCGAGATCGTCGGCCCCGCCGCCGCAGGCCGCGAGCAGGATCGCCGCTGCAAGCGGCAGGCAGTGAATCGGACGCATGGCAATTCCCCTTGTTCGCGAAGCGGCCCCAACCGCGGCATGGCGCACGCTACCAGCGGCAAGGGACGCTGCCAATCGTTGCGATGACGCGCCATTTGTCCCATATATGTTCTCATGGCCGAACTCGTCATTCGCAGAGGGCTGGAGGAACCCGACACTTCGGAAACCTTCAAGCCGCACAAGCCCGAGCGCCCGGAAAAGGCCATGGGCGGCCGCAGGTTCGAACTCGTGTCCGATTACGAGCCGAGCGGCGACCAGCCGGGCGCCATCGCCGAACTGACGGCCGGCGCGCGCGAGGGCGAGAAGACGCAGGTGCTGCTCGGCGTTACCGGCTCCGGCAAGACCTTCACCATGGCGAAGGTGATCGAGGAACTGCAACGCCCGGCGCTCGTCCTCGCCCCCAACAAGATCCTCGCCGCGCAGCTCTATGGGGAGTTCAAGAGCTTCTTCCCCGACAACGCGGTCGAGTATTTCGTCTCCTACTACGACTACTACCAGCCCGAAGCCTACGTCCCCCGATCCGACACCTACATCGAGAAGGAAAGCTCGGTGAACGAGGCGATCGACCGGATGCGCCACTCGGCCACCCGCGCGCTGCTGGAGCGTGACGACGTGATCATCGTCGCCTCGGTATCCTGCCTTTACGGCATCGGCTCGGTCGAAACCTACTCTGCGATGATCTTCGATCTCAAGCAGGGCGAAGTGCAGGACCAGCGCGAGATCATCCGCAAGCTCGTGGCCCTGCAATACAAGCGCAACGACCACGCCTTCGCGCGCGGCAATTTCCGCGTGCGGGGCGACAGTCTGGAGATCTTCCCCAGCCACTACGAGGACATGGCGTGGCGCATCAGCTTCTTCGGCGACGAGATCGAGGAGATTAGCGAATTCGACCCGCTGACCGGGCAGAAGGGCGCAAACCTCAAATATGTGCGGGTCTACGCCAACAGCCACTACGTGACCCCCGGTCCGACGATGAAGCAGGCGATGGAGGCGATAAAGTTCGAGCTGGCGGAGCGGCTGAAGGAACTGCACGGCGAAGGCCGCCTGCTCGAAGCCCAGCGGCTGGAGCAGCGGACCAATTTCGACCTGGAAATGATCGCCGCCACCGGAAGCTGCGCGGGAATCGAGAACTACAGCCGCTTCCTCACCGGCCGCCTGCCGGGCGAGCCGCCGCCGACGCTGTTCGAATACCTGCCGGAGAACGCGCTGCTGTTCGTCGACGAAAGCCACCAGACAGTGCCGCAGATCGGCGCGATGGCGCGCGGCGACCACCGGCGCAAGATCACGCTGGCCGAATACGGCTTCCGCTTGCCGAGCTGCATCGACAACCGCCCGCTGCGCTTCAACGAATGGGACGCGATGCGCCCGCAGACCTTCGCCGTCTCGGCCACGCCCGGCGGCTGGGAGATGGAGCAGACGGGCGGCGTCTTCGCCGAACAGGTCATCCGCCCGACCGGCCTGATCGACCCGCCGGTGGAAATCCGCCCGGTCGAGGACCAGGTGCAGGACTGTATCGCCGAGTGCAAGGCGACCGCGGCGAAAGGCTACCGCACGCTCGTCACCACGCTCACCAAGCGGATGGCCGAGGACCTGACCGAATTCATGCACGAACAGGGCGTGCGCGTGCGCTACATGCATAGCGACGTGGAAACGCTCGAACGCATCGAGTTGATCCGCGACTTGCGCCTCGGTGTCTACGACGTGCTCGTCGGCATCAACCTGCTGCGCGAAGGGCTCGACATTCCCGAATGCGGCCTCGTGTGCATTCTCGACGCCGACAAGGAAGGCTTCCTGCGCAGCGAAACCAGTCTCATCCAGACCATCGGCCGCGCCGCCCGCAACGTCGACAGCAAGGTCATCCTCTACGCCGACCGCATCACCGGCTCCATGGAACGCGCGATGGCCGAAACCGAACGCCGCCGCGAAAAGCAGCAGGCCTACAACACCGAACACGGCATCACCCCCACCACGATCAAGCGCCAGATCGCCGACATCGTCGCCAACGTAGCCAGCCGCGACGGCGTGCTGGTCGAAACCGGCGACGACGAGGTCAACAACCTCGTCGGCCACAACCTGCGCAGCTACATCGAGGACCTGGAGAAGCGGATGCGCGCCGCCGCCGCCGACCTCGAATTCGAGGAAGCCGGCCGGTTGCGGGACGAGATCAGACGGCTGGAAGCCGGCGAACTCGGCATAGGCGACGGCGAGAGCAAGGCTCCGGCGGTCGGCCGCAGCAACGAGGGCAAGCCGGGAACGCGGAAGATGCGATATGGCAAGACGCAGCGGAAATGGGGGCGGTGACGTGCTTGCAAATATCTGTTCAGTTTGCTAGCATTCATGCGATAGGAGTGCTTGCAAATGGCCACCGTGACCGCACGCAAAGTCGATGACGAGGATTACGCGATCCTGACCGAGATCGCCGAAGAAAACGGCCGTTCGATTTCCGAGGAACTGCGCCTGCTCATTGCCGAATTCGTCCGCAAGCGCCGGGCCAGGCGGACGGCGGCGGAGATGAAAGCCTTGCGCGACAGATTGAACTGGGCATTGCCGGACGGCAAGACCTCGCTCGATCTCCTGCGCGAAGAACGGGATTCCTGGTGATCGTCATCGACGCCAGCGTGGCGTTGAAATGGTTCTTTCCCGAGGCCGGCAGCGATCGAGCTACCGAACTGCTCGAACTGCCCGCCGGAACGCTCGTCGCGCCCGATCTGTTTGCAATCGAGGTCTGCGCCGCATTCGTGCGCGCCGCCAATGCGGAAAAGGCGCGAAAGGCGGACGCCGTCACGCTGCTCGCCGATTTCGAACGCAAGCTGGACGATGGCATCGTGCAACTTCAGCGGTTCTCTCCGTCGTCGATCTCACGCGCGGCCGACCTTGCGATCGACCTCGGCCATCCGCTAAAGGATTGCCTCTATCTCGCGTTGGCGATGAAACTCGAATGCGCTATCGTCACGGCGGATGTCCGCTTTGCCGAGCGCGCGCGCAATTCGTGGGATAGGGTGCGCGTGTTGGGATAGTGAGCGAAAAGCCAGGCTTGACGGCAACCGATACGCTGGCAAGCGCCAGATTTCAGTCAACTCGTGGTCGTCCGAAAAGGATAGGTTCGACGCCTACCGCCCCGAACTGCCGAGGAAGCAACCATGCACCACAAACGCCACCGTTCCCGCAACGCCCGCGCCGGGTGCAAGATGTGCAAGCCGTGGAAGGTCAACGGCGTGCGGACCGAGGCGATGGGGGGCGAGAAGTTCGCCGATCATCGCCGCCGTCATTCCGCCTGAGGCAGCCGCCCCAGCCCGTCGGCCAATCGCCCGAACTGCTCGCCGATCACTCCGTCCACCACCGGCGCAAGGTCCGTCAGCGCGAACCGCGCGTGGCCGCCGACCACGTATTCCCACGCGATCTCGGTCCCGCCGTCGGCCGCTTTCAGCGTCACCGTCAGCGTGCCCGTCAGCGCCTCGGCTTGCAGCGGCCCCAACGCGCCGCGCAGGCGCAGCATCTCGCCCGGCGCGGCGTAGATCACCCGCGCATGCTCCACCGATCCGCCGCTCGCCGGCAGCGCCTCGCAGAAACATCCGCCCGCGACCGGCTCCAGCGTCATGTTCGCCGCATCGCCCGACCAGCTATGCGCCGGGTTCCAGAACCGCGCCGGGTGGGCCAGTCCGTCCCACGTTTCGCTCATGGTTGCGGCTACCGGCACCGCGCCGCCCACGGTAAAGCCGCCCGGACCGGCCTCGACGACTTCGGCCTGCGCGGCCGCCGGGAAACATGCCGTCATGACAAGGAATGAAACAAGGCGCTTCATCGGCGGCTCCCCTCTTCCAGCCGAGAAGCGCGCCTCCGCGCGCGAGCTACGGCGCACGATACCTGCCGCCGATCGAACGATCGTTCAAGCGCCGGGAGGCAACGACGGCGGGGGACGCTGCGCGGGACACCGCTTGAATGCCTGCCCTCTCCTCGTCATGAGCGGCGCATGGCGTGCGATGCTGTAATGGCGAGGACGATTGCGGCGATGCTGCTGGCCGGAGCGGCGTCGGCTTGCGATCGCCCGGCGGACGCTCCCGAACAGGCGCAGCGGATTTCGCTCGAGGCGGCGCGGCGGATGCCGGCCGAACCGCTGCCCTCCCCCACGACGGACGGCGCGCGCTGGACCGTCGGCGCCAACGGCCAGGCGATAGACTTCGGCGCTGCCGGACAAGCCCCCTGGCTCACCCTCGCCTGCGACGTCCGCCAGGCGCCCGCCACGCTCACGATCGTCCGCCACGTGCGCGCCCGCCCCGGTCTCAAGGCGCTGTTCCCGGTGATCGGCAACGGAACGATCTCGCGGTTCCCGGTCGACGCCGTATTGCATGACGGCGAATGGCGCTGGGAAGGCAAGCTGCCCGCCGCCGATCCGCTGCTCGACGTCTTTACCGGCCCGCGCGATCTCACCGCGACGCTTCCGGGCGGGGGGATGCTGGAAATCGAGGGAAGCCGGATTCCCGGCGAATTCGTCAACTGGTGCCGCGCCGGCGGCCGCGTCCAGCGCGCAGTAGCCGAAGAGGAACAGCAGCCCCCCGCCCCCGCGGAACAGTAACGCCCCACCCCCACCCCCACTTTCGTCATCCCCGCGAAAGCGGGGACCCAGTGGGCTCTTTGCGTCACGCAACTGCGACTGGGTTCCCGCTTTCGCGGGAATGACGAGAGGTTAGGGTGGGGAGGGGTATGGGGAACGCACTTTCCCCTTGACATCGCGAACCATATGGGTTATGGGGTGGAGGTCAGCCATAGGTTGGCAATGCGACGGGTGCGGGAGCGAGCGAGCTCTT